>CAJUPY010000066.1 GCA_910588035.1 uncultured Muribaculaceae bacterium | reverse complement strand
CGAATATTGATGCCTGATTTTGCATAAAGAACAGACGGCCCGCAACAAAATCGACATGCGGGCCGTTTTAATTACAATAAAACATAACTAACACAGTTTCTCCGATCTGTAACGGATCAGTAGATCATTCATCATAGAACACCATATCATGGCAAAGTCAAGTAAGAAAGATAATCAGTCAAAGAGGCTGCGCGAAGCAGTTGACACATATGTAAGCTGCCAGGAAAGCGGCACATTCAATTACAAGCAGGTTTCGGCAGCCGTAGGCGCTGCCACTCCCATGCAGCAACGCTCCGTAGCGCTTTATCTTGCCGAACTTGCATTTGACGGTATATTGGTGGAGGTTGCCCCAGGCAAGTTCAAGACGCCGAAACGCGCTGTCGTTGCGACAGGGGTGTTTGTGCGCCGGTCTAACGGAAAGAACAGCGTGATCCTCGACGACGACAACGAACCGATCTTCGTGGCCGAACGTAATTCGCGCCATGCGCTCAACGGCGACCGTGTGTCGGTCAGCATTGCAGCCCATGTCAAAGGCAAAGATCCGGAGGCTGAGGTGCTGGAGATCATTGAAAAGAAAGATCAGACTTTTATCGGCACCTTGAGGGTCGACAAGCACTATGCTTATCTGCTGACCGATTCCAAGTTCCTTGCCACCGACATTTTCATTCCGAAGGCAAAATTGAAGGGTGGGGTGACAGGCGACAAAGCGGTAGTGCGCATCACCGAGTGGCCCGACGATGCCAAGAACCCTATCGGCGAAGTGATCGATATTCTGGGTAAAACCGGAGAAAACACCGCTGAGATTCATGCTATACTGGCAGAGTTCGGGTTGCCATACCGTTATCCTGAGGCTGTAGAGAAAGCTGCCGAAAAAATCGATGCTGGTATAACCGACGAGGTTGTCTCGCAACGCGAGGATCTGCGTGGTGTCACGACTTTTACGATCGACCCCAAGGATGCAAAAGATTTTGACGACGCTTTGTCGATCAGAAAACTCAATAACGGAAATTATGAAGTCGGTGTGCACATTGCCGATGTTACTCACTATGTGAAACCCGACACCATCATTGACCGTGAAGCTAAAGACCGCGCAACGTCGGTGTATCT
>CAJUPY010000065.1 GCA_910588035.1 uncultured Muribaculaceae bacterium | reverse complement strand
GCTTGATTTTGCCATCGCTACAGTTCTTGACGGCAACTTTTAATTAGATTTTGTCGTTGAGCAACTTGTCCTGAACGGCTGCGAAGTGTTTCCGTGCCTGTCGTGATGTCAGGTAAGAATCTATTGCGTCGGCGTGTCTGAAGTTGTGGAGGTCTGTGCCGATGAAGTCGACGAGATTGTCAGCGATCAGCCTTTCGCCGATTTCGCGCTGTTCCTTGCCATATGCGCCGGCAAGGCTCAGAAGGTTGACTTGGAATTTAGCTCCGGCATCGTGTAGCTGACGATAGCGTTGGTAGTTCTTGAAGTAGTAGGAGTAGCGTTCGGGGTGGGCGAGCACTGGAATAAGACCTTTCACCTGTAGATCGAATATCACGTTGTCGATAAACCATGCTTCTGATACAAAAGGGTTTTCGATCATGATGTATCCACCCGGCAGCGTCATCACCTCGCCGCTTTTGAAAAATGACATGGAAAAGTCGTCGAGACGGTATTCCGCATGGTTGTTGACCGTGATGTCATTGCCGGCTTCGGTCAATGCAGACCGGAGTGATGTCAGGGCTGGGGCTATTGTTGCGGGGGTGTTCTCGAAGCTGTCTTTAGTTACATGAGGACTTGCAAATATACGCTTGATGCCCCACGCCTGCATACGTTCGATCAGCTTAACAGATGTGTCGGTGTCGGGCGATCCGTCGTCGATGCCCGGTATTACGTGGCAGTGGATGTCGGTTGAAAACGGGAGCGAGGCCGGAGTATTTGTTTTGTTAAAGAAATTGAACATGGTCGGAATGAGCTTTGCTTTTGACAAAGTTAGTAATAAGACTAAAATAAGCTGATATGAGAACCTTAATTTTTTTTAACGGAGCAAAACAATGAGGAAATTTTTCCGCAATACCGCAAAAAAAAGCGTAACTTTGCGCCGATAAATAAATTATCATTTTTGTAAAGTTGAGGTTTTGGTTATGGCCTTGTCGGTCAGACAGGTGAAAACAACAAAGCTGAAACTATGTATGGACATAAACACAGATATGATTCTCATGGAAAAGAAAAAATTGAAGATTCGTGATTTGACTCTGCGCGATGGTCAGCAGTCGCTGTTTGCCACCCGTTTGAGTC
>CAJUPY010000064.1 GCA_910588035.1 uncultured Muribaculaceae bacterium | reverse complement strand
TTTTCATAATGAAAATAATGTTTTAAATAGATTGTTATTTCGTTTCAGTTACGTCATTTTGACTGCTAAGTGTTCGTGAGGTTTAATTGCGGCGGATGATTTATAATCCGTTAACTGATATGATTTGTTCTTAACATATTCATTCCGGTGGCTGAATGAATGATGAGGCATCAGACTGCGGCTCTGCTCTGACGATGTGTGGCCATCAGACAACGATAGTTGTGTATGTTGATTGAACTTCTTATCTTTGCAAGACATTAGATGATCGGCTAAGATCCGATCTAAAGTAAAATGATATGACAGAATCAACATCGCCAATAAAACAATTCATAAAGAACCATCCGGTTATATCCAATCTCTTTTTGATGGTCGTGGTGGCATGCCTTATAGTGTGGGGCACGCTGCTGTTTTTAGATTCATGGACTAATCATGGGTCTGTGTCGACAGTGCCTCAAGTGAAGGGCATGAGTTATAGTCAGGCCGCATTGCTCTTGGCTGAGAATGATCTGACTGTAGAGATATCAGATTCAATATATGATAGGAATGCCAGGCCAGGCACTGTTGTGGAATCGTGGCCGCGGGCAGGAGCTGTTGTCAAGAATGGCCGTCAGGTCTATGTTACGATCACAGCCTTTTCGCCCAAACAGGTTACCGTGGCCATGCCGGTGATCGGCGTTTCGTCGCGCCAGGCCGTCAGCTATCTGGAAGCATTGGGCGTTTCGTCGGTGCGTTTGGTCAGTGTCCCGTCGAGTTACCCTGATCTCGTGGAGAATGCCTATGCCGACGGAAAGACACTGACTGTCGGCACGTCGTTTCCGGTGACTGCGTCGGTGACGCTTGAGGTCGGCTCGGCTCCGATCGACACATTTGAGACTGATTCGTTAGATGTGGCAGTCGATGGTGCTATCGACGAAATCGAATTTGAAAATGAAGATTTCTGATAAGCCGCTGCAGGCTGATGCTACAACTGTGGAGCTTTCAGCCATTGATGATGAATTGGATCAGGACGTTTCAGGCGATGAGCCTGACGAGGGCTCTGGCCTTTACGAGCATTTCCGTTTTGTAGCTGACAAGGGGCAGGCACTGCTGCGCGTCGACAAGTTCCTGGTGTCAAGGCTTGAAAAATCTTC
>CAJUPY010000063.1 GCA_910588035.1 uncultured Muribaculaceae bacterium | reverse complement strand
CTTCTTGATCTCAGCCGAACCGACGGCTGCGACCGAACCTGTGACGGTCACTTTTTTCTGCTGACCGTAGGCCACGACGACGACCTCATCGAGATCGGTGGTCTCTGTCTGCATGACCACATTGATAGGAGTGCTTGTGACGGGAATCTTCACGGCCTTGTAACCGATATAGGTGATTTCCAAGACCGGGTTTTTCGTCGAGAGTTTCAACGAGAACTCACCGTCAATATTGGTGATGGTTCCGTTCTGGGTGTTCAATTCTTGGACTGTGGCGCCGATGATAGGCTCACCGTCTCCATCTACTACTGTGCCGGTGACTATGGGAATGTCGGCTCCCCATACGGCCGGAATGGAAACCAGCCAAAGCAGCATTGCCATGCAAATCGCAATGAAGTGTTTTTGATGGTAGGTCATGATTGGTTAATTAAGTTGGTACGCAAAGTTAATACCTACATGATTGACATGCTTTTCTTGTAGTTTCAACTTTATTTATATTTGTTTCAATTTTATTAAGGTATTGTTTGCAATATGTGTCATCGTAGATTTAAAACATTTTAAATCAGTTATTTGCATAAATAACATCAAATCAGTATGACAGTAATTGCATGTTTTTCAATCGTGTCTTTCCAATCCCATCAAAGAGAGGATTGATAGACATAATTGAAGCGTCCGCCGGGAGCGGTGTCACCATTTATATAGAAATCCATTATGTCGCCGGGAGTCTGCATGTTGTCGTTCCATTTGAACTCGAAGTCAAGGTCATTGCCGACATTGAGCGCGGATTTCGGAATCGCGATTTCAAGCACATTTCCATTGACGGTGTAACGTCCCGTGGCTGTTCCGCTCCATTCCCAGGAGGGTCCCGCACACTTCTCGATAAAGACCTTGCCGTCCTTCGGTGACTTCCGGTTGATGATGAAGTCATAACCGTTCCAGCCGGTCGATTTGTCGCGATCCGCATCAATGAAAAGCATCATCCAGTTCGGATCCGAGGAGGGTGTGAGGAGCGAATCGGTCTCGACACGGAAATAGACATTCTTTTTGTCATGTGTCACCTTGGCTCCGACGATGTCATTGCGGCCGGAAGTATTGGTGTAATACTTGTTGTAGCGTCCGCGGTGGTCGCGGTGAAAGGTGTT
>CAJUPY010000062.1 GCA_910588035.1 uncultured Muribaculaceae bacterium | reverse complement strand
GGCCCTCGTAGCGAGTTACCTGTACTACGTTGAGGGCATCGAAGTCGCGGCGGTGGACTGTGACAGCACCCAGCACTCGCTGAATGTTTACCGCGAACATGACCTTATGGTTACAAAGGAGAACCCGTATCTGAAAAGAGTGTGTCACAAATTCTACTCTCAGTTCAAGCAAAAGCCTTACGAGATTTTGCTGACCTCTCCAACTGATGCGATGGCGGTAACTGACAATTTCCTTAAAGCCGGAAACACTCCGCGGGTTATCTTCTTCGACATTACCGGAACAATCAACGACCACGACATCGTGAACCTGATTGCAAACATGGACTATCTGTTTGTTCCAATCACAACCGAAACAGGAGAAATGGCAAGTTCCATTTCATTCGCCAACAATGTGAAGAACAAAATGATGGCTACGAGAGTGACGAATGTGAAGGAGATGCACCTCGTCTGGAACAAAATCAACACCCGCGAGAAATCCCGTTTATGTGAGATTATCGACGACTACATTGAGAAAATGGGTCTTGACTCACTTGACACAGTACTTGTAAAAAGCAACAAGTTTGAGAAAGACGGGCGAGAAACCGGAAATGTCGGATTGTTCCGCTCAACCATGCTGCCGCCTGACAAGCGTCTGCTGAAAGGCTCGAACCTTGAAGAACTGGTGGCAGAAATCCGAAGCATCATAAAAGTGTAGTCATGGCAAGAAAACAAGTAACCGATTTTGATGCGGACAGCTTTATCCAATCCGTCCGCGAGTCAGCCGTCCCGACTTATCACACGGCATCTGATGTGACACCTGCCGCACCTTCGGAGAAAAAAACTAAACAGAAAGAGCCGGTTGAAACAAGTCGTAAAAGACGCATCGGAGAGTCTTCCGATTTTCTTCTGAAGAAAGTATCGGAAATGAACATGACCGAGGAAGAAGGCAACTATGTCAAGACTTACATAGGCAACGTGTCATTCGGTCAGGTCAATCGGAACGGCAACCCGATAGTCGTGCGAGAGGACTACCGCGAAATGATAAAGGATATATTCTCAATGTTTGGTGTAAGACTCAACATGGCTGCTTATGTCGATGCTGTTCTTACGGAGCACTTCAAGCAATGTTATCCGCTAATTCAGGGCATAGCTGAAAAATGCCCGTCAAAATTCTAACTGAAACAAAATTATGGAGAAAACAAAATTCTGTGACCTT
>CAJUPY010000061.1 GCA_910588035.1 uncultured Muribaculaceae bacterium | reverse complement strand
TGTTTCGGAAATCGAAGCTCCTTACTCTCTGTCTGACCGATCGAGAAGCGAAGTTGTCAGGGAATTGCGTTCAAAGCTGTCAGAACTGCCCGGAGTCAACATTGAGATCGGACAACCGATCTCCCACCGCATCGATGCCATGATGTCGGGATCCGAATCACAGATAGCGATCAAACTGTTCGGCGACGATCTTAACCGATTGTTTTCAACCGGCAACCGCATCAAATCGATCATATCTTCAGTCCCCGGCATATTCGATGCCAATATCGAGCAACAGGTTGAACGCCCCGAACTGATCATCACTCCCAAACGCGGACTGATGGCAGCCTATGGCGTGAAAATGTCCGATTTCAACAAAATAGTATCTACGGCCATCGGCGGTCAAGCAGTCTCCCAGGTCTATGAAGACGGCCAACCTTACGATCTGACTGTCATTCTCGATCCGTCGTCACGCAACTCGATAGAAAGCCTGTCGGAGATGTCGATCGACTCATCAAAAGGGAAAATACCATTCAGCACCATAGCCGACATCAAGTCAGCGACAGGGCCCAACACCATCAACAGAGAGAATGTCAAACGCCGCATCATCATCTCGGCCAATGTCGACGGCCGTGACCTACGCGGCGCTGTAAACGAAATCCGACAGCGCATCGAAGACGAGATACAGCTTCCTCAGGACTATTACATAACCTACGGCGGACAATTTGAAAGCGAGGCTGCAGCATCGTCCACTTTGCTATGGACATCATTATGCGCTCTCGCTGTCATTTTCATGCTCCTCTACGGCGAATTCAAAAACTGGCATCAGGCTCTGGTAATCCTGATCAACATGCCGCTTGCTGTCATCGGAGGCATACTCATACTTAAAATCACATCAAGCGAACTCAACATTCCCGCGATCATCGGTTTCATTTCGCTAATGGGCATCTCGACCCGAAACGGCATGCTGCTGATCACGCGCTACAACAGATTGAAGGCCGAAGGCGAAGATCTGAGACAGCGCATATTCCATGGTTCGACCGACCGCCTTCTGCCGATAGCCATGACTGCATTGACATCGGCGCTGGCTCTGATACCGCTTGCAATCAACGGCGACGAACCGGGCAATGAGATACAATCGCCCATGGCCATCGTCATACTCGGAGGTCTCATTTCTTCGACCATACTCAACATGTATGTAATACCCTCAATTTACTACCTAATCAACCGTAACAGATGAAACGCTTAAGTATATACGTCCTTTACCTCACTCTGATGAGTCTGTCGGCATATGCCGCCCAGGACCGATCATTCGACAGCATTGTTTCTGAAATACTCTCCAACAATCAGAC
>CAJUPY010000060.1 GCA_910588035.1 uncultured Muribaculaceae bacterium | reverse complement strand
ATCAACCGACATGATCGACAACGAGCTGAAATCATTCTACGACAGGTTTGACAAAACGTTCCTCAACCTGTTCCCGACGTTTGTCGACGACTTCAATTCGCTACTATTGCCCGAAGAGGCCATCATCCCTAAAAAAGAAGGTTCGCTCAACACCGAACTCAGGATTTTCGCCCTTATAAGGCTCGGTATCACCGACAGCGACAAAATCGCTAAATTTCTCAGATATTCACTGACCACAATATACAACTACCGCACAAAAGTGCGCAACAAGGCCAAGGGCAATCGCAACGATCTGGAAGCCGAAGTCGCGAATATCGGACTGCAATCATCGTCAGACTGAATGTGGGTCCGGAGCGTGGGAATTTCATCGAACCAGCACTAAAAACAATGCCTGCCGACACCTTAACTTAGATTATCCCGAGGTAGAAACAGCTTGCAGATAACTATATAAATCAGTAGCCACAGAAACCATACAACATTGTCATACAGCTAATTATCCCCAAACATTCACTACTTTTTGAATACTTGGCATTGACAACACGATATCGAGTGTCTATCTTTGCGACAGAAATCCAATAAAAACCTAATATCACGAAAATGGAAAAGTTAAATCTACCATTACGAATTTGGTTCCTTATGTTACTCGCTGTGTCAACACTGTCATTGTCGGCTCAGCAGCTGAACATATCGGGAACAGTCAGTGATCCGGAAGGCGAACCACTGATAGGTGTCAGCGTGACAGTCAACGGCAGCAAAACCGGAGCTGCAACTGACATCGACGGCAACTACAGCCTCACGGCTGATGCCAAAGCAACCCTACGTTTTACATACGTCGGCTATAAAACAATAGATGTGGCGGTGAAAGGCCGTACGTCTATCAATGTGACGATGGAAGAGAATTCAGAACTTCTCGAAGAGGTCGTTGTAGTCGGCTACGGGACAATGGACAAGAAAGAACTGACATCGGCTATCTCTCATGTCAGTGAAAAAGACTTTCTTTCCGTCAGTTCTCTCGACCCGTCGATGATGATCCAGGGCAAGGTCCCCGGTGTCTCGATCACCAACACCGGCGCGGGAGACCCTAACAATCAGGCGAGCATCCAGATACGCGGCGTGTCGTCGCGTTCGGCCGGCCTGGGGCCTCTGATTGTGATCGACGGAGTGCCCGGTGGCAATCTGACCAATATCAATCCTAACGACATCGCATCGTTCGACATCCTTAAAGATGGCGCAGCCTCGGCTATCTACGGTACGCGCGGCTCCAATGGCGTGATCGTCGTAACTACGAAAAAGGGCAGCAAGGACGGCAACACGCACACATCCTACTCTGGCACGTTTGCGTGGGACGTCGTCAAGAAAGAACTTGACATGATGAGCGCCCAGGACTTCCGCGACGTGCGTCTTGGCTGGGGCGACCGCGGCGTTGATCTCGGCGGCAACCTCGACTGGTTTGACGCCGTCACCCGCACAGGCTTCACCATGCAGCACACTCTGACCGTCAGCGGCGGCAACGAG
>CAJUPY010000059.1 GCA_910588035.1 uncultured Muribaculaceae bacterium | reverse complement strand
AAGACTTCAGCGCTCCTTTCTACCGGCCTGAGACGGCCAACTGCGAAGTGTCGGACAAAGGCGTTGCATCTCACACGATGGTCTACACGACGTCGCCCGACGACCAGTGGCTCGTAACTGTCGCCGGAAAGTATCGTCTGACATTCAACATCGCCGACATGACATTTGACGCACAATTTTTATCAGGCTCGGCCACACTGCCGTCGCTCTACATGATCGGCGAAGCAACGGCCGGAGGCTGGAGTCTCGATGCAGCAACAGAGATCGCTACGGAAACCGAAAATATATATGTGTGGGAAGGCGTACTGAAAGAAGGAACATTCAAAGCATGCGTTACAAAAGACTTCAGCGCACCATTCTACCGCCCGTCGACACCTGACTGCGAGGTATCGCAGAACGGAGTCAGCTCCAACAGCATGGTGTTCACCACCGGTCCAGATGACCAGTGGAAAGTGGTCGACGCCGGCAAATACCGCCTGACATTCAACATCGCCGACATGACATTTGACGCACAGTTTATCGAAGGTGTAGCTTCGGTCAAGCCTCTTTATCTGCTCGGAGACGCCACACCCGGCGGCTGGAGTCAGGACGACGCGTCGCAGATGACAGCCGTCGAGGGCGTCGAGGGCGAATACACCTGGACCGGCCATCTGAATGAAGGCCAGATGAAAGCATTCACTGACAAAGATCCCAACTGGGGACAGAATTTCTACCGTCCGTCACGTGCCAATGTCGAGATCTCCCGATCGGGAGTGGCAGCTTCCGACATGGTGTTCACCAATTCGCCCGACGACCAGTGGAAAATTGTCGACGCGGGTCAGTATGAGCTGACGCTCAACATCAAGACCATGACCATAAATGCTAAATTCATCGATTGACAAATTATCTTTTAACTATCGAATATGAAACAAATGAATATACTGGCAACCGCACTTTCAGCCGCAATGTTGGCAAGTTGTGCCAACGACGACTACTATGAAATGCGTTATCCCCCGAAATATGAACTTCCCGACCTGCCTCAGGTCGAAGGCATCCATCAATTCAAAGCCCCGCTCTACTGGAGTGTCTATGAATACTGCTATGTCAACGACCAGAACGGCATAGCAAACGCAGACCAGGATATCAGCCCGGCTGAATGGGACAAGATAATCGACTGGGTCGCAACCGACCTCAAGCCTTATGGTTATGACATGGTTTGCACCGACGGTTTCATACCCATGCTCGCTCAGGACGGAACCGGCTACATGACCCACTACGGATCGATGCCCCTGAAAGATCTCGTCGAAAAATGCAAGGCCAAGGGCCTGAAAGTCGGCGTCTACGACAATCCTCTCTGGATCCACGGCCCGCGCGAAACCAAAATCGAAGGCACAGAGTACACCTTCGGCGGCCTCTACTGGAACGGCACGACCGATATAATGAACTCGTCGGCCGAAAACATGTGGTTCAACTGGGTAGTGGCTGAAAATCCCGGAGCAAAAGAATATAGCGACGGATTTTTCAAGCATTACAAGGATCTCGGAATCGACTATATCCG
>CAJUPY010000058.1 GCA_910588035.1 uncultured Muribaculaceae bacterium | reverse complement strand
GACCTACTTATGAAAAAATTGATCCGGTAAGATTTATCGGCAATTATTCGTCAGGGAAAATGGGTTACGCCATAGCCGATTGCGCTGCAGCCCGTGGTGCCGATGTCACTCTTGTCTCAGGCCCTGTGTCGATCAAACCTCAGCATCCGTCGGTCAACGTCATCAGCGTCGAGTCGGCAAAAGAAATGCTTCAGGCTTGTCTCTCTCATTTTGCCGAATCTGATATAGCGGTAATGACCGCTGCAGTTGCTGATTATGCTCCGGCTGAAGTTCTCGACCGAAAGATCAAACGCGAGAAAGACAGCCTCGGCACAATCAATCTCGTCAAAAATCCTGATATCGCTGCGACTTTAGGCGCTGAAAAACGTCCCGGACAATTGCTTGTCGGTTTTGCTCTTGAAACCGATCATGAGTTTGAAAATGCTGTTGACAAACTTCGCCGGAAAAATCTCGACATGATCGTGCTCAACTCTTTGAGAGTTCCCGGCGCTGGCTTCAGAACCGATACAAACCAGATTTCGATATGCTATCCCGACGGCAACCGCACCGATTTTCCGCTTAAATCCAAGACCGAGGTTGCCGGTGACATTATTGACGCAATAACGTGCCTATGCGAAAAGGCATGAAATTCATATTGGCCCTGATTTGTGCAGCGTCGGCTTTTTCAATGTCGGCGCAGGAACTCAATTGCACTGTCGAAATCAATTCAGATCAGGTTGAAGGCACCTATAAGCAGGTTTTCACGACCTTGCAGCAGGCAATGAACGATTATATGAATACCAACATATTCACTAATAATCAGTTTTCAGCCAACGAAAAAATCGAATGTCGTTTGTTCTTCACCGTCAAAGAGTACACTGACGGAAAGATAACAGGTGACTTGCAGATACAGTCAAGCAGACCTGTATATAACAGCACCTACACGACAACACTGATTAATTTCAAAGACACAAAGATCGACTTTACGTATCTTGAAAACGAACCTTTGGTCTTTACTCTCGACCACATGGAAAGCCAGTTGACGGCTATCCTCAATTTTTATGCTTATCTGATCTTGGCGATAGACTATGATTCGTTCTCTCCGCGAGGGGGCGAACCCTATTTCGATCGACTGAAGACTATCGTTCAACAGGCTCAGTCGGCCGGCGAAAGTGGTTGGAAAGCATTCGAAGATACTAAAAACCGCAGTGCGGTTTTATCGGCATATACCGATCAAGCCACACAATCTTTGCGCGATATGCTTTATGACTACCATCGGCGTGGTCTCGACGAAATGTCGGTAAGCCCGGATAAGGGTAGGGCGAAGATCACCGAATCGCTTGATGCGATAAAAAAAGTATATTCAGCAGCTCCGATGTCGGTAGGCTTGTCGATGTTCAAGGACGCGAAACTCGACGAACTTGTCAATGTATATTCAAAGGCTCCTGCCGATGAGCGCACAAAAGTCTACAATATGCTTCAGGAGATATATCCCACTGAACAGGAAAGACTTAAGAAAATCAAAAACGGATCAGAGAAGAAATGATAAGGTCACTGCATATCAGCAA
>CAJUPY010000057.1 GCA_910588035.1 uncultured Muribaculaceae bacterium | reverse complement strand
TGTTACGAAGGCTCTCTTGAAAGTGCGCGACGGGCAGACAGTTACGCCGCGGTTGACCGAGTGATCGATAGATGTTGAATGACTAAAGAATAATAGGATATGTTTTCAAAATTCTTTATCGACCGTCCGATTTTTGCAACGGTATTAGCTATACTGATGATCATAGCAGGCTTGCTTACGGTCAAGTCGCTTCCGGTCGCGCAGTATCCTGAGATTACGCCGCCTACCGTGCAGGTGTCGGCTGTGTATCCCGGTGCAGATGCCAAAACCGTAGCTGAGACTGTCGGTGTGCCGATCGAACAGCAGGTCAACGGTGTCGAAGGCATGATGTATATGAGCTCAAATTCAGGAGCCGACGGATCATATGGTCTGACGGTGACATTTGAAGTCGGCACAGACATTGATATGGCGACAGTAAAGGTGCAGAACCGCGTGGCTCTTGCCGAACCTTCGTTGCCGAGTTCGGTCAAACAGCAAGGTGTGTCGGTGACATCGCGATCAACCAATATAATAATGTTTGTTGCGCTCGAAACCGATCGTCCCGAACTCTACGATGCCTTATATCTGACTAATTATGCAAAGCTCAACATTGTCGATGAATTGTCGCGAATTGATGGTGTCGGCGAGGTAGGGGCTTTCGGAGCCGGAGATTACAGTATGAGGGTATGGCTCGATCCTGAAAAGATGCGCGTCAGGGGATTGACTCCGGAGGATGTGTACACGTCGATCCAGAGCCAGAATATGGAAGTGTCGGCCGGTGATGTCGGCGCTCCACCATCAAATGGCATGAACCAATTCCAGTTTTCACTCACATCGCAGGGTCGTCTGACAACGGCGGAAGAGTTCGGGAATATTGTCATACGCACAAATCCTGACGGCTCGATGCTCAGACTCCGGGATGTGGGGCGTGTTGACCTCGGATCAAGCAGCTATACGAATATTTCGCATGTGTCCAATCGTCCGGCCGGTTTGATAGGTATTTATCAGCTTCCCGGCGCCAATGCTCTTGATGTGGCCGAGCGGGTCAAGGCACGTTTGGCCGAACTCGAACGTTATTTCCCTGACGGTGTCCATTATAATGTAATACTCGACACGACTGACGTTGTCAATGCTTCGATCGATGAAGTCCTTGTGACATTTGCCGAAACAACGTTGATCGTCATGATCGTCATATTGCTCTTCCTGCAGAACTGGCGTGCGGTTGTCATCCCTATGCTGACGATACCGGTGTCGCTTATCGCAACGTTTGCAGTCATGAAATTGATGGGATTTACGATCAACACACTCACATTGTTCGGTCTTGTGCTTGCGATTGCGATCGTCGTTGATGACGCTATAGTGGTCGTCGAGGATTGTTCGCGAATACTCGATCAGGGTGGGGTGTCGCCTCGTCAGGCAGCTGAAAAAGCGATGTCAGAACTTGAAGGTCCGGTTGTCGGCGAGGTTCTTGTGTTGTTGTCAGTGTTCATCCCGACAGCGTTCATATCGGGAATTACCGGCGAACTGTACAAACAGTTTGCGCTGACTATTGCAGTGTCGACAGCATTCTCAGGATTTAACGCGCTGACGTTTACGCCGGCGATGTGCGCCTTGTTCCTGCGGCCTCGTAAAACGACACGCTTTTG
>CAJUPY010000056.1 GCA_910588035.1 uncultured Muribaculaceae bacterium | reverse complement strand
GCACCGTCCAAACGCCTCTCTCATAGGTAACTTTATAGGGAACTCGGCAAAATTAGAGTGAAAGTAAAATCGCCAAATAGTTGAATGTCAACTACTTGGCGATTTTGAAGGTGGTGCCACCAGAACCTGAGTTTGTGAATTGTGGCGAATGTAGGTGAATATTGAGTTGATGCAAAATGCTGAATAATAACGTAATATGAATTTTGGCTGAATTTTGAGCTTTCACGGAAATTCAAAAAACGTGGTGACCTGCGTGGTGACCCGACTTGACAAAACGTGGTTTGAGTTGTTATATTTGCAGAACCAAAACGATTGATAGTGAATGACTGTGAATCGTGGCGAATGAATTTAGCAACACAAAATAAGATGGCAACAACACCCTCTCCGAAAAAATTGACCCCGTTTCATGTCCGCAACAAGGATTTGAAAAAGGAAACAGCGACACTGTTTATCCGTGTACATACCCGCAAGATTGACGTGCTTGTTTCGACGCTCCTGCAAGTGGAGGTAAGCGAGTGGCTCAAAGCAACCGCTTCGCCCCGTGCGTGGCTGGCACATCAGAAAAAGAATTATCAACTTCACGCCAAACTGACGCAGATTGAAGGCATTGTGAAAGCGCACCTCGCCAAACTAAATTTCGACCGCGAGGCTCTTGACATGGATGTGCGCTACATTTCCGAGCCGGAGAAAGTCGAGGCTGAACGAAAGGCGAAAGAGGAAGCGGCAGAAGCAGAGCGAAAGGCTTTGGCAAAGAAAGAGGCGGCAAGAGAAAAAGCCCGTAAGAAAGCCGAGGAGAAGAAACGCATTGAGGATGAGAAGAACCGTCTTATCTGGTCATTCCTCGTTCAGTTTGTCGAAGACATCAAGAGCGGCGCACGGAAGATTGGCAGCAAGGACTATTCAGCTGGATCCTGCAAGACTTGGAAAAGCTATATAGGCGTTTATGAAGGCTTCGACCCCTTGCATCAGTTCGGTTGGGCTGACATTAACCGCGCCTTTGTAAGTCGCTATATCAACTATCTCAGGCGGCACGGCTATATGCCCAAGGTAGTCAACAAGCACATGACAAATCTGAAAGCACTTATCAACGCCGCGTTCATTGACGGTGTTCATGACAATCAACGCGCCGCTTCGCTCATAGTCAAGAATAAGATTGAAGACCGCGATAAGGCAGTCGAGATTTATCTCACCGAGGAAGAGTTACAAGCACTCTATGAAATGCCGTTGACCGGGAAGAAAGAGCATGTGCGCGATGTTTTTCTCATCGGTTGCTATACTTGTCAGCGAGTGAGCGATTATAACAATCTCAACAAAGACCATTTTGAAACGACGCGGAAAGGCACACGCATCATTAGGTTGGTACAGCAGAAAACTAAGACCGAGGTGACAATCCCGGTGATGAACGAGAACCTTATTGCCATCTGTGAGAAATATGGTTACAATATTCCGAAAGCCAACGAGCAGGTGCTGAATCGTTACATAAAGGACATACTTGAAGATTTGTCTGAACGTGTATCGACACTGAAAGAGAAAGTGCCGACCAATCTGACTATGAAGCAGAAGGACGCATTGAAAAAAGAAGGCAAGGAGCCGGAGACCGACCTGAACGGCAACGTACTACTACCGCGCTTCAAATGTGTGACGAGCCACACCGCCCGACGCACCGGAATCACCAACATGT
>CAJUPY010000055.1 GCA_910588035.1 uncultured Muribaculaceae bacterium | reverse complement strand
GCAGTTCATCAAACATCAATAATGCCATTGAGACATACGATGTCTTAAGGGCCTGAATCACTTTGAAATCGATAACGACAGTTACACCTACTTCGTTGTGGCGCCTAAAGAAGGACTGATTTTGAAAGCATTGGATGCTAAAGGCAACCAAAGTTTCGATGTTTCAAACAATTGTTTGTCGATCTATCTCTCGCCCTGGGGATGGGGTGACACAAGTTTCACATATGAAATAAAAACCTTCGACGAAGCAACCTACCGCAACCGCACCGTCAAAATTACACTTGACAAACCCGAAGGAATCAGAATGACTCTCCGCGGCAACGATGCAATCAACTCCGACACAACAGAATATAACCTACCGTACAATGATGAGTACGAAAACGTTCTGACAATCCGCGCAACAGACACCGACAACCTGATCTATAAGATCACTGCCGACGGTCAGGAAGTGGCCAAACAAGGGCTTGAATACCCTATCGCACTTGTCGACCGAAGCGATGAGGACAACATCAAATATGTTGAAAACATCGTGGTCACCCAGGAATTCCCCGAGGATATGTCGTGCAACGTCAAACTGTCATTCACCAACGGAGATCCCGGTTGCATCAAATCCATTACATACGGCGGTGAAGCAATCGAAGACTTTGCGGGTGAAGACGGCTTCAACGTTCGTCCCGGAAAGAAACTCATCATCACACTCAACAAAGACGATTACAAAATACTCTCATATCAGAAGAATGACGAAGATCCTTATCAGGCTACGTATGTGTCGACAATTTCAGATGTTTTGAGTTCTGACATAAAATACACCATCAACGCTGAAAAATATGAAATTTACAACGCAGTTCTGATCATCGACAACGCCGATTTGCTCCGCATTACAAAATATGAATACCCCTATCCGGTGGTCGAAGTGGTCAACGGCGAGAACCCGATTACATTTAAGAACGATGGAAAAGACCATCGTCTTCAGATCGCCCTTAACGACGACAACTATGAAATTGTCAGAATGTATGACCACACATACGACAAAGAGATCGCACCAAGCACAACATCATCGAATTCAGTGATAAGCCTTGAAAAAGACTCAAAAATTGAAATCACAACGGGCGAAGTCATCTTCGACAAGGAAATGGTGTTCTACATCGACGACGTTGAAAATCTGTATTTTGGCGCATCGTTCAAACGTGCAGGCAAAACGATCAAAGCTGCCAGCGGTTACAACCTGATCAGCTTCCGCGATAAAGAAGGGTTGATCACTATCAACGCCGACATGGCCATGAACGGCAAAGCATATCGCAACGGTGAGGAAGTTTCGCTGATGTACTACTCGAGCATCTCTGTCGAAAATCCTCAGGCCGATGAAGTCTACAAGCTGTTCTTCAATCCTGAAAATGCGATTGAGCACACCGTCACTTTCGACGCTGCACAGGGAGTCCTCGATGGATATGTTGTCAAGAAGGACATCAAGGCCGACGTCGATGTCACTGCGCCTGTTCAGGCTGTCGGCAAGACAAGATTTACCATCGCTCCGGCATCGCGCGCAGACAATGATCTGACAGTCACAGTCGGCGATCAGGCCATCGAAGCTGTCGACGGCATATTCACATTCGAGACCGAAGCCGACACAACCGTGAAAGTTTCGAAATCGACATCCGGAGTTGAAGACATCGTCTATGGAGAT
>CAJUPY010000054.1 GCA_910588035.1 uncultured Muribaculaceae bacterium | reverse complement strand
TTTCGATCTTGGTGAGGGTAAGATCTTTGGTGCCGAAATCCAGCGAAATGTAGTAGAGGCCTGATTCGGCAACCTTGATGTCTGATGCACCATTGGCTGTGCCAGTACCGACCAATTCGCCACCGTCGTTTGTAGAGAACACGGGCTGTCCGTTGTCAGTGGTACCGAAATCACCATTCCATCCGTTAGTCGGAGAGAATTTGAATTGGCTGCCGATATTGGCAAAACCGACGTAGGTCGAATAATCGTTGGTCCACATGGTGGGCTGAGATGCAAACGACCATACAAGACCGTTGACATTGTCGCCGGCAAGCCAGAAGTTGGGATATGCCTGCACGAATGAGAACGTCATCGAGTGCTCTTCGTCGGGTTCGAGGCGGTTAAGATAGAACTGGAACATCACCGGACCGCTCAGATCGAGATAGCCCGCAAGTTGATCAGCGCTTTCGTCGAGATCGCCGCTGCGGCTTTCGGCGTCAGCTTCATTCACACCGATCACCAGGCCGTTTTCCAAGTCAAATTCCTCATAAGTCGATTCGGGGATAAGTTTCCAATAGAGTCCGTCGCCCAATTCAGCAGCAGTGAAGTTGCATGTCACAGAGAACGAGGGATTGTCATACTGGCTTCCGGCGCCGTGATTCACTTTGAGCGCATGGGCTTTGGTCCATGTCTCGGCATCGTCGGAATAGATGAGATAGTAGACAGGCTCAATGACGGCAGCGGGCGGGAAAGGCACCACTTTAATCTGCTGAGCGCCGATGAAAGAATTTGCGTCGCCGAGGCGGATGACTTCCTTGCCATTGACAGCCTGCACGCCATAGCGCACCCAAAGAGTAAGTTCAGAGGGATCGCGGGTGATCTTTTCATATATGACACCTTGCACAGCATCGGGATCGAGGGTGATAGTCGAGCCGTTGACAACGGTGGGAATTTCAGTGGGGTTGCTGAAATTTTCGTCGGTGCTGATCTGAGCCACGGCTCCGAATGTGTAGCCTTCAGGCCATTCTTCGCCGGCAGTGACGGTGGCGACGGGGAAGTTCATGTCGTCGTTGTTGTAAGTCTCAAGGCTTATGACAGCGGGCATGTCGGCGCTCGGGGCGACAGAGACGATCGAGGGATCAACCGCAGGAATTTCGGGGTTGACAACGGGAATGCCGAGAGTGTCGTCATCTTCGCAGGCAGCGAAACCAAGGGCGAGAGCCGCTAACGGGAGAAATATATATTTCTTCATTGTTTTATGGTTTGTTTGGTTGTTTGTAGGGTCGCGATGCTGCAACTTGTGATTCCGGCTGTTCAACTTTTTAGTTTTGCAACTTTTTGGAGTTGTTCAGCTTTTTGGCTTTCTGCTTATCAGTTTTCAGCTTATCAGCGGTCGCGACAGGTCGCGACCCTACGGGGTTGTTGTTAATCTACGAATGTGAATTTGACTTTGTTGGTGTTTGTGTCAACTTCAATGTCCACGGTTTTGCCCTTGGCATTGTTGAGCATAAAACAGCCTTCACCGACTTTTGAGTCAACAGCGACACCGGATGTCACTTCATAGTCAGCATCGGTCGGAGAAGCCCATTGTGCCGCGCCCCAACCGGTGAGTTTCTGATAGAAGCGGCAGTAGAGCGCGTCAGCCCCGAGGTTGGGGAATGAGAACGTTGCTTTATAAACTCCACTGTTGTCATCGCAAGCGAGTTTCCAATCGTCGTAGAAAGCAGCGTTTGCCTCAGAGGGTTCGGTCCAATCAGATGATGCCATGTTGCCACAGATGTAGATGTAGCTTGTGACAGTCGGAGGAACAACTTCGACGGCACCGGCCTGTATTTTGATGGTATTGGTGTTGAGGTCAACCGTAATTGTCATGTCGCCACCTTGCCAGTCAATAGACCAGTTGCTCTGACCATTTACAGTAACAGAACCGTCATATACTCCATCAACAAAATC
>CAJUPY010000053.1 GCA_910588035.1 uncultured Muribaculaceae bacterium | reverse complement strand
TCAGGTCGGCGGCCTCGGTGTGATCACTTTTACCAGTTTTTTCGCAATCTTTTTCAGCGGGACACCATCGATCTACAGTCAACTCATGATCAAGGACATGGTCTACTCCAAGACTATCAACAACCTGATCCCTACATTATTATATATCCTCGCATTCACTCTCACAGTCGAAGCGATCGGAGCTATAGCTGTCTACTTCACTATCCCTCCGCAGCTCGGTCTCACCACGACCGACAAGATGATGTTTGCCTGCTTCCACTCTTTGTCGTCGTTCTGCAATGCGGGCTTCTCATGTCTGCCGGGAGGCATGGCCAACCAGACTCTCATGAATGGTTCTCAATCGATTTATATAGTCACTTCGATTCTGATATTTGCCGGCGCCGTGGGCTTTCCGATACTCGTAAATTTCAAAGATATTTTCACATCGTGGATCAGACGCATATTCACACATCGAAGTCAGACCGACAATGCAAGACAGGTTCACATCTACGATCTCAATACAAAACTTGTACTCGTCACCACCTTGACAATCCTCGCAGTGTGTAGCGTGGCGTTTTTCATTTTTGAATTCGACAACACGCTTTCAGGCATGCCGATCGGCAAGAAAATAACACAGTCGGTGTTTAATTCACTCATACCGCGCAGCGCCGGTTTCACAACGGTCAATCCTTCGATGTTTCTGCCTGCAACGATGCTGATCATCATCGTGCAGATGTGGATCGGAGGTGCATCACAATCACTGGCCGGAGGTGTCAAGGTCAACACTTTCGCCGCCGTAATCCTTAACCTCAGGGCGACAATCCGCGGCAACTCATCGGCCACAGCGTTCGGCAGACGCATTTCAGTCGGTTCGATCCGACGTGCCAACGCCGTAGTGGCGATATCGATAGGAGCTGTGGCCATATACTCTCTGCTGATACTTTTGCTTGAGCCACAGCTTTCTGTCAAAGCAGTGCTTTTTGAAGTGACTTCAGCGTTTTTCACCGTCGGATCGTCGCTGGGTATCACTCCTGAACTCGGCGTACCATCAAAATTGATACTATCGACAGCCATGTTTGCCGGACGCGTCGGAATACTTTCCATCCTTGTCGGAGTGGCATCGCAGGCTCACGACCGATCGGTCCACTACCCTACAGACAATATAATAATCAGTTAATCATCAATAATCATGAGATACCTTATCATCGGTTTAGGCATATATGGGTCAAATCTCGCACTCGATCTGACAGCTCTCGGCCACGAAGTAATCGGCGCAGACAACCGTCCGGCCAATATTGAATCAATAAAAAACTATATCTCGACGGTCTATCAGGTCGATTCTACGGATGAAAACGCCTTGACAGTCCTGCCTCTGAAAAATGTCGACCTTGTCATTGTTGCCATAGGCGAGAACTTCGGGGCAAGCGTCAAAACAGTCGCTCTGCTCAAAAAAATGGGTGTGAAGCACATCTACGCCAGAGCGATCGACAAGCTCCACGAGTCAATACTCGAAGGCTTTGAGATAGACCGCATACTGACCCCCGAGCAACGGGCCGCCTCTGACCTGACCAACGAAATGGAACTCGGGTCACATGTGACATCCATGAAGATTGACCGCAATACCTATATACTGAAGTTTAAAGTTCCGAAAGCATTAGTCGGCGAAAAGCCGGAAACTCTCGGATTTGACGATCTCGGCATCAGACTTGTCGCACTGACAAGGCTCAAACAGGAAAGAAACATACTCGGCATCGACCGCAACGAACAAGTGGCCGTCGACATTTCATCAGGCGACATAACGTTTGAAGCCGATGACGTTATCACCGCCATCGGCTCCACAAAAAGTTTTAAATCGCTTTACAGGAAATTAGAGGGTGCCTGAAAATTTCCTTAAAAGAGTGTCATCGTCAAAATTCGTAATCCACACAAGCTCTGTCGGCCTTGTGTCCGGCGAGCAGACCGGCTGCCGCCACATGAGCAGGATGCTTGGCATAGACTTCGACATCTGACATCTTGTCG
>CAJUPY010000052.1 GCA_910588035.1 uncultured Muribaculaceae bacterium | reverse complement strand
CCGACCTCCACGTCCCGAACGTGGCGCGCTGCCAACTGTGCTACACCCCGATGGCTCTACGGTAAAATTGTTGGCTTCCGTAATTGAGCATGCAAAGATAGGAATTATTTTTTAACCTGAAGCAATGTTTTGTCGATTTTTTTGAAAAAATCATTCGTTTCGTTCGAAAACGGTTATCGCCTCGCGCCATTTCGGGTCAATCTGAGCACCTGTGGCGGTCTTTGGATCGAAACCGGCCATGACGGTCTGGGCAACACATTTGACATCGCCTGTCTCGCGGTTGACGATTCGCTGTTCCATTTTCAGGCTTCGCTCAGACATTGCTGTGACGGCCGTTGTCACCTCTATCGGTTCGTCGAGATAGGTGGGCGAATAGAAGTTGCAGTTTATGTTGACGACCACAAGCGGAATGTGGTGCCAGTTGACACCTTCGGGAAACACCGAACGGAAATATTCGACCTTTCCGAGGTCGAAAAACGTGATGTAGACCGAGTTGTTAAGGTGTCCGACCATGTCTATGTCGTTGAATCTCATTTGCAGCGGAACGGCATGATAGGCCGGTTTCAGCGGTTGCGGAACCTTTGGGTTGGCACATGCCGGATAGATTATTTCTTTTTTCTTCATAGGTTCAATGAATCATAATGTCTTTTAAAACGTTCTTGCCGATGATTGAGTTTATGCGTTCGGTCAGAGCCGCCCGGTGGAACGACAGTTCATTTTTCAAAGGAGCCGATGTAAGGTAGACGTGCAGCACACCGTTGTCGACATATCGTCGGGAGGTGTATCGGTTCACGCCCGGGCCGACGACCTCGACCCACAGATAGCAGGCTCTCTGTTCGAGAAACGCGTCGGCCGAGTCGGTCTGCGAGATAACGCGGTCGATTATGCGGCGAATTGATTCGGGATAGGTCTTTTTCATCGCGGGTTGTGGTTTATGAGGCTGAACCGGCCGTTCTCGACGTTCCACAGACGGTAGTCTCCACCGTTCGCGGTCATGATCGAGTCGAGGTGGTCGCGGTTGGTGTCGGTGATGAAAATCTGACCGAAGTTGTCGCCCCGGGTGATTTCGACAATGCGCTCCACCCTCGATGCATCGAGTTTATCGAAAATGTCGTCAAGCAGCAACAGAGGTCTCAGACCGGTGGCTGAAGCGAGGAAGTCATACTGCGCGAGCCTCATGGCGATCACGAAGGTCTTGCACTGACCTTGAGACGCTATGCGGCGGAGCGGCATGGTGTCGATTGTCATTGCCAGGTCATCGCGGTGGGGGCCGACCGAGGTGTGCCCGACAATCTCATCGTGGCGGCGCGCGCTGTCAAACTGGGCTGTCAGAGGCTCTCTGCCGGGTTCGAGGGTCGTTGCGTAGGTCAGGGTCACTTCTTCGGCCTGCGGACCTGCCACGGCCTTGTAATAGCGGTCAAACAGCATGGAGAATTGTCCGGTCCAGCGGCGGCGTGCCTGTGCGATATATTCGGCAGCTATTGCCATTGGGGTCTCGACGGCCATGAAGAGGTTGTGGTCGGCGACATGGTCGCGCAACATGCGGTTGCGTTGCTCGAGAAACGAATTGTAGCGTATCAGCGACGAGAGGTAGACCTTGTCACTCTGTCCTATTATCTGATCGATGAAACGGCGGCGGTCTTCGCCGGTGCCGTTTATCAGCTCAATGTCGTGGGGGGTGGCCGTCACCAGCGGAAAAGACCCGATGTGGTCGCTCAGACGCTGATATTCCTTTCCTTTGCGTTTGAACGATTTGCGGCGTCCGACGGCATATCCGGCATTCAGTTCCTCATCAATGCCATGGCGTGTGTAGCATCCGCGCAACATCATGAATTGCTCGCCGTGCCTGACAACCTTGGAGTCGGGCAGAGAGGTGAAGCTTTTGCAGAAGCTGAGATAGTAGATGGCGTCGAGAAGATTGCTCTTGCCCATGCCGTTGTTGCCCAACAGGCAGTTCATGGCCGGCGAGAACTCGATGTCGGCCTCAGATATGTTTTTGAAATTGGTGATTGTCAGTCGATTGAGAAACATATCGCAAAGTTAGTGAAAAATAAGGACAGAGACATTGGTGCAGGTGCAAAAAAAAAATTACTCGTCATCACGACGAATAATCTTCTTACCTTAAATCTAATACCA
>CAJUPY010000051.1 GCA_910588035.1 uncultured Muribaculaceae bacterium | reverse complement strand
TCGAGTCGGTTTGAATGTCCTCTCAGATCAGCGACCACAGACATCGGTCCTTTTTTTGTCGGCATTTTAGTTGAGACCCGGGCGTCGGCCAGATTGGCGTCTGCATCTATATTGGCTGTCAGCATTGTGTTTTCGATGATTTTGTCTCCTTGAAGCAGATACGGTGCGGTCAGCGACAGAGATGCCGTGCGGTAATCTGAGGATATATGTCCGTAGACATCGACAGGGTAGATGACCGATACCGGCAGCTTGAAAAATTTGCAGATATCTTCACACTCTGCAATTCTAAGACTATAGGTGAAGTTGTTGTCGAAGTCAGTTTCTCGCTCTTCGGTGTCCTGGTCAGAGCCGATAGCCGGAAATATCGTTGAGGCCATCCCGGTGATGTCGGAGATCAAGGTCGAAAATCTATAGCTGCCGTTGATGAATGCGCTGACTGCGTCTGATTGCAGCGACAGACCGGGCGACTCCTCGAGCGGCAATGCCTCGACGCTGATAGAGTTCAGTCTTAGATCGCGGGTCTGGGGGTCGTTGTCGGCGAAGACAATGTCCGAGATGTAGAGATTGCCGGTTATATCGTCGATCGAGCTGAATTCGAAATTAGCGTTGGCTGACGCCGACAGCTCGTAGTCGTCATAGCCTTTGAGTAGGCCAAGCGCACCCGGATTGATGTTGAAAATGTCAATGACTGCATCGACCGACGAGGTCGGTTTGTCGAGCTCGACCGCACAATCGAGTTCAAGCGCGAGCTGTCGGTCTTTGGATAGGAAACTGGCCTCGAAAGAACCGTTGTCATAGTGAGCCATCAAAGAAAGAGGTCCGTAATTATGTCCGCGGTAGTAAACATGAGTCGAGTCGATCTGTGCCGAAAGTTTATGTGAATATTTTGACACGACGCCTTCTGCCCGCAGGCTCGATGTGACCGTCTGGGGCGCTGATGGCCCTGCGAGCGCAGTGAGATTGTTGAGAGTCAGCCGGGCATCTGTCTTCATGACGACAGTCTTGAATGTGTCAGGGGTGGAATAGTTGGCCGAAATCAGCACGGCATTATCTCCGAGGGCCATCCGCGCTCTTACTCTCGAATTGTTGATTTTACCATCCGCTTTTACGTTGATCGAAAGATTATCGCCGGATTTCATGCCGCTGATCAGCTTCTCTGCCTGAGGGTTGCTGTGGGGTAGTAGTTTCAGCATGTCGGATAATCCTGATTTCTGAGCTGAGAACCTGAATTCTTCGATCTCAAACGATGCGTTGACGCCGTCCTTAATGTTTTCGGCTTTGGCTGAAACGACTCCGACAAATTTTCCGTCGGGCTGTGCGATAGTCATACGGTTGACTAAAGCATGGTCTGCGGAAATATTGCCGTCGAGAATGATTTCAATCGAATCCTGGAATGAAACCAACTGGGGGGCAAATGCTGAAAAATCGGGCGGATAGATGATGCTGCCGGGGCGGATTCCGACATTTATGCCGCCGTCGTTGAATATCTCCTCAAGACCGGAGAAGCCGTTGTTGTCAAGCGAAACAGGATTGATCGACAGTTCGGAGTTAGGGAACCGTAGAGTCAGATATTCAAGATCCGATCCATGGGGGGTGATGTCGGCTGCGGCTTTAAGATTTGTAAGCTCGAACCCGTGTTGCTCTTTGAGGCTGAACCTGTCGATCTCAACCCTGTATTCGTCGTTTGAGATCCTGGGGATATAGGCGTTAAGGAATACGTCGGAGACAGCAATATGCTTCACGTCAAAAATGCTGTCGCGCTCCGGTGCATCAAGTATGTCGAATTTCATTTCGCCGTCGCGGATGATGACTGTGTTTACCATCAGATCGTAGTGCGACTGAGGCTTGTTTTTATTGTCTGACTTCAGCCCCTTGAGTATTTCGGCGATGTTGAGCGATGATGTCGACGTTTTCTTGTAGAGCGATAGGGAAGGGGCATCGACCAATGCAAAATCGACCACGAGCTTACCGGTCCGGAGAAGATAGAATAACTCGAATGCCACGCTGATCTCATCGATCGACAAGGCGGTCTTCCCATAGTCGTCCTGAGCTTTGATGTCGTAGATCGATAATCGGTTGAACGGGTGTATCTCCACTCTGCCGAGTGTGACATCTGTCCCGAGAAGCGCCGACAATTCGTTGCCTGCAACGCGTCTGATGTCATTCTGAGCCCAGTTTGTAGAGAGTATGATGTAGAGGCTGACCGGAATTGCGATCAGAATAAACGCCATCGTAAAGACGATGAACCTGAATATTTTCCACGCACTCTTCATAAATGCT
>CAJUPY010000050.1 GCA_910588035.1 uncultured Muribaculaceae bacterium | reverse complement strand
CCCGACCCTCTGCTTGTAAGGCAGACGCTCTGAACCAGCTGAGCTAAGCGCCCGAGGTTCCTTGTCAAATGCGCTGCAAAGGTACGGCTTTTTTTTGATTTGCCAAACTTTTTCGTGATTTTTTTGAACAGAGGTTTAAAAAATCGATTTTTAAGCAGTAACTTTGCGGCAGAAAACTATTAAAATAGATTATATGGACCTTTGTTCACTCACCGCCGTTTCGCCGATCGACGGCCGCTACCGCAGCAAGACAGCTTCACTCGACAGCTATTTCTCAGAGTATGCGCTCATTCGTTACCGTGTCAAAGTTGAAATCGAGTATTTCATCGCTTTGTGTGAGATTCCATTGCCTGCACTGGCATCGTTTGACCACACTAAGTTTGGTGAACTGAGATCGATTTATGAAAACTTCACCATCGACGATGCCCGCCGTGTGAAAGAGATCGAGGGAGTCACCAACCACGATGTGAAGGCCGTGGAATATCTGATCAAGGAGCATTTCGACCGCCTCGGCCTGGCGCAGTTTAAAGAATTCATTCATTTCGGTCTGACGTCGCAAGACATCAACAACACTTCTGTCCCGATGTCGGTCGCTGACGCTATCAAGGATGTTTACCGGCCGATGTTGGTAGAGCTGATCGAACATCTGCGCATGCGTGCCGGTGAGTGGAAAAACCTGCCCATGCTTGCCAAAACCCATGGTCAGCCTGCATCTCCGACCCGTCTTGGCAAGGAGATCATGGTTTATGCCTATCGTCTGGAACAGCAGCTCAAGAGCCTCGACAGCTGCACGGTCAGTGGAAAATTTGGAGGTGCGACCGGTAATTTCAACGCACATCTGACCGCCTATCCGGAAATCGACTGGATTGCTTTTGCCAACAGCTTCCTGCGTGACCGTCTCCACATCGAGCGCGAGCAGTTCACGACCCAGATCAGCAACTATGACAATCTGGCCGCTCTGTTCGACGCCATGCGCCGCATCAACACGATCATTCTCGATCTCGACCGCGACATGTGGATGTATATCTCCATGGAATATTTCAAACAGAAAATCAAGGCCGGGGAAGTCGGATCGTCGGCCATGCCCCACAAGGTGAATCCAATCGACTTCGAGAACTCAGAGGGCAACCTTGGCATCGCCAACGCGATACTCGGTCATCTTGCCGGCAAATTGCCGGTTTCGCGTCTGCAGCGTGATCTGACCGACTCGACTGTCCTGCGCAATGTCGGTGTTCCTATGGCCCACATGCTGATAGCTCTACAGTCGACACTCAAGGGCATGAATAAGCTGCTGCTGAACGAGACTGCAATCAACCGCGATCTCGACTCGATGTGGAGCGTGGTTGCCGAGGGAATCCAGACCATTCTGCGCCGTGAGGGTTATCCCAACCCCTATGAGACACTCAAGCAGCTTACACGTGTCAACACCGGAGTCACAGAAGAGAGCATCTCGGCTTTCATCGACACCCTTGAGGTGAGCGACGAGGTAAAGGCTGAACTTCACCGCCTGTCGCCACACAGCTACACGGGCTATTGATGTGCGGTTGGTTATTACAGACTATAAAAAACGTGAAATGTATTTGCATTTCACGTTTTTATATTATACATTTGCAGAGAAATAAGGAGTTGCGCGACAGAGATGTCACGCCGGCTCAGTTTCGCATGCAACTATTTTTTATTCAATAACAAAATACCAACCAGTTTTTTATTAATCTCTCACTCGATGCCGCGAGGCCATCGAAATCAACAAAAGCCTTATGGAGAACGAAGAAAAAAGACCTAAACGACCGAGAATCGGACAGCCACGCCCCGGTTACACTCCCGGCGAAGGCTCACCCGCACGTTTTGAAAAAGTCAATTACGGAGACAGCAATGCTCCGGCGGAAGAAGGTGGAAATCAAGATCATCAAATGCAGGGCGACAGACCCTATCAGCCCCGTCGTCAACAGGGCGGTTACCAACCGCGCCCCTACAACAATCATCAGAATGACTATCAGCCTATGAACGATGGCGATCAAGCCAATGGTGCCGGCGAACAGGGACAGAATGAACAGGGCGGCTATCAGCCCCGTCAACAGGGCGGCTACCGTCAGCAAGGCGGTTACGTTCCGCGTCAGCAGGGCGGCTACCGTCAGCAAAACAACGGATACAACAACGGCGGCTACCGTCAGCAGCAGGGCGGATATGGCCCGCGCCAGCAGCAAGGCGGCTACCGTCAGCAGAACAATAACGGTGGCTATCGTCAGCAGCAGGGCGGATATGGCCCGCGCCAGCAGCAAGGCGGCTACCGTCAGC
>CAJUPY010000049.1 GCA_910588035.1 uncultured Muribaculaceae bacterium | reverse complement strand
CGAGGATTGTTGAAATAATCACTTATTATAAGAGCGTAAGATGGCGAAAAGTTTAGTCGCAGATTGTGAACGACGCGAAATTGATGGCCAACGGCACTTGTGCTGGAATAAGACAGCGCCCCCTGAACCACTGCAGGACTTCAGGGGGCGCGTCGTAAGTGTTATCTGATGCTTATAGAAGTGAAATCGATCTGTCGATGAACGAACTCAGGTCTTTGCCTTTGAGCAGTCCGTTGCCAAGAAGTGCGAGGTCGATCAGTTGCTTGACAATCGGTTGAGTCTTGGCATAGTCGCTGATGATGGTCTCTTCGTTCTGTCGGTTCTCACCTACAGCTTTCTCGAGATCTTTCACTCGCTGATCGTCTTCAGCAGAAAGAGCCGCACCTTTGGCAGCATCTTTCACCTTCGTGATCTCGGCGTTGTCGGCTTCAATCTTATCGGCGAGCGGTTTCACCTGATCGCCGATTGACGATGTGGCGGCATCGCGGATTTTTGCGATGAGAGGATGTTCGGTGTTGACTACGAGGTTGTAGCTGTCGGGGAGTTCGCCGTAGAAATTCATGCCGGGCTGTAGAGCTGCCATATCTTTCATGCGTCGCATGTATTCGTTCTGAGTGATGACGATAGGAGCGCTCTTGTCGGTCAGAGCCTCAAACGAAACGAGGAACTGAGCTTTGTCAACTTCGGGAGTCTGCGAGCGGAACATTGTGGTGAGAATGTTGCGTTGCAGAGCAGATAGATCGACATCTTTGCGGTCGTTTTTGCGAATGAGGTTGTCGATCACGTCGGAGTCAACGCGAACGAAGGTTGTTTTGTCGAGTTTGCTTTCAAGAAGTCCGACGAAGTGATTGTCGAGCTGTCCGTCCATGAGCAGAACGTCGTATCCTCGGTCAGTGGCAGCCTTTATGTAGTTGAACTGAGCGACCGGATCGGTTGTGTAGAGGTAAACAACGTTTCCGTCTTTATCAGTCTGTTGGGCTTCGACGAGGGTCTTGTATTCGTCAAGAGTGAAATAACGGTTGTCAGTGTCTTTAAGAAGCATGAACTTCATGGCAGCGTCGCGGAACTTGTCGTCGGTCAGCATGCCGTATTCGATGAAGATCTTGATGTCGTCCCATTTCTTTTCGAATTCGGCACGATCGGCTTTGAATATGTCCTCGAGGCGTGAGGCAACTTTCTTGGTGATATAAGACGAGATTTTCTTGACGTTGCTGTCGCTCTGCAGATAGCTTCGCGATACGTTGAGAGGGATATCGGGAGAATCGATCACACCCTGGAGCAGCATCATGAATTCGGGGACTACGCCTTCGACCGAATCGGTGACGAATACTTGATTGCAATATAGCTGAATACGGTTTTTGGTTATCTCAAAGTTGTTTTTGATCTTCGGGAAGTAGAGGATGCCTGTGAGGGTGAACGGATAGTCAACATTGAGGTGGATCCAGAATAGCGGATCTTCCTGACCGGGATAGAGTTCGTGATAGAAATCGAGGTAGTCTTTGTCGGTCAGTTCCGATGGTTTTTTGGTCCATTGCGGTTCGGTGTTGTTGATCACCTTGTCGCGGTCTGTGTCGACCATTTTGCCGTCTTTCCATTCCTGCTCTTTGCCGGAAATTACAGGCACGGGTAGGAAGCGGCAATATTTTCTGAGCAATGTGTCGATGCGGCTCTGTTCGAGAAATTCCTTGTTATCGTCGTCGATATAGAGAATGATGTCGGTACCTCTGGTTGTTCGGTCGCCTTTCGACATTTCATAGACCGGAGATCCGTCACATTCCCAACGTACGGCTTCCGCTCCGTCTTTGTACGACAGAGAGTTGATGGCCACCTTCTTGGCAACCATGAATGCCGAATAAAATCCAAGGCCGAAGTGGCCGATGATCGCGTTGGCATTGTCCTTGTATTTTTCAAGGAATTCTTCTGCACCGGAAAAAGCGATCTGGTTGATGTATTTGTCGATGTCTTCGGCAGTCATGCCGATGCCGTGGTCGCTGATTGTGAGAGTTCCGGCGTCCTTGTCGACTGTCACTTTCACATTGAGATCGCCGAGCTGCCCTTTGAATTCTCCGAACGAAGAAAGGGTGCGGATCTTCTGTGTTGCGTCTACAGCGTTGGACACGAGTTCACGCAAGAAGATTTCGTGATCACTGTAGAGAAACTTTTTGATGACGGGGAAAATATTTTCGGTAGTTACCCCGATTGTGCCTTTCTGCATATTGTTGAATTTATATGTTGGTTTTACAAAAAAATATTCTACCATTGACTTTGCAAAAATGATGCCAAAAGGCGTTTTTCAGCAAAGTCAATGGTAGAACGTTTATGGAGGGAAATTGTTGAGCGTTTTTCAGTTTCCGAAGCGAGAGAGCGACAGCATGGAGAGGGTGTGCTG
>CAJUPY010000048.1 GCA_910588035.1 uncultured Muribaculaceae bacterium | reverse complement strand
GTCTTAGTAGTTCCACTGACAAGCGATCATGTGGAGGTTAGGACAAGCAATCGTGCGGAGATCGGTGATCATGTTGAAGCGGCAGTTGATATAGGTAAGAGCCTGGTCAAATGATACGTCGAGCATTGTCAGCTGGTTGTTGCTGCAGATCAGACGCTGAAGGAATGTCTGGTTGGGGAGAGAGAGCTGAGTAAGGTCGTTGTAGGCACAATCGACATACTGAAGCTGAGGACAATTGCTTACCGAAAGATTGGTAAGATCGTTGTAAGAGCATACAAGGTCGAGGAGAGCATTGCAATCTCTGACGCCGAGAGTCTGCATGTTGTTGTCGGAGCAGACAAATGTCGAGAGCGAAGGAAGACCTGACACGATGAGATTGGTGATTGAGTTGTCATCGATGTTGAGGTTCTGCAGGCTTTCTACACCGGCGAGGCTGAGAGTTGTGAGTTTGTTGTAACCGCAATAGAGGTTCTTCAAAGCCTTGCAATTGTCAACGTTGAGGGTTTCGAGGTGGTTTGACTGACAGTTGACGGTTTTAAGAGTCGGGGTGTCAGACAAATCGAGACCTGTAAGATAGTTGGAAGCGATGTTGAGATTTTCAAGAGCATCGACTCCGCTGAGTTCGAATTCGGTCATACGGTTATTGTTGGCCGAGAGTTTCACGAGATTTGTGCAACCGTTGAGATCTGCAGTCTTGACCTTGTTTCTTGAAAAATTAAGATCAGTGATAGCGTCGTCGCCTGCAAACGAAACTGAGGTGAGGGCGTTGCGCGACACATCCACGCTTGTCAATGCCGAGAAACCACTGAGGTCGAGATCACCGGCGATCTTCTTGCCTTTCCAGTCAATCTTGGTGACATGACCGTTTTCTACTGTTATACCCTCCCAGGTTGCGGGAGATTTTACATCTGTAATTTTCAGAGCCTGAGCATTGGTGGCTTCTTTTTCAGCGGGAGCTGCGAGGAAAGCCTGAAGCTGTTTCAACTCGTTTTTGTCAATTTTCTGTGCGTTAACTGCCAAGCTACTTAGTGCGACAGCAAACAATAAAGCGACTTTTTTCATATCAAACATAAATAATAGTTGTGATTAATTAATTCTGCATTAAAACCAACCGTCATTCAGGCGATTGTACTATTCTAACACAGCAACTATAAAAAAGGTTTGATATGGTTTAAAAAATTTTTTCAGACAGCCACCACGAGTAATTGCGCATCGGCAACTCCTTGATCAGAACGGCGTTGGCTCGTCGGTCGACGACATGAATTTGGCAGTTCCGCCCGAAAGCATTGTCGACGGAATTGACTGCTCAGGCATGTTGAGACGCGAAGTTGCTGACTCGACAACTTGCTCGGCGCCCTCTTCAAGCCAATTCTCAAATCTCGCAAACTGTGCGCGGAAACGCATGTTGACATCCTTGACCGAACCGCTTCGGTGCTTGGCGATGATAAATTCGGCGAGACCACGGATATCCTTGCCGCTCGGATCTGTATCGCTGTGATAATAATACTCCGGACGGTGGATGAAACACACGATATCGGCATCTTGTTCGATCGCACCCGACTCGCGGAGGTCGGATAGTTGAGGACGTTTGTTGTCACTTCGGTTTTCAACCTGACGGCTAAGCTGCGACAATGCTATGATCGGGATATTAAGTTCCTTGGCAAGCTGTTTTAGCGAGCGTGATATCATACTCACCTCCTGTTCACGCGAACCGAATTTCATGCCAGACGCATTCATCAGCTGAAGGTAGTCGATGATGATCATCTTTATATTGTGTTCCCTCACCAGACGACGGGCTTTGGTGCGCAGCTCGAAGACCGACAGCGACGCCGTGTCGTCGATATACAACTGCGAACCGTTGAGGTGCTTGATGCGCGCCATCAGCTGATCCCATTCGAGCGACGTCAGCTGTCCGCTTTTGATCTTTTCGCCGGGCAACTCACAGACATTGGAGATCAAACGATTGACGAGCTGAAGGTTACTCATTTCAAGCGAAAACACAGCGATCGGTATGTTATAGTTGACAGCCATGTTCTTGGCCATCGACAGCACAAATGCAGTCTTACCCATCGCCGGACGGGCTGCGATGATTATAAGATCGGAATTCTGCCATCCCGACGTCACTTTATCGAGTTCATGGAAGCCTGTCGGGAGGCCGCTCAAACCTGACGCTCTGTTTGACGCAGCCTGGATCTGATCTAGAGCCGCAGTGATCACCGGATCGATCTGCGTCACATCCTTTTTGACATTGCGCTGCGATATTTCGAACAACTTACCTTCGGCTTCCTGCAAAAGATCGTCGACGTCAATGCTTTCGTCGAAAGCATTGTTTTCGATCTGAGCCGCAAACGATATAAGCTCTCGGGCGAGATACTTCTGGGCTACAATCCTTGAGTGAAACTCCACGTGGGCCGCCGAAGTCACATTAGCAGTAAGCTGCACGACAAACGCCGCCCCACCGACCGCCTCGAGTGTGCCGTTGAGCCTCAGCTGCTCAGTGACCGTGAACAAGTCGATCGGACGCTGCGAAGCGCCGAGGGTCTGGATGGCCTCATAGACTTTCTGATGAGAAGGTTCATAGAAACTTTCGGGTTTCAGTATGTCACACACAATAGTGTAAGCATCTTTCTCAATCATCAGAGCTCCAAGCACGGCTGCCTCGACATCGGTGTCTCGGGGCGAAAGTCGTCCTAAAGCATCAGTGGTCGGGGCTGTCACGCCTTTTCTCTTATAATTATTATATGTATTGTTTGCCTGTTGAGCCATCGTGAAAATCAGTTTTTGAAATGCAAAGATACATCTTTTATCATTCAGATACCAACCCTGCAGCTCTATTCCGGCCAAATTTAAGTCTAAAATCAGTCTGCGTCAAAAAAATATTTGACCGACTCAAAAAAAATTCGTTACTTTGCCATAAGATTGCATCACTGCGTAATAACTATAATAAACATTACACATAATCTAAGCATATAATGAAAAAAAGCGCTTTGCAGAAAGCCCGTGCAGCTTACCAACCCAAGCTCCCCATCGTACTCACCGGAGCAGTCAAAGCTGTTGAAGGCAAACCGACTACATCTGTAGCCGACCAGGAAGAAATCCAGAAACTGTTTCCCAACACTTACGGTCTTCCCGAACTGAAATTCGAAAAGAACAACAATCCCGAACCCGGCAAACCCGTCAACGTAGGCGTTATTCTTTCCGGTGGTCAGGCCCCCGGCGGTCACAATGTGATCTGCGGCCTCTTCGACGGTATCAAGAAAATCCACCGCGACAGCCGTCTCTTCGGCTTCACAATGGGCC
>CAJUPY010000047.1 GCA_910588035.1 uncultured Muribaculaceae bacterium | reverse complement strand
TAATGTTCGGGTGGGAATTCCCGCCCCACATCCTCGGCGGTCTCGGCACCGCCAGCTACGGTCTCACAAAGGGAATGTGGGAGTGTGGCGACATGGACATCACGTTCGTAATTCCCAAACCCTACGGCGACGAAGACAAGAGCTTCGCCAAGATCATCGGTGCCTCACAGGTGCCCGTGGCATGGCGCGATGTCAGCCGCGAGTATGTCGAGAGCCGCATCGGAAAAGTCATGGATCCCGACGAGTATTTCCGTCTGCGCGACCACATCTATGCCGATTTCAACTACATGCGCACCAATGACCTTGGTTGCATCGAGTTCTCGGGACGCTACCCCGACAACCTGCTCGAGGAAATCAACAACTACTCGATCATGGCAGGCGTGATAGCGCGTACCGAGCAGTTTGACATCATACACAGCCACGACTGGCTGACATATCCGGCCGGAATACACGCCAAGCAGGTGACCGGAAAGCCTCTGGTGATACATGTCCACGCGACCGAGTACGACCGCTCGCGAGGTAAACCCAATCCGACAGTGTTCGGCATCGAACGCGACGGAATGACACATGCCGACCATATCATAACCGTCTCAAACCTCACACGCCAGACCGTCATCGATAAATATGGCATCGACCCCGCCAAAGTGACCACGGTCCACAATGCGGTCGTGCCCCTGAGCGACGAGCTTCTCAACGTTGAGGTCAACAAGCCGAAGGAGAAGGTCGTGACCTTCCTCGGACGCATCACGATGCAGAAAGGTCCCGAATATTTTGTCGAGGCCGCGGCAAAAGTGCTCCGTCTCGACCACAACGTACGCTTCGTAATGGCCGGTTCAGGCGACATGATGGACAAGATGATACGCCTGGCCGCCGAGCGCGGAATAGCCGACCGATTCCACTTCCCCGGTTTCCAGAAAGGAAAGCAGGTCTACGAGATGCTCAAAGCCAGCGATGTCTACATCATGCCCTCTGTCTCGGAGCCGTTCGGAATCTCGCCCCTCGAGGCTATGCAGATGGGCGTTCCGTCGATCATATCGAAGCAGAGCGGATGTGCCGAAATTCTGACCAATGTAATCAAGACCGACTACTGGGACATCGACGCCATGGCCGACGCGATCCACTCGATCATAACCTACCCGGCGATGTATAACCAGCTGCGTGAGGACGGGCTCGACGAGGTGGCCCAAATCACGTGGGACAAGGCAGGAGCCAAAGTCATCAAAATCTACAAACAAGTCCTCGGAATCAACAATTAACACCCTCAACCCAACCATAACACAGAAACAACAATGAAAGCAATCTGTTTCTATTTCCAGATCCACCAGCCGTTTCGCCTGAAACGCTACCGCTTCTTCGACATCGGCAACGATCACTACTACTATGACGACTTCGCCAACGACGACATCATAACCCGCATCGCCCAGCGCAGCTACATTCCCGCCGCCGAGACCCTCCTGAAAATGATCGAGGAGTCAAAAGGCAAGTTCCGTTGCGCGATCTCGATCACCGGCGTCGCCCTCGAGCAGTGTGAGCAATATGTTCCCGAGTTTGTCGACCTGCTCAAGAAACTCGCCGACACCGGTAAAGTGGAGTTCCTGGCCGAGACCTACGCCCACTCGCTGTCGTCGCTGGCCGATCCCATCGAGTTTGAGGAGCAGGTGAAGGCCCACGACGAGAAAATCTATCAGCTCTTCGGCGTAAAACCCAAAGTCTTGCGCAACACCGAGCTTATCTACTGCGACGAGCTTGCCCCGCAGATTCTCTCAATGGGCTACAAGGGTGTCATTACCGAGGGTGCAAAACACATTCTCGGCTGGAAATCGCCTAACTACATCTACAGTGCGGCTTCTGCCCCGAAACTGCGCCTGTTGCTGAAAAACGACAAGCTCAGCGACGACATCGCCTTCCGCTTCTCAAACACCGAGTGGAACGAATATCCGCTGACCGCCGACAAATATATCGACTGGATCGCCTCAACTCCCCCCGAGGAGCAGATCGTCAACCTGTTCATGAATCTCGAGACTCTCGGCGAGCTTCAGCCCCGCGAGTCGGGCATCTTCCAGTTCATGGAGGCTCTGCCGCGCTTCGCCGCCGAACGCGGTGTCGAGTTCATCACCCCGACCGAGGCCGTCACCAAACTCAAACCGGCCGGCGAACTCTCGATCATGCACCCGATCTCATGGGCCGACGAGGCACGCGACACTTCGGCTTGGCTCGGAAACCAGCTCCAGAACGAGGCTTTCAACAAACTCTATTCTGTTGCCGAGCGTGTGCGCCTCTGCGATGACCGCCGTCTGAAACAAGACTGGCTCTATCTCCAGGGCTCAGACCACCTCTTCTACATGTCGACCAAACACATGGCCGACGGAGAGATGCACAGCCACTTCAGCCCCTATGAGACTCCCTATCAGGCCTTCACAAACTACATGAACGTGCTGGCCGACTTCATTGTCAGGGTCGAGGAGCAATATCCGCTCTCGATCGAGAACGAGGAACTCAACTCGCTGCTCACCACAATCCGCAACCAGGCCCGTGAGATCGAGACCCTCAATAAAGAGGTCACCACCCTGCGTCTCAACGCCGAGCACGACTGTGAGGAGCACGCCACCCGCGCCGCTCTCGAGGCTGAGAAAAAACCGGCTAAGAAAACGACCAAGAAAACTGCGAAAGCAAAGAAAGCTGAGTAATACATTTGCAAATATTTCAAGATAAAAGAAGCCTGCGGCACCGTGCCGCAGGCTTCTTGATTCAGATCACTCCGATAGTGAGCTTATTGGAAATTTTACAGCCCGCGACATCACGTCGCGGGCTGTAAGGTTTTGATAAATTACATTTTTATTGCTTTGCTTAATCGTTGTAAATCACATTCTGTAGATAAATTTCTTGCCGTTCATGATATATACCTGACCCTCGACAGGGTTCGCCACGCGTCGTCCCGACAAATCATAGACCACGCCGTCGCCCACGTCAATGCCGTCGACAGTGATGTCGTCGATACCAGCCGCAGGAAAATCACTGGTGTCAAGTTCCACTATGTTGGCGAAATAGTCCCATCCTGGTGTGCGACGGTATAGGTCTCCAGATCCGATAGGCACATAGACTGTTGTAGTCGTGTTTACTGTCGTATTCTCATCATATTGGAACGGGCTCATTCTAACCGATTTTCCTGTCGTGTCATACGCATCAATCAGCTCACAACCTGGAGGTGAGAGTGCCTGACAGTATATTTTTTCGGGCAATTTTGTTCCATAAAAACAACGGTAGCCTATAAACCGCACAAAATTCTGGAAGTATAAAAATTTACAATCAGGAATATTGGCATAGGCAAATCTTTCGATGTAATATGTGTATCTTGGCGGTACAATCTCTTTCAGATCAGTGTTGTTGAATGCTCCTGAATGGATAATTTCAATAAGATCGGTCAATTCTACTTTTTTCAGTTTGGTGCAAGATGTGAACATGTTATAAGGAATGTCTGTCATCGCTACGTCAAGAGTTACTTCTGTAAGAGATTCACATCCCAAGAACGCTGAGCCTTCAAAGACGGCGCGAAAATTTTTCGGGAAAGTAAGTTTCTTCAATCCTGACCAAGCAAAAGCATTTTCGCCTATATAGGCCATTTCTTCAGGAAAAACTATCGAAGTAATGCCCGACAGCATAAACGAATATCTGCTAATCTTTGTAAGCGTGGAGGGAAAAACGACCTCACATTTCAGTGAAGGAGTCTCTTCAAAAGCCCACATGCCGATCTCTTCCAATCCTTCGGGAAAAACCAACCGATCAAGACTCAGACTGGTGCAATGGGCAAAAGCGTTACTCCATATTGTTTTCAACCCCGGTGGAATATTGATTGTGCGGAGGTTCTCATCGCACGAGAATGCGTCACCTCCAATGACCTCAAGATTGTCGGGGAATATAATTCGTCTCAGACCGGTGCATTTATAGAATGCTTTGGCCGGAATTAATCTGTTTTCAATATCGGAGTATTGGAGGTTCACCACACTCATTTTACCAGAGAAAACCCCATGTTTCAAGGTTTTGAAGTCAGCATCGTTTATCGGCCCCCTGACAACGAGCGAATCGATGTTGAGAAGATCGTCACCGAGCAGTGTCGCAAGCTCACCCGCTTTGGTTG
>CAJUPY010000046.1 GCA_910588035.1 uncultured Muribaculaceae bacterium | reverse complement strand
AGCATCTGACTACGGATCAGAAGGTTACAGGTTTGAATCCTGTAGGAGTCACAATCAAGACGCGGTGGTTTTCCACCGCGTCTTTTTTTTGTGCCGATTTTTGATACCTAATGTAGTGGAATCAAAGAATGGTGGTGCGATTGAACCTCTGACCGTTTGGCGCAGGCATGGTGTTTATGGACTCATCTTTTCTCCGGTCGTCTGTGAAAAGCCTTTCAAATGGTTTTGGAAAGAGAGGCTGAGATATTGAAATTTCGACGGGAAATAACTAAAAATTATTAATAAAGAAATTTTTCCTTAATTTATCGTCTCAATACCAAAATTTCTGATTATCTTTGCACAGAAATTTAGAAAAGAGAAAAAACAAATATATTTAATCATACTTAAAATCATCATCAAATGAGCACAATTGATTTGACAAAGTATGGCATCACCGGAGCTAAGGTGATCCACAACCCCTCTTGGGACCAGTTGTTCATCGACGAGACCAAACCGGGTCTTGAAGGCTATGAGAAAGGTCAGGAGACCGAACTCGGCGCAGTCAACGTGATGACCGGAATCTACACCGGCCGTTCGCCCAAAGACAAATTCTTCGTCATGGACGATGTCACCCGCGACACAATCTGGTGGACATCTGACGAGTACAAGAACGACAACAAACCCATCACTCCCGCAACCTGGGATGCTCTGAAAGAAATCGCCGACAAGGAACTCTGCGACAAGACTCTTTATGTTGTAGACGCTTTCTGCGGAACAAACAAAGATACCCGTCTGGCCGTTCGCTTCGTCATGGAAGTTGCATGGCAGGCCCACTTCGTGACCAACATGTTCGTTCGTCCGACCGAAGAGGAGCTCAAAGACTTCAACCCCGACTTCGTCGTTCTCAATGCCTCTAAGGCTAAAGTAGAGAACTGGAAAGAACTCGGCATCAACTCTGAGACATGCGTCGCATTCAACCTGACAGAGCGCATGCAGCTCATCATCAACACATGGTATGGCGGTGAGATGAAGAAAGGCATGTTCTCTATCATGAACTACTACAATCCCCGTCGTGGCATCGCTTCGATGCACTGCTCGGCCAACACCGACCTCAACGGCGAGAACACCGCTATTTTCTTCGGCCTCTCTGGCACAGGCAAGACCACTCTCTCGACCGACCCCAAACGTCTCCTCATCGGTGACGACGAGCACGGCTGGGACGACAACGGCGTCTTCAACTATGAGGGCGGTTGCTATGCCAAGGTCATCAACCTCGACAAAGAGAGCGAGCCCGAAATCTACAAGGCTATCCGTCGCAACGCCCTTCTCGAGAACGTCACCGTAAACGCAGAAGGCAAAATCGACTTCGCTGACAAGAGCGTCACAGAGAACACCCGCGTAAGCTACCCGATCGAGTTCATCGAGAAGATCGCCCCGGGAAGCCACGGCCCCGCCGCAAAGAGCGTCATCTTCCTGTCAGCTGATGCATTCGGAGTTCTTCCTCCCGTCTCAATCCTGACCGAAGAGCAGACAAAATATTACTTCCTCTCGGGCTTCACCTCGAAACTCGCAGGAACAGAGCGCGGTATCACCGAGCCCACCCCGACATTCTCGGCTTGCTTCGGTGCTGCGTTCCTCTCGCTCCACCCGACAAAATATGCCGAGGAGCTCGTAAAACGCATGGAGCAGAGCGGTGCCAAGGCATATCTCGTCAACACCGGCTGGAACGGTTCGGGCAAACGTATCTCTATCCGTGACACACGCGGCATCATCGACGCTATTCTCAATGGTTCGATTCTCACCGCCCCGACAAAACAAATTCCGATCTTCGATCTCACAGTTCCGACCGAACTTCCCGGCGTAGATCCCAACATTCTCGACCCGCGCGACACCTACACCGACAGCGCGATCTGGACTGAGAAAGCTACAAAACTCGCCGAGATGTTCATCAAGAACTTCTCTAAATTTGAAAACAACGAAGCCGGTAAGGCTCTTGTTGCCGCCGGTCCCCAGCTCTGATTGCTGAAGACCAGACCATAACTTCGTGAAACAATAGCCGACGGGCCGCGACATCAATGCCGCGGCCCGTCTTTTTTTATGATATGGCATATTTTTGACACGCAAAAGCCTATCTTTTAAAAATTTGTTTTGATTACCCGCGAAAAAAATGTATCTTTGTGCGCTAAAAACAACCCTGCCCGGCATAGCCGGCAGACATCGCATTTCAGGAAAATCAAAAACAACAAATAATAAATGGCAACATTAGAGAAAATCAGAAGCAAATCGGCGATATTGTTCACTGTGATCATTGTCGCATTGCTCGCATTCATTTTGGGTGACTTCTTCAATTCGTCACGCTCATTCTTCGGCCCGGGCACTACGGCAGCCAAAGTTGACAACCACAAGATCGACATCCAGCAGTTCAATACCCGCGTAGAGCAGATGCGTCAGCGCATGCAGGATCAGGGATACACAGCTCCCGATCTCGCCATTCTGCAGACTCAGGTGCTCAACGACATGATCTATGAGTCGCTCCTGAACCAGGAATATGAAGACCTCGGCATCGTCGTGACCGACAAAGAACTGTCATCGGCAATGACCGGAGCTACAGCTCTTCCCGGCCTCGTTCAGCAGATTCAGCAGCAGTTTGGCGTTCAGTCGCCCGAACAGCTCCACGACATGGCGTTCAACCCGTCGAAATATCAGATTCCGGCAGAAATGGCAAACCAGCTCCAGACCTACTGGATCGAGCTTGAGCAGAATGTCGAGAAAGAACTCAAACAGCAGAAATTCGCAACCCTGTTCATGGGTGCGCTTACCGCCAACAAACTCGACGCTCGCGAGATGTTTGACGAGAATGCAGCGACTTCTGAAATCGCATATGCAAAGGTTGACTACGCTTCGCTCCCCGACGACGAGTTCAAACCGACCGACGACGAGATCAAAGCTAAATATAACGAGATCAAAAACCGTTTCCGTCTTCAGGAGCCGATTCGCAAGATCGATTACATCACTGTAGACATCGTTCCCTCGGAAGATGACCTTCTCAAAGCAGAGCAGGCTGTTGAGGAAGCAATGCAGATTCTCAACACAACAGAGGGTGTCGACGGTCTCAGCGGCTATTTCGTGGCCAACAACCGCACAGCCAAACGCAACGGCTTCTCGAGCCAGATCGCCGCAGCTATCGACACAATGGAAGTCGGACAGGCCAAACTGATTTCTTTTGTCAACAACACCTACACGATCGCCAAGCTTCTCGGCCGCAACGCCAACCAGCAAGATTCGGTGAAGCTTGATTTCGCCGTTCTTGAAGTCGCTTCCGACGCTCAGCGCGACTCGATCATCGGCGCACTCAACTCAGGCGCGAAGATCAGCGACATCGCCCAGGTTGTGAACCAGCAGCCCGAACAGACAATCTCGCTCCTCGATCCCAACGCGACGCAAATCAAACAGCTTCTCGACGGCGCGACCACGGGCCGCTATTTCACTCCCGACACAGTTGCCGGATCAAAACAGGTCAGAGTGATCCGCGTAAACGGATATTCTCCCTCCGTCACTACCTATGATGTTTCTGAGATAACCTATACGGTCGATCCCTCTTCAACGACAGTCAACTACCTGACACAGCAGCTCCGCGACTTCCTCGCAGAGAACAACACCGCTGCAAAATTCAGCGAGCAGGCTGCTCAGGCAGGCTACCACATTTTTCCCGCCGAAGTCGGTCCGCAGTCACTCTCGATTGCAAACATTCCCGACACCCGCGGTGCTGTCAAATGGGTCATGAATGCGAAGAAGGGTCAGGTCAGCGATGTCTATGGCGATGACCAGACAGGCCGTCTTATCGCTGTCTCGCTCCTCGACATCTATGACAACGGATATGTCCCCGTGACCGATAATGGTGTCCGCGACTATGTGGCTGCTATCGCTGAAAACGACAAGAAAGCAGCCAAGATCATCGCCGACTATCAAGGCAAGGCAAATTCGGTCGCCGAATATGCCAAACTGATGAACACCGATGTCGACACAACCAAGGTGACATTCGGTCAGCGTGCTATCTCAGGCTTCGCACTCGGTGAGAGCGATCTCGCCGCGGCTGTAGCTACAGCTCAGAAAGGCCAGCTTGTCGGCCCGATGCAAAGCAACTCGGCCGTCGTGGTCTTCGTTGTCAATGACATCGACAAATCAGGTCGTGAGTTCAACTTCGATACCGACAAGATGCGTTTCAATCAGCAACAGGCAGGAAGCATCCTCGCCCGCAATCTCTTCAACATAATGTTGGGCGGCAACAAGGTTGAGAACAACCTCCTTCAGTTCTATCAGGACTGATAGCCACAATAGCTTAATTAAGTCATAACTTGCATAATCGGGACTGTGTCACTTTTAACATGACACAGTCCCGTTTTTGTCGACGGGGAGATTGAAATAGACTTTCAAACAAGAAAAAGAGGCTGCGTCGATTATGACACAGCCTCTTTTTGTTTTATATCTGAAACCTTCTTTCACGACATCGAACCACATCCCTGTTTTGCCTGTTTAATGTGTTCTCTCTTCTCGCCGCTCAGCCCGCGTCACTTCCAACGCACGATTTCATCAACTGTCTGCACCTTCAATGCTAAGTCTTCAATGAGATTTACGATCTCTCTGAATCGGACAATTATGTCGCCGAAAGGTTGTCTTTCTGTATTGTAAACGCTTTGTAACATAATTGTGTTTAAATCGAAATGTTAAAATGGTGCTACTTAATGCGTTTTTCAACAAAATGGTGAATGGCCCATCCGATTGCAAAGGTGACGGTGATCGGCACGATGATGAACAGGTGGTGTCTCCACCCGGCGAGTTGCATGTGGCGTATGATCGTGAAGCCGATCATTTCGTGGGTGAGATAGAGTGGATAAGATATCATCGCGATCCAGCCAAGAGCCTTGACAGATCGGAAGAGCACACGTCTGAACTCCAGTCAC
>CAJUPY010000045.1 GCA_910588035.1 uncultured Muribaculaceae bacterium | reverse complement strand
ACACGCTCGTTGAGCACGATCGCGTCCTCATAGTTGTATCCCTTCCAGGGCATGAACGCAACCTTGAGGTTACGTCCGAGAGCGAGCTCGCCGTTTTCGGTCGAATAGCCCTCGGTCAAGATTTCACCGCGGCTGACACGCTGTCCTTTCTCGCAAATCGGGCGCAGGTCGATAGTGGTGCTCTGGTTAGTCTTGCGGAACTTCGGTATATGGTATTCTTTGACCGCGTCTTCAAATGCGACGAATTCTTCGTCTTCGGTGCGGTCATAGCGGATTCTGATGACGGTGGCGTCGACAAATTCGACGGTACCCGCTCCTTCGGCAGTGATCTGTGTGCGGCTGTCGCGAATGAGCTGTCCTTCAAGACCGGTTCCCACAATGGGAGACTCGCTGCGCAACAAAGGCACTGCCTGTCGCATCATGTTCGATCCCATCAACGCGCGGTTTGCGTCGTCGTGTTCGAGGAACGGGATGAGTGATGCGGCGATCGACGCGATCTGAGTGGGCGAAACGTCCATTAGCTCGACCTCGGCTGGTGCGACAATAGGGAAGTCGGCGTCAAGACGCGCTTTCACCTTGTCACGGACAAATGTGCCGTCATCGTTCAAGGGGGCATTACCCTGGGCGATCACCTTTCCTTCCTCGATCTCGGCGGTCATGTAGACGATCTCGTCGTTGTTGAGATTGACCTTCGAGTTCTCGACCTTGCGATAGGGGGTCTCGATAAATCCGAGGTCATTGATCTTAGCATAGACACACAGAGACGAGATAAGACCGATGTTAGGACCCTCAGGGGTCTCGATCGGACAAAGACGTCCGTAGTGGGTATAGTGCACGTCTCTGACCTCGAAACCTGCACGCTCACGCGACAGACCGCCGGGGCCGAGGGCCGACATACGGCGCTTGTGGGTCATTTCAGCCAGAGGGTTGGTCTGGTCCATGAACTGAGACAGCGCGTTGGTTCCGAAGAACGAGTTGATTACCGACGAAATGGTTTTGGCGTTGATAAGGTCGATCGGGGTGAAGACCTCGTTGTCACGCACGTTCATGCGCTCACGGATTGTGCGAGACATGCGTGCGAGACCAACGGCAAACTGAGCCGATAGCTGCTCACCGATCGTGCGCACACGGCGGTTGCTCAGGTGGTCGATGTCATCGACATCGGTCTTTGAGTTGATGAGCTCGATCAGATATTTGATGATGGCGATAATGTCTTCACGTGTGAGGACCTTCACCTCCATCGGAGTGGTCAAGCCGAGTTTCTTATTGATGCGGTAGCGGCCGACCTCACCGAGATCGTAGCGTTTCTCGGAGAAGAAGAGGTTGGTGATCACCTCGCGCGCGCTTGCATCATCCGGCGGCTCTGCGTTGCGGAGCTGCCTGTAGATATATTGAATAGCCTCCTTCTCGGAGTTGGAGGTATCTTTCTGAAGAGTGTTGAAAATGATCGAGTAGTCGCTTGTATTGACATCTTCTTTGTGAAGAAGAATGTTCTGGACGCCCGATTCGAGAATCTGGTCGATGTGGTCTTCGGTGATCACGGTCTCACGGTCGATCACAACATCGTTGCGTTCGATTGAAGCGACCTCACCGGTATCTTCGTCGACAAAATCCTCGACCCATGTGCGGAGCACACGGGCAGCAAGCTTGCGTCCGACAGCTTTCTTGAGATTGGTCTTGTTGACCTTGATCTCTTCAGCGAGTCCGAAAATCTCGATAATGTCTTTATCGCTCTCAAGTCCGATCGCGCGTAGAAGTGTCGTCACCGGCAACTTCTTCTTTCGGTCGATGTAGGCATACATGACATTGTTGATGTCGGTGGCGAACTCGATCCATGAACCGCGGAACGGAATGATGCGGGCAGAGTAAAGTTTTGTTCCGTTGGCATGGGTGCTCTGTCCGAAGAAGACACCGGGCGAACGGTGGAGCTGAGAAACGACAACGCGTTCGGCTCCGTTGATTACAAAGGTTCCCTTCTCGGTCATGTAAGGAATCGGGCCGAGATATACGTCCTGGACCACAGTGTCGAAATCTTCGTGGTCAGGATCGGTGCAGTAAAGTTTGAGCTTGGCTTTCAGCGGCACGCTGTAGGTCAGGCCGCGCTCGAGACACTCCTCGATTGTGTACCGCGGAGGATCGATGTAGTAGTCGAGAAACTCGAGAACGAAATTGTTTCGGGTGTCGGCAATGGGGAAGTTTTCAGCGAAAACTTTGAAAAGGCCCTCGTTGTTTCGCAGTTCCGGCGGGGTATCGAGCTGAAGAAAGTCGCGGAAAGACTTTAGCTGCACCTCAAGAAAATCGGGGTAAGGAACAAAGTTCTTTACCGTCGCGAAATTTACACGGGGTTTATCTGAAGTAACTGACATCTAAAAAAAAGTTAAGGGAACTCAAATTTAAAAATAACACAAAAAGGTTAAGAATCTTCAATATGAGAGGATTCTTAACCTAAGGGCCTGGTTCTCAGGCAATATTATTTAAGTTCGACTTCAGCGCCAGCTTCTTCGAGTTGTTTCTTCATGCCCTCAGCGTCAGCTTTAGCGAGGCCTTCCTTAACAACACCGGGAGCGTTGTCAACGAGTTCCTTAGCTTCTTTGAGGCCAAGACCTGTGAGTTCTTTGACGAGTTTAACAACGGCGAGTTTAGAAGCGCCGGCAGCTTTGAGGACAACATCGAAAGAGGTCTTCTCTTCAGCGGCGGGTGCACCGGCTGCGGGACCGGCAGCGACAGCTACAGCAGCAGCTGCGGGTTCGATGCCATATTCGTCTTTGAGGATTTGAGCGAGTTCGTTAACTTCTTTAACTGAGAGGTTAACCAGTTGTTCAGCAAAAGCTTTAAGATCTGCCATTTTAGTATGATTTATTTAAGTTATTTTCTGTAAATGAATTAGTCTTCTTTTTTCGAAAGTGTCTCGAGGATGCCGTGGAGTTTTGTGCCGCCAGAAGTAAGTGCGGAAACAACGTTCTTCGCGGGCGACTGGAGAAGGGCGATGACATCGGCGATAAGTTCGTTCTTGCTCTTGATGTTCGACAGTGTCTCGAGCTGATCTTCACCGACATAGATCGTTTCTTCTACGTAAGCAGCCTTGAAACGGGGGAGGGTGGCGTCTTTCTTGTCAGCAAGAATTTTCTTGATGAGTTTGGCGGGCGCGTTACCGACATTGCTGCAAAGGAGCGAAGTAGAACCTTTGAGCGACGGATAAAGTTCTGTGAAATCGCCATCGAGGGTCTCAAGTGCCTTGTGGAGAAGGGTGTTCTTGACAACCATCAATTTGATTTCGTCCTTGAAGCAGGCACGGCGCAGATCGCTTGTGGCGGCAGCGTCGAGACCGGCAGTCTCGGCCAGATAGAAGCAGCTGTACTCTTTGAGAGTGGCAGCGATATTCTCGATAATTAAAGCTTTATCTTCTTTTTTCATTTTGTCAGCGTTTTAAGGGGTTATTCATCGACTGACTTGATGTCAATCTTGATACCGGGACTCATGGTGCTTGAAAGATAAATGCTCTTGATGTAGGTGCCTTTGGCAGTCGCAGGTTTGAGTTTGATCAGTGTGCTGATGAACTCACGGGCGTTGTCACGCATCTGCTCGGGGGTGAAGCTCACCTTACCGATTGAAGAGTGGACAATACCGTTTTTGTCGACCTTGAAGTCGATCTTACCCTTCTTGACTTCCTCAACGGCTTTTGCAACATCGACTGTCACAGTGCCGCTCTTGGGGTTAGGCATCAGGCCACGCGGACCGAGGATACGGCCGAGGGCACCGATCTTACCCATGATGGCGGGCTGGGTGATGATGACATCAACGTCAGTCCAGCCGGCTTTGATCTTGTCGATATATTCGTCGAGTCCGACATAGTCGGCACCGGCAGCTTTGGCAGCAGCCTCAGCGTCGGGGTTACAGAGAACGAGCACACGAACGACCTTACCGGTTCCGTGGGGCAGTGTTACCACGCCACGGACCATCTGGTTTGCCTTACGGGGGTCAACGCCCAGGCGAACGTCGATGTCGAGTGATGCGTCAAATTTGGTAAAAGTGATTTCTTTCACTTTCTCACAGGCTTCCGCAAGAGAATAAGTTTTGCCAACTTCAATTTTCTCCAAAGCCAACTTTTGATTCTTAGTCAGTTTACTCATTTTCGATTGAAGTTTAACAGTTATTTCTTAACGGTGATACCCATGCTGCGTGCTGTTCCGGCAACCATGCTCATAGCCGATTCAACAGTAAAGCAGTTCAAGTCGGGCATTTTGTCTTCAGCAATAGCCTTCACCTGATCCATTGTGACGGTAGCGACTTTGTTTCGGTTGGGTTGTGCCGATCCTGATTTGATCTTGGCAGCCTCGAGCAACTGAACTGCTACCGGCGGGGTCTTGACAACGAAGTCAAAGCTCTTGTCGGTGTAATAGGTAATTACAACCGGGAGAATTTTACCTGCCTTGTCCTGGGTGCGGGCGTTGAATTGCTTGCAAAACTCCATGATGTTGATACCCTTGGAACCCAGAGCGGGACCTACGGGAGGTGAGGGGTTTGCTGCGCCGCCTTTGATCTGCAATTTGATCTGTCCAGCAATTTCTTTAGCCATTTGTTCAAAAAACTTATTTATAGATTAGATATTTATTAAGCCGAGAAAATCTGTTTTAGCGGTCTGCCTGAACCTCGTAACCGGTTCTCAGACCTCCAGCATCATTCCCTCTCTACCTGCGAATTTTCCAATTCGAGCGATGTCTTTCGCCCGAAAATCTTCACCATTACCTTCAGTTTCTTCTTCTCGGCATATACCTCGTCGATTTCACCGTTGAAGCCCTTGAACGGACCGTCGTTGACCTTCACGATCTCGCCTTTGTGGAAGACAACTCCGTCGTCTTCAGCGGTCTCGTTGATCTGGTCGGCCGTACCGAGCATTCTCATCACCTCGCTCTCGCGAAGTGCCTCGGGGCGGGCATCTTTGCCTCTTCCCTTCAGGAAGTCGATCACGTTGGTCGTGTTACGCAGCTCGTGCATAACCTCTCCGCGCAAATCGGCCTCGACGAAAACATAGCCTGAGTAAAGATTCTTCTCTTTGACGACTTTTTTGCCGTTTTTGACAGTAAGCACCTTTTCAGTGGGAATCACGACCTGGAACACGAAGTTTCCGAGATCGGTGTTACGAATAGCCGCGTCGAGCACCTCCTTGACCTTGGCCTCCTTGCCCGAGATCGCACGCAGCACATACCATGCGCGTTTACCGCCCGGAACGGGAGTGGGAGAAGAAGTTGCCTTAACACTTGAAGCTTCAACACGTTGTGTTGAAGCTGCTTGTGAGTCGGAATTGTTGTTCTGCGATTCAGCCATTATATCTCACTTTTAAGGTTACCTACCGAGGCCGTAGATGAAGTGCATCAAGTTGTCAACAAGCTGATCCATGATGAAAATTATAATCGAGATTATAACGGAAGCTACCATCACAATCAGCGCACTCTTGATCAACTGGGTGCCTGTTGGCCAGGAAGTCTTATAACGAAGCTCGTCGTAAGCTTCCTGAATATTCGTAAGTATACCTAATTTCATTTTCTTAATTTCTTTAGCACGGGAAGAGAGGCTCGAACTCCCGACACCTGGTTTTGGAGACCAGTGCTCTACCGACTGAGCTATTCCCGTATGTTACATTCCTCCGTCACCCGGAAGATCGGGAGGAATGTTGTTTTATTTATCATCTGGTGTCTGAGACACCATTCCGATATCAGTCGAGGATCTCGGTGATCTGACCTGAACCGACTGTGCGGCCACCTTCGCGGATAGCGAAACGGAGACCCTGGTCACATGCAACGGGGTTGATCAGGTCAACGATGATTTCAACGTGGTCACCGGGCATTACCATATCGACACCTTCGGGAAGGGTGATCTCACCTGTCACGTCAAGTGTGCGGATATAGAACTGGGGACGGTAGTGGTTGTGGAACGGAGTGTGACGACCACCTTCCTCTTTCTTGAGGATGTAGACAGAAGCTTTGAACTTGCTGTGGGGTTTGACAACTCCCGGGTGGCAGATAACCATACCACGTTTGATATCTTTCTTGTCGATACCGCGGAGAAGGAGACCTACGTTGTCGCCGGCTTCACCCTGATCGAGGAGCTTGCGGAACATTTCGACACCGGTAACAACCGATTTCATGTCTGCGCCAAGACCCATGATCTGAACTTCGTCACCGACTTTGACAATACCGGTTTCGATACGGCCGGTTGCAACAGTTCCACGACCTGTGATCGAGAACACGTCCTCAACAGGCATCAGGAAGGGTTTGTCAACGTCACGCGGAGGCAGAGGAATCCAGTTGTCAACAGCTTCCATCAGCTCCATAACCTTAGCTTCCCACTGGGGCTCACCGTTGAGCGCGCCGAGGGCAGAACCGCGGATGATAGGAGTTGCATCGCCGTCATATTCATAGGCTGAAAGAAGGTCACGCATATCCATCTCAACGAGTTCGAGCATTTCCTCGTCGTCAACCATGTCACATTTGTTCAGGAAGACAACAATACGGGGAACGTTCACCTGACGGGCGAGAAGAATGTGCTCGCGGGTCTGGGGCATCGGACCGTCGGTAGCGGCAACCACGATGATAGCACCGTCCATCTGAGCAGCACCAGTTACCATGTTCTTCACATAGTCGGCGTGTCCCGGGCAGTCAACGTGCGCATAGTGGCGGTTGGCTGTTTCATACTCGACGTGTGCGGTGTTGATTGTGATACCACGCTCTTTTTCTTCGGGTGCGTTGTCGATCTGGTCGAACGACTTGACCTCAGAAAGACCTGCTTTTGCAAGCACAGTGGTGATTGCTGCGGTCAGAGTGGTTTTACCGTGGTCAACGTGGCCGATTGTACCGATGTTGACATGCGGTTTGGTTCTTTCGAATTTCTCTTTAGCCATAACTTTGCTGTTAGTTTATTTATTGGTTTTTATGTTCTTTTCTTGACAACAAGCCACGATGGCATAAGGACGCTATCGAGGCTGTCTGATTTCAAAATTACTTTGAGCCGATGGCGGGATTTGAACCCGCGACCTCTTCCTTACCAAGGAAGTGCT
>CAJUPY010000044.1 GCA_910588035.1 uncultured Muribaculaceae bacterium | reverse complement strand
CCCAAATATCAGGACTTGTCCAGAATTTTTCAGTAGTGATGTTTGGTTCTTTACCAGTATCCTCACCTTTGTTATCACTATCATCATAATTATCTTTAATGTAAAGATCCATTCGTGGAGTGGGAATAAAATCAAATGAAAGCTCGTCTCCGAGCATTTCAGGTGTTGATGAGTATTGGGGAGTCTCTTTTTCATTAGGTTTTAATAGGGGTGGATTGATAAATCTATCTCTACTTTTGGCATATATGTAAGCTTCATACATTGAAATGCGCCCGTTCTTATCGAGATCATGGAGAGTGCCGATACTTGTATTAGTCTCTATGAATCTCCCATATATAGCTGTTGTCCAGAGATACAGAAATTCATCATATCCAAGACTTAAATCTCCATAAGACATCTCATCATAATCTGATGCCGTTGAAATAACGCAGCCTAATTTCGATAAATCATCGACAAAACCACCTGAGTAGCATTGTCCCATAACAACATTGACATTAACTGATTTTTGTGTGATAGGAGCTAATAATTCTGCAAACTCATGGTCTTCAATATGATCATCCCACAGATATAATTTGGAACTTTTATATCCGTTACTTATTTCGCCATGTCCAGTTGTAAAAATGAAAAGGTGATCATTTTTGTTTAATTTATTTATTAATGACGATATGGTATTACGGACGTTCTCTTTTGACGCTTCCATATTGATCTCATTTATTCCGTCACCGTCAAGATCAAGATTTTGCGAAAAGTAAACAACATTTTTTTGGGAATCTAAAGCGTATGTATCATTCCCTTTTTTAGTCCCGTCTGACATTATTGGAAAAATATGATTTTTGGGAATGCCGAATTTGTTGGTGAGAACTTTGTATATATAAGAGCAATCATTCCAAAAGCGTATATGATTGTACCTCAAACTATACCCTCCATTAATAATTACTGCATAAGTACGAGCTGCTACAGCCGCCTGTTCTGGCGATATTTCTACTTTTTCTACATCTGGAACTTCTGATATTTCATTTCTTGCGATAAGTTCAAGTGGTTCCATTTCAACATCTAAAGGAGGCATTCTTAATGCTGCTGAAAGTTCGGCTTGCGGAAGAGAAGAGGTTGGATTCATGAATTTTGGAATCTTATAGATATAACAGTCATGTGCCCAACCGGCATAAGGGTAAGCATCGACGAAGATCGTCCAATAGGCAGGATCATTGTCTTTAATAAGGTAATAATCAACCTCATTTCCTTGAAATTCAGTTTTTGTTCCCGAAAGAGCCATTTCCACAGAGACTTCAGTGATCGGTTCAATGGGTTTTTCAGGTTCGGCCGGAATGTCAGCGCGGCATACAAAGCTGACCAGGAGCAGCATTAAAAGAGATAGTTTTCTCATGATGAATTGGTTTGAAGTGTTAATAAAACGGGCTGAAACGCTTAATCGGGCATTGCAGATATATGGAGTCAAACGGTGGTTTGTGATTATCGGTCTATGGTATTAAATCGAAGGAATTTGAAACGGTAGCGAAAGATAGTGATTTAAATTGATATTGTCAAGGGGTTGGGTGTGGATTTTAATAAATTTTTGTCAGTCAGAAACTTGTGTGCCGACATCGCGTTTCCTACGGTCACTATGGCTCAATTTGAAAATCTTACACTTTTAATTTTGTCGTTCCTTAATCAATTGAAAATCAATCGATTGGAAAATGATAGAATTTTTAAAATCTTACACTTTGTAATCGCCTTATTTACAGATGATTATGATTAAGGGTGATAGACAGGCGCAAGTCGTTGATCAGCAGCATTCAGGACTTGTCTAAAAGAGAATCTGAATCGAAGGGATTTGAAACAGTGGCTAAAGAGAAGAATTTCAGTTGATATCACCGAAAATGGGAATGAGAAACCCGACGATCGGCGAGTCGTTGCACAGTTTGAAAAAAAGTTGTAAATTTGCATGTAGTTATGGGCAGACTTCTATCGATTGACTACGGACGCAAACGTTGCGGCATCGCCGTGACCGACACCATGCGCATCGTCGCGACGGGACTGACAACAGTGGCGTCGGGCAAGCTGATGGAGTTTCTGAAAGACTACATGTCGAAAGAACCTGTCGACCGCATCATAGTCGGTTTGCCGACCACGATGAGGGGCGAGGCGTCGGAGTCGATGCGCTACATCACCCCGGCCGTCAACCGGCTCAGAAAAGAGATGCCGGGAGTCGAGATAGAATTCTTTGACGAACGTTTCACCTCGGTGCTGGCCCACAGGGCGATGCTCGACTCGGGCATGAAGAAGAGCGACCGGCGTGACAAGGCCGTTGTCGACGAGATTTCGGCGACGATCATATTAAACGATTATTTACAGAGCAAAACATATAAACAGCAATGAAACTTCCGGTCTATCTCTACGGACACCCGGTTTTGCGCCAGATCTCTGAAGATGTGGCGCCCGACTATGCCGACCTCAAGACGTTGGTCGACAACATGTTTGAAACGATGTACTATTCTGAAGGTGTCGGCCTTGCCGCGCCCCAGATCGGCCTCAACCACCGCATCGTCGTCATCGACGCCGATCCGGTCGCCGAGTCGTTTCCCGAATGTGCGGGCCGCAAACTGGTTCTGGTCAATCCCGAGATAGAGATTCTCGACGGTGATCCGGTTAGCCGTGCCGAGGGCTGTCTGAGCCTGCCGGGACTGTCAGAAGATGTCAGACGTGTCGAGCACATCAGGCTGAAATGGGTCGACGAGAATTTCCAGCCCCACGAAGAGGAGATCTCCGGATTTCTGGCCCGCATCGTGCAACATGAGTGTGACCACCTCGAGGGCAAGCTCTACATCGACCATGTCTCGCTGATCAGAAAACAGCTCATCAGAGGCAAACTCCACAACATCATGGAGGGTAAGACACGCTGTGACTATCCCGTTAAATACGCTCCTAAAAAACGAAAATAACCACAACTATGGCCGACGACAAAAAAGTAATTTTCTCAATGGTCGGTGTATCGAAGATATACCCGCCCCAGAAACAGGTTCTGAAAAACATCTACCTGTCATTTTTCTATGGTGCCAAGATCGGCATCATCGGTTTGAACGGTTCAGGTAAATCGTCACTGCTCAAGATCATAGCCGGCATCGACAAAAGCTATCAGGGAGAAGTGGTGTTCTCACCGGGCTACTCGGTCGGATATCTCGAACAGGATCCGCAGCTCGACCCTGAGAAGACCGTCATCGAGGTTGTCAGGGAGGGAGTGCAGCCGATCATGGACCTGCTGGCCGAGTTTGACAAGGTCAACGAGAGCTTCGCCGATCCCGACGTGCTTGAAGATCCCGACAAAATAGACGCTCTGATCGCCCGCCAGGCTGAGCTTCAGGACAAGCTCGACGCCGCCGACGCGTGGAACATCGACAGCAAGCTCGAGAGAGCCATGGACGCACTGCAGTGTCCGCCCGACGACCAGATCGTCTCGACACTCTCGGGTGGCGAGCGTCGCCGTGTGGCCCTGTGCCGCCTGTTGTTGCAACAGCCCGACATTCTGTTGCTCGACGAGCCTACCAACCACCTCGACGCAGAGTCTATAGACTGGCTTGAGCAGCATCTGCAGCAATATCAGGGAACGGTCATCGCCATTACCCACGACCGTTACTTCCTCGACCATGTCGCCGGCTGGATTCTCGAGCTGGACCGCGGTGAGGGAATACCCTGGAAAGGCAACTACTCGTCGTGGCTCGACCAGAAAACCAAACGTATGGCCATGGAAGAGAAGCAGGCGAGCAAACGCCGTAAGACACTCGAGCGTGAGCTCGAATGGGTCAGAATGGCACCGAAGGCACGCCAGGCCAAAGGCAAGGCACGTCTGTCGTCTTATGACCGCCTGCTCAACGAAGACCAGAAGCAGAAGGAGGAACGACTGGAGATTTTCATTCCCAACGGTCCGCGTCTCGGCAACAAGGTCATCGAGGCAAACGGACTGTCGAAGGCGTTCGGAAAGAAACAGCTGTTCAAAGATCTCGACTTCACACTGCCACCCAACGGCATTGTCGGCGTTATCGGACCCAACGGTGCCGGAAAGACGACCCTGTTCCGTCTGATCATGGGACAGGAGACACCCGACAGCGGAACGTTTGACGTCGGCGAGACTGTGAAGATCGCATATGTCGACCAGACCCACCACGACCTTCTGCCCGACCGCACCGTCTATGAGGTCATCTCACAGGGCGTGGAGTCGTTCAGAATGGGAGGCCGCGATGTCAACGCCCGTGCCTACCTGTCGAAATTCAATTTCACAGGTGCCGACCAGGAGAAGAAAATCGGAGTGCTCTCAGGTGGCGAGCGAAACCGCCTGCACCTGGCTATGGCCCTCAAGGAAGAGGGTAACGTTCTGCTTCTCGACGAGCCGACCAACGACATCGATGTCAACACCCTGCGTGCCCTCGAGGAAGGTCTCGACGACTTTGCCGGATGTGCTGTCGTCGTCAGCCACGACCGTTGGTTCCTCGACCGCATCTGCACCCACATTCTCTCTTTCGAGGGAGACGGAAATGTGGTTTTCTATGAAGGCTCATACTCTGACTACGAACAGTATAAACGCGATCACAACGACGGCAAGGAACCCACACGCCGCCGCTATCGCAAACTGATGGAATAACCCCCACCCGAAACGATCTATGGCAAAGAAAGTCGTCGAGACTCCGCTGATGAAGCAATATTTCGAGATGAAACAGAAACACCCCGACGCGATATTGCTGTTCAGGGTCGGCGATTTCTATGAGACATTTTGCGATGACGCGATAACGGCGTCTGAAATTCTCGGCATCACACTGACACGCCGTGCAAACGGCACGGCGCAGTCGGTGGAGCTTGCCGGATTTCCACACCATGCCCTCGACACCTATCTGCCAAAACTCGTCAGAGCGGGCAAGAGGGTCGCGATATGTGAGCAGCTTGAAGATCCGAAACTGACAAAGAAACTTGTCAAACGCGGCATAACCGAGCTGGTCACGCCCGGCGTGACGCTCAACGACAATGCCCTCGACCACCGCGAGAACAACTTTCTGGCGGCGGTCCATTTCATGAAAGAGACCGCCGGCGTTGCTTTTCTCGATCTCTCGACAGGAGAGTTTCTGACTGCGGAGGGGTCGGCCGACTATGTCGACAAACTTCTTGGCAATTTCTCGCCGAAAGAGGTGCTGGTCGTGCGCGGTGGAAAAGCGGCGTTGAGCGAACGGCTGACCGGACGCTGGCTCGTCAATGAGCTTGATGACTGGATTTTCACTCTCGACTCGGCCAACTCGCGGTTGCTGAAACAGTTCCAGACCGGCAGCCTCAAAGGATTCGGAATCTATGACATGAACGCCGCCGTGATCGCCTCGGGCGCGATTCTCCACTATCTCGACATCACACGCCACGGCGATGCCGCCCACATCACACGCCTGAACCGCATCGAGCAAGACCGCTATGTCAGGCTCGACCGGTTTACAGTTCGCAATCTCGAGCTGACAGGCAGTTTCAACGAAGACGGCAAGAGCCTTCTCGGGGTTCTCGACCGCACTGTCACACCCCCCGGAGCGCGATTGCTGCGCCGTTGGCTGCTCTTTCCGCTGAAAGACCCGAAGATGATCAACGACCGCCTCGACGTTGTCGAATATTTCTTCCGTCAGCCCGATCTTCGCGATCAACTCAGGGAATATCTCGAGCAGATCGGCGACATCGAGCGTCTGACCTCGAAACTGACATTCGGTCGCATCTCGCCGCGCGAATTGATTCAGCTGCGCAACGCGCTGACTGCCATCGAGCCGGTCAAACAACTGTGTAGCGCGGTCGATCTCGCTCCGCTCAGGGCTATCGGCGAGCAGCTCAACCCGTGTGTTGCCGCCCGCGACTCGATCGCCCGCACGATTGTCGACGACGCTCCGGCGGCGTTGAACCGCGGATCGGTCATTCGCGACGGCTTCGACGCCGAACTCGACGAGCTGCGCGAGATTGCCTTCAAAGGCAAGGACTATCTGATGAAAGTTCAGCAGCGCGAGAGCGCGGCAACCGGAATTCCGTCGCTGAAAATCGGCTACAACAATGTCTTCGGATACTACATCGAGGTCACCAACACCCACAAGAGCAAGGTGCCCCCCGAGTGGATCAGAAAGCAGACTCTGGTCAACGCCGAGCGATATATCACCCCCGAGCTGAAGGAGTATGAGGAGAAGATTCTCGGAGCACAGGAAAAAATCGAGTCGATCGAGTTCAGACTCTACAACAGCCTTGTGGCCTCGGTGGCCAACTACACTCCGGCAATACAGCTCGATGCCAAGATGATTGCGCGGCTCGACGTGTTGCTGTCGTTCACCCGGGTCGCAATGGAAAACCGCTACAACCGCCCTGTGGTCGACGACTCGCTGACACTCGAGATTGTCGAGGGTCGGCATCCTGTCATCGAGAAGGAATTGCCCCCCGGCACACCCTACATCACCAACACCGTCAGTCTCGACAACGACCACACCCAGATCATGATGATCACCGGACCCAACATGTCGGGTAAATCGGCCCTGCTCCGGTCGACCGCCCTCAACGTGCTGATGGCCCAGATCGGCTGTTTTGTCGCAGCCGACAGTGCCCATATCGGTGTCGTCGACAAAATCTTCACCCGTGTCGGCGCAAGCGACAACATCGCGCTGGGCGAGTCGACATTCATGGTCGAGATGAACGAGGCAGCCTCGATTCTGAACAATATGAGCCAACGTTCGCTTATTCTTTTTGACGAGCTTGGACGCGGAACCTCGACCTATGACGGAATCTCGATCGCCTGGGCCATTGTCGAGCACATTCACGAGAGCGGGGCGATGAGACCGAAGACGCTCTTCGCCACCCACTACCATGAGCTCAACGAAATGGAACGGTCGTTTCAGCGTGTGGTCAACTTCAACGTCGCGGTCAAGGAGATCGACGGCAAGGTCGTTTTCTTGCGCAAACTCGCGCGCGGAGGCAGCGAGCACAGCTTCGGAATACACGTTGCCCGGCTGGCCGGAATGCCGAAGTCGATCGTCGAACGTGCCGACAAAGTGCTCCACCACCTCGAGACAATAAACGGCGGCGAGGCCAAACCACAGACAATCGCCCCGGTGCAGTCTGAGGCGGGTGTGCAGCTCTCGTTTTTCCAGCTCGACGATCCGGTGCTGTCGCAGGTGCGCGACGAGATTCTCGACCTCGACATCAACAACCTCACCCCAATGGCCGCGCTCAACAAACTTAACGACATTAAAAAAATTATAACCGGAAAAGACTGAAAACCATGGAAAAGAAGACTCTGACAACCCAGTTTCTGTCGTTGACATTCGACGAGCTGTCGCCGTTGCAACGTAAACTTGTCGACCGGGCCCGCGAGGCGACATTCAGATCCTATGCCCCCTACAGCCGCTTCAAGGTCGGCGCGGCCATCGCGCTCTCAAACGGCGAGATCATCGCCGGTGCCAACCAGGAGAACGCCGCTTTTCCGTCGAGCCTGTGCGCCGAACGCACAGCCGCCTACTATGCCCACGCCCGCTATCCCGAAGCCACGTTTGAGGCTATCGCCCTGGCGGCCCGCGACGTAAACGACGAGTGGGTCGATGTGCCGATCTCACCTTGCGGCGCATGTCGCCAGGCGTTGGTCGAGTATGAGACCCTCGCAGGCCACGGTGTGCCGGTCATAATGGCGGGACGCGACAAGGTCTATGTCGTCGAGTCGGTAAGCTCCCTGCTGCCGTTTACGTTCGACAAATTCTGAAACTTATTAAACACCCTCTAATAAGACAGCCCGCGACATCACGCCGCAGGCTGTTTTGTTTCAATATTACATTCTTAGCTAAATTCAATCGTTGTAAATCACATTTTGTAAACAAATTTCTTACCGTTCATGATGTATATCTGCCCTTCGACGGGGTTCGCCACACGTCGTCCCGACAGATCATAGATCGCTCCGTCGCCTCCGTCAACGCTGTCGACGGTGATGTCGTCGATGCCCGAGAAATCTATCTCGACAATGTTGGTGAAATAGTCCCAACCCGGTGTACGGCGGTATAGGTCTCCAGATCCGACAGGCACATAGACTGTTGTAGTCGTGTTTACTGTCGTATTCTCATCATATTGGAACGGACTCATGATCTTGGAAGATTCCGTCATCGATGCCACGTTGTCAATCATCTCGCACCCGGGAGGTGCAGGCGCGTAACTGTAGATTTTGGCCGGAAGTTTCGTGCCCTGGAAGCAGCCATAGCCTATCGACCTTAAAAATCCGGGCAGAACAATGCTCCGGCAATCGGGGATGTTGGAGAAAGCATACGCTCCGATTTGCTCGGTGTAATCTGGAAGAGCTATATTCTTCAAATCAGTTCCGGCAAAAGCTCTTCTTCCGATCTTCTCAGCAAAATAAGATAATTCAATTTCTTTCAAAATTGAGCATCCATCAAAAATCGCCGAAGGAACTACAGTCATGTTCAAAGGGAGTGCGGCCTTGCTAAGAAATTTGCAATGAGAAAACACCCCACTTTGCAAGTGGGCATTAAAATTTTCAGGTAGAATGATTTCTCTCAATCCCGTTGAGACAAAAGCATAGTCTCCGATCAGTGGTATTTCTTCAGGAAGTATTATTCTACTCAGTTTTTCACATTTGAAAAATGCCATCTCAGGGATTCCTTTTTCAATATTGGAATACTCAATATTCAATGTGCTCAATTTTCCTGACAAACAACACTGTTTCATAGTGTTGAAATCAGCATCGTTTATCGGGCCTCTGACAACGAGTGAGTCGATGTTGAGAAGATCGTCACCGAGCAGTGTCGCAAGCTCACCCGCTTTGGTTG
>CAJUPY010000043.1 GCA_910588035.1 uncultured Muribaculaceae bacterium | reverse complement strand
TACGAGATGTTGTTCGGTGACTGGAGTTCAGACGTGTGCTCTTCCGATCTCGTGTCGTTTTGGTCAGCAACATGATCAGGTTGACACCGAGACAGACCGGAATGATGAAGGCTCCGACGGCAGTGTTGTAGGCTACGGCAGCCGCAGCGGGCCACCCCATGTCAAACACCTGGAGCTGAAGGTCATAGATCTCGACTACCTTGTTGAGCGCGGGGCCGAGAGCCGAGGTCAGAAGCGCGGTCACGATCGAGAGACCGATGAAACCGACGCCGACTTTAAGTCCGGCTTTGAGTGCGTCGCCAAGCTTGATGCCGATGCAGACGCCGAGAATCGTGAAGATCACAGGCATCATCACGGCTGCGCCCAGGCCGATTATATATTTGAAAACTTCTTCCATTTTTGATGTTTAAGGATTGATGGTTACTTTAAGGGGATTTTGCATGCGGCGGTAGCTGTCGTTCAAGATCTCTTGCCACGACTCCATGTCGTCAACGCCACCTTTGCTCCAGCCTGAGCCCCAGAAATAGACATATTGTGTGCCGGGACGGTAGGATGATGTTGCCAGTATATGGCCGACGGCATCCCCCTGTGGCTTGTCAAACGGGCGGTATACGGTCTCCTTGGCATCGGGTGCCACGATTCCGACATAGATCACGCCGTTGCCTGCCGAGGCATTTTGTGTAGAGTCGGCATATGCCATTATCTGTGGTGAGATCAACTCAAACCCATCGCTGTTCTGGGTGTGGACAACGATGCCCGGAGCGATTGTCGACAGGTTGGTAAGACCGTCATAACTGACTATGGTCTTGTTGAGCCACGAGCCGCTGTCGAGACTGATCACGCGTGTCTCCACGACCGAACTGTCACCGTCGACCGCGGTCGGAAGATAAGTCAGCCGGCATTTGAAGCGGAGAGGACCGTTGTCGATGATCTCCCACTCGCTGAAAGCCCACGGATAAACGATCTCGCCGGCAGAGTCAATCAATGCCGCTGTGCCGCCTCCGAGTGTCGGACCGACAGCATAGACATCCATGCCTTTGCCGTGATCTTCGTGAAATGAGATGCCCTTGGCATGGTCGCGGTAGCGTTGCGCGACCACCGGAGTGTCGACAGATTTTGTCCAGATGTCATAGCCGAAGCCGCGTTCGCCGCTGCGTTGTAGCTCCGGACCGTATGCACGGTATGCCGAATGTTCATTCTCCCACGTCATGTCATCTTTGCGCCACGGATATAGCGCGCCGCTGACTGTGGTGTCGTTTTTCTGAGAGACGCCCTGTCTGATATAGTAGTCGGCCGATGAGCCGGCACCGACTGTAGCCGGAAAAATAAGCATTGAGTCAGCGGTGATCTGACTGACAATCTCATTGCCTTCGGTGTCGGTGACAATCAGCGGGCCGTCAATGGTGACCGCTTTAAGATCGACTTCGACTATCTCTCCCTCACGGGCTGTATCGAGGTCGTTGGTAATTGTCAGACGTTGTTGTCTGACCCCACATGCGCCCACAATGAGTGTGAGCGCGATGCAAGGTAAAACGGTTTTGATCAGGTTCATCATTTGGGCTGTTTGCCGATGTAGGCAAGAATGCCGCCGTCGACATAGAGAACATGTCCGTTGACAAAATCAGATGCTTCTGAAGCAAGGAACACTGCCGGACCCTTCAGATCGTCGGGTGTACCCCAGCGTGCTGCCGGAGTCTTGGCGATGATGAACGAGTCAAACGGGTGGCGGCTGCCGTCGGCCTGACGTTCACGAAGGGGAGCTGTCTGCTCTGTGGCGATGTAGCCCGGGCCGATGCCGTTACACTGAATGTTGAATTCACCATACTCTGAGGCGATGTTGCGTGTGAGCATCTTCAATCCGCCCTTGGCTGCCGCATAGGCCGAAACGGTCTCGCGGCCGAGTTCGCTCATCATCGAGCAGATGTTGATGATCTTGCCGGCACCTTTTTTCTTCATGCCGGGAATGACGGCCTTGGCGCAGATGAACGGACCGATCAGGTCTACGTCGATCACACGGCGGAAATCTTCAGCTTCCATTTCTTCCATCGGAATGCGTTTGATGATGCCGGCGTTGTTGACAAGAATGTCGATTGTGCCGACCGTAGCCTCGATGTCGGCCACCATTTTCTTGACATCAGCCTCGTCGGTCACGTCACAAAGATATCCCTTTGCGTCGATGCCGAGCTGCTTGTAGGCTTCGGCGCCGCGGTCGAGTGTAGACTGGCGTGAGCAGTTATAGACGATTTTTGCGCCTGCCTCGGCGAGTGCCTGTGCGATTGCAAGTCCGATTCCGTATGCTGCTCCGGTTACGAGCGCTACTTTGCCTTCAAGTGAGAAATTTACCATGATAAAAGTAGGTTAAACGTTGGTTATAGGTAGGTTATTATTTTAGATTCAACAAAATTACTCATTATAAATGTAATTCTGAAAAAAATTTTAGTAAATTATGTGAATACGTCTTTAATAGCACGGTTAATGGCCCTTTTTAACCAATATTCAAGATTGATTATGTTTTCTTAATGATAAATGATTTTATCAGGGAATCGTGATTCCACAGAAAAATTCTCATGCCTGCGCTTTCTCGTCTGGCATCACCGTGCCTTTTGCCCTTAGTCGCGAGATCATGGTGACGATGCAGTAAGATGTCGCCGAGGCAATCATCAATGGGAGAAGAAACTGGTAGCCGTCGGCCATTTCAGCTGTCAGGAATATAGCCATCAGAGGAGCCTTGACCGTCCCGGCCATGACCCCTGCCATGCCGATGAAGACAATGTTTCCTGTCGGCAGATCGAGACCGAAGACTGTGTTAAGGAACATGGCGAACAGAAAACCGGTCATGGCCCCGGCGAAAAGGGTGGGGGCGAAGTCTCCGGCAACGCCGCCGCCGGAGTTGGTCGAGCAGGTGGCTATCGGTTTACATAACAAAATTCCGGCCGTGATAGCCATCAGAAGCCACGGACTGTGTCCAAGTTCATAAAAAAGGCTGTTGTGGGTCAGAACGATGTGTTCGCCGTTGATGAGTTTCGACAGTGAGTCATAGCCTTCGCCATAGAGAGTGGGAAAAAAGAACACCGCGGCAGCCAGCAGTGTGCCCGACACAAGGTTTCTGACCCAATGGTTGCCTATCGACTCAAACCAGCCCCGAAGCCGTTTCATGATCATTGTATAGTAAGATGAGTAGACGCCACACAAAACACCGAGCACAAGAGCCGGAACGATGATCTTGACTTCGAAAGGCACTGTTTGAATGAAATTTATGTCGTAGTTCAACCCGTTGCAAACATATGCGGTCATAGCTGAAACCAGACACGCCACGATCAGCGAGACAACCAGAATGGTCGACATGCTGAGCCTGAGAAGTTCGAGGGTGAACATCGCGCCTCCGACCGGAGCGAGGAAAATTCCCGCAATGCCGGCTCCGGCACCACATCCTATCATTATTTTCAAGGTGGCGTCATCGACCTTGAAGATGCGTCCGACTCGCCCCCCGATTGCCGCCCCGGCTGTCGCTATGGGACCTTCGGCTCCGGCCGATCCTCCGAAACCGAGGGTCAGGGTGCTGGCTATCATAGGTGAGAAAATGTAACGCGCTCCGAGATTATATTTTCCGCTGCCGAGTTCGCGTTCGATGCGTTCCATGCCATGCTCCAGATTCAGGTGCACGACATACCGCTGGTAGATACCTGTCAGCAAAATGCCCAGCAACGGACAGAAAAGCAACCGCAGGTTGCTGCCGAGGCTTATATCATGGAAGACGATGGCTGACATGAGTTGAATCATCCACTTCAGAGCCGACGCGGCGATGCCCGATGCCACCCCGATGATAACAGCCACAACAATGGCATAGGTGTAGGGGGTGCAATGACGCTGACACCATTCCACCAACTTCTCCCACCGGCCTGTCACGGCATTGTTGTTCTGACTGTTCATGGTCGCTGATGTTGATCTCAGAAAGTTAAACGTCTCCGGCAGATGTGTAGTTCAATTATTTTTATTACATTTGCAAATCAATGACCGACATTTCTGCCATAATCATTTCGCGCAACGAGGAGCTGAACATCGCCCGCTGCATAGCGTCACTCGACGGAATAGCCGACGAGATTATCGTCGTCGACTCTATGTCGAGCGACAGTACCGCTCAGATATGCCGTGAGATGGGATGTAAAGTTGTCTGTCGCGAGTTTACCGGATTTGGTGCGCAACGCCAGTTTGCCACTTCGCTGGCGAGCCACCGTTATGTCTTGTCGATCGATGCCGACGAAGTTTTGTCGCCCGCCTTGCAGCGTTCGCTCAGGCAATTGAAGTCTCAAGGGCTGACACACCGCATTTATCAGTTCTCGCGAATGAACTTCTACTGTGGTCAGCCGGTCAAACATTGCGGTTGGTATCCAGATCTTCAGATCAGGCTTTTTGACAAGAGCTACGCACAGTGGAATCTCGGTGATGTATTTGAGAAAGTCGTTTTCCCGGGTACTCTCAGACCCGAGCCGGTCGACGGTGATATTCTCCACTATCGTTGCGTGACCCCGAAAGAATACCACGACAAGGTAATAGACCACGCCAGAATCGGAGCGAAAGTGCTGGCCACGACACGACGATCGGTCGGACCGGCGGTTCCGGTGCTGAAAGGACTGAAATCGTGGTTTGAGTGCTATATCTTGCGCGGAGGCATTTTTGACGGGCCGGAGGGACGGGCGATCAGCCGTGAGGAATATCTGTCGACAGTAACGGCCTATCGTCTGGCACGCAAACTTTTGAAAGACAATGGCAAGGCGTGAGATTATCCATGAGGTTGCCCATGGCAGCCTGATAAAAGAGATTGTCGCCAATGGTGTTCCGGCTCAGGCCGTGCAGATCTACAAAGGCCGCAACCGGTTATTCTGTCTCGACGACGCCGACGGAACGGCTGTCAACATAAAAGCTTTCCACTGTCCGCGCTTCCCTAATAATTATGTATATACGACTTTGCGCGACGGTAAGGCCAAACGTTCGTTTGAAAATGCCAACAGATTGCTGTCGCTCGGTTTCGGAACCCCGCGTCCCTATGGATACGGTGAGGTGAGATCGGGCCTGAGAATGACCCGCAGCTACTATTTTTGCGAGCAGCTTGACGCAGAGAACGTAAGAGACTGGGAGCGTTTCGACGATTGCGAGGAGATGCTTGCGGCTCTGGGTGAGGAGATGGTCCGTCTTCATCGGGCCGGAGTGTGGCACAAAGATTTTTCTCCCGGAAACATATTGTTCAAACGTCTTCCGGGCGGACGATACAGGTTTTATTATATTGACCTTAACCGCATGGAGTTTGGAATAAAGTCAAGAAAATCTCTGATGTCGATGTTCAGAGCCATAAACCTCGATGAGCATCAGACCGCACGTCTGGCCCGCCACTATGCCGCTGCTTCGGGCGAAGATGTCGCGACGGTTGTGGCAGAGGCCGTAGGTCAATTGCGCGATTACCAGGCCGACAAAAAGAAACATCGCTTTTTCAAGAAGTTGGTGCGATTTTTTAATCCGCGTAAATAGCAGTATAATAAATTGTTAAGATCAGATATAGGGCGGTTTTATTGAAAAATGCCGCCTGAAATTTCCATAGTTTTCGGTCAATTCATCTTGTGCCGGCTATATTTTTGCTGCGTGAAACCAAAAAAAGTGTAATACTATGGAAATCATTCAAATTTTTCAATTGTCGGCTCTTGAGGCATACGTGACTCTGGTTCTTGTAGCTTACGGAGCGGTGGCCATTGCAATGGCCGTTGATTTTGTCACGGGGGTGACACGTGCCGCGCGGGAGGGAATAGCCACACGTTCGCGAGGCTACAAAATGACGTGTGACAAGGCAGTGAAATATTTTCTGCCAATGTTTGTGCTGACATGTGTCGACCTGATTGGTGCGGTGGTTCTGCCACTGCCTGCTTTCACAATGTTGATGGGAGCGTTCAACATTTTCTGTGAATGGCGTTCGGTAATGGAGTCGACACGCGACAAACAGGAAATCAGGGAGGCGGCGTCGACATTTTCTGTCATCGTGAAAAATAAAGACGAAATTGCCGGAATGTTGGCCGGGTTGCTCGAAAAAATGTCTGAAACGGAAAGAAAGGGGGCTGAAGATGAGGCCGGTCGATGAAATTATCGTCCATTGCACCGCTACTCCGAGAGGGCGCGAGGTGACAGTCGACGATATCAGACGTTGGCATGTCGGAGGAAACGGGTGGTCAGACATAGGCTATCACTATGTCATTTATGCCGACGGTTCGGTCCACCCCGGGAGGTCTCTGGAACAGCAAGGTGCGCATTGCCGGGGCCACAACGCAAGGTCGGTAGGCATCGCCTATGTCGGCGGACTGCTTGAAGACGGCCGAACTCCGGCCGACACACGCACCGACGCTCAGAAACAGAGTCTCGTCAGGTTGATTGGTTCGTTGAAAAAACAGTTTCCCGATGCAGTAGTCTGTGGTCATGGCGATTTTGCCGCGAAAGCGTGCCCGTGTTTTGATGCGAGGCGTGAATATGCCAAACTTGGTGTGCTGGCTCTGTTGCTGCTGATGTGTCTGACCGGGTGTACCGCTTCCAGGGTGGCTCACCGCGATAACGCGTTGGTCACAACTGACCGCTCGGTCGATCTGAGCCGCATCGCCGACTCATTGTCGGTCGTCTTCGACATAAGAGTTGATTCGGTCGTTTCGTTTGACAATGGTGTAGAAACCGGGACGAAAGCGTCGGGAATCGTGATGACGGTTGTGGCCGGGAGGGTGACCGAAGACGAACATCTGGCTGTGAAAACCGATTCGGTATCGTCGGTCGTGACCCGATCATCGGTGACTGCCGTGAGAAACGGACCGCCTGTAGCGGTAATTGTGGCCCTGTTGTTGCTGGCTGCTATATCAAGCCTTGTTCTACGGCTACGCAGACACGTTCGATAATTGCGTCCTGACGGTCTTTGTCTGGTCGGTACTGGCTTTTTAGATTGACACCGAAAAACCGGCCGAATGTCTGCCAGAACCCGGCACGGAACGATCCGAGAAACGCTTTCAGAATGTTGTAGCTCGACTGGTTGGTCTCCCTCTGAATCAACTTTATGAGTAAACGTGCCTGATTTTTACTGAATTTCTTAAGCACCGGCTTATACTGGTTGAATACTTCCGACTCCATCTCCTTGAGATACTGCTCACGCTCTTTCTGGGTAGGGAAAGTTTCAATGTATTCATATGTCTCTGTCAGGGTCTCGCAGATCAGTTTCGCATAGGGGAGGGTTTTTTTGACGTCACGGACAGTGCGCCAATAAAATTCCTCCTCTTTTTTATTTTTGAATTTAAACTCGGGAAAAACCGTGATGTCATTCATCACCAACACAAGAACCGTGTCACCTTCTTCCGTGACCTTGTGATACTTGCCGCGGAACACCTTTTGCCTCGACGATTGCTCCTCGTCAATGGCAATATCGGTCTGAGCCGCCATTTTCACCGGGAAAAGCAGCGAGGTCAGAATGATCAATATGAAATATCTTACGGTTGGCATTTGTTGCTGGTCTGCGGCAGTTATTCTCATATATATAATAACACCGGACGTTTGAAAAGTTTCTTGCGCCCGGTGTTCAGAGTCGGTTTATCAGAATTCGACCTTCTTTTCAACGGGCGGATAGTCGATCGTGTAGTGTAGTCCGCGCGATTCGCGACGTTCCTTGGCCTGACGCATGATCAGGTAACCCACATTGATTATGTTGCGCAGCTCACAGATCTCGCGCGACGCCTTAGAACACTTGAACAGCTTCTCGGTCTCCTCATAGAGTATGTCGAGACGGTTCCACGCACGGTCGAGCCTCAGATTGCTCCTGACTATTCCGACATATGTACCCATGATCTGGTTGACCTCCTTGATGCTCTGTGTGATCAGCACCATCTCCTCTGGATGACGTGTGCCTTCGTCATTCCAGACCGGCACATCTTCACGCAGGTCATAATGGCCGATGTTCCTGCGGGCATGTTGAGAGGCGGCCTCGGCATAGACGACAGCCTCTATGAGCGAGTTCGAGGCCAGACGGTTGCCGCCGTGAAGACCCGTGCATGAACATTCGCCGACGGCATAAAGACGCTTGATGCTCGATTCGCCGTTGGTGTCGACCTTGATGCCGCCACAAAGATAATGGGCGGCCGGGGCTACCGGAATATAATCTTTGGTGATGTCGATGCCAAGCTCGAGACAGTGGCTGTAGATGTTGGGGAAATGTTTCTTTGTCTCCTCGGCATCTTTGTGGGTCACGTCGAGATAGACATGGTCGTCGCCATACTGTTTCATCTCGCTGTCGATGGCGCGGGCGACAATGTCTCGTGGAGCAAGAGACAGACGCGGATCATATTTGTGCATGAACTCTTCTCCCTTGAGATTGCGCAATACAGCTCCATAGCCTCTCATCGCCTCAGTGATAAGGAATGAGGGACGGTCACCCGGGTGGAAGAACGCGGTCGGGTGAAACTGAATGAACTCCATGTCTCTCACTTCCCCTTTGGCGCGGTAGACCATCGCGATGCCGTCGCCTGTGGCGACAAGCGGATTGGTCGTTGTCTGGTAGACAGCTCCGACACCACCGGTGGCCATCAAGGTCACACGGGCGAGAAAAGTGTCGACACTCCCGCTGTTCTGGTCGAGTACATATGCACCGTAACACGTGATGTCGGGAGTGCGGCGCGTGACAATCTTCCCGAGATGGTGCTGCGTGATGATCTCGATAGCGAAATGATTCTCGAAAATATCTATGTTCTTGTTGGCTCTTACAGCTTTTATCAGACTCTGCTGAATCTCATATCCGGTGTTGTCGGCGTGATGAAGTATTCGGAATTCCGAGTGCCCCCCCTCGCGGTGAAGGTCAAAACGGCCGTCGGCATTCTTGTCAAAATCCACCCCCCAGTCAATCAGCTCCTTGATCTGGCGCGGCGCGTCTGTGACAACTTTTTTCACCGCCTCCGGGTCGCTGAGCCAGTCACCGGCCACCATAGTGTCGTGGATGTGCTTGTCAAAATCGTCAACTTCAAGATTGGTGACCGAGGCGACGCCTCCTTGTGCAAGGGCCGTGTTGGCTTCTTCAAGGGTAGTCTTGCAGATCAAGGCGACACGGCCTGTGCCGGCTACTTTCAGGGCAAAGCTCATTCCCGCAATGCCCGATCCGATTACTAAATAATCATATTTGTATGTCATCTTGCGCGTATCTTTATATAAGCGATGCAAAATTACACAAAAAAACTATTCACCGTTTATTTTTGTTTTAAATAGTTTCTTTTATGTTATCGTCAACGATGGTTGCATCGGTTTTTAGCTGATATGTCTGTAGCCCGGTAAACCGCATAAAATTTTTCTTACTGACAATCAGGCGATTGCAAAAATGGGTGTAAAAAAGTCACCAAAAAATTTGGAGGTAAAGGAAA
>CAJUPY010000042.1 GCA_910588035.1 uncultured Muribaculaceae bacterium | reverse complement strand
TCGACCGTAGAGACCACTACCGGCTCAACCCCGACGCCCTGAAATCAATTCTGCGCGGCGAGCCCTACAGATCCGTTTCTGAATCCGGAAAAATCGTTGATGATGAGCCCTCACTCGCCCGAGACGCCAAGCCCGAACAGAGCGAAGTCATACTTGACCGGATCTTCCCGGTCGAATTTTCTGAGAACATCGGTCAGTTCAACGACGGCCTTACGGTCGTTGGACTTTCGTGTCAGAAGACCGAACTGACGCGATGTGTCGGCAACATGAACATCGAGCGGAATGAAAAGCTGGCTCGGTTTCAACAGCTTCCACACCCCCATGTCAACGATGCCGTCGTCTCTGACAAGCCACCTCAGGGCCATGTTCAGACGTTTCAGCGGCGTCGTCTCGAGATTGCCGGGCAGACACCGTTGGCTCTGCCCGAAATGCTCGTTGGCCGACGCAAGCTCGCGGTTGAGGGCTGCGGCAAGACACCACGAGGGAAACCCGTCTGCCCCGATATGCTCCGAGGCGGCAAACGCTTCCAGACTGCCGTGACGTTTGTAAACTTGGTGAAGACCCCGTAGAAAATATTTAAGGTCGCGGCCGAAAAAAGTGCGGTGAATGTTCTTCCCGTCTTCGATCTCGTCAAAGTCTCCTTCCGCGACAAAACGCATCGGTTCGTGGTGCATCAGTTCAAGAAGTTTCTCGCAGTCGCGGCAAATCATCTTGCGGTTGCCCCAGGCGATATGCGATGTCAGAAGCGACACGATCTCTATATCTTCTGGCGACGTGAAACGGCGCGGAAACTGAACCGGATCTGAGTCGACAAATTCGGGCCGGTTGATTCTTGCGACAGCTTCTTCAAGGGTCTGTTTCAAACTGTTTTCCATTGTCAGACACTGACCTCCCCACACAGTGAACAACCCAGATAACGGCGAACTTCAGCTGGGGCGAGTCCGAGTCCGAACAGATACATCATTTTCGTCACGGCGGCCTCGCTGGTCATGTCGCGGCCCGAGATGACTCCCGCTCGTGCCAACCGGTCGCCGGTGTAGTAACGGCGGTCATGAACGCCGCCTGTCGCACATTGCGTCACGTTGATGATGACTATGCCGCGTTCAATGGCATCGGCTATCGAATCGGTGAACCATGACTGCGAGGGCGCGTTACCCGCTCCGTAGGTGCGCAAGACGATGCCCTTGATGCCCGGAGTGTGCAACATGTGGTTCAGCACCTCCGACGACAGACCCGGGAAAAGGTCTATGAACATGACCGAAGGGTCGAGGTTGAGTCTGACATCAAGCGGACGCCGCGACGGACTGCGCCAGAGTGCGTCGGTGTCGAAATGAATGCCGAGACCGATCTTGGCCAGTGGCGGATAGTTGTTGCTCTTGAACGCGTTGAAGTTGTCCGCGCTCTTTTTGGTTGACCGGTTGCCGCGCCAGAGATAGTTCTCAAACAAGATCGCGACTTCCTGAACCATCGGGTTGCCGGAAGCATCGGTCGCCGCCGCGATCTGAAGTGCCGTGATCAGGTTCTCCTCACCGTCGGTGCGTACCTCGCCTATCGGCAGCTGCGAGCCGGTGATGATGACCGGTTTGTGGAGGTTTTCGAGCATGAATGACAACGCCGAGGCCGTATACGCCATTGTGTCCGTTCCGTGAAGAACCACAAAGCCGTCATAACGGTCATAGTTGTCGCCGATGTAGCGGGCGATTTTCTGCCAGTCGCCTATCGACATGTCGCTTGAGTCTATCGGTTCGTCAAACTGAATGTTGTTGATCGAATAGTCGAGTTTTCTGATTTTCGGAACGTTGTCGATCAGATGATCGAAGTTGAACGGGCGGAGAGTGCCCGATTCTGAGTCTTCGATCATGCCGATGGTTCCGCCGGTGTAGATAATCAGTATCCTTGGTTTGGTTTCATTCATGGCAAGAAGTGGTTTTATGTGTGCTCAGCACACTTTTGCACCGGGGGTAGACGGTGCCGAAGGTGAGATTACTTTCAGTGAGCCGTCGGCGTTCAGGGCCGACAGTATCATGCCGTTTGACACAATGCCGCGAATTTCTCTCGGGGCGAGGTTGGCAATGAAGACAACCTGCTTGCCGACAAGATCCTCTGCTTTGTAGTGCTCGGCGATTCCCGACAAGATCGTACGCTGTTCAAGACCGTCGTCAATCAGGAACTGAAGCAGTTTCTTGGCCTTTTTGACCGGTTTGCATTCGACGACGGTGCCGATGCGCAGGTCAGCTTTCTCAAACACCGACAGGTCGATCGTCTCGGCTATAGGCTCCGGCTTGAAGTTCTTGACCTGATTCTCTTTCTTGATGCGGTCAAGACGGTCAAGCTGGGCGTTGATGGCCTCGTCTTCGATTTTCTCGAACAGAAGCTGGGCCTCGCCGAGTTTTGTCCCGGAGGCGATCAGGTCGCTCTTGCCCAGATCGGCCCACTCAAGTTTCTCAAGGCCGAGCATGGTCTTGAGTTTCCCTGCCATGAACGGAAGGAACGGCTCGCAGGCGATGTCGATCGAACCGCATATCTGGATCGCGATGTTGAGAACTGTAGCCACGCGTGCCATATCGGTCTTGGCGAGTTTCCAAGGCTCGGTGTCCTGGAGATATTTGTTGCCGAGGCGTGCGATGTTCATGGCTTCTTTGAGTCCCTCGCGGAATCTGAAGTTGTCGAGATTGTCGGTCAGACGTTCCTTTATGGCCTTGAGCTCGGCAAGAGCTTCGTTGTCGATATCGGTCAGGTTGCCTGCCGCCGGAACCACTCCGTCGAAATATTTGTGGGTCAGAACCACGGCACGGTTGACGAAGTTGCCCAGAATTGCGACCAGCTCGCTGTTGTTGCGGGTCTGGAAGTCGCGCCAGGTGAAGTCGTTGTCTTTGGTCTCGGGGGCATTGGCGGTCAAGACATAGCGCAAGACATCTTGCTTGCCGGGGAAGTCGCGGAGATATTCGTGTAGCCAGATTGCCCAGTTGCGCGATGTTGAGATCTTGTCTCCCTCAAGGTTGAGGAACTCGTTGGCCGGAACGTTGTCGGGCAACTGGAAGTTGTCGCCGTAGGCCATCAGCATGGCCGGGAACACGATGCAGTGGAAAACGATGTTGTCTTTGCCGATGAAGTTGATGATACGCGTCTCGGGATCTTTCCAATACGTCTCCCACGTGTCGGGCAAAATCTCTTTGGTGTTCGAGATGTAGCCGATCGGTGCGTCAAACCAGACGTAGAGAACCTTCCCTTCGGCTCCTTCGACCGGAACGGGAACACCCCAGTCGAGGTCGCGGCTGACGGCGCGGGGCTGAAGTCCGAGGTCGATCCACGATTTGCACTGTCCGTAGACATTAGGCTTCCACTCGGTGTGTTCTTCGAGAATCCACTTCGACAGTGCCGGTTGCCACCGGTCGAGCGGCAGATACCAGTGGTGGGTCTCGCGGAGCTCGGGGGTGGCTCCTGAAATCGCGCTCTTCGGGTTGATCAGGTCGTTGGCGCTCAGCGATGTGCCGCATTTCTCACATTGGTCGCCATAGGCTCCCTCGCTGTGGCAGTGGGGACACTCGCCCGTGACATAGCGGTCGGCAAGAAACTGTTTCGCTTCGGGGTCGTAGAGCTGTTTCGATGTCTGCTCTACAAACTGTCCGTTGTCATAGAGGCGGCGGAAAAACTCCGAGGCGGTCTGGTGGTGAAGCTCCGAACTGGTGCGCGAGTAGACGCTGAACGAGATGCCGAACTCCTCAAACGAGTCCTTGATGATCTTGTGGTAGCGGTCGACTATATCCTGGGGGGTGACGCCCTCTTTGCGGGCTTTTATGGTAATGGGCACACCGTGCTCGTCGCTTCCGCCGATCATGACTACATCTTCGCCGCGAAGACGGAGATAGCGGGTATAGATGTCGGCCGGAACGTAAACTCCTGCAAGGTGGCCGATGTGAACGGGACCGTTGGCGTAGGGAAGCGCGGTGGTGACAAGTGTGCGTTTGAATTTTTTGTCCATATTTTTAGGTGGAGTGAATGGTTTATTTTCTGTCAAAGAACGGATTTTTGCTTGAGCATGAGACCGCGATGGCGTAGATCTGGGTGGCTTCTCCGAGCAGATGCAGACGCTCCGCTGCCATGCCGGCTGAGAACATGATGCGTGTGTCGACTCTGAGGTCGGCGGCTGTGGCGACGGCACTTCCGAGCGCGATGCCGACATCGCAGCAGTTCATGGCGCACGGTGCCTGACCGGGTTTGTCGCCGCAGGTGGGGTAGCCGCAGTGTCCGCAGTTCAGACCCATCACTTGGCTCCTGATGCCGATCAAGACTATGGCGTCGGCTTGCCTGATGTTCTCTGAGTCGCGTTTGTAGACGGGGCGGCCGGTCTCGTTGTGGAGCTCGAGCATTGTCTCGCTCAGACGTACAATGTCGGTGTCGGTGACTGTGGCGATCTCGATTGTGTCGAGTCCGCGTGCCTTGGGTGCCGTGCGGGCGGCTGTCATCATTGCCCGTGCTGCGTCGATCACGCGTTGACGCCTGTCGTTGCGTTCGTCGATAATCATCAGATGATCAGCATTGCGTCGCCGTAGCAACCGAATCTGTAACCCTCGTTGATTGCCTCGTCATATGCCTTCATGACAAGGTCATAGCCGCCGAACGCACATGTCATCATCAACATTGTCGAGTAGGGCATGTGGAAATTGGTCACCAGGGCGTTGCAGACGGTGAACTCATAGGGCGGAAAGATGAATTTGTTGGTCCAGCCGCTGTAGGTCTTCATGTGGCCGCCCATTGAAACCGCACTCGCGATGCCACGGAGCACCGATGTACCCACGGCACACACTTTGTGTTCGGCGTCTTTGGTCGCGTTGACCTCGTCGACCAGTTCCTGGGTGATCTCGAGCTGCTCTGAGTCCATGCGGTGTTTGGTGAGGTCCTCGACATCGATCTCGCGGAAGTTGCCGAGGCCGCAGTGTTCGGTCAGAAATCCCTGCTTGATTCCTTTGATCTCAAGGCGTTTCAACAGTTCGCGGCTGAAGTGGAGGCCGGCTGCCGGGGCTACGACGGCTCCCTCTTTCGAGGCGTAGATTGTCTGATAGTTGTCGGCATCTTCAGGTTCCGGAGCGCGGTTGATGTACTCGGGCAGCGGTGTCATGCCGAGGTCGAACAAAGCTCCTTTGAACTCTTCGTGGCTGCCGTCATAGAGAAAACGCAATGTTCGGCCGCGTGAGGTCGTGTTGTCGATCACTTCGGCCACCATCGACTCGTCGTCGCCGAAATAGAGTTTGTTGCCGATCCTGATCTTGCGGGCCGGTTCAACAAGCACGTCCCACAGTTTGTTGTCGGCGTTCAACTCGCGGAGCAGAAACACCTCGATGCGGGCTCCGGTCTTCTCTTTGTTTCCGTCGAGACGGGCCGGAAAGACCTGGGTGTCGTTGAACACCATCATGTCTCCCTCGTCGAAATAGTTGATGATCTCTTTGAAAATGTGGTGTGAGATTTCTCCGGTCTTTCTGTCGACGACCATCAGGCGGCATTCGTCGCGTGAGGGCGACGGATATTGTGCGATCTGTTCTTCAGGAAGGCGGAATTTGAACTGCGATAGTTTCATTGCGATTATGATTGTTTTTTATTGATTTTCTTCTGGAAATGTGATTTCTGTCTCCTTGAGCATTGCGACCATGTCGTCGACAGGCAGACAGCGGTCGATTGTGATGTCGCCGACCCGGGTGCGTCTCAACGCTGTCAGATGACCTCCCGAGCCAAGTGCCTCGCCGATGTCGCGGGCCAGGGCCCTGATGTAGGTCCCTTTGCTGCACACGACTCGAATGGTGATCGTGTCGGCTGTGTAGTCGAGCAGTTCGATCTCGTCGATGACGAGCAGTTTCGGTTTCAGCTCGACTGCCTCTCCCCTGCGTGCCCGTTTGTAGGCTCTCTGGCCGTCGATCTTGCATGCCGAGAAGGCCGGAGGAATCTGTTGAATCTCGCCGGTGAACCCGCGCAGCACGTTTTCCACGCTCCCGCGGGTGATGTGATCGGTCGGATAGGTGGCGTCTATCTCGGTCTCGAGGTCGAACGACGGGGTGGTTGCGCCGAGCCTGATTGTCGCGACATATTCCTTGATGCCGGCCTGCAGTTCCTCGATGCGTTTTGTGGCCTTTCCGGTGCAGACGGTCATAACCCCTGTCGCCAGCGGGTCGAGTGTGCCGGCATGTCCGACCTTGAATTTCTTTTTGCCGAGACGTTTCAGCAACACACCCCGAACACGTTTGACGACATCAAACGACGACCATCCGAGCGGTTTGTCGATGTAGAGTATCTCTCCGGTTATGAAATCCATGGTCAGAAAACGATGCAGAGAATTCCGGCAAGCAGACAGTAGACTGCAAACCAGACCATTTTACCCTTCTTTACGATCTCGATCATCCATTTGCAGGCCATGCATCCGACGATGAACGAGGCGAGGAAGCCGATGAGCATCGCCATGGGGCCGACTGTGGCCTCGGGGGCTGCGGCGATCGCGTCGGCCGACGGTGCGATGATCTTCTTGAAATCGAGCAGGGCTTCGCCGAGAATCGGAATGATCACCATGAAGAATGAGAACTGGGCTACCTTCTCACGCTTGTCGCCGATCAGAATGCCGGTGGCGATCGTCGTTCCGCTGCGGCTGAGTCCCGGAAGCACTGCCACAGCCTGGGCGCAGCCGATGACAAAGGCATCGAGCCAGGTGATTTCACGCGGCTGATAGGGTTTGTCTCCTTTTGTTCCGGCCTTGAGCAGCGGTGAGGTGCGGAAGAAGTAGGCGAATGCCAGCAGACAGGCTGTCACACACAGGCAGATGCCGACGGTCGTGAGGTTTCCGTTAAAAAATTGTTCTACGGTGTCTTTGAAACAGAGTCCGACAATGGCGACCGGTATGCAAGAGATGAGTATCTTGCAGACATAGTAGAAATTGTCGTCACGTCTGAAGGTGAAGAACGAGCGGCACAGCGGAAGAAATTCCTTCCACAAGATCACGATCGTGCTCAGGACGGTGGCCACATGGAGCATGACGTCAAATTCGAGTGACTTTGCACCGTCGAGGTCCACACCGAGAATCTGGCGGCAGATCTCGAGGTGACCGCTGCTGCTGATGGGCAGATATTCGGCAAGTCCTTGCACGATGCCGAGAATCAGGGCTTCTAACCAGCTCATTGTTGTTCTTCTTTTTTACGTGGACGATATATGATTCCGAATCCCAGGAAGATGAATCCGAGGAATGCCAGTGTCGGGCCTGCGACAATGCGGCGTGCCGAGTAGATGTCGGGGTTGAATGACTCGGTCGACGAGGAGCCGCCGAGCATCAGGAGAAATCCGAGAATGATGACGCCGACTGCCGCTGCCATCAGAATGAAGTTGATTCTGACCAACGGAAACTCGACGAAGCTCTCTTTCTCGACTTCGTCGCGTTTGGCCGCGTTGACTGTGTTGCGGCGTGTGTTGAGGTTTGATGATGTGTTCATTGTTCTGTATAATCAGTTTTATTTGATTCGTTAGTCAAACATGTCGTCGTAGTCGACACGCAGGTAGCGGTTTGTGGCAAACAGGGCGGCGATTCCGCAGATCAGCATGCCTGCGACCAGCATCAGGGCCACCACCGTCAGGGTTTCTTCAAGACCGATTGCGCGGGAGACCGACTCGTTGACACTCGAGGCGTAGCAGGTCATGGCATAGAGCAGGAGCGATGCGACAGTTCCGGCTGCAAGTCCGTTGACGACGTTGGCCTTTATGAACGGCCGGCGTATGAATCCGGGTGTCGCTCCGACCAGTTTCATTGTGTGGATCAGGAACCGCCGTGCGTAGACGGTCAGTCTGATAGTGTTGTTTATCAGTACAAACGAGATCAGGAGCAAGGCGACTGCAATGACCGACAGAACGGCCATGACGGTGTGCATGTTGCGGTTGATGGCGTCGATCATGTCGGCATGCATGGTGACCTCCTCTACCAACGGGTTGAGCCGGTAGGTGTCGGCCAGTTCGGCGATTTTCTCTGCCGAGGCGTATTCGGCTTTCACCTTGACGCTGATCTCCGAGGCAAACGGGTTGACACCGACGATCTCGATGATGTTCTCGCCGGTTTCCTGTTCCCACCGTCTCATCGCGTCTTCTGCCGAGAACAGCTCGGCCGACACGGCGAAGTCTTGCGCTGCGATGTCATCGCGAAGGTCCGCTACCGACGACTCGTCGGTGTCTTCGAGCAGAACAATGTCAAACCCGAGGTTTTCTTTTATGTCGCGGGTGATTTTCGATGTGGCGAGGCCGATCATGGCGACCATGCCCAATATCAGAAGCACAAGTGAGACACTTATCGTCGAGGTCACCCGTGCGTTGAATATCGAGAAGTTTCTGAATCTTTTTTTCATCATTAGTTTCTGTCAGGCACATAATGTGCCAATTAACTTGCAAAGTTAACACATCACACCCCCCGTTGTCAAGATTTTCGCCAATTATTTTCAAGGCAGATACAACTTAATTTCTTGAAACGCGCTGATAACCGAACGTGAGATTGTCTGATGTCGCGTGGAGTCAGACGTCAATGTGGTGATTGTCAATATGATGTCGCGAACCATGACATAAAAAACGGGGCTGTCATCGCGACAGCCCCAATTTCTTAATAAACCAATCATTATCACATTTCTGACAGTAGAACAACCGCTGTCGGGAAAATGTTCATGAAAGGTTTATTATTTTGTTATTTTAATTGTTTTTGCGCCGGCCTTTATGATGTAGACGCCGGCAGGCAGGTCAGAAAGATCGAATCGGTCTGTCTCGCCCGACCGGAGTGTCGCACCTGTGATGTCGCAGACCATTGCGAAACGGATGTCGGAGAGCGAGACGATGTGAGATGAGCGGTCGTAGCTGATAGAGAGATTGTCGGCTTCGGTCGACTGGATTCCGGCGTCGTCGGGTTCTCTGACGGTCAGTTTGTCGAGGCAGAAATAGAGAGGGGTGTTGGCTCCGTATGCTCCTGTGTCGGTCGTATTCATTGTGAAATAAAGTTCGTTGACTTTACCGAGCGGCGAGAGGTCGACGTATTTCCAGCCAGATGAGGCGGTCAGATCTCCGTTCTGGCATGATGCTACGGTCACGTCGACTGTTTTCTCGGTGTTGTCGGGGTTTACGCCGTGGACAGTCAGGGTGAGTTTGTCGCCGTCGGTGAATACGCGTGCCGGGCTCGCGCCGTAGATCAGGCTGTAGTATGTGTATGTGTTCAGGTTGACATACATTCCGACTGCTTCATAGGTTTTTCCGTCGGTGAATGTCATGTCGACCGGCCGTCGGCTCATGTAGGGGCTGTAATAGGCAACGATGTAGGGGATTTTGCTATCGGTCACGACTCCGCCAAACTGGTCTTTTCTGACTGTTCCGTCTTCGTTGAGGGCGATGCCACCTTTGGCCATGTTGCTGAACTGGTATGTGATGAAGTCAGCCTTGTAGAGATTGTCGTTTGAGTTGGAGGCAGTGAATCCCCACCAGGTTTTGTATTCACCCATCGAACTGTGGACGAAAGAGAAGCATTGGCTTTCGATCGATTCTTCATCGTCGTCGTAGGTTCCGGTCCATGAGCCGGTGTTTGCATCGAAAGCGAGCTGTGTGGTAGCCTTTGTCAGGTCGAGCGTGAAGGTTTTCCCGTCGGCGTTTGCGGCGAAGATAAAGGAGAGAGCTAACGAAAGAATTAATGATTTTTTCATTTGGCTTATAGTTGTTTTGATGGTTTGATGACTGTCGCGGTTTTCGGTCAGATAGCCATTGGAATCAACAAAACATCGCTGCAAGCCGGGCGTCAAAGAAAAGACGGAGTGTCAAGTCAGCCGAGCCCATGATCCCGTAGGCTTTGCCGTTGGTCGGTTATGTTAAACAGCAGGTTTTCTGACTTGTTCGGTTTTTCCGCGCCTTCTCGCTTGTGGCAATGGCATCATGCGGAATACTTTTTTTGTGAACTTACAGCAGCGGGTACTGTCACGGATTCACACCGTGTTCCCTTTTTCATGTGCGGCGGAGACCGTCTCTACGGGCGACGGCACAACTGTTTGGAGTGCAAAGTTAGATTATGTGTGTGAACCGTCAAAAAAAATCGGGAGCAAATTGAAAAAAAATGAAAAAAGGAGGGGAATTAGAAAAACAATTATTACCTTTGCACCGCATTTGAGAAAAATGCCCTGCTTGGAAAGATGCCAGAGTGGACGATTGGGACGGTCTCGAAAACCGTTGTACCCTTACGGGTACCCAGGGTTCGAAT
>CAJUPY010000041.1 GCA_910588035.1 uncultured Muribaculaceae bacterium | reverse complement strand
CGCGATCCCGTCCCAGACAGATGTCGTGGTCATCGATGCTCTGCGGCCACATCGTCGTACTGAGTCGGACGACCGCATCGGCGTGGTCGTGATCATGTCCCTGATAGATGTCGGGGGCGTCACGATCGTCCGGCAGGACGATGATTACCGAGTAACCGGGTACGCCGTGAGGCGTGCCCGGATGGTGACACTCTCCCGTGGAGGCGTCCGGCTGAGGACGCCGATTGAGTCAAGGAACATCAGCAGGGCCGATCGGCTTAATAAACACAAATTAAAGCGGTTTAAAATTTACTTACAAAATATTTGTTAAATTGACACCTAATCACTATCTTTGCCCCGAATATGCCGAAGAGTCTGCATGTCAACACCCTCTCCCCTCGACCAAAGATTAACCTTAAGAATGACGAACATTTAAAATTAACAATTTTATATTAATCAATTTTTAACCAATCAAACAAACCTTATCATGAAAGGCGTTAAGAGTCTATTTCATTCGGCACACAACCGTGCATGGGGAGGTAGCAGGCTATGCATGAGCTTGTTATTCTTTCTGATGGTTGTGGTTGCCCAAGCCCAGAGCACTAAGGTGACCGGTACGGTTATCGACGACATCGGCGAGCCGGTGACTGGCGCTACCGTTGTTGAAGACGGAAGCAAGGGTGCCAACGGCGTAATTACCGACCTCGACGGTAATTTTACAATTAACGTTAAACCGGGAGCGAAGATCACAATCTCGTTCATCGGTTATGACCCTGTCACAGTTGTTGCTAAAGACGGCATGACCGTCGAGCTCAAACCCAGCTCGGTCATGCTCAACGACGTTGAAGTCGTGGCCTACGGTGTCCAGAAAAAAGTGACCGTCACCGGTGCTATCTCCTCGGTCAAAGGTGACGACCTCGTGAAAACCCCCGTCAGCTCGGTCAACAACGTGCTCGCAGGTCAGTTGTCAGGTGTGACAACCGTGCAGTACTCAGGTGAGCCGGGAGCCGACGCCGCTACAGTCTATGTGCGCGGTCAGGGAACCTGGAACAACTCGGCCCCCCTCATTCAGGTCGACGGTGTCGAGCGTTCGATGAGCGACATCGACCCTGAGGAAATCGAGAGCATCACGGTGTTGAAAGACGCGTCGGCGACCGCAGTGTTCGGTGTGCGCGGTGCTAACGGTGTCGTGCTCATCACGACAAAACGCGGTACGGAGGGTACTCCCAAAATCGACGTAAGCACTTCGTTCTCAGCCCTTTCACCGACAAAGATGGTCGAGCAGGCAAATGCCTACCAGTATGCTACATTCCACAACATGATGCAGCTCAACGACTACGAAGGAGACATGGCGAGCTACACACCCCAGTTCTCGCCCGAGATCATCGAGAAGTTCCGCACCCACAGCGATGCGATCCGCTTCCCCGACATGCAGTGGGCCGACTATCTGATGAAGAACTCGACACTCCAGACCAAGAGCAACATCAACATCTCGGGTGGCTCGAAGAAAGTGCGCTACTTCATCTCTCTCGGTCTGATGACCCAGGGCGGACTCTTCAAGGAATTCGGCTATGACGAGAACTTCGACTACAGCTACAACCGATTCAACTACCGTGCCAACCTCGACCTCGACGTGACTTCGACAACCACGGTTTCTTTCAACGTTTCGGGTATCGTTTCAAACGACCACAAACCCCAGACCAGCCAGGGCGCGTCGGGCATGATTCTGCAAATGTATCAGTCGACTCCGTTCTATTCTCCCGGTTTCGTAGACGGCCGCATGACATATGCCGCTCTCGACTACACCGACGGTCTCAACCTTCCGTTCCTCGGAACAAACAACCCGCTTGAATATCTTCAGAAAGGTTCTTACGGCACCAACATGAACAAGATGCAGGCCGACCTCATGGTCAACCAGAAACTCGACATGATCACCCCGGGTCTCTCGTTCCGCATCAAGGGTTCTTACAACAGCGCCTTCACCGTCAACAAGGAGATCAATGTCACCCGCGCCTACTACACTCCTGTCATTCAGCCCGACGGCTCGATGAAGTACAAGATGTATGGCCAGGACACCAATCCCGCCTACACCGAGAAGAGCGCGAAGGCACGCGACTGGTATTTCGAAGCCGGTTTCAACTACAACCGCAGTTTCGGTCTCCACTCAATCGGCGGTCTCGTTCTCTACAACCAGAGCAAGACCTACTATCCGAAGACCTACTCTGACATTCCCGCAGGCTACGTCGGTCTCGTCGGCCGTGTGACCTACGACTACGACAACCGCTACATGGCAGAGTTCAACGTCGGTTACAACGGATCGGAGAACTTCCACCCCGACCACCGTTTCGGCATCTTCCCCGCAGGATCTATCGGCTGGATCGCCAGCAACGAGAAATTCTGGGAACCGCTCAACAACGTGATCGACTTCTTCAAGCTCCGCGCTTCTGTCGGTCTCGTCGGTAACGACCGCGTCCAGAACAACCTCGCACGCTTCATGTATCTTTCTGACCCCTTCACCTTCAACAGCTCTGTATTCGGCCGTGAAGGTTATGGCTATCAGTATGGTATAGACAACCGCACCCTGACAACCGGTGCCGCCGAGAGTGCCAAGAACAACCCCGATGTAACCTGGGAAAAGGCCCTCAAGCGCGACTACGGTTTCGACATGTACTTCCTCAACTCAAACCTCCGCGCCACATTCGACTACTATAAGGAACACCGAACCGGCATTCTGCTTCAGGACGGAACAGCTCCGAGCTACATCGGCTTCACCGTTCCCTACGCAAACCTTGGTGTCGTTGACAGCTGGGGCTGGGAAATCAGCTTGAACTGGAACCACCGCATCAACGACAGCTGGCGCTACTGGGCAAACCTCAACATTTCTCACAACCAGAACAAGGTCGTCGAGATGAAAGAGGCTCCCCAGAACAATATCTATCAGTACTCGGCCGGACACCGCATCGGCGCACGCTCGATGTATAAGTTCTTCCAGTTCTATGACTCGGAGACAACACCGGCAGCCTATGAGAAAGCCTACGGCAAACCCTTCCCGAAACAGCTGACAGAGCTGAAAGATGGTGACGCATGCTACGTCGACCTCGACGGCAACGGCATCATCGACCCCAACGACAAGACCCGTGACCTCGGCTGGACCGACGATCCCCAGTACATCGCAGGTCTCAACCTCGGTGTCGCATGGAAAGACCTCGAACTCTCGATGCAGTGGACTGGAGCATGGGGCGTTAGCCGTATGATCTCCGACGTCTTCCGCAGCCCGTTCATCTCGAAGACGAGCCACAGCGAGGGTGGTCTTCTCTCTTACCACCTCGACCACACCTGGAACCCCGAGAACCCCGGACAGGGTTACGACTATCCGCGTCCGTCGTGGGAAGCATGGGACAACAACTATGCCGAATCGACCCTCTACGAGAAAGACTCTAAATATCTGCGTCTGAAAACTATCCAGCTGGCTTACAACATGAAGATGCCCTGGATGCGCAAAGTTGGCGTACGCAGCATGCAGGTCGCTCTCAGCGGCTACAACCTGCTGACTTTCTCTCCCTACATCTGGGGTGACCCCGAGACACGCGCGAGCTCGTCTCCCTCTTACCCGCTTCAGAAAACCTACACCGCAAGTCTGAAAATTAACTTCTAAACCACGATGAAACTCAATATCAAGCATATTCCCGTTGCGGGAGCACTGGCTATCGCCGCTCTTTCGATGGGTTCATGTACCGACAAGCTCGCCTTCGGAAATTCATTTCTCGACAAGGCACCGGGCGGAACCGTGACGGCCGACACTATCTTCAGCAACGCCGAGTACACACGCAACTTCCTTGCCCAGGCTTACGCTTACCAGTACTATAACCTGCCGGTCGGTTCGTCAAACTCGATGCCTCAGTTCTACAACTACTTCCGAGGCCCCGCCGACCTTCTCGACGACACCCACACCTGTGTCAACACCTCAGTCGCCATTGTCAACACCTACTACACAGGCATGCTGACTTCATCAGGCGGCAACGCCCACGTCTTCCCCTACAACAACATGCACATCTGGGAAAACGTGCGCTCGAGCTATCTTCTTCTCGACCGTGTCGACGAAGTTCCCGACATGAGCGCTGAAGAGAAAGCACGTGTCAAAGATGAAGCCAAATGTCTTCTGGTCTATACCTATTTCCAGGCATTCCGCTATTTCGGAGGTCTGCCGATCATCAAGTTTGCCTTCACCGGCTCTGAATCGGGCTATGAAGGCCGCAAATCGGCCAAAGAGACCGTCGACTTCATGCTCGGTCTTCTCGACGAGGTGATCACGGCCAAGAGCCTTCCCTGGGCTTATGACGGCGCGGAAGCCGCTTCAGAGACCGGCCACTGGACTCTCGCCGGCGCAATGGCCCTGAAAATTCAGATTCTTCAGTTTGCCGCATCTCCGCTGCTCAACTCAGAACAGCCCTACTATGCAGGCAAATACACAATGGAGCACCCCGAGTATGTCTGGTTCGGCGGCTATGACGCCACTCTGTGGACCAAACTGAAAGAGGCTTGCGACGACTTCTTCAACACAATGGCGTCACGCGGCCACTACCACCTCGTGGTTCCCGCCGGTGACACCCAGGAAGACTACGCCTATGCCTACCGCTCGAGCTACATGCACCTCGACAGCCCCGAGATCATCCACAGCTGCCGTGTCGGTAACAACGCCCTCGACAACGACTACCGCTGGGTAATGCTCGGCTTCGGTAACAAGGGCTGCGGCGTGACCGGAGCACCCAACGACCGTTGCTGCTACAACCCGACTCAGGAATACGTCGAGATGTTCCCCTGGGCCGACGGAACTCCCTTTGACTGGGCCCAGACCGAGAAAGACGGCAAACTCGACGAGATGTTCATCAAAGGTGACCGTGTCAAAGGTCAGCGCGACCTCCAGAACGTGAAATACACCCGTGACCCGCGTCTCTATGAAAACGCTGCTGTCAACGGTCAGCGCGCCGCTATCAACTGGGGCGACGGAAACCGTTCGGGACAGTACTATGAGGCTTATGTCGGTGGTGAGACCGCCGGTCTGAACCCCGCAACAAACACAGGTCCCTGGAACACCGGATACCTCAACCTCAAATATCTTGCCGGTAAGGAATTCCAGCGCAAATGGCCGCAGTGGTCACCCCTGTTGCTGAGCGACATGTATCTGACCTATGCCGAGGCTATCATCAAATCGGGCGGCAGCTGCACCGACGCTCTCAAATATGTCGACGCAGTCCGCGCACGTGTCGGTCTGAAAGGCCTTGACGAGTGCAACCCGACCAAAAACCTGAAATCAAATAAAGATAACCTCCTTGAGGAGATTCTCCGCGAACGTGCCTGCGACCTCGCTCTCCAGAACGTACGCTATTTCGACCTTATCCGCTACAAACGCGCTGAAGTCTTCGAGAAGAAGCTCCACGGTCTGCGCATGTACCGCATCGGTGAACTCGAAGATGGCACAATGGGCCGCATACAGCTGCCCTGGTGGTCAGGCGACCGCACCAACAACGCGCTCACCGAAGACGACTACAACTTCTACGAGCCCAACCATTTCGAATATGAGAGATTTGAGATCACTACCGGTGCACGCTACTGGTGGACAAACGGTTTCGATCCGAAATGGTACTTCCAGCCGTTCCCCATCACCGAAGTCAACAAAGGCTATGGTCTTGACCAGAACCCCGGCTGGTGATCAGTGTCAACATGAAAAGCAATGTTAACAAGTAAACCAACTATGTATAAGAAACATATAACCGTGCTGTCAATGCTTGCCGGACTCGCGATCTCGGCAACGGCACAAACCGATTCAATCGAGAGCAGCCTGTCGCCTCTGCAGCCTGCCAACATCGGGGGTGACAAGGTGTTCACCCTCGGTGAGACAACCGGCGCGGTCTCGCTGATCACAAGCGAAACCATTAACCGACGCACAGCCAAGAACATCGGCAACGACATTCTCGGCCAGGGCAGCGGCATGCAGACGCTCCAGGGTGCAGGTCTCTATGTAGACCAGAACCCGACATTCTATGTCCGCGGTCTCCAGACCCTCAATAAAAACAACACCCCGCTCTTCATCGTCGACGGTGTCGAGCGTGAGATAAACGCGATCTCACCCGAGGAGGTCGAGACCGTCTACATTCTCAAAGACGCACAGGCTGTGGCCCTCTATGGCTACAAAGGCATCAACGGTGTCGTGGTCATCGAGACAAAACGCGGTGTCAAGAACAGCCGCGAGATCACCTTCAGCTACGACCATGCGTTTGAGTCGATCGCACATCGTCCGAAGATGCTCGACGGCTACACCTATGGTCTTGCGATCAACGAGGCACGTGCCAACGACGGCATGACGACTCCCCGCTACAACGCCAACGAGCTCGCCGCGCTGAAAGATCAGACCTACCCCTATCTCTATCCCAACGTAAACTGGGTCGACGAGACATTCCGCAAATCGGCTCCCGTCAACAAATATTCGATCCAGTTCCGCGGCGGTACAGAGAAATTCACCTACTATGCGATCGCCAACCTCACCACAGAGAACGGTTTCATCAAGAACCCCAATGTCAACGAAGGCTATTCGACCCAGGACAAGTTCTCACGCGGTAACGTGCGCATGAACCTCGACATCGACCTCACCCCGACCACTCTGGTCAAGGTCAACGTCTTCGGTTCTCTCGCCGAAAACCAGCGTCCGGGCAACCAGGCCAACCTCTGGGACATGATCTACACCGTTCCGTCGGCTGCGTTCCCGATCAAGACCCAGGATGGTTACTGGGGTTCTTCTGCAACATGGGACGGCACTCTCAACCCTGTCGCACAGTCGATCGGCGCGGCCTACTACAAGAACCACCAGCGTTCACTCTTCACCGACCTCACGATCAAACAAGATCTCAGCGGTCTGCTGAAGGGCCTCTCGGCTCAGGTGGGTGTGGCCTATGACAACTATGCCAACATCTTTGAAAATCACTCGAAAGAGTATGAATACCAGACAATCAACCCGTCGTGGCCCGCAGGTCAGGCAGAGCCTACCTACACCACCACAATGGGTGGCAAGGAGACCGCGATGGGAAGCGAGGCCGCAGCAAGCCTCTACGACCGCTATCTCTATGTCAACGCCGGTGTCAACTACGAGACTTCGTTCAACGACCTGAAACTCTACAGCCAGTTGAAGTGGGACTATGAGTATCGCGATCCCAACGGCATCAACAACACCATCTACCGTCAGAACATTACATGGTGGAGCCACCTCAACTACAAAAACCGCTATCTGCTCGACCTCACTCTCGTCGAGAGCGGCTCAAACCGCCTCGCTCCCGGAACCAAGTGGGCATTCTCTCCCACCCTCGGTCTCGGCTGGGTGATCTCTAACGAGGATTTCTGGACCAACCCCGACTCTTATCTGAAAGTGCGCGGTTCGATCGGCAAGATCAACTCAGACTTCATTCCGAAAGATGACGACAACTGGGTCTGGACATACTACAAACAGCAGTATGTCATGACCGGTCTCACATATCCCTTCCAGTCGGGTTGGAACTCTGAGTTCGGCCAGACAGCTCTCGGCCAGATGGCGACACCCGATCCCGGTCACGAAGTGGCTTACAAATACAACTTCGGTATCGACGCACAGCCGATCAAGGGTCTCAACATGAGCCTCGATCTCTTCAAGGAACGCCGTTCGGGCATCTTCGTGTCGGCAGCCGGTAAATACACCGCTCTGATCGGTTTCACCGCCCCCTATGAAAACGGCGGTAAGGTCGACAGCAAGGGCTTCGAGTTCAGCGCGGACTACGGCTTCAACTACGGCGACTGGTCGTTTAACGTAGCCGGTAACTTCAGCTACAACAAGACCAAGATTCTCGACATGCTCGAGGAACCCCGCCTCTACTCAAACCTTGTCCAGACCGGCCACCGCGTCGACCAGCTCTATGGTCTCGAGGCTATCGGTTTCTTCAAAGATGAGGCCGACATCGCTTCAAGCCCCACCCAGACATTCTCAACTGTGAAACCCGGTGACATCAAATATCGCGACGTCAACGGCGACAACAAGATCGACGCTAACGACAAGGTCGCTATCGGCTACACCACAACCTGCCCCGAGATCTACTACAACTTCCGTCTCGGCGCAGAGTGGAAAGGTCTCGGTGTCTATGCCTTCTTCCAGGGAACCGGCAACTACACAGCCGTTCTCAACACAAAGGGCATGTACTGGCCGCTGATCAGCAACACCAACATCTCGCAGTATGCCTACGACAACCGTTGGACTCCCGACCACCAGGACGCTCTCTTCCCCCGTCTGAGCGCATCGACCAACGCCAACAACTACCAGACCTCTACTCTCTGGATGCGCGACCGCTCATTCCTGAAGCTGCGCAACCTCGAGGTTTACTACAATCTGCCGACCGCTTTCCTCCGCGACAACCTGAAAGTCGTCAACGGTGCCAAAGTATATCTCCGCGCCGTAGACCTCTTCACGACAAGCAATGTTCCGGAAAACGATCCCGAATGCTACGGTGTCAATCCGGTCAACAAGAGCATCTCGTTCGGTCTGAGCGTTAATTTCTAATCATCTTCACAATCGAACAAATCATGAAGACAAAATATTTCATTCTTCCCCTTGTCGCCCTCGGCGTGGCTTTCACGTCGTGTAAAGACGATATGGACTACAACGAGTATGTTGTCGTCGACAAGGACTATGTTGAGCAGACATTCGGCAACGTGGGCGGTTTCATGACCCAGCTCTACAAGGCTGTCGAATATGACTTCGGTAACTTCAACGGCGGCGCAATGTCGGCGTCGGCTACCGACGAAGCCGAGTTCTCTCAGCTCAGCAACACCATCACCGACTTCTACAACGGCGCATGGAGCCCGACAAACGCCCACCAGACTACCTGGAACAACATGTTCTCGGCCATTCAGCAGGCCAACCACTACATCGACTTCTGGCAGGGTCTGGAGTTCAGCGACTACGAACTCAACGCCGACTATGCCGGCCAGATGAACCGCTACCGTAACTACTATTACGAAGCACGTTTCCTGCGCGCCTACTACTATTTCATTCTCAACCGCCAGTATGGTGGCGTGCCTTTGTTGAAAGAGGGAATGTCGGCTTCAGAGATCAACTCTCTCGAGCGCAACACCTCTGACGAGGTCTTTGAATACATCTTCAAGGAACTTGACGAGATCAAAGACAAAATCATCGTCGACTATGGCAAACTCGGTGAGTTCGCGCTCGGTTCGACCGAGAACGGCCGCGCAAACAAACTGTCGGTGCTCGCTCTCCGCGCCCGCGCTACCCTCTACTGGGCAAGCCCGCTGTTCAACCCCTCAGGCGACAAGAAACGCTATGAGGAAGCCGCAAAATGCTACAGTGATCTCTTCACCCAGATGACAACCGCCTACAACGCTGAAGATCCTCAGAAGGGTGGTAACGGCTACCGTTTCCGTCTGGTCAGCAAATATGAAGATCTCTGGGCTTCTGACAGCTACAGCAAGGCTGCTACCTACAACACCATTTTCTATGGATACCGCTATGGTAACATCACCGGTGGCGACAACTATGTCGAGACCCACAACTATCCCGTCGGCATCAACGGCGGTTCAGGCGGCAACTGCCCGACCCAGAACCTCGTCGACGCCTACGAGATGCAGAAGACCGGCAAGCCCATTACAGACCCGAAATCGGGATATGATCCCAAGAATCCCTATGCAGGCCGTGACCCGCGTCTGGCTTCGACAGTCGCTGTCAACGGCGATGTGTGGCCGACATATCAGAAAGTGGCTCTCGAGACATTCCAGGGTGGTGTCAACGCACAGCCTCTGGCCAATGCTACCACAACCGGCTACTATCTGAAAAAACTTTGCAACGGAGCGATCAACCTCTCGAGCAACTCGACCTACAAGGTGTCTTACCACACCTTCCTGAACTTCCGTCTCGGCGGCGCACTGCTTGACTATGCCGAGGCAGTCTATCAGGCAACAGGCAATGCTGACGATCAGATCGGAAGCTATAAACTGACCGCCCGTGAGGCTGTCAACATGGTCCGCACACGCGTCAAGATGCCGAAAATCACAGAGAGCGGTGCTGAATTCTGGGCCAAGCTCCAGAACGAGCGTTTCGTCGAGCTGGCATTCGAAGGCCACCGTTTCTGGGACGTTCGCCGTTGGAAAGAGGGTTCGAAATATTTCACCTCGATCACCCGCATGATCATCAAAAAGAATGAAGACGGAACCTTCACCTACACTCCCCAGACGGTTAACCGTCAGTGGAACGAGCGTAACAACTTCTTCCCGATTCCGCAGACCGAGATCATGAAGAACCCCAATCTCAAACAGAACGAAGGCTGGTAATCAACCTTCGGTCAGATAAATAAAAGCGACGGGCACCCTCGATTGTGAGGGTGCCCGTTGTTGTTTGGTGGAGCGGAGATTGCCAATCTATTTCATGGTTTTGATGTCTCTGTTTATGGTATAGGTTCAGATTTTGTGCCGGTTTGCTTCATTATGTTAGCCGCCCATTCAGGAAGATTTTCTACATATTGTTTAGCGAGTGCACCATTGGAGAGTCTGAATAATATTTGGGCAGATTGATCGTTGATAGAGTTGTCGTAGACATACAATCTGTCTACGATTCCTGATATCAAGCGGCAGTTTATCATTGATTTCTGGTATCTGCTGATGATTTTTGTTATTGAAACATCGTGTCCCCCTTCAATCACTCTTTTTGCAATCCTTGCAGCATTGATAGTTGGAGAAGTCGTGCCGATAAAAAAGAGCCTTATGAAAAAACCTGAAGCTTTGGCACGCATTATAAAGTCTATTTTATCTTGCGCTGAAAATACTGTTTCAAATACAAAAGGTAATCGCTCCCTGAGACATCTTTCTCGCAGTTCAGAGCAATAATGTGCAGCTTTTATAACAGCATCATGATTATTCCAACCTCCAAATTTATCTTCAGCAATCTGGTCGGGAAATATATAACACACCTTCCGACCATTCATGGTGTAAAAATTGACCGGTCACGGTTGTCTTGCCAGAACCATTGGGGCCGGCTATGACAATCAATTCGGGTCGATGATTAATAATTCCCATTTCGCATGGAGTCTATCCGGCTGCCCCATATTCGCAATGCCTGCTCATATTGGCGTTCGTAATCGGCCTCAAATTTTTGTTGAGCTTCCTCTGCTTTTTTTATAGCGGCATCGCGAGCTTCTGACATTATTGCATAAAGCATTTCGTCAGTCGGATCCTGTCCGCTTAGAAATCTATATGAATTTAGTTCCTGTTCGCTCATACTGTTCCGTTTTTTGTTTCGGTGATTATCTGCAAATTTATTAATAAAACGCTGTATTTCAAAATATTGTGCTTGTGTTTTTGGAAATTTAAGGAAGCAGGGTGCTACGGTCATTATGCGAAAATGGGTTTAACTCACTGAGTTAAACCCATTTCCTCTAAAAAATGTCGGGGTGAGAAGACTCGAACTTCCGACCTCCACGTCCCGAACGTGGCGCGCTGCCAACTGTGCTACACCCCGATGGC
>CAJUPY010000040.1 GCA_910588035.1 uncultured Muribaculaceae bacterium | reverse complement strand
AGAGCGTCTGCCTTACAAGCAGAGGGTCGGGGGTTCGAATCCCTCAGCGCCCACAGAAAGCCGACTTCACCTCGAAGCCGGCTATTTTTTTTACCCACCCTACCCCGGCCACGATGACAACACGCCGGTTTGAAAAATATGGATCAGCGGACGGAAGCGGGTTGAATCTTGTTTTGGCGTCTGTTTCCCAAAGTTACTACAATTGGGCGAACTACTCCTGGCACTCAGAAAACGGACTTTTGGCCGATCTTGGAGATTTCGGTTTAGGACAACAGCTATGGGCATACAGCAACGTCTCGACTAACGCCGGAGTAATAGCCGCCCAGACACCTGTGGTCTATAGCATTAGTCTGACCGATTTTACAATAGCTAATCTCAACAGAGATTAATAATACCTACCGACCATAAACCACAACCGCCTGTAACCAAATGATTACAGGCGGTTGCAAGTGCGCATGAAGGGACTCGAACCCCCACGTCCTGAGACATCAGATCCTAAGTCTGACGCGGCTACCATTACGCCACATGCGCGGTTTCTGTTTTGAGTTGCAAAGATACACTATTTTATCGTTGTAAATACTTCCAACCGGCCTGTTTAACACATTTTAGCACTCATTGAAACAACTCCGCGCAACATAACTCACTGTTTTTGTATACTTTTGTAGTATATTATGGAAAAATTTGAACTCGACATATTGGGATGCGGCTCCGCCACCCCATCGCTGAGACATCTGCCCTCTTCCCAGATTGTCAATTTCCGAGACAATCTGTTCATGATCGACTGCGCCGAAGGTGCCCAGTTGCAGATGAGACGCATGGGGTTGAAATTCTCACGTCTCAACCACATATTCATCAGTCATCTTCACGGAGACCACTGTCTCGGCCTGCCCGGGCTACTGTCGACATTGGCTCTGCACCAACGCACAGGTGAGGTCGTCGTACACATGTTTGCCGACGGAATCAGACTATTCAAACCACTTGTCGATTTTCTTGCACGGGAACGGACCTATGACCTGCGTTGGGAAGAGGTGTCTCCCTCCGGAGGCATTGTCTTCGAAAACAAATCGCTGACCGTTGAGGCGTTCAGACTCTATCACCGCGTTCCTACGGTAGGCTACCTGTTTCGCGAGAAACCGAAATCGCGTCATCTCAATGGCGACATGATACGTTTCCATAATATCGGGATCCGTGACCTCGCCGCGATCAAAGAAGGTGCCGACTATGTGACACCCGACGGACGTGTCATTGCCAACACCCTGCTGACGACACCGGCCGATCCTTCGATGAGCTACGCATATTGCAGTGACACGACATTCAGCGCCAAAGTAGCCGAGGCCGTTGCCGGAGTAGACACACTCTACCATGAGGCGACATATGCCTCTGACCAGGCATCAAAAGCCCGTGAACGCGGACACTCTACCGCAGCCGAAGCGGCCGAAATCGCCAAAGCGGCCGGTGTGAAAAGGCTTATTCTCGGCCATTTTTCCAAAAGATATTACAACGAGAATCAACATTTGGCCGAAGCACGTGCCATATTTCCTAATACGGTTCTTGCCAACGAAGGCCTGACTTTTGATCTGAACTCACCATGCTCAACGACGATCAACGAATGATGCAAGCCGCCCTCGCAGAGGCCCGCAGGGCTCTGGAGGCTGACGAAATTCCTATCGGAGCCGTCATTGCCTGTAACGGACGGATAGTCGGACGCGGTCACAATCTCACCGAGGCTTTGACCGATGTCACCGCCCACGCCGAAATGCAGGCTATAACCGCAGCAGCTGCAACCATTGGAGGCAAATACCTGACTGACTGCACTCTCTATGTGACCGTAGAACCGTGTACGATGTGTGCCGGAGCTATCGGATGGAGCCAGATCAAACGTGTTGTCTACGGTGCTCCCGACCCTAAACGCGGCTACTCTACAATCGTGGCTAAATCGCCGTTTCACCCGAAAACTGTCGTCGAGGGTGGAATCCTCGCCGATGAATGCTCACTACTTATGAAAGAATTTTTTTTGAATAAACGATGAACAGGGATATCGACTCTTTACATTATAACGCAAACGGAGAGCGGTTGATAGCCGCGATGCGTCAACGTGTTCTGGTTCTCGACGGCGGTCTCGGAACGATGATACAGCGACAGAATCTCGACGACAGTGACTTCGTGTGGTGTGGTTGCTGTCAATGTAGACCGGAATCGAAACGCGGCTGCAACGATCTTCTGTCAATGACCCGAAGCGACTTGATCGCATCGATTCACAGGCAATATCTTGAGGCAGGAGCAGACATAATCGAGACCAACTCATTCAATGCCAACGCCATCTCGCTCGCCGATTATGACCTTGGCAAACATGCCGCAGCCATCAACCTTGCAGCAGCACGCGTCGCACGTGATACGGCCGACCGATATATGGCCGATAACCAACGCCTGGTGTGGGTCGCCGGAAGTATAGGGCCGACAAGCAAATCACTAACAATGGCTGCGAACCTCGGCGACGACACAACGTGGGACACCATGGCCGATGCCTATCTGACACAGGCCCGGAGCCTGATCGAAGGCGGTGTCGATCTGCTGATAATCGAGACTGTCTATGACATTCTCAATGCCAAGGCCGCAATATATTCCTGCCGTAAAGCCATGTATGAGTTTGGCTTGCGTGTGCCGGTCATCATCTCGGGAACGCTTACCCAAAACGGACGCACTCTCTCCGGAATGACGCCGGGTGCAATGGTTGCAGCGACTGCCCATGCCCTACCTGCCGCAATAGGTCTGAACTGCGGATTCGGTGCCGATGACATGATTCCATATCTCGAGCAGATGCAGGCGATGCCATATCCGATCATAGCCTATCCCAACGCCGGTCTTCCCAACGAAACGGGCGATTATGACGAGACTCCCGAGCAAATGGCCGAGACTCTCCGACCAATGATCGAAAGTGGAAAACTCAACATTGTCGGAGGCTGTTGCGGAACGACTCCCGATCACATTGCCGCGATCGCCAGAATTGCCCGCGGGGCAACACCACGGCGTGTGCCGTCGGCTGCCGGCTCTCTTGTTCTGGCCGGATTGGATATCCTTGATTTCGCAAATCATGATTTCATAAAAGTCGGCGAACGCTGCAATGTGGCCGGAAGCCGCAAATTTCTCCGTCTGATAAAGGAAGGAGACTATGATCAGGCGACTGCAATTGCGGCCGACCAGATCAAACGCGGTGCCGATATCATTGACATCAACATGGATGACGGCATGCTCGACACTACAGAGTCAATGTCACGATTCCTCAAAATAATCGCGACCGAGCCCGACATAGCTCGTGTGCCGGTCATGATCGACTCCTCGTCAGACGAGGTAGTCGACAAGGCGTTGAGACTGATACAGGGTAAACCGGTAGTCAACTCAATCTCGCTGAAAGAGGGTGAGCGGCACTTCCTCGACCGGGCCCGCCACATTCATGAAATGGGTGCCGCGATGGTCGTCATGGCATTTGATGAAGAGGGACAGGCCACAACATTGAAACGTCGTGTAGATGTCTGCCGCAGAGCCTACCGGATCCTCACCGAAGATGCCGGAATCGATCCGCACGACATCATTTTTGATCCAAACATTCTCGCCGTGGCAACCGGTCTGCCCGAACATGACTGCTATGCCGCCGACTTCATCGAGGCTACCCGACAGATAATCGACGGACTGCCCGGTGTCAACGTAAGCGGCGGACTCAGCAATCTCTCGTTTTCCTTCAGAGGTAACGACACGGTAAGAAACGCGATGCACTCGGTCTTCATCGACGAAGCAAGGAAACGTGGCATGAAACTGGCCATTGTCAACCCGTCGGGCCTCATCAGCCGCGATGACATTCCGGCCGACCTCAGACAAGCGGTCGAAGATGTGATCGGCAACACCGACAGCGAAGCCGCTTCGCGTCTGATCGATGTGGCGTCACGTTATCAACCCGTCAAAAAAGAGGTCAGGACACTGCAACCTGATCCCGGTGTCGGTCAAACGACCGACTGTGACACTCAGCTTGTCAATGCCGTCATCAGCGGGTCGGTCTCGTCAATCGACAATTTGCTCGAAGCCGCGATGAAAAAACACGGCAGTGCCGTCGCCGTAATCGAGAACGTCTTGATGAACGGCATGAATATCGTCGGCGAAAGATTTGGCCGGGGAGAGATGTTCCTTCCTCAGGTCGTCAAAAGCGCGGCTGTCATGAAACAGGCGGTCGAGATTCTGACACCGGCGATCGAAAGCGAACGCGCCAGCTCCGGCTCAAAATCGGCCGGTGGCTACAAAATGGTAATCGCAACGGTCAAAGGCGATGTCCACGACATAGGCAAAAATATTGTCGATGTGGTAATGAGATGCAACAATTTTGAAATGACCGATCTCGGAGTCATGACTCCGTGTGACAAGATCATTGACACCGCGTTGGCTGAAAATGCCGACTGTATCGGTCTGAGCGGACTGATCACCCCATCTCTCGCCGAAATGGCTGAGGTCGCGCGGCAAATGGAACTCAGGGGCATGAAGATACCTCTTTTTGTCGGTGGGGCCACAACATCTGACATTCACACCGCGGTCAAGCTCGCCCCCCTTTATTCCGGACCTGTTATTCACACCTCAGATGCCGCATCGTTAGCCTCATCGGCCAGAAACTATCTCGACCCCGCTCTACGAGATCAAGCAATCACCGATCTGAAGTCAGCGCAACAAACGCTGAGAGAAAATCACTTGAATCGAACTCCGGGGCTAAGCCTCGCCGAAGCCCGCAGACAAAAAGCCAGATTCAATTTCGATTTCAAGCCTGAGATCTCCGATCTCTCTGACCGCAATATACAAATCAACGTATCAGAACTGTCCGATCTCATGAACCGACGCCAATTTCTCGATTCATGGGGCCTTAACTGTGGCGTGACAGGACGTTCGGGAAATACCGACGCCCAAAACGAAGCCGACAGAGTCTGGGCCGACGCGCTCTCGTTGGTGAAAAATCTTGCCGACAGCGGAACCACTGTCTCCGCACGTGTCATCTTCAGAAATGCATGCTCTACCGACGATGACACTATTATCCTTACAAATAATGCCGGCAGGCAAGAAATGGCTTTACCAATGCTTAGAAGCTCGTCAGTTTTCAAGCCATCGGGAGGAACACTCTCGCTTGCCGATTTCTATCCGTCTGATAAATCAGGCAAAACAATGCCTGTCTGCCTGTTTGCCGTCACAGTGACACGTTCTTTACACGACCGGCTCGTCACCGACACCAAGAGCTACGACGGCCTTCTGGCCGATCTCGTTCTCAGCCGTCTGGCCGAAGCTGCAACGGAATGGCTTCACCGTCACGTAGCACATGGTTGTGGTGTCAGCAGCATACGTCCTGCCGTAGGCTATCAGTCAATGCCCGACCAATCGATAGTCTTTTTGCTCGACCGGCTTCTCAACTATAGGTCGCTCGACATCGAACTGACCGAATCGGGTGCTCTGTCACCGTCGGCGACAACGACCGGGCTTATTGTCTTCCACCCCGAAGCCACCTATTTCTCAGTCGGCTCAATAAACAAAGACCAACGCGTAGACTACGCCCGACGGAGAGGATTCTCCGACACAGACATAAACCGTTTCATTCCCGAAAAGGACTAAGAGGGTGTCAACACCCTCTTGGAATACATTAAATTCGGGCCTTAATAAATCTGGCAGACCCTACATAAGGGGCAATGACTGCAAGTGCGTCTCCATGACACATGGCATAAACTGTGGGGTCATTGATGAGGCGCGGCATATTTTGTTCCACAATCATATCATCGCAGGCCATTTCGGTGACAATCAAGTATTTAAAGGGGAGGGTATCGTCTGCCACGTCAAACTCGCCGTTAATCATGTTGCAGTCCGTAGAAAGGCTGAATGTATTATCCTCATCATCAAATGTTACTTATGCTTTTTAAGTTCAATCGGTAAGCATTGCTTTTGACACCATCAAAAGAATAGGTGTCAACCAACCGGAAACCACATTTTTCCGCCACCCGTTTCGAAGCGATGTTACGGTCATCGTTTGTTATAAGCAATGAAGACAAATTCATAGACTTACAACAATAGGCAATCAGCCCCTTTAACGCCTCAGTTGTCAGACCCGCATTCCAATATGGACGCCCGATCCAATATCCAACCTCCCTCTCTGAACACTCCATTTCGTGATGTTCGTCACCGACAGGAACAAGACCAACACACCCAACAGGTTCTCCATTCTCTTTCAGCACGACTGCAAAACAATAAGGATTAGGCATAAAGATATTTTCAATTACATCTTTGCTCATCATGACCGACGTGTGTGTAGGCCACAAAGCCAACTCGCTCACACGTGAGTCAGAGGCATACTTGTAAAGCGAGGCGGCGTCATCTGCGGTCCACGGTCTCAGCATAAGTCTTTCGGTCTCAATCATAACAACGATTTCAAATTGATCTATTTTTCTGCTTTTATTGGTTTGCCGACCGGCACTCCCCCGATACCATTGGAGAGACCGATGCAATAGCCTACCGGCCTGCAAAATTACATTTTTTTTTAGTTTTTGATGCTCATGTCATGAAACTCTGACCGACATGTATTAAAAAACTCAACGACTCACCAAACTGATCTGAATTTTGAGTGCGACACCCCGATTGAAAAAAAATACAGTGTAAAGTCGGGCGCTGTAGATTATCCCATTTTCATCTACCAAATTCATTCTGTATATTTGCAAATGAATATATCGACAACTCCATGACATATCAATCTGAATATTCAATCTCGGTACATGCATATTTGGGAAATACTGACGATATTATGAACCTGCTCCTCATTGGCGATGAATCTGAAACGATGATCGCACGCTACATTCAGTCATGTAAGGTCTATGTAGGTCTGCTTTGTGATGAAATAGTGGCGGTTTGTGCAGTAATGCCCGAATGCGATGGCCTGATCGAGATCAAGAACCTTGCAGTCCGCCACGACATGCAACGCCATGGCATCGGACATTCCATGCTCCACTTCGTTGAGACACTTTATCCCGGCAAAACCATCATACTCGGAACCGGAGAGACTCCGTCCACACTCCGTTTCTACAAATCATGCGGATACCACACATCGCATAAAATACCCGGTTTTTTTACTGAGAACTATCCCTTTCCGATAATAGAGGAAGGTGTCCGGCTACGAGATATGGTTTATCTTGCAAAACATATTCCACCCCAACAGTCATGAGCCAGAGACCCGGTTGATCAGAAGGGATCAGGAATACAGACACACGTGTCGCCACAACAGAAAGAGTTCATCTTCTGTTCCGTTTTGATTGCCAGAAACACCGTTCGTCTTTCGACATCTGTTCACTGGCATAGCTTAGCATGACAGAGGGCATCTCTCCAACATTTTCTTCAAGAAAATCTCTTAATTCATCCCTGTAACCCCTCTTCCATGTTTCGCGGAGCATCCATCCGGCGGCCTTATGCAGCAGGTCGTGGTGACTCCCGACCAATTCTTTGGCACGGCGAAAACAGATGTCGGGACGATCATGACGTGTCAGAATCCATGTGCTGACCATAGCTATGCGCTGCTGCCACATGCTGTGTCCTTCAGCCTTTATCCAATTGTCCATAATGGTGACATGTGGATTAAGACGTTCGTGGTTGCCGACAATTTTGATTGCTGACAAATCTACCAAGTCCCAATTGTTTATGCGACAATGAAGTGACGTGTATGCATTAAATATCTCGGTCATCTGACCGGCATCTTTCTTTTTCATTGCCCGGATATATTGCTCCACCATTATCAACAAACCGCATAACCGCACCTCATGAAGTGGTGATTGAACGAGTTTGACAATCTCCGGCAGCAGAGTGTCTCTCCATGTCTCTTTCACAACCAGCCGAACTTGCGGATTCCGAAGTCCGATGAACCTGTCACCCTCTCCATATTCTCCCGGGGCGGTCTTGAAAAAACGCAGCAATTGCCGGGCCTGGCGGTCATCTGCCATACTCGTCAATGCCAGCTCTATGTCAGAAGCATAAATCATAAGATTAAAATATTATCAAGCAATTACACATCTTCTCATATGAAATCATTTCTACACCACGAAACCACAATAGATCTGAAATCAGAATTCATCACCCGCAAAGCATAATCGATTTTACGCTCCAAGCGTTTTACCACATGTTCAACCGCCTGAATGATAAATTCGCCAAACAAGTGTTTTTGCTCTTCAACTGACAATAGACTGAACTCCTTTTCAAAAACTATATTGACACGTATAGTACCTGTTGCCGAACGGAATGGACCGAATGAGAAACGGGGTCTCAGATAGTAGCCGTTGTCTTCAATCTCTTTTTCCGAATACATTTCGCGCAATTTGGAATAGAGGTCACAGGATTTCAGCTTCAATGCTTCATCGGCAATGATATAGTTGGTTTTGCAGTGGTAGTTATCGTAGAAACTGAATGAAAGATTAAGTATTATTGTGTCAATGGCAGCACCATATAATTCAGGACGCATACGTTTGTCAAGCTCAGGAATCAGTTCCTTTTCGATGCTTTCTATCAGAGATTCTGACGTTTTGTAACAATTAGCGATTCCACGGACAATGCGAATCGGATTCTTGGGTATCCAGTTTCTCTGACTGCACAACGTGACATTCCGCGACTCTCCGACCTGTCTGGACAATCTGATTGGTTCAGACAACGGATTATCGTGAGTTCCGTGGAAAAACGACAATCCATAGTCAATAGCGACACCATCTTTCCGCTTCGACCAGACAGCATTGAAAAAACGTGGTGTGGCATGTCGATTGATGAAATATGTCTCAGGATCGCCATTAAAATAGACTCCTTTTATTGCTTCCACCGGTTCATATGTACCCCAACCGATGATGGCAAGTGCCTCGCAAACTCTTACCGCCCTGTTCCATTCAACGGCATTCTCATATTGCGAATATTTAAGAAAACATGAATACAGTTCTTCACGCAATTCATCGACATCGGGTCTGTCCGACAGATATTCACGTAATTCCGTAAGATCGTCTATTTCAAAAATTTTTTTCATTATGCCATCTGGTTAATTGAAGCCGCGGAAATTGCGGTTGCTGAGCGTGTTATCATCGGCTCCGTTACCGTTGTGAGAAAACGTATCACTCAAATCTCCCATTGTTTCTTTATATGGAATTTATAAAGTCATCTGCCTCATACCGCGACTTCAATCTTATGATATTCAGCTTTTTACTGAATGCACAAAGCAGGTCGTTGATAATTGGCATCTGCTTTTCAGGAAAATCAACTATCCATCGATAGAACTCATGATCCAGTTCCGTTTCTATCCAGGGCATATCCTCGCGAGGCTTGCCGATTCGCCGGCGGGCACCTTCAAGACAGATGTTTACCGGAATGTCAAACAACACGACCGTGTCGCAATGTTCAAGCCTCATGGGCAACGTGTGAAGATAAGTGCCGTCAATAATCCACTCGTCGCATCCGATTATTTTTTTCAGCTCCTCAACAAATGTCTCTCTGCCCACAGTGGTCTTATCCGGACGATGCCAGATCATGTCCAGATAATAGAGCGGAAGACGAGCCTTTGCCGAAAGTTTTCTTGCAAATGTACTCTTTCCTGCTCCGGGACATCCTATCACAAGAACTTTCTTCATCATTTTTCCATATCTGGTTGTTTAGAAACCGGTGATCATAACGTAAATTCGACATGGATATCTCACCCGACCACAAAATTACGAAAATTTCGTAATTTTCACCAAGTTCAGCACGACAACTGATGTTCTTCTACGCACACTCTCAATTTTAGAATGGTGGAATTGAATTGAAACCGTGGGAGTGGTTCTGAACAGGCGTTTTCTATATTTGCCCCATATCAGAATATTAATGAACATTCATGTCATTGGCGGAGTGTTGGGCCTTATTCCTGTATTGTATTGGAGATAGTCCGGTCTGCTTCCTGAATATACGGCATAGATATGATGGATCATCGTAATTCAACCTTTCCGCGATTTCCTTCACGGTCAGTTCAGTCGTATCAAGCAACATTTTAATCACCAGCCCTAATTGGATGTTTATCTGTTCCTTTGCAGAAACGCCTAAAACCCGTTTGGAAATTATATTCAGGTAATTGGGCGATATATTGAGTTTGCTTGCATAGAAAGCCACATCGTGGTGACTGGTATAGTATCGGTTGAGCAATCCAAGAAAAATACTGGAAATCAGCCATGCTCTGTTTTTTGTGTGATTTGTTCCGAGCGCAACGAAATGAGATTCCGCAAATTCAGATATTAACATCATGAAATTCTCCACCTCATTACGCATCACCTTTTCAGCAGTGTCCCCCGAACATTTGGCATTAAGCCATTCAACCGAAGCGAACCAGCGTTTCGCCATGACACGCGCATCTCTACCCAACGTAAAAACCGGTGATGAGTAAATGTACTCCCAAAACCGGTTGGAGGTGATGAGGAAGAATAAATCCTGAGCGGTGTCAAAGTCAACGGAGATGAATTTTGCCAAAAAATCGTCCGACATCCTGGTCAGAACAGTTACGATGTCGAATACAATGAAGGCCATATCTCCGGAGTGCATGACACATCGGCTGGAGTTGCTTGTGATTTCCATCTCTCCACGTTCGCAAAACAATATGATACAGCCATCCACCGGAAGCATCTGTTTTACTTCCCAGGTGTTCGCATCTATTGCACCGATGTGAAAATGCGGGGCTCTCCCTGAAGATATTTTTCCTTTCATCATATCAAGTTCTTTCTGCAAAGTTACATATGATTGGGCAGATGAGCAATTTTAGTTATAAAAAGTACCCGAATTGTGCAGATTTATACCATTCATAATTCTTGAATTGGCTGTAACTTTGCACACTCAAATAACAACTGTATGGAAAGAGATAAACTTGATTTCGGAAACGGGAAAATCAGAACGCTTTTCATGGCTATGTTTTTCCCTACTCTGATAGGCATGTTCTTTAATTCGGCACTTAACATATGCGACGGCATGTTTGTCGGTCATGGAGTGGGCAGTAATGCACTTGCCGCCATAAATATCGTGGCACCACTCTTCCTGATTTGTACCGGCATAGGTTTGATGTTCGGTATCGGGGCATCTGTCATCGGTGGCATCCGACTGGCCGAAGGAAACGTGAAAGCGGCAAGAATCATAATGACTCAGGCATATATTGCCGGAGCTATTATATTCGGAGCGGTCATCCTGTGTTCATTGCTGTTCACCCGTCCGCTGCTGTATCTGCTCGGTTGCAGTCCTCTTCTTGAAGATCTTGCCACCGACTATCTGTTATGGTTGCTCCCGGGACTGATGTTCTTCTATCTGCAATGTGCCGGAATGATGCTTATCAGGCTTGACGGATCTCCGCGATACGCAATGAGCGTGCAGATTGTGGGAGCGGTTCTTAATATTCTCCTTGACTGGTACATGGTCTTCCCTCTCGGACTGGGCATAAAGGGAGCTTCAATAGCCACATCCATATCATGTTTCGTAGCCGGAATTATGGTCGTGGCTTATTTCCTGTTTTTTTCCGACAAACTGAAGTTCTATCCTCTTCGCCTCACGGTGAAGTCTCTCAGGCTATCTATCAGAAACACCGGATACATGGCGAAAATCGGCTTTGCCACTTTCATCGCCGAACTTGCAATGGGTGTGATGATGGT
>CAJUPY010000039.1 GCA_910588035.1 uncultured Muribaculaceae bacterium | reverse complement strand
CCTCACAGGCGGAACCAGAATCCGACGTGCTACCATTACACCACAAGACAATTTTCTAAATATTTTGTTCGTTGTTTATTTGAACACTGCAAAGGTACGAACATTTTTTTAACTGACAAATTTTTTCTTTAATTTTTTTGGTTTTTTTTCAAGAAATATGAAACGGGTTCATTGAGTTGCATAACGTCGAATAGTTTATTACCTTTGTAGCTAAAATCAAACAGTCTATGACAATCAGAGAATTGCGGTTCTATCTCTATATTATATTATGTGTGACACTAGCCGGCTGCCGCTCGACCCGACATGTGCCTGAAGGAGAGCTGCTGCTCGACAAAACCGCTATCGAGATTGACGGAGATCGAGATAATGTATCATCTACCGAACTGTTCAATTATCTGAGACAGACACCTAACAACAAGGTGCTTGGTTTCGCCAAACTGCAACTTGGAACCTACAACATATCCGGCAAGGATACAACAAAGTGGTATAATCGTTGGATACGTAAACTCGGACAGCCACCTGTAATTTACGACAGCATTTTGACACGTCAATCGGTGTATCATCTGAGACAGGCTTTGATCAACCGCGGTTATAATGACGTGAAAGTCAATTTTGACACTGTCGCCAACCATAAAAAAAAGAAAATGAATGTGGTCTACCATATATCTACCGGTGAACCACACTACATCTCTACCGTCAACTATGAGTTCAAGGACTCGTTGCTGGGATCGACGGTCATGGCCGATTCGTCGTTTTTCACTATTGGTGAGGGAGACCTGTTTGACCGGAACAATCTTGACAAGGAGCGGAGTCTCATAACTGAACGACTCAGGCGGAAAGGTTATTATGCGTTCATAAAGGACTACATCACATTTATAGCCGATACGACAGCGGGCTCAAAAGCTGTCGAACTTACAATGCAGGTCAAATCACCGGCAGAAAGGAACAGGCTTTCGGGAGATTCATTGCCGGATCTTCATAGACGCTATATCGTCAGACGTGTCATTGTGGTGACCGACTATAACACAGCTGACATTGCCGCCGACTATAAGTTTCATTTTGTCGATTCTATAAATTACAAAGGTCTCACGATTCTATATGGCAAGGATCGATACCTGAGACCTTCGATCATCGACGAGAAATGTTTCATCGAACCTGGAAAACTATTCAATGCAGCGGCTGTAGACCGCACGTATGAGTCACTTGGCCAGCTCGGAATCTTGAAATATATAAACATCAACATGCGGCCGGCCGGATCTGTCGGCGATGAACAGCTGATTGACGCTTATATTTTGCTTTCGCGAGGAAAAAAGCAAGGTGTGACATTTGAGCTTGAAGGTACAAATTCAGAGGGAGATCTCGGTTTCGGTATCGGCCTGACCTATGTTCACCGAAATCTGTGGAAAGGTTCGGAGCAGCTGACAACAAAGTTCCGCACATCTTACGAAAGCATCTCAGGCAATCTCGACGGACTCATCAATGACCGTTACACCGAGTTTGCCGGAGAAGTCGGCCTGTTGTTTCCGAAGTTTGAGGCTCCTTTTCTGTCGAAGTCATTTAAGCAACGCATCAAAGCATCGAGCGAGGTCGCTCTGACGTTCAACTATCAGGAAAGACCCGAGTATACCAGGGTTATTGCCGGTGCCGGTTGGAAATATAAGTGGAGTAACAGATTGAACACTGAACGCCGCACATTCGACCTGATTGACGTGAACTATGTCTATCTGCCGCAATCGACAATTAATTTCATAGATGAAGTAGCTCCGTCAAATCCGCTTTTGCGTTACAGCTATGAAGATCACTTCATCATGAGAATGGGATATACCTACTATAAAACCAACCGGCGTGTGGCATCGACATCCGCTGCGACGGTTCATCGTCAGGAGCAGATATACACTTTCCGTTGGGCGGCGGAAACCGCAGGTAACGTGCTCTATGCTTTTTCATCGTTGACCAACCAGAAACGTAACGACGGCGCATACAAGATTTTCGGCACACAATATGCCCAATATGCCAAAACAGAGATCGACTACACTTTCACCCGCAATTTCAACAGCCGTAACTCACTCGCTTTCAGAGTAGGATTCGGTATCGGTGTGCCTTATGGTAACTCTAAAATGATACCGTTTGAAAAACGTTTTTACGCCGGAGGTGCCAACGGAGTCAGAGGGTGGGGTGTCAGAACGCTTGGCCCAGGAAGTTATGACGCTAAAAATTCGGTCACTGACTTCATCAATCAGTGTGGTGACATCAGGTTTGATCTCAACATGGAGTATCGTGCGAAACTTTTCTGGGTGTTCGAGGGTGCATTGTTTGTCGATGCTGGAAACATCTGGACAATCAGAACCTATGAGAATCAACCTGGAGGAGTATTTAAATTCGATAAATTCTACAAACAGATAGCACTGGCTTATGGAGCCGGACTTAGAATGGACTTCACATATTTCCTGCTTCGTTTTGATCTGGGCATGAAAGCGCATAATCCGGCGATGAATCAGGAACCGTGGCCATTGATACACCCCCGTTGGGGCAGGGACGCCACATTCCATTTTGCCGTGGGCTATCCTTTCTGATTTTCGATTATGAAACAGCTTGTGATTTTTGATCTTGACGGAACATTGTTGAACACGATCGATGACCTCGGTCAGGCTGCCAACCATGCATTGGAGCGTGCCGGCTATCCGACTCATGCGATCTCGTCCTATCCTTTCTTTGTCGGCAACGGTGTCACGCGCCTTCTTCAGAGAGTTTTGCCTGAAGATGCACGCTCGGAAGCCAATGTGGAGACTCTGCGCCGCTATTTTACTGAGTACTATGATCTGCACAATGCCGATAACACTCGTCCATATGACGGCATTCCCGAGCTGCTTGAACAGCTTGCCGGCCGTGGTGTGAAACTGGCTGTCGCCTCCAATAAATATCAGAGTGCCGTCGAGAAATTGATATGCCGTTATTTTCCTGCGATACCTTGGGTGGCTGTAGAGGGCCAGAAACCCGATGTGCCGGTTAAACCCGATCCGTCGATAGTTTTCGAGATTCTCGGAAAGGTTGTCATGCCCAAGCGACAGACTCTCTATGTTGGAGACTCTGGTGTCGACATGGAGACTGCCAGGCGCGCCTGCGTCGCATCTTGTGGTGTGACATGGGGCTTTCGTCCGGTTAAGGAACTCAAGCAATATTATGCCGAGAATATTGTTGACAGGCCGTCGGAGATACTTGATCTCGTAATTAATGGTGAAGAGTAGGGAAACGGAGCTTGAATTTTCAAAAATACTCAAAAATGAGTATTGCACATTTTCTGACTATCTCATAATTTTGCGCATGAAAATCACAAAGCTATGGATAGGAAAAAGAGTGAGGTAAAATTCGGCCCTTCATCACGTATGCGCGAACTGATCAGATTTGAACCGATGCTTCTGATGGTTTTGCGCCGCTTCAACATTAGTCTTGGATTCGGCAATGCTACTGTGGCCGAAGTGTGTGGCAGTCACAATGTCCACACTTCGACATTTCTGGCTGTTGCCGCTTTTGTCAGCGGAGTTGAGTGGCATCAGTTTGAGCCCGAAGCCGGAATGTTGATAACTTACCTTAAAAATTCACACGACTATTTCCTTTCATTCGCTCTTCCGTCGATCAGACGCAAATTGCTCGCAGCCGTGCCTGTGTCAAACGCCGATGATATCGGCATGTTGTTGCTCAGGTATTATGATGACTATGTAGAAGAGGTCAGGGCTCACATGCAATATGAGAATGACTTTTTGTTTCCGTATGTTGAAGATATGCTCAAGGGTGTCACCACCGAAACGTTTGATCTGTCTGATTTCTCACTGAGGCATGCGCCTATCGCACCTAAACTTGAGGAACTGAAGGAGATATTTGTCACCCATTATCAGAATAACGGTGATGAAGATGCGCTAAATGCCGCGCTGTTCGATATAATAACATGTGAGAGAGACCTCATGAGCCATTGTGATCTTGAAGACCGTCTGTTTGTTCCGGCAGTTGAAAAATTGAAACGTGACTTGGCAATCTCTCCGCGACAAACGAGACCGGCAAGCGATTCAATTGAAGAAGACAATACCCCCGAATTAACTTCGCGCGAGAAGGATGTTGTCAGAATGATTGCGCTTGGACTGGCCAACAAAGAGATTGCTGACCGGTTATGTGTCTCCATACACACTGTCACGACACACCGCCGCAATATATGTGCCAAACTCGACATTCATTCGGCATCGGCATTGACGATCTATGCAATTATACAGAAGCTGATCAATATCAATGAAATAAAGAAATAGTTCAAACAATTTATTCATAAATCAACTTGAAGCCAAGTGTGAGGCGTTCAATCTGAAATTGGTAGTGGTTGCCCGGAACCATTGTCAAAGATGTGTCGATGTTCTGTGATTCAAGATGTCTGACAATAGCGTTCGTAGCGGTCTCGACTGTGGAGAATTCTTTTATATTTGATTTGCACTCCTTGTCACCGAGAAGGAAAATGGCTGTTCCGTTGTGCTTGCTGTAGTCTTGTTTGTCAAACCACTCCAGAAAGCCGTCATACCAGAATGATCCTGAAATTGAAACAATATTGTGAAACAGATCGGACATGTTCCATTGCCACAGCGAGAACAGACCCGACAACGAGATTCCGAAAAGGGTCCGCTCGGCATTCGTGAGGCCGAATGTAGATTCTATCTGAGGTATGATTCCGGTTGTCAGTGTGACAAAAAACTCCTTTGCGAGACCCTTGAAGTCATCGCTGCCCGCAGTCACTCTCTTCGCCGGCCACGGTGTCATATCGTTATCCCAGTCCACGCCCGATATAACGGCTATTGATACGCCATATTTGACTGAGATACTTTCGATCACGGAATCGAGCGCGTTACAGTAATAAATAATATATGCTATTTTTTCGCTTGCAACGTTGCGGCACAATGCGACACGCAATCCTGCTGTCTCAAATATTTTTAAAGCCATGATTCACCAAGTTTTAAATATATCTGAAGCCGACCTCATTTAGACGTATTCTGCTAAATCGGTCGACTTCAGATAGCTCTACCATATATTCAAACGGTTATTTTCTGATGAAGCCTGTCACTTGTCTTGCTATAGATTCCATGCCTTTGACTGTCGGGTGACTGCGTTTGCAATCGATGTCAACAAGTTCGATGAGCGGAATGTCGTAGTGCTTGCAAATCTGTTTCGCCGACTCGTCGATTTGATCGCTTAGATTTGCGTTTAGCATGAAATAGATCTCGGTGTTTGGGTAATACTCTTTCATTGTCTTGAGCATGTATGCCATTGCCGGACGGAATGAATACAGATCCTTGTCAGTCCAGTTTTCATATTTATATTCACCGACAGGAGATTTGGCCCACGAATCGTTTGTCCCTCCGAAAATCAGTATCATGTCTGGTGATCCGAGATTTTTCATCCTTGTTACGAACGAACGGTCTGAATAATCTTCCTTACGATATCCTGTATTGCATATTGTAGCACCTGAAAACGAGTTGTTGCATTCAAGTTTGTAGCCGTTTTCCTTGACGAATTTGTGCCACCAGGTCTGGTCAACCGATTTGACATCGGTTCGGGTTGTGTCGCATTTCTGAAAATACCACATGATGTTGTCTTCCGGGCGGTTATAACCTTCAAATGTCGAGTATGAATCGCCGAGAATTGCGACAGACTTGCGGCTTTGGGCGAATGTTGCCAGCGTTAATGACAGCAACATGGAAATGATTATTGTTTTTTTCATGTTAATGATAAATGTCGTAAATTTGTGCGTGAATATGAAAAAGATTATTGATTCGATGCCCCGGTGGGGGTTCACAATTGTAGTTTTGGTGGCGATTCTTTATCTGACGCTTGTGCCGAAACCATTGCCTGATGTCCACGTCAGACTGTTTCCTCATGCCGACAAGGTTGTTCATGGCATCATGTTCGGTGGATTGATGTTTGTCATCACACTCGACTGGATACGCAGCCATGGACAGTCGGGTTGGAATTGCCGTAGAATTGTCATAGCGGCAGTGTCTGTCATTGTGTTTGGCGGTGCTATCGAACTTTTGCAGGATTATATGAATATGGGACGCGGGGGAGACTGGCTCGATTTTCTTGCCGATGCTGCCGGAACACTTCTGGCGGCAGCGGTCTCACCCCGTGTCGTCGGGTGGCTGATGAAATCAGATGTCAGATAATGCCGATTAGATCATGAATGTCTTCGACACCGTGACGGACGCAATAGTCGTCAATGTAATCAATGATTTTCATTGTCACTGTCGGGTCGACGAAATTTGAAGTTCCGACTTGCACGGCGGTTGCGCCGGCGAGAATGAACTCAAGCGCGTCGCGCCCCGAGGCTATGCCTCCAAGTCCGATTACCGGAATTTTTACCGCTTTGGCAACCTGCCACACCATTCTGACCGCGACAGGTCTGACTGCCGGACCTGACAGGCCGCCGGTCACAGTTGACAGACAAGGGCGTTGGCGTTCAACATCAACGGCCATGCCAAGCAACGTATTGATCAGGGAGACAGAGTCGGCACCCTCATCTTCTACAGCACGCGCTATAGAGGTGATGTCGGTGACATTAGGCGAGAGTTTGATGATCAGAGTCTTGTCATAGGCGGCTCTGACTGCTTTGGTGACAGATGCCGCACCGTCGCAGGTTGTGCCGAAAGCCATTCCACCCTGTTTGACGTTCGGGCATGAGATGTTGACTTCAATTGCGTTGATCTTTTCAAGTGGAGCAAGTTTGTGTGCCACTTCAACATAGTCGTCAACGCATGCGCCGGAGACATTCACAATGATCTGTGAGTCATAATCTTTTATTGTGGGATAGATTTGATCGATGAAATAATCGACACCTTTATTTTGGAGACCGACTGCATTGAGCATTCCCGACGGAGTCTCGGCCATTCTCGGATAGTCATTGCCTTCACGGGCATTGAGAGTCGTTCCTTTGACGATGAATCCGCCAAGGCGGTTAAGATCTATAAGGTCGGCGAATTCCGTTCCGTAGCCGAATGTGCCAGATGCGGTAAGCACCGGATTTTTAAGCTCAAGTGAGCCGATATTGACGTTTAATCGTGCCATGTGAGTTGGTTTATGTTGAATACCGGGCCTTCGGTGCATACACACACATTTCCCTTTACTGTTTTTTCCACGCAACACAGACATGCGCCAAGTCCGCATGCCATCATGTTCTCAAGTGATACGTAACACTCGATTTGGCGTTGTCTCGCTATCGCTGCGACAGCTTTCATCATCGGAGCGGGACCACAGCAACAGATACGTGCCCAATCATTGTTCCATGCATGATTGAGGGTTACGACACCGCAGTCTCCTTCAGAACCGTCGTCGGTAGAAATGTGCACCGGTCCTATCTCGCGCATCAGATCAATCATCAGCAAGTCGTTTTTCGAACGGGCTCCGGTCATGAATTCGACATCAAGTCCCGATGCTTTCAAAGTGCGGCCGAGATAAACCAGAGGGGCTATACCGACTCCACCTCCTACAAGCAGTATTTTGCCTTTGACGCTGTCGGTAGGAAATCCGTTGCCGAGCGGTAGCAGCAGATTGAGCACATCGCCCTGCTTTGACGCGATGAGATGTTCCGTACCCTCGCCGGCATTTCTGATCAGTAGCCACAACCGGTTGTTTTCCACATTATTAATAGATATTGGCCGACGCAGGAATGTCGCCTTGCTCCTGTCTACAGCAACCTGTACAAATTGCCCCGGTAGCATCTCGGGTAGCTCACTCCCGTCGGCCGGTGTCAGTTTAAGCAGTGCATAGGCATTGGTCAGCCTGATGTTTTCTTCGACTTTGAAGTCTAACAGATGTTTTTTCATTGTGATGATCGGCTTCATTAAATATTAGAGCAAAAGTACATAAAATTATCGTGATTTTTTGTACTTTTGCATTGTAATAATCAGATAATTCAACTTTGAGTCATTCTCAACGATATATAATCCCTGTCATCGCGCTTCTGCTCAGCATTTTAATTGCCACATCGTGTACGGCATCAAAAATGCGGGGTGCTGTTGCGCAAGGGCGTTCCGAAACGCTTCCGCAAGAACAATCTGATTCAGCACCCGAATCAGATCTCGCGCTTCCGACCGAAATCGACAGTTTCTTGCCCGATATTCCGGCAGAAGTAGCCGATAGTTTTCCTGAAGGAATAATGCGTGAAGTCATAGACTCCGTCTTGCCCGACACTTTGCGTAAACACATGACAGCCCCTGAAAAAAAATCGAGAATAAGGCGTGAGAAAGCCGATCTTGACAATGTGGTTGTCATCAACTCAAAAGACTCGATGATTCTCGTCGGCCGCAACAAGGCGTTCATCTATGGTGAAGGAAATGTGACATACGGTGACCTTAAACTCGATGCGGCCGAGATTGAAATGGACATGGAATCTAACACGGTATATGCCGTTGGACGTACCGATTCGTTGGGAGAAGTCGAGGGTAGTCCTGTTTTTGATGAGGGCGGTTCTACTTATGAGACGAAGACGATGAGCTATAACTTCAAGACTAAACGAGCCTACATAACCGATGTGATAACACAGCAAGGTGAAGGTTATCTTACCGGAGGTCAGACCAAAAAAACTGAAGGTGACGAATACTATATTCAAAACAGCCGATACACCACATGTGATGACCATGAGTGTCCGCATTTCTATATGCAACTGACCCGGGGCAAGGTTAAGCCTAAAAAAAGCGTGGTGGTTGGTCCGGCCTATATGGTGCTCGCCGGTTTGCCGTTGCCTCTGGCTGTTCCGTTCGGTTATTTTCCGTTTACCGACAAATACTCATCGGGTGTCATTGTGCCGACATTCGGCGATGACTACACTCGCGGATTTTATCTGAGCAACGGTGGATATTATTTCGCAATCAGCGACAATATGGACCTGGCCTTGACAGGCGAGATCTACACAAAGGGTTCATGGGGCCTTAATGCTCAGTCGCGCTATGTCAAACGCTATAAATATAACGGTAATTTCCAGCTCAATTACCTGAAATCGATCTATGGTGACAAAGGTCAGGCCGACTATTCAAAACAGACAAACTTTCAGATTTTGTGGAGCCATAGTCAAGATGCCAAGGCTAATCCAAACATGACTCTGTCGGCAAGCGTGAACTTCACGACCAGCGGATATTCGAGAAACGACCTGAACAGTTACTATGGGTCGGGATTTACCGAGAACACAAAGAGTTCAAGCATCAACATGACCTATCGCTTCCCACGGTCAAAATGGTCTCTGTCGACGTCATTCAACATCTCTCAACGCACACAAGATTCAACTCTCTCAGTCTCGTTCCCTAATGTGACGGTGACAATGCAACAGATCTATCCTTTCAAACGAAAGAAGGCTGTCGGCGATGAGAAGTGGTATGAAAAGATCAGACTTTCCTATTCTGGAGTCCTACAGAATTCACTGACGGCCAAACAAGATGAATTTTTCAAGAAAAGTCTTGTCAAGGATTGGCGAAACGCAATGAGGCACACTGTGCCGATTTCCGCGACATTCAGCCTGTTTAAATATCTGAATCTCACCCCGAGCATCAATCTTACCGACCGTATGTATACGACAAAGGTGCGGCGTTCATGGGACCCGAATGCATCGGTCGAGGTTATGGATACTTCCTACAGTTTTTATAATGTCTGGGATTTCTCTGCATCGGTATCGCTCGACACTAAAATATATGGTTTTTATCAGCCGTTGCCATTCCTCGGTGACAAGGTGAAAATGATTCGTCACGTCTTCACCCCCTCGATCTCGTTCAGCGGAGCACCTGACTTCAGCTCGTCGTTCTTTGGATATTATGGTGAATATGAGGTGCCTTCAGCCGACGGTACTCCACAGAAACGTAAATATTCGCTCTTCCCCAACAGCCTTTACGGTGTGCCCGGACAAGGAAAGACCGGAACAGTCTCCGTTAATTTGTCAAACAATGTCGAGATGAAAGTCAAGAGTGACAATGACAGTATCGGAGAAAAGAAAATTTCGCTCATCGAAAATTTCTCTGTCTCGCAAAGCTACAACTTTGCCGCCGACTCACTTAACTGGAGCAACATTCAGACATCGCTGCTGCTGAGACTGATGAAAAATTTCAACCTCAACCTTGCAGCCACCTGGGACGTCTATACCTACAAACTGAACTCTGCCGGAAACCCTGTCAGAGTAAACGTTCCGCGCTGGAAAGCGGGCAAGGGAATCGGAAAGCTGTCAAGTACGGGTACGTCGTTCTCCTATACGCTTAATAACGACACTTTCAAGAAGAAAGATAAGGGAGGTTCGAAAAACACCGGTGACAACGCCGGCAGTGACAGTGATAATTTTGACGGTAATGACACTGACGGACATTCGTCGGGATCAGACCGTGACGACAAGAAAAAAGATGACCTTGAACTCGACGAAGACGGATATGTTCCCTGGTCTGTTCCCTGGAGCCTGACATTCAACTACTCCGTCAACTATGGCTACGGATCATTCAACTATGACAAACTTGAATATAATGGAAAAATCACCCAGAACCTATCTTTGTCAGGAAACATAAAACCGACCAAGAACTGGAGTTTCGGATTTTCGGCAAGTTATAATTTCGACACTCACAAGATTGCATACATGAACTGCAACATATCGCGCGACCTGCACTGTTTCACAATGCGCGCGAGCGTGATTCCAGTCGGACCCTACAAGAGCTACAATTTCCATATTTCAGTTAAATCATCGCTGTTGGCCGATCTTAAATATGACAAGAGATCTTCTATCTCAAACGGAGTGACATGGTATTGATGAATTGTCTGACGGAGATATGGTGATCTATAATAGACTGTTGTAAAACAGAAAAACTCATGGATTTCCATGAGTTTTTCTGTTTTAATGCAAGATCTAAATTCAGACTGATGCTTATTTTCTGATTTGAATTTCGTCGGGCGATTCTACGGTGCATTCAATTTTGCCTTCATTGTTTCTTTTGACCGAGACATTTACAGTTCCATATGGGGTGGGATAGCTGCCTTCGGCGTAATTAAGTCTTCCAAGATTTGGTTTGACCTCGAGTACCCGGCAACCAGGCTCAAGAGGTCTGATGCCGAGAACGTGGCGGGTTAGCCATGGCGTCGGCCCGGAGGCCCAGCCGTGGCATAGACTCAATCTTAACCCTTTGTAGCAATACGCGCCACCGTCAGCGTGAATGTCATGTTTTCCTTCGGGTGTAATCTCATCAATGCGTCCGGCATTTTTCGTGTCGCTGAATTTCAGATCTTCCCAAAAGGTGGTAGCTCCGAGATCGAGCATCGCTCCCCAGTATTTTGAAATCAGTTCAAGTGCCTCGTCAATATATCCTCCCATGGCAAGAGCCTCAAGCATATAGTAACCATAGAAAGTTGTGAAATCGTCAATGCCGTTTTCCAAAATCAGTCTGCAGTCACGATCGATGTCGTCTGAAAGTCCGGCGAGAATGTTCAGGGCTGCAGCCTGGCTGTTGCCGTGGTTGTCGGGTCTTACAGATGAGGCACGCCTCAGGCTCTTTCCGGCCAATGATACAAGCTGCTTGTCGTTGACAAATTCGCCTGTCTGGACTGCTGCTCTCAGAGCCATTGTCGTCAGGGCCTGCAGGCCTGAGTTTATTACTTTTTCATTTTCAGACGTAGGCCAGTCAATGAAACGTGTTCCGTCAAGATGTTCGAAACCACTTTTGTCTATTTTGCTGTCAATTTGTCTGACCAACTCAGTCATGTAGGGTATTGTGGATTTCAGATAGCTGATGTCTCCGGTCTGCAGATAGAGATCACGCTGAATGATTATCCACCACAGCGAGTAGCTGCACATGCCGTTCATCCAGCCCGGAAGCGGAGTGTCGGCTACGGCGAAGTCAAGACTGCGCTTTACGACGTCGTGATTTCCGAAGACAGTTCCTATCGTCATTACCTCGGGGTGCATGTCGCCTAACCAGACCAGACGATCACGTTTTATTCCGTCCCACAGGAAATCCTGCATATTGAGTTTGACAGTATATGCACCTGTATTCCATATTCTTGTCAATCGATCGTCGTCGCACTTGAACGAGCCTTTTTCGTCAGCGTCTGTCACCTCGAGTATTGCAGAGACATTGGCAATGGGGTAGTCGGTATCTTTGTCCAACAGGTCGATGCGTGCGAATCTGAAGCCGCTGTTTCCGAACGTTGTTGACCCGAGCCACGGCACTTCTATCGTGGCGTCGCGAAGTGAGTGTTCATTGGTGGCATTCTGTCTGTTGGGCTGTTCTGTTACATCGCTCATGGCTTCGGTTACCGATTCACCAAGTCTGATGCGGAGTTTCAGTGGCCGCATCTGTTCTCTTATGGCCGATGAAATTTTCAGGCCTCCATGCAGTTCTCTGCCGAAATCGAGCAGAACTGAAGCTGTCGTTGTTGAGTCGCTTCGCAGTGTTGCAAACTGTTTCGAGGCTACAGACACTTGTCCTGAAAATGGCTTGAGAAGTGCGTCAGAATTTTTTATGTACCGGCCGGTCGTGTCTGAAATCCATACAATGCGTGTAGGCTCGACATAGGAACGCGCAAGAGTCTGTGTGGAGGCCGTAAGGCTCGTAGCTATCAGCGAGAGTGTGAGAATTGTCTTTTTCATGGGAGAGACTTTTTTGGGGTCAGTATGTAATAAAATAGTCCGGAAAAATTCCGGACTATTCCTAAGGGTGAGGTGTGGGGGTCGAACCCACGACCTTCGGAACCACAATCCGACGCTC
>CAJUPY010000038.1 GCA_910588035.1 uncultured Muribaculaceae bacterium | reverse complement strand
AACAGATTGGATTTAAGGAATGTAGTTTTGTAGAAGTCTATATGGATATTGGACAGATTGGAGTCTACCGCGATTTCCTTGCGGAGGGGTATGAATTTTAAACATTCATCGGCATTCCCGGTGCGATCAGCAATAGATTTTCGGTAGCAAGCATGAAGATTACTTACAGATATTGATTGAAACGATTAAAAGAGTATATGTTTATTTGTTCGCCGCCATGCTCACTTTTGTGGAAGTGTAGCGGAACCGACGCTTTGATTAAATTGCAGGGACGTGTCAAAAGCATGTCCCTGCAATTTGATGAAATCAGAAATTTTGCAAGATCAGGATTTGTCGTGGGGTGAATGTCATTGTCGGAGAGATTGTCACCTGATTGCCTGAGAGAATGTCGCGAATGGTCGTTCCGAATGGCAGAATCTCTTCGGTCTGGGTCATGTCGACAGTGAGGGGGCTGTCGTTTCCGTTTATCATTACGGTCACCTCGCGGTCGCCGAGTTTGCGCTGCCAGGTGTATAGCCCCTGATAGGGCATGAAATGTTTCAGTTGTCCCCGGGCTATGATTTCGTTAGCATCGCCGCGCCGCCAGTTGAGGAGTCTTGACAGAAAGGTGTGGGCTTCGTCGACCAGGGGAGAGCGTCCTTCACGGGTGAACATGTCGGTTGTGTCACCGGGAAATCCGCCCGGCACGTCGCGTCGCACATATCCGTCGCTGCCTTCCTTAGAGCCGTTCATCAGCAGTTCGGTGCCGTAGTAGATCTGGGGAATGCCTCGAGAGGTGAGCAGAAATGTGACGGCCTGTTTCCACGAACCTAACGAGTCGGGCATCGTTTCGAGAAAACGGTCGGTGTCGTGGTTGTCGAGGAAAGTCAGAATTTTCTGAGGATCGGGAAACAGGTAGTCGAGCGAGAGGTGGTCATAGATTTTGTTGAGTCCGTTCCAAGAGTCGGTCGGGGTGTTGAATGCGTCGCGGGCGTCAATTGAGAGCCTGAAGTCCATGACAGTCTCGAGGCGCGGGTCTACGTGATTCACTTTGGAACCCCGTTGCCAGAACGCCTCGCCACCTTCGTTGGAGTACCAGCACTCGCCGACGATGTTGAAGCGAGGATATTCTCGCATGACATCGTCGATCCAACGGGCCATGGAGCGCATGTCGGCATAGGGGTAGGTGTCCATTCTGATTCCGTTGATCTTGGAGTTCTCGATCCACCAGATCGAGTTCTGTGTCAGATATTTCATCAGGTGGCGATTGCGCTGGTTCAGGTCGGGCATTTCTTTGACGAACCATCCGTCGACTGTTTTCTTCAGGTCGAAGTCGCTTACGTATGGATCGTGGAGGGTTGAGAGCCGGTAGTTTGTCTGTACGAAACGGGTTGTGTCGGGAAAGTTGAACCAGTCGCGTGTCGGAGGATTCTTGACCCAGGGGTGTGATCTGCCGACATGGTTGAAGATCATGTCCATGACAACTTTGAGCCCTTTTCGGTCAGCTTCGGCTACAAACCCGTTCCATTGGCCGACGGAGCCGAACCGGGGGTCGATCTGATAGAAATCGGTGGTGGCATAACCGTGATATGAACCTCCGGGCATGTCGTTTTCGAACACCGGATTAACCCAGATAGCCGTCACGCCGAGCGAGTCTATGTAGTCGAGGTGTCTCATCATTCCGGCAATGTCACCTCCGTGTCGGGCGTTTGGATCAGACCTGTCGACGGGCAGCGGGTTTTTGAGTCGGTCGGACATGACGTTGTTTGTGGTGTCGCCGTCGGCAAAACGGTCGGGCATGATCAGATAGAGCACGTCAGAGGCGTCGAAACCGACATATCGGTCGGCCTCACGGTCGCGTCTGAGCAGCGGGTAGGAGAGGGTCTGACTTTTTTTGCCGAGCGTGAAATCGAGTTTCATGTCGCCCGGCGAGGTTTCAGGCGACAGGGTCAGATAGATGAACAGATAGTCGGGGCTGTCGGGCCTGAAGATTTCGGCGACTGAGACTCCCGGGTAGTCGGTTTTGACCGATGCAGCGGCAATGTCATGTCCGTAGACCATCAGCTGCAGGGTGTCGTTTGCCATAGAGGTCCACCACATCGGCGGATCTACGCGGTCGACAAGTTTTGCTGACTTGGCCGGGCACCATTGCATGGCCGTCATGACGGCGAGGAGTGTGAAGATGATTCGTTTGGTTGACATGATATTTGAAAAATGTAAGTTAGAAATGTTTCAGGATATTTTGATAAAAACGATTTTCTCGATGTGTGGCAGTTTTCCCGAAGAGGGTTCGAGTCTCATTGACCGGTGTTTGCCGGTTGTTATGGTGACTGACGACGAACGGTCGCTGCTGCGTCCGGAAGGCAGGAAGACAACCGGAGCCGATTTGTCGCGGCCATACCTCAGGTGGGCCACGGCGGTTTGGGCCGGATCGGGCCTGTAGGTGAACGTGACCATGTAGGTTGCGGGAGAGAGGGCCCGCAAGTCTATGTCTGAGCCTTCGTAGGAGACCACGGATCGGTGACCGTCGGGAATGAAACGGTAGGGTTGCTCGGCAAATCCGGTCCAGGTGCTTCCCGAGACCGGCACGAAGGCGATTGTCGTGAACGCCGAGGTGTGGAACATGTGGTAGTGAGATGATCCGATCATCGTCACGAAATCGCCGTTGACCATGAGCTGGTAGTTGTAGGCGGGGTTGTAGTTTGTTATCAGGGCCTCTCGCGGGGTGACCCATTTCACATCGGGTGTCACGGGCATGAAAGTCTGTCCGGAGATATTTATTGAGCCTTCATGATAGTGTCTTGACGGCATCAATGAGATCTCGACTGAGTGATTTCCTTTGTCTGAGGCATCGAAAAAAGGTGTTTGCCGATGCCGGCCGTCAATAGCGAACGAGGCAATGGAGTCACCGTAGCCTCTGACGGCGATGTCAAGCGAAGAGTCGCGGTAGCGGAACCGCCCGATGCGTTTGGTTCCGGGCAGAGACTGCGGCACGAAAGGCGAGAATCTGATTCCATTGTGCTCAAACTCCATTCCTGCGAACACTCTGAAAACCAGAGCCACGATTCCGGGTGCGGTCAGCTCACGCCTCGGGCCGAAAGTGGCCAGCCTGGTCAACCATGCGACACCCGCGGTCAACGCCCGTGCATCGCGTACTTTCGCTGCTGCAAGGTTCCAATAGGCCTGTACAACAGGTCGGGTCACCTCTTCAGTCTCGTTACGGTAGTCTCCCGGCATCGGGAACATGGTCGGAATGCCGACATCGGATACCGGTGCCGATTTCACGATTCGGGCTGCGGTTTTGTCGTTGACCAGTCGGTGGACAATGCCGATCATCTGGGCCATGTTGTCGGTTGCCTGGAGCTGAATCGGGTTGGGGTATCCATAGACAAACGCGCTGTAGTATCCGAGGTTGGGCTGATAGAATCGGCTTTCGACGGCCTCCATGACCGAATTGGCTATCGAGTCGTAGCGTAGGTAGGGCCTGTGGCATAGTCTCATCAGTTCAGCCGTCTGACGTGACGCCGCGGCGGCGATCATGTTGGAGCCGAGACAAGGCGACTGATAGATGTCGACCGGTTCGGCCCATTCGGGATATAGCATCGGTTGAGGCAGCAGATATGACTGAGATCCGTATAACAGCCCTGTCTCCTGATCGAGACATGCATCGAGATCTGTGTCTATGGTTCCGGCAGCGACATCGGTCACTTTTGTCAGCAAGGCCGGGTCGCCGGTGACGCGGCAGAGTTCGGCCGCGGCGATAATCCACGCGCTCCGGTCAGACGACGCTGGCCAGGGTAACGCTCCGGGTTCGGTCGCGATCACTCCATTGTCGAGTCTGAGTCGCAGAGAGTCGGCCGCTGCATCGGGGTTGAGATAGGCGGTCGAGAGCCAGAGGGCATAGGGATAGTGGCAGCTGACAGCCGCGCGGTTCTGAGATATGATCTCGATTGACCTGTTGTATAGAGCGTCGAGCAACGGTTGGTCGCTGCTGTAGACGGGGTAGTTTTCAGGAAATGAGTCGACCGAGAGTGACAGCGCGGGGTCTTTCTCACAGACAATCGTCAGAGGGGAAGTCGCCGAGACCGTCGTGTCGCCTTGCGAGACTGATGACCAGGTGACTTCAAACCTCTGGTCTGACCAGACCGTGGCGTCGCCCTCGGCCAGTGGGGGCGTATGTCTGCATGCGGCCAACGATGTGGCCACGGCGGTCAGCATAATGGCGAGACGGTTCAGTTTCATATCGTTTTAATAACAAGGTCTGTCTAATGAACAACATCAGCGGTGAAAATGTGCGGCCGGGATATTTGTTTTCCACAAAGATATGTAACTCTTGGCATATATCTGAAAAAATTCATAACTTTGCGATGTGAAAGATTCACGCCATTTTGTTTAACTAAATTCACCAGTCTTGGATATTGATCCTTTGCCGGCAAATTTTATCGCCGGCGTACCATGTTTATGTCTCACATCTGTTCCGGCACTGTCTGTCGGCCAGATCATAGCCCTTTTCATCGCGTTATTGTGCCTGTTCATATCGGGCTTCATCTCAGGTAGCGAGATTTCGTTTTTCTCACTGTCGCCGACCCACGACGATGAAATCGATGAGTCGCCCAAGCGCGATTCGATACTCAGTCTGCTGGCGTCGCCCCAACGACTGTTGGCCACCATTCTGATCGCCAACAACATGGTCAACGTGACCATTGTCGTTTTGTGTACCTACGCTCTCACGCCGGTCTTCGCCCAAATGGAACCGTGGCTCAATTTTCTGTTGCAGACCGTCATTCTGACATTCCTGATTCTGTTGTTCGGCGAGATATTGCCGAAACTGATTGCCACGAACCGCCCGGTGATGTGGGCTGAATGGGCTTCCGCCGGTTTGAATTTTGCCGTGAAGTTGTGCTATCCGCTGTCGTCGGTGCTTGTCAGAAGCACAAAATTTGTCGACCATGTCGTAACCCGTCATCCCAAGGCTGTCACCGCCGATGATCTGAGTCAGGCGTTGGAGATCACCGACGACATAGCCAATGACAGCGACAAGGAGATGCTCGAGGGCATACTGAAGTTCGGTGACACGACAGCATCTGAGATCATGACTCCGCGAGTTGACATGACCGACATAAATATCAACCTCGATTTTCCCGAAGTGATGGAAATCGTTGTCGAGAGCGGCTATTCGAGACTTCCGGTCTACGAAGATACGCAAGACAACATCAAGGGTGTTCTCTACAGCCGCGATCTGTTGCCGTTCATCGGTCGCCGCGATGATGTCTGTTTCAACTGGCAGTCGCTGATCCGCGAACCCTATTTTGTTCCTGAATCACGTATGCTCGACGATCTGCTGGAGGATTTCAGAAAGTTGAAGATACACATGGCTGTCGTGATCGACGAGTATGGCGGAACCCAGGGCGTCGTGACGCTTGAAGATGTGCTCGAGGAGATTGTCGGAGACATCAACGACGAGTATGACGAGGTGGAGACTTTCTACAAACGGTTACCCGACGACACCTATATTTTTGACGGCAAGACATTGTTGAACGATTTCTTCAGGGTTACAGAACTCGATGAGAATGATTATTCAGAAGTGGCTGAAGACGCCGAGACGCTTGCCGGAATGCTGCTCTCGATAAAAGGTGATTTTCCTAAAGAGAAGGAGCCTCTGGTCTATGGCCGCTGCCGTTTCCTGATTCTTGACATCGACCACCACCGCATCGCCAGTGTCCGCGTGAAAGTGATGGCCGAGCATCAGACCGATACAACACGATGAAACGGCCGGTTGTCGCTGCGGCCGTCGCTGTGACGGTTCTGTCGGGTTGTGGTGAACGCCGTCAGCCACCTGTTCCGCGTCAGCACGCCTACCAGCGCATCGAGCTTTATGACCGTGACTACAAGACTGTGGAGGCAGGTGGTGTCGATATTCTGGTCAACAGATGTGCCAGGTTGCTTGGCGACTCAACCTCGTCGACTGGATCGCGTTGGCTGACATGGAGCTATCCGCGCTATCGCGCCACGGTCTATCTGACAGTTACCCCCGTCAACCCGGTCACACTCAGTGATGTGATTGACAACCGTCTCGAACGCATCTCGCTCAATGCCTATGGCACTCATCCCGAAGTCTGCGAGGCCGGCAACGGAAAATTTGACGGGGCAGTCTATGTCTCAATGAGCGGTACGGCCACTCCGGTGCAGTTTCTGTCGACCGACAACCTGTCGACAGTCGTAAGCGGTGCGGTCAGTCTCGACGATGAGGCCGCCGTAGCCAACAATGACTCTGTGGCTCCTGTGATCAGGGCATTGAAGGCCGACATGATCGAAATGCTTGAAAACCTGTGATCAGATGATAGCTGTAGCATGTTTTGACGAGATTGATTCACTGCCACCGTTGCTTGAGGCGGAGGTTGTTGAGATTGCCTCGGTCAAAAATGAGAAACGGCGTCGTGAGATGACGCTGACGCGGCGTCTGGTGAAAAAATTGCTCGGACACGGGGTCACTGTCGGACATCGTCGGAACGGGTCGCCATATGCAGTCGGTTTCGAAGGATCGCTGTCGGTGTCTCATTCGCGCGACGTGGCCGCGGTGGTCTATGATCCCGACATGGCCACGGGTGTCGATGTCGAGTTTCCGTCGCCCGCACTCCAGAGGGTCGCAACAAAATTTCTCAGTCGCAACGAGTTGCAGATCTACACAGGCATGGCGTTGCTGCTGAAGGCGTGGACCATAAAAGAAGCGGTCTACAAGGCAGCGCAGATCGACGGTCTGTCCCTGTTTGACATACATCTGCCTGACGATGTGGATGAGGCGGTGGCAACCGTGACCCACTGTGAGAGGGAGATGAGGTTTGATCTTCAGTTCATCTCGGAAATGCCGATGATCACGGTCGCGAAAGTCTGCGCCGACGATTGAATCATTTATTAGTGTGGAAACGACACTAATATGTTTTATAACATATCTGATTATTCTCCATGACAGATGTTTTAGCCTTATCTTTGCGTGAAAACACGTAAACATTAATCATGGGAAAAAAATCAATCAACAACCGAATCAAGACCCTTGTGGCAGCAACAGTCGCCGCTGCGATGTGGACCACCGCGTCGGCATCGTTTGAAGCTGACTCGCTCTACATTTTCTCATATGCGGAGCAAGGTGGCAAATCGGGCTTGAGGCTTGCCGTCAGCACCGACGGCGAGAAGTGGGAGCCGATCGGCGAGAATGTCGATTTTGTAAAATCAGATTTCGGGTCATGGGGTGGAGCCCCGACCTCGAAGAAGATGTATTTTCCACGGCTCTATTTCTCTAACGCCGACCGGCAGTGGCATTGTCTGTGGCAGGTGACACCCTCGGGCGCGACCTATGCTGTGGCGCGGTCGTCAAATCTGGTCGACTGGCGTCCGCAGAAATTTTTCAGGGAAACGGAACTGGTCAGATATATGCCGTCTGACGTTCGTCACACCGATGCCACCGAGGCACGTGTCGACGGCAAGACACAATATGGCCTTGTCCAGAAAATTCCGGCAGCCGAGGTCGGTCTGATCAGACAGCGTGTGGCGGAAAATCAGCGCAAGGCGTCTCTTAACAATGAGCAGGCCAAGGATGACCCGACACGTTTCGCCTCGTTGAGACCGGTGAAAGCCACCGTCAATGTCACCGGCGACTCAAAGCCTATAAGCGACAAACTGATCGGTATCTTTTTTGAAGACATAAACTATGCTGCCGACGGAGGTCTTTATGCCGAACTTGTCAGAAACCGCGATTTCGAGTTCAACAGCAAAGACCGCAACGGGTGGAACGCGCTGACAGGCTGGAGTGTCAATAGCGACATCTCACGCATCGACACCGTCGCTCCGCTTCACCCCAACAACCGCCACTATCTCGCGGTTCACACCGCGTCTGCTCCGGAAACTGTGACCAACGGCGGGTTTGACGGCATCGCTCTCAAAAAAGGCGACAGATATGACCTGTCGCTCTCGGGACGCATTACCGGCGACAACGGCCGTCGTCTAAAGGTGAGTCTGCTCGACCGTTCGGGCAAAGCGGTGGCAACCGCCCCCGTCAATGTCACCCCCGGCGACTGGCACAAGATGACAGCACGTCTGACCCCGACGGAGACTGTCGACTCGGCCGTTCTCGCAATCGAGATTCCGGCGGACACACGCATAGATCTCGACATGATCTCACTCTTTCCGGCGAAGACCTTCAAAAACCGGCCTAACGGTCTGCGTGCCGATCTGGCCGGGACGCTCGCCGATCTTAAACCTCGCTTCGTGCGTTTTCCCGGTGGCTGTGTCGCCCATGGCCAGGGCATCGACAATATCTACGACTGGAAAGGTTCGGTCGGTCCGCTCGAGGCCCGGAAGCCGCTCATGAACCTGTGGGGATATCACCAGACACGCGGATTGGGTTATGACGAATATTTCCGGTTCTGTGAGGACATCGGTGCGGAACCGCTTCCGGTACTTGCCGCCGGGGTTCCGTGTCAGAATTCCAACCGCCACGCCCACCACACCCATGACGAACTGACCCGATACGGCCAGCAGGATGGCATTCCGATGGAAGAAATGGATAGTTACATTCAGGATATTCTCGACCTGATCGAATATGCCAACGGCGATGCCCGGACGACCCGCTGGGGTGCGGAACGTGCGGCCAACGGCCATACCCGACCCTACAATCTCAAGTATATCGGCATCGGCAATGAAGATCTCATCTCAGAGGCCTTCGAGGTGAGATTCAAGATGATCAACGACGCGATAAAGGCAAAATATCCCGATATCACGGTTGTAGGCACCGTCGGTCCGTTTTATGAGGGAGCCGACTACGACGAGGGGTGGGATTTCGCCCGCAAAGAGAATGTCGCGATGGTCGATGAGCACTACTATGTGTCGCCGGGCTGGATGATAAACAATCAAGACTACTATGACAACTACGACCGCCGTGGGCCGAAGGTCTATCTCGGAGAATATGCCGCACATCTGCCGGGCCGACCGAGCAACATCGAGACCGCCATGGCAGAGGCTCTCTATCTGACCTCGGTCGAACGCAACGCCGATGTCGTGGCGATGACGAGCTACGCCCCCCTGTTGGCCAAGGATAACCACACCCAGTGGCGTCCCGATCTGATCTATTTCAACAACACGGAGGTGCGTCCGACCGTCGACTACTATGTTCAGCAACTCTACGGACAGAACAGCGGCGACCGCTATGTGACCTCGGAAATCGCTCTCGACAATGACGATGAGGCTGTTGCGAAGCGCATCGGTGTCTCTGTCGTGACCGACAGCAAGAGCGGCGATATGATCGTGAAACTGGTCAACATGCTTCCGGTCGAGGTTGAGACGACCGTAAACCTCCCGCGAAAAGCCGGAACGGCGACCAAGACTGTGCTGTCTGGAAAACCGGCAGACAACAAGGTCGAGCCTGTTTCTTCAAAAATCAAGATCGGAGGTTCGACGATGCCTGTCAATCTTCCGCCTTACTCAATGACGGTGGTCAGAGTGAAATAAGATCTTTAAATTATGAACAGCGGCAACTGAAGTTAAAAATTCAGTTGCCGCTGTTCATGATCGTATTTTTCATGAATTGAAGAAATTATGGTTTTCTGACGACAAAGGGGCATGGGTCTTTCATGACCACCGGTCGGTCTGCCTCGATTCTCTTTAGTGACTCGAGTGCTTCGGCCGGAGATGACGACGAGACAGCGACGACGTAGTAGAGCGGTTCGCGGGTTTGAATGATGAAAGCATCGTTGTAGCCGGCAGCCGCGATTCTTTTTCTGACCGATTTGGCGTTGAACAGCTGTTTGAACTGAGCTACGACGATGTTGTAGGTCTTGAATCGGTCGGCCGTGCCCCCGGTTTCGGGTGTCAGGGCCACATATTCGGTTTTCATTCTCAGAGTGTCGTTTCCGACAGCCACGGCCTGAGGCCGCGCCTCGTTTCTGATGCGAGCATAGATTGTCGAGTCGACAGGCGAACCCGAGTCTTTTTTCTTTGCCAGCTCATAGGCGGCACGATAGTTCTCCTCGGTTGTCTTGCAGCTTGAGAATGAGAGAATGGCGGAGAGAAACAGAATGATTATTGATAAATTTTTCATGACCGTAAAATTGTTTTTGAGAGTTCGATTACTTCGAGATCTCTGATCACCGGACCGTCGATTATCAGCCTGACCAGAGTGCGCACTTTCTGCCAGCCCTGGTTGCCCGCGGCCCCCGGATTGACATGGAGCAGGTCGAGCACCGGGTCTGGCATGACTTTGAGAATGTGGCTGTGTCCGTCAACCATGAGCTTGATGCGGTTTTCGACGAGAAGGTTTTTCATGCCCGGCGAATAACGGCCCGGATATCCCCCGATGTGGGTCAGCAACACGTTGACTTGCCCGACGGTGAAAATCTCGAGTTCCCGGCAGCGACGGCAAACCGCACCATGGTCGACATTGCCGGCGACGGCTCTGACGACCGGGGCTATCTCTTCAAGACGGCGAATGATGTCGATGTCTCCGATGTCTCCGGCATGCCAGATTTCGTCGCAGCCGGTGAAGTGGAGCGAATAGCGGTCGTCCCAGCAGCCGTGGGTATCAGAAAGTATTCCGATTTTTTTCATTGATGCCTGATTTTTGAGTAGGTCAAAGATACGGATAAGTCGAGAGCAAATGCAAATTTATTTGCGATTTGCCGGGCGGGAGTATCTAAGACCGCAGGTCAAAGATACGGATAAGCCGGGGCATTTGCAAATATTATTTGCTTTGACCTGTCTCGGGCAATTTTCCGTCATTGACAGTGAAGCTGTTGCGGTCGGGATTGTTGAAGATTGTCAGCCCGAAAACGGGAGCCATTGCCGCGATATGCTCGAAAATCTCGCTTTGAACGGCCTCATATCCGGTCCACTTGGTCAGTTTGCAGTAGCAGAAAATCTGCAGTGGAGTGCCGAAACTGCCGGAGGCCTGAAGTCTGACCATCATGAATTTCTCGGTCGAGATCTCGGGGTGGTTGTGGAGATACTGACCGAGATACGCGCGGAACAGTCCGAGGTTTGTCTCGATCGAACCGTTGACGGGAGCGATCTCAGAACTGTATTCGATGCCCTTGGCTCTCAGGCGGTCTACGAAATCTTTCAGCGACGGCACTTTGGCGACAATGTTGTCGACGGCATCGCTGTCGAGGCTCACAATCGAGGCATTGTCGAGATAGACGGCACGTGCGATCTGGCGTGTGCCCGACTCAAACATTCCGCGCCAGTTCTGGAACGATGTAGACACAAGGGTGTAGGGGGGCAGCATGATCAGCGTGTTGTCCCAGTTTCTGACTTTGACGACTGTCAGCGAGACATCTTCGACAATGCCGTTGGCTCCGGCCGAGGTGACGGCGATCCAGTCGCCGACACGAAGCATGTCGTTTTGTGACAGCTGTATACCCGCGACGAAACCGAGAATCGGATCTTTGAAAATCAACATCAGGGCGGTGGCGAAAACACCGAGTCCGGCCATTACCGTCGTGGGCGATTTTCCGAGCAAGACCGACAGCGAGATCAGTGCGATGATGAGCCAGACAATGCCGTGGCCGGTGTTTAGCAGTCCGCGCAGAGGGTGTTTGTTCTCGTTGTCGTGGGTGTCGAAATGAACCCACAGAAAGGTCAGCACGGCGTTGATGCCTATTCCGAGCGTGATCAGGAAATAGATGATGACAATGTTCTCGATCGCACCGAGCGTCTTTGTGTCGGTCTCGAATGCGAGCGGAACAAGACCGAGCAAGACCAGAGGCGGAATGATGTGTGAACATTTTGTGAATACCTGCTGGCTGAGCAGCTCGTCGCCGATGTCGGTGTGGTAGAGAGCGACCATTTTCTGGGTCAGAAACAAGATGAGACGTCGCGTGAGCCAGCCGATAAAAATGGCGACTGCGACGATCATGACGATATAGATTATGGTCTCGACGGTTTTCTCATGTTCCAGACCGAGCTTGTCGAGAATGGAGTCGATGAACGCAATGAGCCATAGTCCGAGCTTATGGGTTGGAATGACGGTGAAAGACATGAACTCGTGGGTTAATATTTTTGGTTGAACACCCTCTGTGTGTCAGGTGATGTCTCACGATAGATTAACGTATTCGGCATCGGCTTGGTTCTGCCACAGCGATGTGACGGGGCGGAAGACGCAGGTTGAATATATAGTTAAAACATGTTAAAAGAGCCTTATTTTAAACTTAAATTCACCAAAAACTTGCAACGGCGAACAAATATCGTTACATTCGTAAACTAAACATAAAAATACCTTACAATCACCATTAAATAACCAATCCATGAGTTATCTGAAGTTTGACAAGAACTTGATGATAAACCTCGAACAGTCATTGCCGAAGGAAATGCTGCGAACCAACCAGGCCGGTGCCTACCACTGCACCTCTATCGTTGGCTGCAATACACGAAAACAGCACGGATTGCTCGTAATTCCGATTGCGGAAAAAGATTATCGTCCCCATGTTCTTCTGTCATCGCTCGACGAAACCGTGATTCAACACGGAGCTCCGTTCAACCTCGGCATACACCGCTATCAGGGTGGTGTCTACAGTCCCAACGGACACAAATACATACGCGAGTTTGACTGCGAGAACGTGCCACGAACGACCTATAGGGTCGGTGGCGTTATCCTGACAAAGGAAAAGATTTTTATTTCAAAAGAAAACCGCATTTTGATTCGCTACACGTTGGTCGAGGCACACTCGCCGACAACGTTGCAATTCCGCCCGTTTCTCGCTTTCCGCGATGTAAACGATCTCTGCATGGCAAACGGAAACCTCAACGGCGATGTGACACCGGTGAACAACGGTGTCGCCACATGTCTCTATCATGGTTATCCGACACTCTACATGCAGTTCAGCCGCAAACCCGAATGGGTCAGCGACGGACACTGGTATAACGGAATAGAATATGTCAAAGACCTCGAGCGCGGAGTGCCTTACTGCGAGGACCTCTGGGTGCCGGGCTACTTTGAGATTCCGATCAAAAAAGGTGAGTCGATCATTTTCTCCGCCGGTGTCGAGGAAGTGTCTCCCCGCTCGCTCAACAAAATGTATGAGACCGAGATTGCCGGACGCACACGCCGCACGAGTTTCTTCAACTGTCTGAAAAACTCTGCCAAGCAGTTCTACATCAGCGAGGGTGACGACCAGTATATAATCTCAGGTTTCCCCTGGGGAACAATCATCGCGCGCAACACGATGATGTCGCTGCCGGGCAACACCCTGGCTATTGACCACCGTGGCGACTTCGAGAAAATCATGGCGACCGCATGGCGTGATCTCAAGAAGTTTGTCGAAACCGGAGAACGCTCGCAGCGCATTCACGGCATAGACCTGCCCGACATTCCGCTCTGGACGATATGGGCTGTTCAGCAATATGCCAAGAGCGAGGGCAAGGAAGCCGCTCTCAAGACCTACGGCGACATGGTCGGTGAGCTTCTGAACTACATTCTGGCCGACGGCCATCCCAACCTGAGGGTCAACGGCGACAACGGAATGATAACCTCGGTCGGAACATCATATCCGATCTCATGGATGAACTCTACTTTAAACGGACGTCCGATCATTCCGCGCACCGGCTATCTTGTCGAGTTCAACGCCTTGTGGTATAACGCGCTTCTGTTTGCTGCCGATCTGTTTGAGAACGACGCCAACCGCGACGGTGACCGTCAGCGTTATCTCGACTGTGCGGCGAAGATGAAACAGCCCTTTGTCGACACGTTCCTGAACGGATATGGCTATCTCTACGACTATGTCGACGGAAACTTCGCCTCGCCTGAGGTCAGACCGAACATGGTCATCGCGATCGGTCTCGACTACTCGCCTCTGGACCGCCGTCAGCGCAAATCTGTTCTCGATGTCGCTACCCGCGAGCTGCTCACCCCCAAAGGTCTCAGAACACTGTCGCCGAAAAGCTACGGCTACCGCCCGTTCTATCTCGGCTCGCCCGAAGAACGCGAGCTGTCGCTCCACGAGGGTCCCGCCCGTCCGTGGCTAATGGGCTTCTATGCCGATGCCTATCTCAAGGTGTTCGGTCTCAGCGGCGTAGGCTACATCGACCGCATGATGATCGGCTTCGAAGACGAGATGTCGCAAGGTTGCATCGGTTCGCTCTCGCAGCTCTATGACGGAAACCCGCCGTTTGCCGGACGTGGCGCGATCAGCCATGCCACCAACGTGGCCGAAGTGCTCAGAACAACACGCAATCTCAAGAAGTTCAACCAATAACGCCACATAAACCCCTATGAAAGCATTAATGTTCGGGTGGGAATTCCCGCCCCACATCCTCGGCGGTCTCGGCACCGCCAG
>CAJUPY010000037.1 GCA_910588035.1 uncultured Muribaculaceae bacterium | reverse complement strand
TTTTGCTAATACGCTGTCTCTCAGCGAGAAAAATTTCATGCCCGTTTCTTTTAAAGATCAGGAATTATGTAATAGCCGCCATAATATATTTAATGAGAGGCTAAACGCAGGAATGTATTAAACAAATTTTCTCGGAAAAGTTCAGACAAGTTTAGCATCGTCAAATTTCACTCCACGCAGAAATTCAGAGGCCGACATGCGCCGTTTGCCCTGAATCTGCACTTCAAGTAGCTCAATGCGTCCGTCGGCACAATCGACAAAAAACCGGCCGTCATCAGCCGTCACCTTTCCCGGCATAAGATTTCCAGCGTGAGGAACTATTTCTGATGCAAAAATTTTCAATTGTTTTCCGGTTGCCAATGAATTATCGGCAATCTCAGACCATGCCGCAGGGTAAGGAGACAAACCTCTGATAAGATTATGTACCGCCTCCGCCGGACGGTTCCAATCTACATGGCATGTATCTTTAAATATTTTCGGTGCAGGCTTCGGCCCTGCAACGGGCTTCATCAAGCACTCTTGCGCCACGGGAGCCAAATCACCCTCCACGATATGGGCGAGTGTGTCGAGAGTGAGATCAGCACCGAGATACATCAATTTGTCATGCACATCGCCGACATTGTCTGTCGGAAGAATCTCCACAGACTCCTGTCTGATTATATCGCCGGTATCTATCTCGTGCTTCAAGAAAAAGGTTGTCACACCTGTTTCAGTCTCACCGTTGATAACCGCCCAGTTTATCGGCGCGGCCCCTCGATAATCGGGCAACAGCGACGCATGTAGGTTAAATGTGCCGAGTTCGGGCATTGACCAGACGACCTCAGGCAACATTCTGAAAGCGATCACCACAAACAGGTTGGCATTGAGAGCGCGTAAGCTCTCGACAAACTGTTCATCTTTAAGTCTGACAGGTTGCATGAGGTTCAGCCCATGTTCAAGAGCATAGGTCTTCACCGGCGAATGGAGATTATGGTGACCTCGACCGGCAGGTTTGTCGGGCATGGTAACCACGCCGACCACATTATATCCCTCCTTAACGATTCGGTCAAGAGAGGTTACTGCAAACTCAGGAGTTCCGAGAAATATTATTCTTAAATCTTCTTTTTTCATGATTAATCTTCTGAATATTGAACACCGTCGGCCAACGCATGCCACAGATTGTCGTCAGGCACCGGGGCCGTAAGATCGATTTCCTTTCCAGACACCGGATGAATGAATCTGATGCGGCGTGCCATCAATGAGATCGAGCCATCGGGATTGCTCCGTCTGGCACCATATTTCAAATCACCTTTTATCGGACAACCGATAGCTGAAAGTTGAACCCTGATCTGATGCTTTCTACCGGTCAACAGCTCCACCTCAAGCAGATGATAGCGATCGGTCGAAGCGAGATGCCGATAGCGCAGACGCGCCTCCTTTGCCGAATCAGATGGTTTCAAAGAGGCATATGATTTGTTGTTGCGTTCGACAGTCTTGATGTAATGTTTCAGTTCACCCGATTCTGCGGCCGGACTGTTCTGCACAATCGCCCAATATGTTTTGTGCACTTCTCCTTTTCTAAACATCTCGTTCATTCTTGACAGTGCTTTTGATGTCTTTGCAAACACCACAAGCCCCGCAACCGGACGATCAAGTCGGTGAACCACGCCAAGAAAGACATTTCCAGGCTTTGAATGGGCCTCCTTTATCCATTGCTTCACGGTTTCAGACAATGGCTGATCGCCTGTCTTATCGCCTTGAACAATCTCTCCCGGAACTTTATTGACCACTATCAAGTGGTTATCTTCGTAGACTACCTCCATCGGCCTCTCATTTAAACAAAACCACTTCAAGGAAATAAACAACAGCACCGCCGAGATATCCGGCCAAAGCGAGCAGACTGAAATTGCGCAGATACCACCCGAAGTTGATTTTTTCAAGCCCCATGGCAATGACACCTGCCGCCGAGCCGATAATCAGCAAGCTACCGCCCACTCCGGCACAGAAGCTGAGAAATTCCCAGAAAACACCGTCGACTATGAAGTTAGCCGCATAGCCCGACGCCGCAACATCGGCCACGGGATACATGCCCATGACACCTGCCACAAGCGGAACATTGTCGACAATCGAAGACAACGCGCCCAACAAGACATTTATGGCGTATACATCGTGTATACCTTCGTCAAGGCCACGTGCCGCCGCCGCAAGTATACCGCTGTTCTGCAGAACGGCCACAGCCATCAGAATTCCGAGAAAGAACAGTATCGACGGCATGTCTATGCGTGAGATGACTTTCGGAAGACGATGCTCACGCGAACGCTCGAGCATTTTTCCGTTATACATTATTTCAGTGAAAGTCCACAACACTCCCAGAACGAGCAGAATTCCGACAAACGGAGGCATATGTGTGAACGTCTTGAAGACCGGTACGAAAATCAACCCTCCCACGCCGAGATAAAAAATCGTTTTCTGTTCACGAGGAGTTATCGAATTCACCCCCTCGACATCTTTTTCCTTAATCTCCGGCAAAGTGCCTTTCAGTCTCCGCGACACAAACAAAAGCGGAATCAGAAGAGCCACCACGCTCGGCAACAGCACGAACGACACAAGGGCCGGCGCGGTCACATTACCCTTCACCCACAACATGATTGTAGTCACGTCGCCGATCGGTGACCATGCTCCACCGGTATTTGCGGCAATTATAATCATAGCTGCATAGAGCCAGCGTTCCTTCTTGCTGGTTATCAACTTGCGGAGCAACATTATCATCACTATTGTCGTGGTCATGTTGTCAAGTATGGCCGACAGAATGAATGTCGTCAGACAAATGACCCACAGCAAGCGTTTCTTATCACGCGTTGTAATGTGGTCGGTTATCACCCTGAAGCCACCATGAACGTCGATCAACTCAACAATCGTCATAGCGCCGATCAAGAACAGCAGCGTCTGGGTAATATCGCCGAGCGATTCCACGATCTGTACATTCAGAACATAGCTCAAAGCTTGTTCGTGCAGAGACTTGAGAGACAATGACGGATTATTTTCAAGGTATCCGGCAAATTCCTCCGCGTTTACATTAGGAACGACATATTCCGCACCCAAAGAATAGAGAATCCACATCAACATTCCGAGCAACAATGCCGAAGCTGATTTGTCAATTTTCAACGGGGCTTCAAGGGCTATGGCGAGATAGCCGATAAAAAACAGTACAATTAATGTGACAAACATTTGATTTAAAGTAATTTATACGCGTTGCTACCACCTTCCGGTGCTTTAATAACTGCAAAGGTACTATTTTTTCATGCCTAAACATAGTCCTATAAGTCGCGTGTGTGAGTACAAAACACCGAAGAGTTAGTTAATCTTTGTTAATTACACATTTTCTATCTTCCCTACCTCCAATTTATGGCAAATTAGTGATATATTTGTCTGATCATAACAACAGTCTCTCCACCATGAAAACAGCTTTCACTTTTTTAATTCTCTCCATGTCGGCACTGCCTCTGTCAATTGCCGGACCGCCAGACGGACTGTGTGGCGAAAATCTTAAAAGTGAGTTATTTCTGAATCAGCGTCCTTTGACCATGATAGCTGACAGTGAAATCGCCCGCAATCTTTATCTCACATTTCCCGGCGAACCGGGCAACATGCTTGATCCATTCACTTCAGAATCTCACCGGTCAATATCAGAAGACTATTTTCCCAAAGGCATCACCAGTGTCAATGTTTTGCCCGGCATCTGGTGGAACGGAGACTACAACAACGCTCCGGCACTCGACCTGCACAATCTTGTTCCGGCCAACACCGAGGTAATCACTCTCAAAAAAGACTATCCGCCGGGCAACATAGTGACAGAGACATTCAGCAACTCCATATGGGCAGCGGGAACCGGTACGATCGACGGCATTACTGTCAACTTCTACCGTCCGCCAAAAGGCTACGAAGGAGACTTCGCCAGAATGGCGTTCTACACATTATGTATATATCCGCGGTCACGATGGTCGGGCTTAGGCTGCAATTTCTGCACAGACAATCATTTTCCGGGACTGAGACGTGACGCATACCGCACGCTTAAAGCATGGAGCGACAGCGATCCGGTTGACGACCGCGAAAGAAACCGCAATGACAAAATATGTGAAATTCAAGGAAACCGCAATCTCTTCATTGACTATCCCGGACTTGAGGAACACATCTGGGGCGACAAGTCAAACCAACTTTTCATCGGAGAGAGCCACACAGAGACAATTCCGCTCAGAAGCCATTATTCAATTTCCGATGACCGCATCGACCTGACATCTCCTTACATTCCCGATGAGACCGAATGGACAATCAACGGTGAAAAAACCGACCGAAAGTCACTGTCACCGGCCGCTCTCGGCAAAGGTCTGCATGAACTGCGGTTCATGTCGGGAAAACTTACAGGTAAACTATTGATCAAAATTGACTGATGAAAAAAATCACACTGCTGTACATCACATTTCTCGCCATTCAACTGTCGTCGTGTCGTCAGGGGAGCACCAATGACGTGTATGACATACCCACATTGTCAACAGAAAACGTCATCATGTCACCGGGTGAGACACGCCGCATCACGGTGCTCAATGCCGACAAAATCACAGTCAGGCCGTCGTCTGAGATCGTCGCTACGACTGTTTCGGGCATGGACATCGACATAACCGCCAGGTCACCGGGAAACACATCGATACACGTCACCGCCGACAGAACGGCACTAAAATGCAGCGTCACCGTCATAGACCAGTCAGCAGCCACTGACGGCGAAAACGCACCCCAATTGTTTGACAACACTTGCCGTTTTGAAAGTAAAGATCTCATTTTAAGATATTCCACTCCCGGAACGATAGTGGCCACCGAAGAGACTACGGTCACATTCCGCTCACTCAACACCGGAGATCACATCGTTTCAACTCCCGAAACCCTGACAATCAACGACCGGATTATTGAATCGACACGGACAATCGAAAAAACGGTCTGCGACACCGTGTGGTACAGCCACACGGTGTCGCAGACGAAATATTGGATTATCGTTTCTGTAGACTGATCAGTTTTTCACCTTTTTGGCCGGATCACATGTCAGTCCGACACCAAGTTTCTTGAATATCTTGCGGTCGACCTCACCGAGCATCACTGTCGAATGGACCTGACATCCACGCAATTCGGGCAACTTGGCCAGCGCACTCCGGCACTTCTCGTCGGATGTGCTCAACACTGACAACGCAACAAGAACCTCATCAGTGTGGAGACGTGGATTGCGGCTCGACAGATAGTTGATTTTGGTGTATTGAATCGGCTCGATCATGTCTTGAGGAATCAACTTCACAGCATGGTCAATGCCGGCCAGATATTTGATCGCATTGAGAATCAAGGCCGCGCTCGGTCCGAGCAACTCACTTGAACCGGCAGTGATCAATGTTCCGTCAGCAAGTTCGATAGCCGAAGCCGGCAGACCGCTCTGCTCCGCACGTTCGCGGGCGGCCATGATCGGTTTGCGGTAAGACACATCGATTTTCGCCTGTTTGAACAGCAACGCGATCTTGTTGACCTCACTTTCGCTGCAAGTGCCCTGGGCAAACTGGTTCAGAGCGGTGAAATAACGCAGTATTATCTCATTTTTCGATGCCTCGCAGCAAACCTCGTCATCCTCGATGCAGAAGCCAACCATGTTGACCCCCATGTCAGTAGGTGATTTATAGGGATTCTCTCCATAAATACCTTCGAAAAGAGCATTCAACACCGGAAATATCTCAATGTCGCGGTTATAGTTGATGGCAGTCTTGCCGTATGCCTCGAGATGGAACGGGTCAATCATGTTGACGTCATTCAGATCGGCTGTCGCCGCCTCATAGGCAATGTTGACAGGATGTTTCAACGGAAGGCTCCAAACCGGGAATGTCTCAAATTTTGCATATCCGGCCCTGATTCCACGTTTATTCTCATTGTAGAGCTGGCTCAGACACACTGCCATTTTTCCGCTTCCGGGACCCGGGGCGGTCACGATGACCAACGGACGCGTTGTCTCTACATAATCGTTGCGGCCAAATCCGTCGTCAGAGTCAATGAGATCGACATTTGTCGGATATCCGTCGATCGTGTAGTGAATGTAGGTCTTGATGCCCATTCGCTCAAGTCGTTCCCTATAGGCATCGGCACTACACTGTCCGTTATAGTGGGTGACCACGACCGAACTGACCATAAAACCTTTTTTGATAAACTCCTCGCGCAGTCTGAGCACATCCATGTCATATGTGATGCCGAGGTCGTTGCGCACTTTGTTTTTCTCAATGTCAAGCGCGCTGATCACAATCACAATCTCCGCACGATCGGCCAGCTTTGAGAGCATACGCAACTTGCTGTCGGGCTGAAATCCGGGCAACACGCGACTGGCGTGATAATCGTCGAAGAGTTTCCCCCCAAGCTCAAGATAGAGCTTGTTGCCGAACCGGGCGATTCGTTCACCGATATGTTCGGACTGAATTCTGAGATATTTCTCGTTGTCAAAACCGTGTATCATAACGGGCTTCAAAATTAGTGCTTTTTCACAAATCATGCAAAAAAAATCGACAACGGCCAACGCAATTTAGTGTCATCTGATAATTTTCACCAATTTCAGTTTAACTAATTGCATTTCAGAGGCAGACTCTTCAAAAACCTTGTTTCTATTGAAAACGCCACTGCAAATTTTCCATAATTTTCCGTCAGGCAACACCTTCCCGGCAATACCTTTGCGAAGAAGATATGAGAGCTGTCAATCAGATACAAAAATAGCCCGCCGGTGGGTTAGCGTACTGTTCTATAATGAAATTTTATCAAAAGACAACACTGCTCCATAAAATTGCATGACGGGGTGCCCTATAATCACATTTTAAAACTTAAAAGACGATTTTCATGAGAATTTATTTCATTATATTAACAGATTGATTAATTTTGCAACTTCAATCAAGGCCGACGAAAGATTAAGGCGACCGAGGTACAATAAAAAACGAAAAAACAGAAAGATAATATGAGTGACAGACTTTATATTTTCGACACCACGCTTCGCGACGGCGAGCAGGTGCCGGGGTGTCAATTAAACACCGTTGAAAAAATCGAGGTAGCCAAAACCCTCGAGGCTCTGGGCGTTGACGTCATCGAAGCCGGATTTCCCGTGTCAAGTCCAGGCGACTTCAATTCGGTGGTTGAGATCTCGAAAGCTGTTACATGGCCGACGATCTGCGCCCTGACGCGGGCTGTGGAAAATGACATCAGGGTAGCCGCCGAAGCATTGAAATACGCCAAACGCGGACGAATCCACACAGGCATCGGAACATCAGACTCACATATTAAATATAAATTCAACTCCAACCGCGAGGAGATCATAGAACGTGCGGTAGCCGCTGTCTCGTTTGCCAAACGGTTTGTCGAAGATGTGCAATTCTATGCCGAAGACGCGGGCCGGACCGACAACGAATATCTCGCCCGCGTGATCGAGGCTGTCATCAAGGCCGGAGCCACCGTTGTAAACATACCCGACACTACAGGCTACTGCCTGCCGAGCGAATTTGCCGCCAAAATCAAATATCTGGTGGACCATGTCGATGGAATTGACAAAGTGACCATAGCGACCCACTGCCACAACGACCTCGGCATGGCCACGGCCAACACAATGAGCGGAATAATTGCCGGCGCACGTCAGGCCGAAGTTACAATCAACGGCATCGGCGAACGTGCAGGAAACACATCGCTCGAAGAAGTAGTCATGGCTTTCAAAAGCCACCGCGAACTCGGAATCGAGACCAACATAAACACCCAGCACATCTACGGTGCGAGCCGGTTGGTATCGAACCTCATGAACATGCCTGTGCAGCCCAACAAGGCAATCGTCGGACGCAACGCCTTCGCCCACTCGTCAGGAATACACCAGGACGGTGTGCTGAAGAACCGCGAGAGCTATGAGATCATCGATCCAAAAGATGTCGGCATCGACGAAAACTCGATCGTTCTGACAGCCCGTAGCGGCCGCGCCGCCCTCAAGCATCGTCTGCACATTCTCGGCATCGAACTGACAAAAGAACAACTCGACAAAACCTATGAGGCATTCCTCAGGTTCGCCGACAAAAAGAAAGAGATAACCGACGACGACATCATGATGCTCGCCGGCAAACACCATGCATCGACGCGACGCATCAAACTCGACTATCTGCAGGTCACCAGCGGAGTCGGAGTCCACTCTGTGGCAAGTGTCGGACTCGACATCGCGGGTGAGAAATTCGAGGCTTGTGCATCGGGCAACGGTCCGGTCGACGCCGCAATCTCTGCCGTCAAAAATATCATACGCCGAACGATGACAGTCAAGGAATTCCTTATACAGGCAATCAGCCGAGGCAGCAACGATGTCGGCAAAGTTCACATCACAGTCGAGCACGACGGTGTGCAATATTACGGTTTCTCTGCCAACACCGACATCATCGCGGCCAGTGCCGAGGCCTTTATCGACGCTATCAACAAATTTGCAAAATAAGCCACACATCTGATCATGAGCAAGACCCTTTTCGACAAGATATGGGACAGTCATGTCGTCACCTCCATAGACGGCGGACCCGACCAACTGTATATCGACCGCCACTACTGCCACGAGGTAACATCGCCACAGGCCTTCGACGGATTGCGCAGGCGCGGACTGAAAGTACACCGTCCTGACCGCACGTTCTGCACACCCGACCACAATATCCCCACCGAAAATCAAGACCGGCCCATTGCCGATCAAGTCTCACGCCACCAGATCGAGACACTGACACGCAACGCTACAGATTTCAGCGTTCCGTTTCATCCTCTCGGATCGCCTCTCAACGGCATAATACACGTTGTCGGACCTGAAAACGGGCTTACACTCCCGGGCATGACAATTGTTTGCGGCGACAGCCACACATCGACCCACGGAGCCTTCGGGGCTGTCGCTTTCGGCATCGGAACGAGCGAGGTCGAGATGGTGCTTGCCTCCCAGTGTGTTCTCCAACCTAAGCCCAAGACGATGCGCATCACCGTTGACGGAGTGCTGTCGACAGGGGTGACCGCCAAAGATGTGGCTCTCTACATAATTGCAAAAATGACCACGGGCGGAGCGACAGGTTACTTTGTCGAATATGCCGGCAGTGTCGTCAGAGCTATGTCAATGGAAGAACGCATGACACTGTGCAACCTGTCGATCGAGATGGGTGCGCGCGGCGGACTTGTAGCCCCCGATCAGACAACCATCGACTATTGCAAAGGACGCATGTTCTCACCTTCTGGAGTGGAATGGGACAAAAACGTGTCCTATTGGAATACGCTCCGCTCTGATGAAGATGCGGTCTTTGACCGGGAGGTGACCTTCGATGCCGACGACATCTCTCCGCGAGTCACATACGGCACCAACCCAGGCATGGGTATCGCCATCGACGACACCATACCCTGCCCCACCAACGACTCAGAGGCCAAAGCTTTGGCTTACATGGGTCTTGAAGCCGGACATTCGGTCTCGGGCACTCCGGTTGACTACGTCTTCATTGGAAGTTGCACAAACGGACGCATTGAAGACTTCCGTGCTTTTGCATCGATTGTCAAAGGGCGTAAGAAAGCCGATGGGGTGACCGTTTGGATTGTGCCGGGATCTCAGGCTGTATTGAAACAGATCAAAGAAGCCGGACTCGACAGAATCTTTGAAGAAGCCGGCATGACGGTGCGTCAACCCGGATGTTCGGCCTGCCTTGCGATGAACCCCGACAAAGTTCCGGCAGGTAAACTCTGCGTATCAACCTCAAACCGCAACTTTGAAGGCCGTCAGGGTCCCGGAGCGAGAACTGTTCTCGCCTCACCGCTCACCGCCGCGGCTGCCGCTGTCACGGGCGTAATAACCGATCCTCGAACCTTTCTCACATCGAAATGAGCCATGAACGATAAATTCACAACCATAACATCGACATGCGTGCCACTTGCGATTGAAAATGTCGACACTGACCAGATCATTCCGGCACGTTTTCTGAAAGCGACATCCCGCGACGGATTTGGCGAAAATCTGTTCCACGACTGGCGGTATGACCGTGACGGCAAACCGGTCAGAGACTTCGTGCTCAACGACCCCCGCTACTCGGGTTCCATTTTGGTAGCCGGCAAAAATTTCGGGTGCGGATCAAGCCGCGAGCATGCGGCCTGGGCCATTCACGATTACGGTTTCCGTGTCGTAGTCTCAAGCTTTTTCGCCGACATTCACCGCAACAACGAACTCAACAGCTTTGTTTTGCCTGTCGTAATCACCCAACGGTTTCTCGACATGCTGCTGCAGGCGGTGACCGACAACCCTTCGACTGAAGTAACCGTTGACCTTGAGCATCAAACAATAGCGTGCCGGTCACTCGGAATCACGGAAACATTTGAAATCAATCCCTACAAGAAATATTGTCTTCAGAACGGACTCGACGATGTCGAATATCTGTTGTCGAAGATGCCTGAAATAAAAAAATTCGAACAAGACCATGAATCTTAACATAACCGTCATTCCGGGCGACGGAATAGGGCCGGAAATCTCTCGCGTAGGCGTCAAAGTGACAGAAGCCGTATGCCGCCGCTTCAATCACGAAGTACACTTCACGTTCGCTCTTGCCGGAGCCGCGGCCATCGAAGCTGCCGGTGATCCCTTTCCCGAAGAAACCTTCCGGGCATGTTGCGAAGCCGATGCAGTTCTGTTCTCAGCTATCGGAGACCCTAAGTATGACAATGACCCCAAGGCAACCGTCCGGCCTGAACAAGGACTTCTGGCAATGCGGCGTCGGCTCGGCCTGTTTGCCAACATCAGACCGGTTCAGACATTTGACTGTCTGATTGATAAATCGCCATTGAAACGAGAATTGGTCGAGGGTGCCGATTTCATTTGCATACGAGAACTCACCGGAGGCATGTATTTCGGTGAAAAATATGAAGATAACGAACGGGCTTTCGACACCAACGACTACACCCGTGGCGAGATAGAGCGCATTTTGAAAGTTGCATTTGACTACGCCATGAAACGTCGCCGTCACCTGACAGTCGTCGACAAAGCCAACGTTCTTGCTTCAAGCCGTCTGTGGCGACGCATAGCTCAGGAAATGGCTCCGGACTACCCCGAAGTGACCACCGACTTCATGTATGTCGATAATGCCGCGATGCGCATGATTCAGGAACCGCGTTTCTTTGACGTAATGGTAACCGAAAACACATTCGGCGACATTCTCACCGACGAAGGCAGCGTGATTTCAGGGTCAATGGGGCTTCTGCCGTCTGCCTCGATCGGAGAAAAAACACCGGTCTTCGAGCCGATTCACGGATCATGGCCCCAGGCACGCGGACTTGACATAGCCAACCCTCTCGCCCAGATTCTCTCTGTCGCGATGATGTTTGAATATTTCGGACTAAAAGATGAAGGCAAACTCGTTCGCGAGGCAGTCGACGCATCGCTCGATGCATGCGTACGCACCCCGGAGATCCAGGCAGAGGGAGGCCCCCGCTACGGAACCGAGGCTGTCGGAACGTGGATTGCAGACTACATCGATAAACATTGAGTCATGCCGACACGTTTATATTCTATCAATATATAAATCCAACCTTTATAACGTCATGAGATTAGACGGCAGACGACAGAGCAACAATGTAGAGGACCGACGCGGACGCTCGGGACGCGGTCTTAAATTAGCCGGCGGTGGAATCGGTGGAATCATCATAGCCGCTCTGCTGGTGTGGATGACCGGCGGTAATCCGCTCAGCGTGATAACCGGCAGCAGTTCAGGCCTGTTTACCGAGGAACAGACCGGTGATTACACGCCAACGCAGCAAGAGGAGGAATATGCACTGTTCGCCAAAACCATATTGGCCGGAACCGAAGATGTCTGGACCGAAGAATTTAAAAAATTGGGCAAGACCTACGTACCGCCCAAACTCGTTCTGTTCACAGGTTCCGTGCAATCGGCATGTGGCGGTGCCACCTCGCAGACCGGACCGTTTTACTGTTCCGGAGACCAGACCGTCTACATCGATCTGTCGTTCTTTGAGCAGATGAACCGGCAAATGGACATTCCCGGAGACTTCGCCTGCGCATACGTTATCGCCCATGAGGTCGGACACCACGTTCAATATCTTCTCGGAGATCTGACTGAAGCGCATGAACAAATGGCACGAATGAGCCAGTCTAAAGCCAACGAAATGAGCGTGAGACTTGAATTGCAAGCCGATTTCTATGCCGGGATATGGGCTTACCACGATAACCGCATGTTCAATTCACTTGAAGAAGGTGACATTGAGGAAGGCCTGAACGCCGCATCGAAAATAGGCGATGACTACCTTCAGAAACAAGCCCAGGGATATGCCGTGCCAGAGACGTTCAATCACGGACGTTCAGACCAACGGGTGAAATGGCTGAAACGCGGGGCTTCGACAGGCGATATCAAATTGGGTGACACTTTTTCTCCGGCTTACTCCTCACTTTGACAAAAAAGTTTGCACACTTACGCGCCATTTGTGCGAAAATAGAACAATTTTAACGGAAATTTGACCAATTGAAGAAAAACACCTATCTTTGCAGCCGTTAAAAACCTATTTATGAAAAAAACAATTCTATCAGTCGCAGCGATTGCGATGACCATGGCCGCTTCAGCCGAAGGCTACCAGGTCAACACCCTCAGTGCAAAACAAAATGGCATGGGACATACCGGAACAGCCCTGAAGTTGAATGCCGAAAGCATGATCTTCAACCCTGCCGGCATGGGCTTCATGGACAAAACCATAGACTTTTCGGGATCTGTCACCGGCATTTTCGCAACTGCCAAGGCAACAACCCCCGACGGAAAGGTTTACGAAACCGACAACCCCGCTTCAACACCCATGAGTGCAAATCTCGGATTCTCGATCTACGATAATCTCAAGGCCGGAGTCTCGTTCTACACCCCATATGGAAGCAACATAGACTGGACCGACAACTGGGCCGGTGCGATGCTCAACCAGTCGGTCAAACTCGCCACATACACCATTCAGCCCACAATCTCATGGAGAATCACACCGAAGCTGTCGGTCGGTGCCGGACTGATGATGACGTGGGGTACTGTCAATCTTAATAAAGGACTCGTTTCACCGTCGTCTCTCGATGCGCTGATGCAGTCAATGGGAATGCCCGCGGCATTCGGCACTACCGTTCCCGCTTCAGTGAATCTCAAGGGCACTACCTCAATCGCCCTCGGAGCCAATCTCGGTGTCATGTACGACATTGACAACCGCTGGACGGTCGGCGTGTCCTACAGGTCAAAAATGTCAATGAAAGTAAAAGCGGGCACTGCGTCGCTCAGCTATGTCAACGATATAGCCAAGACTCTGCTTGAAAGCAAACTCGGCGTCATTGACAAAGCTAATTTCAAGGCCGAGATGCCTTGTGTCTCGATTCTCAATTTCGGTGGGTCGTTCAAACCGATGCCAAACCTGACCCTCGCAGCCGATGTCCAGGTGTCGTTCTGGAAAGAATACAAACAACTCGACATCGAGTTTCTCAGCGAACAACTCAGGCCGTTTGACCAGAATCTGGTGAAAAACTACCGCAACTCGCTGACCTATCACATCGGAGCCGAATGGGGCGTCACCAACCGGTTTGACCTCAGAGCCGGACTCATGATCGATACCGCTCCGATGAGAACCGACAACTATAATCCCGAAACACCGGGAATGACCAAAATCGAACCGTCGGTCGGACTCTCGTTCCGCCCTGTCAAGAATTTCTCGATAGACTTCTCGATGCTCTATGTCGCCGGACTCGGACGCGACAACGCATCGTGCACATACAAGAACCTGCTCACAGGTGCCGACGACACATTTGTCGCCGACTACAAGGTGACAGCGTTCAACCCGTCGATCGGCGTGACCTACAATTTCTGATCAGTCAGGTATCTGATCAGACAACAACATTCTGCGGCGTTCCTGCGAGGAATTGCCGCAGATTTTGTGTCGAGACCTCAAGCAGACGGCGACGCGCCTGCGTAGACTGCCATGCGATGTGGGGCGTCACTTCACACCGTTCATTGTCGATCAGGACATCTCCGTTCACCGGTGGCTCGACCGACAGCACATCGACGCCCGCCGCATGGACCATTCCCCTGTCAAGAGCCTCGGCCAAAGCATTCTCATCGATCAGACCGCCACGGGCTGTGTTGATCAATATCGCACCAGGTTTCATCAGCGAAAGAGTCACGCTGTTGACAAACAACGCGTTGTCGGCTGTCAGAGGTGCATTAAGCGACAAGACATCAGAACGCATGAACAGACCGTCGCGGTCAACTTTCTCGATATATGCGGGCAAATTACCGGCTGTCTTCGATGTCAGGGCGATGACTTTCATGCCGAATGCATGGGCGACTTCAGCGACACGCATGCCTATGTGACCAAGCCCGTATATTCCCATCGTCGAGCCAGACAATTCATCGATCGGACCAAGTCTGTAGCTGAAGTCATTACAAAATTGCCAGTCACCCCGCTTCACGCTTGCCGAGTGGGCCGCGACACGGTTGACAATGTTCAACAAATGGGCAAACACAGTCTGGACAACCGACTCTGTGCTGTAGGCCGGAACATTGCACACAGTGATTCCGCGACGCCGTGCCGCTTCAATATCAACATTATTGTAGCCCGTCGCCAACACCCCGATAAATTTCAAATCAGGGAGTTGCTCCATTATCTCGTCGGTCAGCACAACCTTGTTGGTAAAAACCGCATCAGCTCCGGCTGCCCGGTCGACAATTTCTGCCGGCGATGTACGCTCATAAACTGTCAGGTTGCCGAGCTCTTCAATCCCTGACCATGAGAGATCTCCGTCATTGGCCACATATCCGTCAAGAACTACTGTTTTTCTCATAAGCACTAATTTATTGAATTTCAGTAGCAAAAATAACGATTTATCATTCAGACTTCAAACCATTAACATAGATTAACTCATTTTATCGTGCAAATATTTGGTTATTTTGGTAAAACCGACTACCTTTGCACTCGTTAAACATCGCGGGATGGAGCAGTGGTAGCTCGTTGGGCTCATAACCCAAAGGTCGGAGGTTCGAGTCCTCCTCCCGCCACAAAGAAAGACGGCCGAGAACATCTCGGCCGTTATTTGTTATTTAAGCACACCACAATTAAACCTAAAACAATCTGCCCTATGTTTGATTTTCTCTTCAAGAACAAAGATGCAGCTCCTGCCGAGCTGTTTTATGAGACAGACATCCACTGCCACATCATGCCGGGCGTCGACCATGGTTCTCCTGACGAAGAGACTTCGCTGCGTCTGATCGAGGCGGAGCGCAAATGGGGCATCAGACGCATTGTGCTGACATCGCATGTGACCGAAACCGTTTTCGAAAATAACCCCGCCACACTTGCTGCCGGTTTCAAACGTCTGCAGAAAGCCATAGCCGATGCCGGCACCGAAATACGTCTTGCCTATTCTGCTGAATACCGCATTGACGGGCTTTTCAAAAGTCAACTCGACGCCGGGCAACTGATTGCGATGCCCGGAAACCATCTGTTGGTTGAAAACGGCTTTATTCAGGAACCGTGGGGACTTGACGAACTGCTTTTCGACCTCAAGATGAAAGACTTCAGATCGGAAGAGCGTCGTGTAGGGAAAGAGTG
>CAJUPY010000036.1 GCA_910588035.1 uncultured Muribaculaceae bacterium | reverse complement strand
GTCAAGCAGAGAGTTTCGGTAAGCGAGCTGTTCTGTCTTGGTGGCTTTGGGGTTCTTATTCAGCCACTCGTTCACTTTGTTATCAGCCAATGCTTCAAGCATTTCTTGCTCGCGGCGAGTGTTCTCTGCCAACAGACGCGCATAGTTGATGTTGAGCTGCTCTAACTCTCGGTCAAAGCCCTCTTCCATAAGTTCAAGGTTGCGCTGCCTGATGTCAAGATTACCCTGCTCAACAGCGGCTTCTATAGCGTCATAATAATCCTGTATCTGACGTGTGCGGTCGGCGGTTTGGTCTGCAATCTGTTTGGCTTCTCGCTCTTCCTGTTTACGTCTCTGTTTGGCTTCTCGCTCTTCCTGTTTACGTCTCTGTTCTGCTTCGCGAGCAGCACGTTTGCGGTCTTGCTCGGTCGCGTCAAGATCGCGTTGTTTTTTATCGGCTTCCTGTTGCTTATTCTCTGCCGCCTGTGCATAATCAGCACCACGTTGAAGAAGTTGTTGCTTAGTCCACGTCTGACCGTTCACGTTGAGAGTGCCGCCGTCAGCGAGGGCAGCACCGTGAGACGTAAACCACTCTGCAAGACGTTTCAGTTCGGGGATGTCTTTGTTATTCATCCACGCAGGAACTTCGGCGTTGAACTTAATCGTGAAGCCGATAGTGTTTTCCTGATACTGCGACATTAAGGTCTGTATTCGTTTATACAGGCCGTGAGCATCATCATCAGCCCCACGCAACTTTCGGGCGAGCGCGTCTGTCTTTTCGCCATACGTCATACCTGCATCGGCGGCGGCTTGGGCTGCTTCTGTGGCTTTGTTGATTGACGTGGTGTAAGAGTCGTGTTGCTCTGATGCTTCCCGAACTGAGTTGATGTATTTTGCGATAAGGTCTTCTTCAAGCCAAAATCCGTTGTCAGACCAAGTTTGTGCGAGGGTCGTTTCACTGATTCCGATAGCCCTCATTCGGTCTTGAATTTGGGCGTAGATCTTATTTATGCCCTCTTCGTATTCCTTGCCGGTCTTACCTGCAATGAGCGAGATATTCCGCTCCATTAGGTCACTGATGATTTGAGAGATAGCGGCAGCGTTATCCTGTAACTCTTTGTTGGCTGATGTATAAGCCACACCGTCCTTGAAATAACCTGTGGCTGCACCCTGCAAATCCTCATAGAGTTGCTTTTTCGCGTCAGAAAGGGCGTTGCTGTAATCAAGTTCGCCCTGTTCCAAAGCGTTGAGACGCTGACGTTCAAGAGCCTCGTCTTTGATGAGTTGTATCGCCTGTTCACGCTTGCGGTTGACCTCATCAATGCTATCTCCCTCCTTGATTGCCTGTAAGCCGTATTCCTCAAGAATGCCGTTCAACTCTTCCATGACCTTTGTGTGGGTCGTGGTTCCCTCAGTCAGACCGTTCAGGGTGGTGGATAGTGTATTGACGCGAGAGATTGTCGCAGCCGCCCCCTCGCCGTATTTAGTGACCGCTGCCGCGCTGTCCGACACGTTGTCACGGAACAGACCGAAAGCGGTTGCAGCGGCGGCTACAACCCCTAAAATAAGCCCTATAGGATTGGCTTTGGTAGCCATATTCAGAAGCAACATTGCGTCCTTGGCAGAAGTGATGCTCTTTGTCAGAGACAGGAACGCTTGCACCTCTCCCCAAATGTAGGCTATCTTATGAGCGGCGGCAACGGCGATGACCGCTGCCTTGTAAGCACCATACGCTGACAGCACGACAAGAAGAGCCTTGCCGATACTTTCCCAGTTCTCAACGATAGATGATGTGACTTCGAGCGTACCCGCAATGAAGCCCTCTGACTTCTTGCCAAGTTCGTTGAACATCTGCTCAATCGCATCTTCGATGTTGGAAATCTGACCTGTGATTGTTTTTGACTGTTCAGCCATCAGACCACCGAATTTGCCGCCCTCTGATGTCAGAGCGATAATGGCTTTCTCAACTTCGGGGAAGCCGACCTTACCCTCTTCGACAAGGCTCTTGACCTTGTTTTTCGTAACGCCGAACTGTTTTGCAAGCTCTTCGGTCAGGGGTATGCCGCGACCGAGGAACTGATTAAGGTCAGCCGTGTACATACGCCCCTGCACCATTGTCGTGCCATACAGGTAAGCGAGGTCGTTGATTGGGATTGACAGACCTGCAGCGATGTCTCCGAGCCGTATCAGGGTATCGTTGACCTTATCGGCTTCAACACCATAAGCCAGCAGTTGCTTCGCGGAATTGGCGATGTCGCTCATTCCGAAAGGTGTTGTGGCTGCTGTCTTGATTAGTTGGTTCATCAGAGCGTCCGCTTGCGATTTGCTCTGAAGCATTGTATTGAACGCCACCTCTAACTGCTGAAATTCGCCACGCACGTTGGCAACCTGAACGGCGAAATCTTTCAGTTTAGAGATAGCAAAAACACCGACCATTGCCGAGCCTATCTTCTTCATGGCTGCGTCTATGGTCTGCCCCTCTTTCTCCGCTGATGAACCGACACCGTGCAAGATGCGGCTCGCTTCGGCAGCGTCAGCGCGTAGGCTTGAATTATCAAGCCGCGATACATAATTCAGTCTTCCACCGTCTCTGTTCATCAGTCAGCGAGTTCAAATATTTTGTCGACCGCCGCTTTGTTGGCAGGGTCTTCTGCGTTGATAACTTTTTGATTGGTTTTCTTGTCTCCCTTGCCTTTGCCCTTTGAGCTGTCATAAGTTGGCAGCACCGCTCCGAGCATAATCAGATTTGCGTAACTCAAATCATACAGGACATATTCAAGAGAGAAATTATAGGCTTTGACCGTACCTGCTACGATTGCCCAGATGCTGTCGTTTCCATCTCCACTTTCGCTTTCGTTTGTTTCATCAGGTTTACTTCTGTCAGGAAAGTGGTAAGCGCGAAAAAATCGCCCAACTCCATTTGTGTCAGCATTGAAGCAATCGCTGTGTGCAGCTCTGACGCTGACAAATTTTCGAGCAATTCTTTTGAGAGTTCTTTCATTCGGTTTACCTCTCTTGTAACCGTGACGGTCTGCTTCTGATGCCACAGACCCCACAGGCGGCGTTTTGTGCGCGTCTCTCGCTCTGTGCGCACCTCAGTGATGTTTCGTGCGCCCAACAGGAGGATAGCGGCTATATCGCCCAAAATGCGGCAATCTTTCGCTATTGCCAACGATGTTGAAGCGACCTTTTCCGTGTCAAACTCAAAATGGGGCAAATGAGAGACAGCCTCGGACACAAGTATCAGCGTTGCAATACTCGGTGGGGCTGCTTTATATTCCTTGTCTCCAATCTTTATTTTGGTTGCCTGTTGGAGAATGGTGCTGGCAACTTTCGTTTCAAGATTTTCTGCCATAATTTTGACCTGATTAAATTGGTAGCGGGAGAGGGAGTCGAACCCCCGACCTCTGCGTGATGAGCGCAGCGAACTACCTCTGTTCTATCCCGCGATATGGATACAGGCGGCAGCGGTGTGCCACCGCCTGTGTTATCCGCTGTATGGTGGACTTGTCAGCCGCAGTGTTCCGTCAGAGCGAAGCATTCGCGACCAAAAGTCCACCATTCTCAGTTTTTTGCTGCCTGATACTTCTTCAAAGACTTGCCTGTTTTGGGTTTCAGAACACGGACGGTGTAGTGAAGCAATTTACCGTCAGCCGTGGTGTACGATTCCTCGCAGCGGACGGTTGAGCGTTCAATCAGGAAGCCCTCGGTAGAGGTATCTTCGGGGGTGTATCGGAAAGCGTGTTCGCCTGTTATCAGGCCGTCCTCGTCATCCCAAGGACGATCAACGCCTTTCTTCACGAACAGGTCGAATTCGAGAACGAAAGTGGTTTTGCCGTTTCGGGAGTCAACGATTTCGCCGCCCTCCTCTGTGGCTGTCACTTCCTGACCTGCGGTAGGGGTCAGTTTAAGAGTGTTCTCTTTCGGCGTGTCTATAGTCTTCCACGCAGGGTTGGTTGTGGCAGGTGCGCCGCCCACGGACTCGCAGGTTTCAAGTGTGCCCTTACCCCAAGAGAGTATTGCCATAATTTTCTGATGTTAAAATGGTTATAAATTCTTTTTCTGCATAACAGGCTGAATGACCACCTCCACGCCGTCCTCTGTCTCCAAAAGCGGCATATAACAGCTGTCGTTGTCTGTGTCGGTCGCGTCAATATAAGCCTGTTGTGGAACTGTCACGGCTTCGCAGTCATCTCCGAAAAACTCATAGGCGAGACGGATAACGATAACGTGCTGATGAATGTCGGCTTCCTCATCTGTGTAGATTGTCTGCTGCTGACGGAAGCGATAACAGGAAACTTCTGCCGTCAGACTATCCACCCACTCCTGAGCCAACTGTTCAAGGCGTTCAACACGCTTGCCGTCCTCAACGAAAACGCCGTCTCCGTAAGGGTCAATATCAGGAACGAACAGGTTGATGATTACCACGCCTGTCTGTATCTGATTGGGGAGACCTGATGAGAATATTACCACGGCATCTTCCTTTTGGCTGTCACGCGGACGCAAACCGTTACGATAGACCTCGCCCGAAATCATCGTATAAAGGGTGCTGTCCTGTATCAGTTTGCGAATGTCACTTTCAACCTGTTTCGATGTCTTTGCCATAATCTCTATCAGTCGTTAATGTTGAGTGTTGCGAGTAGTTGGGGGATAATCTCTTCGGCTTTCAGTTCCGCGCTATCAAGCACGTCAAACCGCTTCTGAACGTGAACGGCATAATTCATACCTGCCACCACGATGAGTGCAATCCCTGACGGATATTTAGCCGCAAGCTGTCTGATGTAACTCTTGCCTGTCTGCTGACCTGTCACTCGGTCACTGCCTTTGTCAGAGAGTGAAAAATCGCTCATCTGAACAATCTGACCGTCACAGACCACAACATAGCCAATGCTGCTGCGGAGGTTACCTGTTTGGTCTTTGTATGATTGAGTTGACCGAGCCGCATTCAATACCTCTTCCCCTGCAATCAGATAACAGCGCAAGGTGGCGCGTTTCAGGCGTTCCACCTCTATTTCAAGCTGACGGTTGATGTCGGCGAGTGTCTGTTGGGGTCTGATAGGCATAATGTTGAGTTATTTTTTGTGAATTTCGCGTACACGGCGCGTTGTGTTGTGATTGGTATGTTTTATCATCCCGCTCGCTCAACGGCTGTAATACGGCTTTTGTCGCGGTCAGACAATAATACGCAGCTGACAGACGGCTTCTAACGGCTCTATCTGTTTGATTGGGAAGTCTCCGATAACTTTGCCGCTTCGATCGGTCAGTCTGATTTGCTCGGCCTGAAACTCTTGCTCTTCAATGAGTATAGAGAACGACTTTTGCGTCACAGGCTCGCCGCGCAGTTTGGCTTGCCAATCAAAGCGTGTTGCCGAGAATTGGCAAGGTATCGGCTCGCCCCAACCGACAGAGACAGGCGGCACGGCATAACCTGTCTCGGGGTCAATGCCACCACCTGCCTTCTGTTTGGTTTGGATAGTTCCGTTGGGGATAATCATAACTTGCTGCCTTTGTATCCGTAGATAGGTTTCGGCGCACCCTGTTCATCATCAGCGAACTCTTCGTAGAGGTCGTTAGCCTGATTTCTGAATTTGGTGCGTTGCTCATCAGTGAACGAGTAAGATTGTCCGCCCTGTGTTATGTTCGGAGCGTTCGAGAGCCATATCAGGATGTCGGCCTTTGCAAGATTGAAAGGTCTCCCTGTCAGGTTCTCTCGCGTCATCTCATCAGACAGACCGCACCCTCGCCGCAGCGCAATCTCTATGATCGTGCGCTGCGGTATCGGGTAAGCGTTTATGCCTTTGAGTGCGTCTTCGATTTTTGCCATAACAGTTCAGGGGTTTACCACGCCACGCCGTCAGTCTTGACGTAGATGTTGCGGTACGCGGTGTCGAACACAGGAACGGCATCTGCCTGACCGATTGTAACCTCGCTCTGAGGTTCTGCCGTGCCATACTTCTTGATGATAGTATGTGCGCGCTCGGCTCTGATGATTGCAGAGTTGTTTTCCTGAAGGATGTCATACTGCGTTGTGCCGAGGCGTTCGGTCTCTGACAGGATAGCACGGCAGTCGGCAAAGGGATTGCGAGAAGATGTCGTGCCGTCAGCAAATTCACGAGTGATGGTCTGGTCGATAACGCGGAGCTGCAGACCGTTGAGCCACGCTTGCTTGGCAAGCATAGTGTTGACGGCGGCGAGGTCGGGGGTCTGAGCCATACCCACGGCGTTGATGATGTAAGACGCGCACGACTTGATGATTTGCTCGGAGGTGCAGATACGGTAAAGTTCGTTCAGATTGACGAAGAGGAACTTCGGATTGAGGTTGTTGTCCTTGCCGAGTTTTACGAACTTTGCGAGGTCGCCGATGATGTCAGCGTTGTTGGACTGACCCCAATCCACAGATGAAGCGACCTTGAAAGTCTCGTCAACGTCATAATCAAGGTCGAACTCGTTGGCGTATGTGGCGTTGTTGGTGGTCGTGAAAGCGAGTTTTCCTGCGTTGGAAGCGAGCATCCACGCGATAAATTCAAGCTCTGACTGAACGCCATTGAAGCAGAAGTCAACATCTTCGCCCCAATACTGAACGAGCTTCGTTGCGTCATCATCAGGGGCAAAGGCGAGGGCGGTCTGATACTCCTTGATTTCGGAGCGCGACATTTCGCGTGATATGGATATGAACGGAATATCGCCCTTTGCGCTCTCAAAGATAGGGCGGCGTTTGCGGACAATCGTACCGTTGTCAGTATGGAGGTCGGCGGCTACATTGGCTTTACCGAGCTGATTTTGCAGGGTGCGCCAAATGAAGCCATTTACCCTCTTCACGGGGAAGTGAGTGCCGAACAGGAACGGCTTTGCGTCAGCGGTGTTCAAGCGAGCCTGAACCATAGGCTGCGTAAGCCCCTGTATAAGCGTGTTTGTAATTGTTCCCGACATAGTGATGATTAGTTGTAGTTAACGATGTTTTTGAGTTTCGTTGCGATGAAATCGGGCAGGGCGTTACCTTTCGTTACGCCGATGACCCACGCATCTGTGTTCAGGTTGGATTTCGGCACGATTGCCTTACCTGTGCCGTTGACGGCGAAAGGCTCATATTTCAGAGCTGCTCCGCTTTCGGCGGCTTTGGCTTTGGCTTCACAGATGAAGCCCCCGATTTCGATAGCTCCGAGATCCGCGTCCACTTTGATGATGTCAAAGTCCTTGTTGCTCTCATCAACGGCGGTAACGGTGGATGCCTTGCCGTCAAGTGCTGTAAGCACGAAATCGCCGACCTTGAACAGGTGGCCTTTCTTGACTTTGATTTCTTTACCCGAAGCGGTAACGGCGGCGGTCAGGACGGCCACTTTCACGACATGGCACAGACCGTCTTTCGGCTCTGTCAGCACAGCACCCTCGGGGAGATAGTCAGAGCCAAGCTCGGAGGTTGCAACGGATACGCCGCCCCTGATGTCTGCAATCTTGTGAATGAAGACGCGAGGGGTTCGGGTGTCCTTGCGGCGGTTTACTGTCATTCCCATAGTTGTGGAATTTTAAGAGTGAAACGATTAGAACGGCTGCTTACCCTCGGCAACGGCTGTCGTAGATCTGACAGAGATTGCGGCTTCTTGGTCTTTGGTAAGTTCGTTCTGATTAACTGCGCCCCCCTGCGGAGCGTTAGGCCGACCGAAAACAGCACCCTTTGACTGAATGCCTGCTGCGATGCCGTCAATCTCTGTTGTCAGTTCGCCTTTCAGGGTCTCAAACTGTTCATCAGTCAGAGAGTCGAGCGATATGCGCTCGTAAGGCTTGCGGAGATTTTCAGGCAGTTTTGCAGTGATTTCGGCCACCTGCTGACGGCGCGTTGCAGTTGTGCGCTCGCCCTCATACTTGTTCAGCCGCTCATTGAGTTGCTTGTTCTGCTCTATGAGTTGAGCAAGCAAAGCGTCTGTGGTTGATTGCGGTGCGCCCCCCTGCGGTTGGGTGGTCTGTGTGGTTGATGTGATGACAGAGCCAGCGGGCTGCGGCTGCGGTGTCTCAACCTTGACCCCATTACGGAGACCGTATTTGGTTTCGTAGTTGTGAACGGCGGTGTCGGTCGCTTCGGTGGCGCGGCTGTCCGCATAACTGTCAATCACTTGCTGCAAAGTCAGTCCGTCCACTAACGTCTTGACTTGCTCAGATGTCGTAACAGTATTCGCCTTTGACTTGGCTATCCTGTTGAGAATGTGTTCGCTGATGTCAGGAAACTTGACTTTCAGCGCGTCTAATAGTTCTTTCAGCATACGTATGAGTAAAATTAACTAATCAGTTTTGCGCAAAGGTACTAAAAAATTTTGAGAGTGTTTACATTGCAAGCATTAAATTTCTATTAAATCGCTGATATGAGTATGTCAACAGTATTTCAGGGCTGAATTGTGAAGAGAAGTTAAAAACGACTGAATTTCACTGATTAGTTGAATTTTTCCCTTGAAACGTGAGGTATATCGAAAATACTTCACTTACTTTGCATCATCAAAGTTAAACAACCCATAAAATCAAACAGATATGACAACAGCAGCTCTCGCATACCCGACCTCTCAAATCAATCGTGATTTCCGTATCAAGGTCAACGGTGTTACCGAAGACGGAACGAAAGTGAACGTCTTGGTTGGGGTCAGCGGTCTCATTCGGTATTTCGGAGTTGAATTCGCCAACAAGTTCTTGAAGAGAGCCTACGCCGACATCAACCACGACAACACCACCTGCAAGCTGCGCCGTGGTATCAAAGTGACTTTTTACAGCAAATAATTTAATCATCAGAGCAATATGAACACTTACAACGACACCGAATTTATCGCCACAAAGAAAATCGCCGAAGTCACATTCAGCGGTTGGGACGGCAAGTCATACAACGGAGAGGGACGTAACCTCCGAGTGTATGTAAACCCTGCATACCCTGACAAAGAATTCGTTCGTCTCCCATTCCGCGCAGAGCATTATGACGGAACACGATACACCGCTCGCTGCTATTTTTTAATCACAGGCGAGCGCCACAAAAAGAGCGGAATCCGTAAGGCTGAATACTGCATATCCTTTGACCCCATCACCCCCTCAAAATAAAGATTATGGCACAAGTAATCGAAGCGGCTTACCTCGCAGGGTTTGAACCCTCGGCTGATGACCTGACGGTCGAAGCACTCTTTCAGGAAGCAAACGAATATCTTCTCTCCCTCAACAGATAACTCAAACAAAATCATCATAAAATCAAAAATTATGGCAACATCAGAAATCACCCTGCAGCAGGGTCTCAACGAAGTCGTGATGAACAAGGTTCAGCGCATGATTGACGGCAAGGCCGTCGGCGTTCAAGCAACAATGGAGCGTCTCATCAACGAGGGCAAAATCGCCCAAGACTACATCGCCCCAATCGGGGTAAACCTCAGAGCCAAGCAGCACAGCCCTGTGATAACTTTCGGCGGCGAGGGTCATCTGACAATGAATATGCCTGACGGCCAGTTCACAATGCACGACAACGCTGTCGGTCAGATTGCCGACCGTATGGGAATACCCCAACGCTACCTCCGCTCGCTCGCCTGTGGCGAACCGTGGGCTATAATGCTCGCCGCCTATCTTCTCAATCAGCACAGCGATTGGACGCAGCGCAGCCGCGTGTTGGTGCGCACGGTCGGCTCTGAGGTGCGCGGCATACTCTCTGACAGCTACCGCCGCCTGGACAGCGTGGAAATCCTGACCGCCTTTGTTCAGGAAGCCGCACAGCAGGGAGCAGTCATCAGTGATGCGTATATGAACGACACGAAAGTATGGGCTGAAACAATTCTGCCGCAGCCTATCAGCATACCGACAGCGAAGAACGGCACGGTCATCATCTTTGCAGGTGCGCGGTTCTCAACGTCTGACTACGGCAACGGCGCGGTTGATATGAGGGCGTTCTTGCTGAACGGTGCTTGTCTCAACGGAATGGTGCGCGAGAGCGTGATGAAGCAGGTACACCTCGGAAGCAAACTGCCCGACAACCTCCAACTGTCACAGGAAACATACGAACTCGATACGCGCACCACCGTGTCAGCTGTCCGCGACCTTACGTCAGGCCTGTTCAGCAAGGACAATCTGATGAAGAAAGCCCTTGAGATACAAGGCGCGTCAGAGATTGACGTGGACTTCGACCGCGAACTGAAACGCCTGACCTCGGGCGGCGGTCTTCTCAAATCTGAGAGCAAGGAGGTTGAAAAAATCCTGATGAGAAACGACCCCGATGACGGCGTGACAGGCGGTGCAACTCTGTGGAAACTGACCCAAGCAATCACGGCACACGCTCGCGAGCTGTCTCCCGAAAGAAGCCGCGAATTACACGAGCTGTCGGGTTCTCTTCTTTCTCGCGTAAAAGTAACCGAATAAATCATCAGAGAGCCGCCACAGGCAATCTTTCAGCGTCTGTGGCGGTCACTCATCATCAGCAAGCAAAATGAAAAACAAAAAATTCACTTTCGAGCAAAATTGGGATAATGACGGAATGCTTGAATGGCATAACGCCGCCACCCTGTCAGAATACAAACGGCTCAATGATGAGCGTAACAACTGTAACCTCCATAAATTCGATATGTTCTGTGCGTTCTCTGATGAACAGTTTGCTCAGAACAGCAAGACTATCAGACCGCTTCAAGAGGGCGAAAAATACGCCACCTTGGGAGCCGGGGTCTTCGGAACGAAAGACGGCATAAAGCGTTACCTCGCGTATTCCGAGGACATCGACCGTCAGATTAGAGAGCGGTGCGACCCACAGGAGATCTACTGCTATGAGTTCAACAACTACGAAAGTTGCATAGCCTATGACGGCGATTTGAACGCAATCCGTCTCATCATCGGTTTGTTCGGCTCTGAGACAGCCGCCAAAATCAAGCGTTTCAGTGCGTTCTACTCCCTTGAAAGCCTGATGAAAGGAGGTGCGGAATGAAAGGCTATATTCTGTTCGGTCAGGGCTTAGACCTTGTGGACGGACGCACAGAGTGTATCGGCATATTCTGTGAAACACCTGAACAGGTTGAAGAGCAAATAGGCTTCATCAGAGACGAAGCGAGACAGTGGGCTTCGGCAGGTTGGAGCTTCCCTCTTGACTATTCAGAGTCGGAGAGCCGCCACCGTGGTCATCTGACAGGCTACAGTATGAGCGTTGAGTATGATGTCCGCGACCCGAAGCAAAAAGAAGAGTGGCTTGAAAATCCCGCTCTCGCGTCAGCAGGTATCTCGCCTGATGATTTCAACTACACAGAGAACTCTCGCCAACAGTATGAGCGTGACGGCATCAAGACCGTTTCGCTTGTGTGGGTCAGGGTCAGAGAAATAACAATCAAACAGCAATGAAACAAATTATCTTTCGCGGCTTCGACATTTACGAGAAAAAGTGGGTGCAGGGGTCTCTCATCAAGGACGGCTCTTACTGTTCAATCGTTACCGACATTAAAGATTGGGGCTTAGAGCAGAGTCTTGTTGACCCTGTAAGCATTGGTCTGTATTCGGGGCTTGATGATGTCAACGGCAAGCCGATATTCGAGGGCGATGTCATCAGCGTGTGCGCCAACCGTCAGATCTACCAAAACACCGTCAGGTTTGACAACGGGGCTTTCAGGGTATGGCAGAACCCGACCCACTGTCAGCCGCTAACCCGACAGGTCATCAGCAAATATCGCGTTCAAGTGGTCGGCTCTGTCTATGACCTGATAAAGCGATGAAAGCAAAACGCAAGCAACGCTTCATCTGTTATTAAGCAAATGAAGTGTTGCTTAATTTGCTTGATTTTGCTTGAAGCAAATTGAACCTATAAAAGAAAAGAAAAGAAAAGAAAAGAGTAAAAAAGAATAAAGAAGAAAAAATAGAATTATATATAGTGTTTTTTGGCAAAAACGCCCTCTCATTTTTGGTTGAATTGCTATCTTTGCTTCGCCTAAATGTCACAGGCGATTTTCAAAAATGTGACAGGCGAACCCCAAAAAGAACGGTGGCGATCCGAAAAGCAGATAAAAATTATGGCAATTACAGGAAGCATTTACAAAGTCAGGTTCACAGAACCGCCCCTGAAAGATGATGACAGAACGGAGTTCTTTTACTCGTCTCTGTCTGCAATCTTTGAGGACTTTACCCCCGAACAGGTCGGGTGTGGGGTCAGGCGGTTATGGAACTTACAGATAGCGCAGGGTAAACCTTATGTGGGGCGGCTCTGTCAGATAACAAGAGAGCCGCTAAACTCAGCGGCTCAAATGCGCGGTTCTAAGAGCCGTTCAGAAAGCAAGTGATAACTTCTGCGTCTTCGGTCAGAACAACCGTAATACGCGAAATTCCAACAAAATAACTATGAGCAATAAAAAACTATCCCCCGAACTGTCAGCAAAAGACCACGCCGAGCTGATAGGGTCAGAAATACCGTACAGCGATTTAATGGTAATGGCTGTGTGGGCTGATGTCAATAATGGCAAAGATAAAAATGCCGCGCTCAGAGAACACGGCATATCAGAGACGTTTTACAACGAGAATGTTGACAGGGTATTAAATTCCTAAATAACTCTCAAATATTTGGCGTTGTGTCTCATCTTTCAGATTGAGAACACCGTACCAATCCCGACCTAACAGAGCCTTTCGCCCATAAGTTAGGTCGGCTATTTTTTTCATCGGGAATGTTTCTGTTTTGGCGCGTGTTGAATACCAATCATCAATCAAACGTGTTACATGGGTCTTCTGCTCTGATGACAGAACATCCCAGCGGACAGCGTTAAAAGCATCGTTGTAATTCTCTGCCTGAAAGCCATATCTCGCCCAAGTATAGCCGCCCACATCAATGTTGGCGTGGACTCTGATTTCTGTAACTCCGATTGCCCTGTATTCCTGATAGAAAGACCGCAGCACAGTCTTAGAGAAGCCTTTACCTTGAAAGGCTTTGTTTACCTCAAAATAATCGTGTTCGACAGTGAAAGAGCCGTCAGCGTTCCTTGTGAAATATCGCGTCAGGTCAAAGCCATCTCCTTCGGCTGAAATTCTTGATCGCTGTCCTGATTTCGGAACAAATCGGATTCTATCAACGCTCATCCCAATTTCACTGGCTTTCTGTTCTATTGCCGCCCTCAGTCTGTCAGGATTAATGCCATTGAGCGAACTTTCTTCCCACATTTCAAGGGTGTATTTATCAGCCAACGAACCGTTTGCTTTCAATTCATCAAGTTTCTCTTGTGTCATTTTGAAAGGCTCGAAGTCGGGTTTTACAACAGCCCCCACAGCCGATTGTGCGTTGTTGGCTGATGATGTTATTTTATCCCAAGCCTCGGGCTGATGACTGATAGAGAAACCGCCAATAGCGTATGTCGGGTTGTCTCTGATGAAGTAAGGCACTGATTGCCCGTAAAGAACTCTGTCCTCATTATCGGCAATCCATTTTTCAAAACCTTTCGGCGGCTCTGTGACAGTGTTCACGCTTCCCTCGGTCGGCTCTTCGCCCCGAAGAATGCGGCGGTTGTCTTCGGCTATCTCATCCATTGATTTGAGGATTGAGAGAGCGTGGCAGCGACAGTGAGGATGCCACCCTGTAAACTTGAAATCTTTCGGGTAACGCCCTTTGAGGTCATCGCAAATGTCAGCGACAGGGTGGTTTGTCTTGCTCGGCTCTATGAGTTGCCCGACAATGAAGTCCATTTGCTGCCACCGCTCATAATCAGACGTGCGGTAAGCGATGTTGGTCTCTGTTGCGGCGAGCCGCCGAGCGTTCTTGTAACTTGACCGATAGACCCCACGGCCTGGGTGGAACTCTGATGCCGCCTTTGACAGACGGTAAATCGGGTTGCCGTCAGAGTCAACACCTGTGCGTACACGCCTGAAGAGTTTGTCGGGGTATTTGAGGAACTGACGCAGGTCGCGGCTCATCTCATCAGCCGACCGCCCTGACCTCAGACCGCAATCAAGCCCTAACTCAATCTCGCGCTTGAACTGATTTGTGTAGTTCCACACCCTGTCTGACAGGTTCAGACCTGAGACACGGCGTTTCAGGAAAGCCTCGCAAGCGTCCTCATTGTTGTTGAAGTAACGCCGATACTGCGCTGATGAGAGTCGCCCCACGTTATCTCCGAAGACCTGACGGCACAGTTCATCATTTTTGTTGTTGGCAAGAGTCCAAGCCGAGCGGACACCGTTCACGATTGCCCCTGTAAGACGCGATTTCAGCCCCTGTAAGAGTGCAGAAACCTTTCTGCGTGTTGCAGGGTAATCAGAGAACGAAAACAGCCTGTCGGGGTTAAAATCGGGCAAAGCCGCCCCAATGCGAGCAGCTTCCTTTGCGGCTTCGGCGTAGATCTCATCAATCAACGCCTGAATGTCGAACAGGTCTTGTTGGTGGCGGCGGTCGTATTTATTCTGTTTTGCCATTATCAGTATCCTTTCGTTTCAGATATGAGCCACAAGCATAGTCAGAGAGAAATTTACAGAATTTACCGTGTTGGCTCTTTGCATCATACTTGCAGCGGCATAAGATGAGATGACCGTCATGGAACGAGCGGTTCTGCCAATCGTATGAGTGCTGACAGTCTCGGCACGTTCCTTGCGGTCTCTCTTCTTTCTTCGGGGTGGGTTTCTTCGGTTGTCTCGCCATAGGTCAGAGCGTCAGAATGTGGGTTCGGGTTGGAATGCATCAACCTTGCGCTGCTCGGCTATCTCCGCGAGCGTCTTGTCAACATCATCGCTGTGTCCGTAGGCTTCGATACTCTCGCGCTGCGACATAATCGGCTCGCCGCCGTTGGCTGCAACGAGGTTGGCGATTGTGTCTTTCTCGTCCTCTATTGCAAATGGCGTGATGACCATTTCGACATTCAGAGCATCAATGTCGGCGGCATAACTCTCGCCGAGCGCAATCTTGACAAACGCTTTGATTACGTTCATTTCGCGGTCGAAATACTCAATCAAACGACCGCTCTCATCTTTCACTTTGAGTTGCGCGTCAATGAACATCTGCTTACGGCTCTCGCCTGACAGGGCTTGCTGGCTCATCTTCTCATACGACCAATCGGGGAGTTGAAGCTGCGTGAAGAAGAGTGAGCGTAATTGCTCCACGAAGAATTTAAGATTTTCCACCGCCTGTTGCCAAGTGATGTAACCTGCCGAGCCACCTTTGGGGTATTGCATAACGGCTTTGAACTCCTTGTCGGGGCTTTTCTCATCGCCGTATTTAATTGCTTCATCAGCGAACACCACGAAGAGGGGTTTAGAGTTTTCGCGGAGATAGTTGCCGTTGCGTGACAACGCCCACTCCATTTCGTAGATGTTGTTTGACGTGTCCTCCCATATCGGAGTGGGTCTGTAACCATAAATCGCAGGGATTTTACCAAGCGTGATGTCATCATTCTCCACCTCTTCCCATTCGCCCGAAGCGGTACTCCACTTGATATGCTTCGTGGCTGTGTATGTGTCGAAGTATTGCACCAACTTGCGACCGCTCTTGCGGCTGTAACCGACAGACAGGGCAACGAGGTCGCCGTACTCATCAAAGAGCGGATAGAGTTCATCGCCTTGCATTGGCGAGAAATTGCGGCAGCGGAATTTGAGTTTGCTCGGCTTGCCGTAAATGTTGGTGTTGCTCTCAACAGCGTACCACAGGGTCATAACCTCACAACCTGCGAAGAGCATATTGCAACGCTCTATGTTCACGCTGTCAATGCGGTTGCAGTTGTATATTCGCTCTATGAACGCCGCTATCTCGCGCTGACGGTCATTGTCGGGCTTGTAAACTCTCTTTACAGG
>CAJUPY010000035.1 GCA_910588035.1 uncultured Muribaculaceae bacterium | reverse complement strand
TCTCGACTTCGACAACGAGAAAAAACGCATCGCCCTCGGTCTCAAGCAGCTCCAGAGCCATCCTTGGGACGCACTCGACACCAACCTCAAGGTTGGCGACAAAGTCAAAGGCCGCGTAGTTGTCATGGCCGACTATGGTGCATTCCTTGAAATCGCCCCCGGCGTCGAAGGTCTTATCCACGTGAGCGAAATGTCATGGAGCCAGCACCTGCGTTCTGCACAAGACTTCATGAAGGTAGGCGACGAAGTCGAAGCTGTCATCCTGACACTCGACCGCGAGGACCGCAAGATGAGCCTCGGCATCAAACAACTCAAAAAAGATCCCTGGGAAGACATCGAGGTTCGCTACCCGGTTGGAAGCCGCCACACTGCAAAAGTGCGCAACTTCACCAACTTCGGTGTGTTTGTTGAAATCGAAGAAGGCGTTGACGGCCTGATCCACATCAGCGACCTCAGCTGGACAAAGAAAATCAAACACCCCAGCGAATTCACCCAGATCGGTGTTGACATCGATGTTCAGGTTCTCGAAATCGACAAAGAGAACCGTCGCCTCAGCCTCGGTCACAAACAGCTCGAAGAAAATCCCTGGGACGTTTTCGAGACAATCTTCACTGTCGGATCGATCCATGAAGGCACTATCGTCGAGATGCTCGACAAGGGTGCTGTGATCGCCCTCCCCTACGGCGTTGAAGGCTTCGCAACTCCCAAACACCTTGTTAAAGAAGACAAGTCAACCGCTAAAGTTGACGAGAAACTCAACTTCAAGGTCATCGAGTTCAACAAAGACAGCAAGCGCATCATTCTCAGCCACAGCCGCATCTTCGAAGATGAAGCCAAAGCAGAAAAGCAGCCCCGTGCTCCCAAAGCAGGCCGCAAGAACGAGCGTAAAGCTGAAGAACCCGCAATGGTTCAGCCCGCTATCGAGAAAACAACCCTCGGCGACATCGAAGCACTCGCTGCTCTCAAAGAGAAACTCGCCAACGGCGGCAAGTAATCTCTATTTAGAGAATACAGAAACCAACTATACAGAAACGGAATGTGTCGTGACACATTCCGTTTCTTTTTTTAGCACACAGGCCGTTGAAATGTCATTTCAATTTTGTAACTTCGCGAAAGATATGCTTAAGGCCGAAAACATAAACAAAAGCTATGACAAGCTCCACGTCCTGACCGACGTCAGCCTGACTGTAAACCGCAGCGAGATAATCTCGATTGTAGGTCCGAGCGGAGCAGGCAAGACAACCCTGCTTCAGATTCTCGGCTCTCTTGACCGTCCCGACAGCGGCAGCGTCTTCATCGACGGAACCGACATTTTTTCGCTGAGACAAAACTTGCTGTCGCGTTTCAGAAACCGTAATATCGGCTTTATTTTTCAGTTCCACCAGCTTCTGCCCGAATTCTCGCTGATCGAAAACGTGGCTATGCCGGCACTGATCGGCGGAGCTAAACGAAATGACGCTTTTGACAGAGCGAAAGAACTGATCGCATATCTCGGTCTTGCTCCACGCGCCGACCACCGGCCATCGGAACTCTCAGGCGGTGAAAGACAGCGGGCAGCCGTGGCCCGTTCGCTGATCAACAGTCCGAGCGTCGTGCTGGCCGATGAACCTTCTGGAAGCCTCGACTCAGCAAACCGTCGAGAACTCCACCAACTGTTTTTCAACCTTCGCAGTGATCTCGGACAAACATTCATAATTGTCACTCACGACGAATCGCTGGCCGCCGATTCAGACCGCATAATACACATGACCGACGGCAAAATCACAGCTATAACCACAAACCGACATGTGCCATGCGACAACTGAAAAACATACTGCTGATCGTCACGGCCTGTCTGTCGGCCGTCATGACATCATCGTGCGACAACACATCTCCGACAGAGACGATAGCCGTGAGCGACATCGTGTTGATAAAATCGACCGACACCGACGGAACCATATTCCAGATGCAACTACCGCAATCGTCTGAAATAATAACAATGACTTCGCCGACCCCTCTCGACACGGCGGTTGTCAAACCCGGACAATGCATATACCTGAGATACATACCCCAGTCAGGCAAACCCTACATGTCAGGTCCCATAGACATAGTCTCATATTCACCCTTGACCAACATCGACGCGACTCTGATCAACAAAACGCAACTCAACGGCTGGGACTCATCGCCAGTCTATCTGATGAGTTGCCGCACTATGCTCGGACGGGTCATAATCTATGGCGGTCTCGCATATCCTGTTGAGAAAAGACGTCTGACAATAGCGATAGATCCTCAGTCAGTCAACGGACATTCGGCAGAGGCATGGCTCGTCCATGAAGTCAAACCGACACCCGAGACCTATCTTGCAAACTTTCATGTTGTCTTCAACACAAGCGATCTGATAAAACTAATGGGCGTGGAAAATCTGACCTTGAATGTCAATAACTCCAACCTCGATGAAAACAAAATAAACCTGAATTTCAAATAACACAAACTAAAATAATACAATTATGGAACAGCCTAAAAAAAACGAAATAAAAATAGAACTGACACCCGAAGTCGCAGGTGGACACTACTCGAACCTCGCCGTACTCTCTCACACCCCAGGTGAATTTTTCATCGATTTTATCTCAATGGCACCCAACATGCCACAGGCTAAAGTTCAGAGCAGAATAATAATGACACCCGAAAACGCGAAAAATCTTTTTTTCGCTCTCCGCGACAATCTCCAGAAATATGAGCAGACTTTCGGCGAGATTCAGCGCAAGACCCCGATTGCCGGAAACAACGGAAACGACATTCCAAATCCATTCATGGCCTGAGCAATGCGCCCCAACAATCTCACACTCTACAACTCGCTGTCGAGGCTGAAAGAAAAATTCACACCTCTGCACCAAGATCGCGTCGGCATGTACGTCTGCGGACCCACTGTCTATGGTGACGGACATCTCGGTCATGCACGTCCGGCAATCACATTCGACGTGCTCTACCGCTACCTGACCCACCTCGGATATAAAGTGCGCTATGTCAGAAACATCACCGACGTCGGACACCTTGAGCATGACGCCGACGACGGAGAGGATAAAGTTGCGAAGAAAGCCCGCTTAGAGCAACTCGAACCTATGGAAGTAGTGCAACACTACCTCAACCGCTATCACGACGCAATGGCGCGCCTGAATGTACTGCCTCCTTCGATCGAGCCCCACGCCTCGGGACACATAATCGAGCAGATCGAGTATATCAAGAAAATTCTCGAGAGCGGATATGCCTATGAAAGCGAAGGATCGGTCTACTTCGATGTTCCGAAATACAACCGCGACCACCACTACGGCAAGCTCTCCGGACGCAATATCGATGAACTGCTCAGCGAGACACGTGCGCTTGACGGACAAAGCGAGAAACGCAATCAGGCAGACTTCGCCCTCTGGAAAAAAGCGGCGCCGGAACACATCATGCACTGGCCGTCACCATGGAGCGAAGGATTCCCGGGCTGGCATCTCGAATGCTCGACAATGGGAGAGAAATATCTCGGCGAGCAATTTGACATTCACGGCGGAGGCATGGATCTGAAATTCCCCCACCACGAATGTGAGATAGCCCAATCGGTAGCTCATAACGGACACGAGACCGTAAGATATTGGCTCCATAACAACATGATCACCATCGAGGGTAAAAAAATGGGCAAATCGCTCGGCAATTTCATCACCCTCGACGAATTTTTCACCGGAACCCACCCTTTGCTGACACAGCCCTATTCTCCGATGACAATCAGATTCTTCATTCTGATGGCTCAATATCGCTCGACAGTAGACTTCAGCAACGAAGCCCTGCAAGGTGCAGAGAAAGCCTACGGACGCATGCTGGAAGGCTACCGGCGTCTCAAAGACATAAAACCGGCCGAACAATCGACAGTGGCAACCGAAGTGGAGGCTTTCGAGGCAAAATGCTACGAAGCTCTCGACGATGACCTCAACACACCGATTGTTATCGCCCACCTCTTCGACGCATGCCGTATCATAAACCTTGTCAACGACGGAAAGGCCAAAGCCGACCAAAACGACATCGACCGTCTGCGCCGGCTATTTGACACATTCCTGTTTGAGATTCTCGGAATGAGAGACGAAATGTCGGCCGGTGACGGCGGCTCGCTCAAACCTTTTGAAGAAGCTGTCGACCTGCTGCTTGAAATAAGACGCGAGGCAAAAGCCAATAAAGACTGGACAACCAGTGACCTTATACGTAACCGCCTGTCTGAGATAGGGTTCAACGTCAAGGATACAAAAGACGGCTTTGAATGGTCTCTGAAATAATCTGAATTGGACGCACTTGAATTTGCAGTCCGTGTGACTGACAACCTACCTTACGAACCGACAGGGCAGCAACTGCAACTCATTGCCGCCCTGTCGCGTTTCTGTTCTCCCAACGCAATGTCAAACGGAGTGTTCCTGCTCAACGGTTACGCCGGAACAGGAAAGACATCCGTCACCGGAGCACTCGTAAAGACTCTGCGCGAAATCGGAGTTTCCTCGGTGTTGCTTGCTCCTACCGGACGCGCCGCGAAAGTATTCTCGGCCTTCAGCCGCCACCGGGCGTTCACAATCCACCGCAAAATCTACCGCCCGCCGAGCCCCGGATCAACCATAGCCGCAGTTAACAGCAATCGCCACAAAGCGACCATGTTCATCGTCGATGAGGCTTCTATGATCGGGAATGGAACCGACAACGGACCAGACATTCTTGAAGACCTGATTCTCTATGTCTATTCAGGCGAAGGGTGCAAACTGATTTTACTGGGTGACACGGCACAGCTGCCGCCTGTCGGGACAAGCGAGAGTCCGGCCATGAATCCATCGGTTCTTAACGCGATGGGGCTAAAGGTCACACGGGTGACAATGACCGAAACCGTGCGCCAGAGCCGTGACTCAGGAATTCTCTATAATGCCACGATGCTTCGACGCGCAATGAAAATGACTCCGTTGCCGATGCCGTCGCTGACAGTCACACCGTTTGACGATGTCGAGGCGGTAGATCCGGTCGATCTTGAAGACATAATGGGATCGGCATACAGCCGTGACGGCATTGAAGACACGATTCTGGTGACACGTTCAAACCGCCGGGCCGTCGACTTCAATCTCGCGATCAGATCACGCATTCTTGACAAAGAAGAGGAATTATCTAAAGGCGAACTGCTGCTGATCGCAAAAAATAATTATTTCTGGACCTCTCAAGTAAAGGAAATAGACTTCATAGCCAACGGAGATGTAGCGCGCGTCGTGGCGATATACGGTACGGAAAACCGCGGAATGATCAGATTTGCCGATGTCAGACTGCACTTTCCCGACCGCGATGTGGAAATAGACGTGAAGATAATCCTCGATTCGCTTACAAGTGAATCGGCCGGTCTTTCGCCGGAAAAATCAAATGCACTGCTAAACGTCTGTTTCAATGACCCGGACAAGTTCGCCCCTGACACCCCGGCCGACACCCGCCGACGCGCTCTCAAAACCGATCCTTGGTTCAACGCCCTGCAGGTGAAATATGCCTATGCCGTGACTTGCCACAAATCTCAAGGCGGCCAATGGAAAAATGTTTTTGTCGACATGGGATATATTCCAGAAGAAGCCTATAGGACACTCGATTTCTACCGGTGGCTTTACACAGCGTCGACCCGTGCCACTAAAAAACTCTATTTTATAAACCCCTCGGTTGAAATAATATGAGTTTTAACTTTTATTAGGTTTTATAAATATATATTTGTTTTGCAATTAAAAAAAACATATTACCTTTGCAGTGTCAAAGTCAAAGTCATGCATAATGTGATAATGATATAAAATAACCCGCATGACTTTCAGACAACGATTTGTTAGACATAAAATATACTTGAATTTTGGTTATGAGGGAGGTGTGCTTCTGTGAAGAAGTGCACTTTCATTTTATATATATCCGTCAACAAAACAAGCCGCCCCGTTGTTGAAATCATAACCACAAAACTCTGCATTATGACTTCAGCACTTATCTCTCTGCTCATCACCGGAGACATCACAACACAGGCCGACTACATCAAACGGTTCATAGGCGACCGCACCGGCATCTCCTACTCCATAGCGAAATTGATCATGAATGTCGTCGATTGGCTCACCGGGCTGCTCGGCCTCGAACACAATGAGACGGTTGTCACGTTTCTCTACGCCGCAGTCGTGCTCGCGGTCTCGATTGTGGCTGGCTACATAGCCCAGGTCATCATTTTCAATCTTGTAAAGACAATCGCACGCCATCGCGACTCCGACACCTACCACGCGCTGACCGACGTAAGGTTCTTTCATAAACTGTGCCGCATGGTCCCCCCGTTGGTTTTCCTGATTCTCATTCAATTCACACTCTCCAACCACAACTCATTGTCAGCAATACTGACAAAGCTGACAATAGTCTATCTGATCATCCTGACTTCGATAGCTCTTTCTGCTCTGATCGTAGCCCTGTGGCAACACATCGACCGACAGGCGAACAAACGTCATCTTCCGTTGAAAGGCCTCGCACAGCTTGCCAAAGGGCTGATCTGGATCGTCGCGGCAATCATCATAGTCGGCATAATCGCCGATAAATCGCCCGGAGCCCTTCTGGCCGGACTCGGTGCATTTGCCGCCGTGCTCATGTTGATTTTCAAAGACAGCATTCTCGGTCTTGTGGCCGGAGTGCAGCTCTCCGGAAACGACAGCCTCCATGTGGGCGACTGGATCAAAGTAGACGGCACCGATGCCAACGGAACGGTGCAGGAAGTGTCACTGGCAGCCGTAAAAGTGCTGAACTGGGACAAGACAACCACCACACTTCCTCCGTACAGCCTGATCAGCCATGGATTCACGAACTACCGTACAATGCAGCAAAGCCAGACACGACGCATTTGCCGCAGCTACATGATCGATGCCGACAGCATATTGCCCACAACACCCGAGATGCTGCAACAAATAAAGAAAGTTCCATTCATGGAAGACTACATCAATAAAAAGCTTGAACAAAAGTCGGCAGGAAAAGTCGCAGATGTCGATAACCCCGACGGGCTTGTCGACGGAACGATCGACACCAACCTCGGACTGTTCAGAGCTTATATGAAAATGTGGCTCGACGCCAGTCAACTCATCGACCACAACAGCGACTGTTTCGTCTCCACTCTCCCGCAGACAGCGACCGGAATACCGTTCCAGGTCTACTGTTTCACCGCCACCTCAAAATGGTTCCCCTACGAAGCCATACAAGACACCGTCTTCGAGCAGGTCGCTGCAATGTTGCCTTTCTTCAATCTCTATACTTTCGAGAGCCCGTCAGGACGAGACACCATTGCCGGCGGATATGTCAGCGGTGGAAAACAGATTGACAATGTCTTCGGCATTCCCGCCCCATTTTTCAACGGGTCGGGAAGCACAAAAGCCCAATCAGGCGACAAACAGTGACAACAGAACAACAATTCACGAAAATCGGACACCGCGTTTCAAACGTTTTAATCTAATTTTGCGCCTGATGAAAAACCTTTGCCAATAGAGCATTGTTAAAATAGTAAACGGTCTACAGACCGTTTGACATACAACTATTTATTTATGTAAACCTCAGCCAATATGCTACGAGCAATAACACTATCGATGATCTCGCTGATAACTGTCTCGGCGGCCACGGCACAATCTGACATTGCCGTGACGCAACTCACTCTCGACCATTGCCGGACACTCGCGCTTCAAAACAACAAGCAGATGAAAATCGGCAACGAGAAAGTGAAAGCCGCAGGCTATCAGAAAAAAGAGGCATTTGCAGCATATCTGCCCGCCATCGATTTCACCGGAAGCTACATCTACAATCAGAAAAAGCTGGCTCTGTTCGACTCTGACCAGATGCTGCCGACAAAATCTTTTGACATTAAGACCGGAAAATATGAATATAATCTCGTCACCAATCCCGAGACCGGAATGCCGGTCAAAGGGCCCGACGGACAATATGTTCCTTCAACAGTGGCGATGATTCCAAAAGAGGCGATGGAGTTCGACATTCACAACGTCTTTTTCGGTGCGGTGACCCTGACACAGCCGATCTACATGGGTGGCAAGATTGTCGCGATGAACAAACTGACAGGCTATGCTGAAGAGCTCGCCCGTGAAATGCGCGACAACGAGGCACAGAACGTGATCTATGCCGTCGACGCAGCCTATTGGCAGGTCGTTTCTCTAAATGCGAAACATGAACTCGCCGTCAGCTATGTGAACCTCCTCGACTCACTCGACCGTAACGTAGGGCTAATGCTTGAACAGGGTGTCGCAACCCGAAGCGACAAACTTAGTGTAGATGTCAAACTGAATCAAGCTCAGATCGACCTTGTCAAAGTCAACAACGGCCTTGCTTTAAGCAAAATGGCTCTCGCTCAGATCTGCGGCCTGCCAATAAACGACAGCTACACGGTTTACGACGACCTCACCGAGGTCTCGACAGATGCCGAGATCGCAACACGCTACAACATGGAAGAAGTCTACAGCCGCCGCCACGACCTGAAGGCCCTCGGACTCGGAGTGAAGATTGCCGGTCAGGAAAAGAAAGTGGCCATGTCAGCCATGCTGCCCAATGTCGCACTTGTCGGCGCATATTCGTTCATGAACCCTAACTCCTACGACGGTTTCAAGAACAAATTCGGCGGAGCGTTCTCGGTTGGCGTAGCTGTGACGATACCGATCTGGCACTGGGGCGGAAATTACAACAAATATCGAGCGGCCCGCTCACAACAGACAATCATGCAGCTCCAGCTCGAAGATGCCAAAGAGAAAATCGACCTTCAGGTCTCACAGGCCGCATTCAAGGCCCAGGAAGCTCTCAAGACCTATGAGATGACAATCGCCAATCTCGGCAAAGCCGACGAGAACCTGCGGACAGCGCAGATCGGATTCCGTGAAGGTGTTGTCACAGCCGACGACGTCATGGAAGCACAGACCGCATGGCTCAAGGCCAACAGCGAGAAGATCGACGCCTCAATTGACGTTCACCTGTGTGATGTATATCTCTCTAAAGTTCTCGGAACACTGAATCAGTAAACAAAACCATTTTCTCCAACCTAAATAACACTCAAACACCATGGCTGATACCAACAACATATCAGATCAGAAAACCAAGACAGGTTCGCTCTATTACGCCCTCGCCATTTTAATTCTGGCCGTCATTGTCATGGCTATTATCGGTTTTTTTCTGCTGAAAAAACCTGCTGAGATCATAGAGGGACAGGCCGAAGCCACGACAGTCCGCGTCTCAGGCAAGTTGCCCGGACGTGTCATCGAATTTTATGTATCTGAAGGCGACAATGTGAAAAAAGGTGACACACTCGTTCACATTCACTCTTCACTGGCCGAGGCGAAGATGCTCCAGGCAAAGGCAATGGAGACCGCCGCGAGCGCACAGAACAAAAAAATCGATGGTGGAACCCGAATCCAGATCATTCAAAGTGCCTACGACATATGGCAGCAGGCAATCGCGGCACGTGACATCGCAAAGAAAACCTATGACCGCATGGAGGCTCTGTTCAACAACGGAGTGATAAGCCAACAGAAACGCGATGAAGCGAAAGCGGCCTATACGGCGGCAGCGGCCGGTGAAAGTGCGGCCCGGAGCCAGTATGAACTCGCCAAGTCAGGTGCCCAGAGCGAAGACAAGACTTCAGCAGCTGCCATGGTCAATGTGGCCAAAGGCGGTGTTCTCGAAGTGGAGGCTCTGCTCGAAGACCAATATCTCGTCGCCCCTTGTGACGGACAAATCGAAGAAATCTATCCCGAGCCCGGTGAGTTGGTCTCACTCGGCGCACCTATCATGAGCGTGCTCCGTCTCGATGACAAATGGGTTACCTTCAATGTCAGGGAGGAGTATCTGAAAGATCTGACCATGGGAAAGGAAATCGAAATCATGATACCCGCGCTCGGCAAAAAAACCGCAAAGGCAAAGATTTACTACATCAACGATCTCGGCTCATACGCCACATGGCGTGCCACCAAGACTACCGGACAATGGGACAGCCGCACCTTCCAGATCAAAGCCCACACACTCGACTCAATCGCCGATCTGCGTCCCGGCATGAGCATCGTCTACTTCTTGAAATAAACGGCAAATCAAACTCCGATGAGATCAAGCGTACTGAAAAATATAATCGTCCGTGAGCTTCACAGACTTGCCTCGCGCAGGGTCTACCTCTGGGCAATGATCATCGTGCCAATCGGAGTAGCTCTCTTTTTCCTGTCGCTGATGGACGAGGGTCTGCCGCTCAAGGTTCCGACTGCGGTGGTCGATCTCGACAATTCGTCCACCTCGAGAAACCTTGTGCGCAACCTCAACGCACAGGAGCTGACCGACATCACAATGAACCTGAGCAGTTACCATGAGGCAATTGACAAGGTTCAGTCGGGTGAGATATTCGGATTCTTCTACATTCCCCGGCAATTTGAACGTGACGCTGTCGCCGGAAAAACCCCGACCATCACCTATTACTCAAACATGACCTACTTCGTTCCAGGCACACTCGCCTTCAAAGGTTTCAAGACCATGGCCGTGACAGCCTCGGGTGCGGTGGCAGAGACCAAGCTGGTAAATGCGGGAATAAGCGATGACACAGCCGGAACATTACTCCAACCTGTCGTGATCGACATACATCCGGTTGGTAATCCATGGACCAACTACTCCTATTATCTGAGTAACTCATTTGTGCCTGCAGCCCTCGAACTGATGATATTTCTTGTGACTGTTTTCTCAATATGTCATGAAATAAAATCGGGCAGTTCCACCGACTGGCTTGCCAGAGCCGACGGCTCGGTCATCGTAGCACTGGTGGGCAAACTGCTGCCCCAGACAATGATCTTCACTGTCACGGGACTCGGTATCGACGCTCTGTTTTTCGGCTTCAACCATTTTCCGATGAACGGTTCATGGCCCGCGATGATCGCCGCGATGATTCTGTTTGTGATTGCCTGTCAATCGTTTGCCACATTCATTTGCTGCGTGTTGCCCAACCTCAGGTTCGCACTCTCCATATGCTCGCTCACAGGCATTCTCGCCTTTTCGATCGCCGGATTCTCATTTCCGGTCGAACAGATGTATGGTGCGGTGGGAATCTTCAGCTACATTCTGCCCGTACGCTACTATTTCCTGATCTACATCGACCAGGCACTAAACGGCGTCTCCCTCTACTATTCGCGCTTCTACTTCATCGCGTTGCTTCTATTTCCGCTTGGCTGCATTCCAGTCATGTGGAATTTGAAACGGGCCTTGAGACATCCGGTCTATCTACCATAAACACCGAAAGAAATGAACAATATTTTCCGTAAAACAGGGCAATGGTTCACAGAAGTGGGCCAAGTGTGGGCGCAAGAACTGCGACTGTCATTTCATGACATCGGTATCATGCTGTTTTTTTTCGCGCTGCCACTGTTCTACCCTGTCACATACACGCTCATCTATAATCCGGAAGTCCCTACCGACATTCCGGTTGCCGTTGTCGATAACTGCCGTTCAGCTAAAAGCCGTGAACTGGCCAGAATGATCGACGCTACCTCTTCGGTCGAGGTCATCGGATATGCATCGTCCATGACAGAAGCACGACAGTGGATGGCCGAAAAAGCATGTTACGGAATTCTTGAGATACCCCATGACTATTCAAAACGTATCGGACGCGGAGAGCAGACGGTCGTTCCATTTTACAGCGACATGAGCCTGCTGCTGAGATACCGCTCGTTTGCCGGAGCGTTGACCGACGTTCAGCTTGCCACGGGAGCCCAGATACGCAGTGAGCTGATTTCTTCGGCCGGGCTTGTGGCAAGTGGCATGAGCGGCACTCCAGTCGACAACCAGGCTTTCTTTCTGGGTGACACCGAACAGGGATTCGCCTCATTTGTCATTCCGGGCATAGTCATTCTGATTTTGCAGCAGAGTCTTGTGCTTGGCGTAACGATGCTTGCCGGAACAGCAGCCGACCGCAGGCGACGAAACCGTGGTATTGATCCGCTTGAAGTCAAATCGTCGGTGTCTGCTTCTCTGATAGGCAAAGCCCTGTGCTACATCGCAATCTATATTCCGATGTCAATCTATGTGCTTCATTTCATTCCAATGATGTTCTCACTGCCACACATAGGCGACGCACTCGACTATTTCACGTTCATACTTCCGATGATCATCGCTTCGGTGTTCTTCGGCATAACAGTCTCCGCCATTGTCAAGGAACGCGAAATGTCACTTATGGTGGTGGTTTTCACCTCGGTAATATTCCTGTTTCTGAGCGGATTGACCTGGCCGCGCTATGCAATGAGCGAGACATGGCAATGGATCGGCAATCTGATTCCGGCTGTATGGGGCGTGGAAGGCTTCATCAGAATTAATTCGACCGGAGCATCACTCGCACAGAACTCGACTCCATACATCGCCCTGTGGATTCTCTCGGCAATCTATTTCGTCACCGCCTGGATAGTCGTCGCGATGCAGCGGCGGTCGTCACATCGACAAGTCTTGTCGAAGACAACAGCCTGACACAAAAAGAGCAACGGTGGCCAATCGGTCACCGTTGCTCTTTTTGTGTCAGGCGCGCCTTGTCAGCCGCATTTGAACGCCGCTTGTGTTCATCGCGCATGCGGTCTCCCACCGACTGTTCGAAAAAATTGAACTTCTCATATTGAGACGGCGACAGAACCTCTCTGAAACGCGGATAAAATTTTTCCCTGATGTCGAGAATCGCCCTTGCCGATGCAAATCGTTTCCTGATGTTTGACTCGACTTGTTCTTCAGTCAGACGACGCCCTTTCTGACGCCACCTCGGAACACCTCTGTTGGCCTCAAGTGCTTCATGGATCTGACGGCGATATTCGATGAACACTGTCTGGAATATCTCGGCCGAATCACCTTTCAATTTAAGTTTTTCAGCAAAGAGCCTACTCTCTTTCTTCACATTTTCCTCAGGAAACTGTCGTTTGCAATTGCCTTTGTCATTGGCCCTGCAGCTGAGTGACACTGTCATCATCGATGCAATCAGCAGGCACATTGATAGGATTCTATTCATGGCATTTAATCTTCACTAAAATATTCTGTATCAAAAAGATATTCGGCATCGGCCATCGCCACGGCGGTTGACAGCTGTGTGTCGGGAGCATCAGCGATCATAAGATCTATTTTTTCGTCAACCGACAACGATTTGTTGTTCATTGACAACCACCCTGTCACGGCGACTCCGACAACAACGGCGATTGACGCTGCCGCTGCGATGAAACGGTTGCGTGCCCGACGGCTGTAGACACTTGCTGTCATGAGCAACTGTGCCCTGTTGCGCTCGAAGAATCCCTCGGGAACACGATAGGGATTGCTCTTTGCATAAAAGTCGAAGTCTTTATTCATAAAATCAGTTATTTAAAATATAGTCTGTTATTTTCTGTTTTGCTGCGAAAAATGTCGTCTTCATCGTCGTCACGTTGGCGTCAAGCGCCTCGGCGATCTCATCGTAAGTCATCTCCTGATAGTAGCGCAAGTCAAAAACCTCGCGCTGGCGCGGTGTCAGCGTCTCCAACGCTTTCTGAAACTTCAAGCCCGCCTCGTTTTCAAGATCGACATACTCCTCTTCGACCAACTGCGACTCGAGGTCGTCGGGAAGAGATGTCATCGCCCTGTGGCGGTCGGTCAGAAACCGGTTGGTCTCGTTGACCGCAATTCTGAACAGCCAGCTCTTGGCCGACTGCTCGTCTCTGAGCGAGTCAAGCGACTTGAACGCCCTGATGAAAACTTCCTGAGTCACATCGGCCGCATCGTCGTGGTTGCCCACGCGACGCCTCACGAACCAGTAGACCGGCTCCTGAAACTGATCAACCAGCCGGCTGAACCTGTCTTCATTGCGACGTGATTTCAGAAAGTTGAACATCAGAACTAACAATTGGAATTTTCACTACTATGACCCCGACAACGGCCGAAAGTTTATTTCCCCCACCAGAAAAAAATATCACATCTCCCCGAAACCGTCATAAAACCAATCGGGAGACAGCAGCCCCACGTTGAGGCGCTGTCTCCCGACTGACTAAAATTATAATATGAGATGCGTGGTTTAGAACTCGGCGTTCTTCGGAGTTCTGGGGAACGGAATGACGTCGCGGATGTTGGTCATGCCGGTCACGAACAGCACCAGACGCTCGAAACCGAGACCGAAACCGGAGTGGGGAACGGTGCCGAAACGTCGTGTGTCGAGATACCACCACATGTCTTTCATCGGAATGTTCAATTCCTCGATGCGCTGCAACAGTTTGTCGTAGCTCTCCTCACGCTCCGACCCGCCTATGATCTCGCCGATCTTCGGGAAGAGGACATCCATTGCACGAACTGTCTTGCCGTCTTCGTTCTGCTTCATGTAGAATGCCTTGATCTCCTTGGGGTAGTCGGTCAAGATGACGGGACGTTTGAAGTGCTCCTCGACCAGATAACGTTCATGCTCGCTCTGAAGGTCGGCTCCCCAATAGACCGGGAATTCAAATTTCTTACCCGATTTCTCAAGAATCTCGACACCCTCGGTGTAAGGAAGACGAACAAACGGTTCTTTCAAGATGCCTTCGAGACGTGTGAGCAACTCGTTGTCATACATGTCGTTGAGAAACTGAATGTCGTCGCGTGCGTTCTCGAGAGCATATGAGATGCAATATTTGATGAAGTCCTCGGCGAGGTCCATGTTGTCGGTGATGTCGTTGAACGCGACTTCAGGCTCGATCATCCAAAACTCGGCGAGGTGACGCGGAGTGTTTGAGTTTTCGGCACGGAATGTCGGGCCGAAAGTGTAGATCGCACCGAGCGAGGTGGCACCGAGTTCACCCTCAAGCTGACCCGAAACGGTCAGTGCGGTCGGTTTTCCGAAGAAATCTTCGTTGTAGTCGACTGCGCCCTCTTCAGTCTTGGGCAGATTGTTGAGGTCGAGTGTCGTCACCTGGAACATCGCTCCGGCACCCTCACAGTCGCTTTCAGTGATCAGCGGGGTGTGGAGATAGAAAAATCCGCGTTCGTTGAAAAACTTGTGAATCGCATAGGCCAGGATACTTCTGACACGGAAAACCGCTCCAAAAGTGTTGGTGCGCATACGCAAGTGGGCTTTCTCGCGCAGAAACTCAAGCGTGTGGCCTTTTTTCTGCAAAGGATATGCCTCTGGATCGGCAGTGCCGAGAACGTTGAGCGTACGTGCCTGAATCTCGACTGTCTGGCCTTTTCCGGCCGATGCGACAAGCAGGCCTGTCACTTCGATGGCGGCTCCCGTCGTGATCGGTTTGAGCTGTTCATCGGTGAACTGCGCCATGTCGAAGACAATCTGCATGTTCTTGATTGTCGAACCGTCGTTGAGAGCCACAAACTGCACATGTTTGTTTCCGCGCCGGGTTCTGACCCAACCCTTTGCACAAACCTCTGTGTCGAGGCGGCTGCCGTCAAAAAGATCGACTATTCTTGTTCGTTTCATTTCCTTGAATGTATAATTTGGTTTTATTCAAACGATCCCATTTTCAGATAGTTGACCTCCTCCTGGGTGAGGTAACGCCAACGGCCGCGGGGAAGGTTTTTCTTTGTGAGTCCGGCAAAATAAACGCGGTCGAGCTTTGTCACATGATATCCGAGAGACTCGAAGATGCGGCGTACGATGCGGTTGCGACCCGAATGGATCTCGATGCCGGCCTGATTGCGGTCGGTCTCGGTGGCATAGCTGATCGCATCGGCGTGAATCGGACCGTCTTCGAGTTCGATTCCGTCGGCTATGCGCTGCATGTCTTCCTCGGCTATATCTTTGTCGGTCCAGACATGATAGATTTTTTTCTTGACATATTTCGGATGTGTCAACTTCGACGCGAGATCTCCGTCGTTGGTCAGAAGCAGCACACCGGTCGTGTTGCGGTCGAGACGGCCCACCGGATATATGCGCTCCGGACAAGCACCCTTGACCAGATCCATGACAGTCAGACGTCCGTTGGGGTCATCGCTTGTCGTGACACAGTCTTTCGGCTTGTTAAGAAGAATGTAGCACTTGCTTTCGAGTGCGACTACCTTTTCATCATACTCCACCACATCGCTGTGTGAGATCTTGGTGCCGAGCTCTGTGACTACATTTCCGTTTACTTTGACAAGACCCTGCTGAATGAATTCATCGGCTTCGCGGCGTGAGCAGATTCCTGCGTTTGCCATGAACTTATTGAGACGGATCTGTTCATTCGGATCAGGTATCGGCATCTCATATTCGATGCGTTTGGGACGTGGCACGAAACTCTTGCCAGGACGCGGTTGCTGACGGTAGCCGCCCTGTTGCTGACGCGGGCCATATCCGCCCTGCTGCTGACGGTAGCCACCCTGCTGCTGGCGCGGACCATATCCGCCTTGCTGACGGTAGCCGCCGTTATTGTTTTGCTGACGGTAGCCGCCTTGCTGCTGACGCGGGCCATATCCGCCCTGCTGCTGACGATAGCCACCGTTATTGTTC
>CAJUPY010000034.1 GCA_910588035.1 uncultured Muribaculaceae bacterium | reverse complement strand
ATCCGTTTTCAGTGCCGACGGCAAAAACGTGCCGTGCACTGTTATCGAAGTAGGCCCTTGTGTTGTTACGCAGATCAAGACCGTTGAGAAAGACGGATACGAAGCTATTCAGCTCGGTTTCCAGGAGCAGAAAGAAAAACACTGCACCAAGCCCGAACTCGGACACTTCAAAGCTGCCGGCGTAGCTCCCAAGCGTCACTTGGCCGAGTTCAAGGGATTTGAAGGCGAGTATAAACTCGGCGACACAATCTCAGTTGACTTTTTCTCAGAAAGCGATTTCGTCGACATCGTCGGCACTTCGAAAGGTAAAGGCTTCCAGGGCGTTGTCAAGCGTCACGGCTTCGGCGGTGTCGGCCAGACAACCCACGGTCAGCACAACCGTCTTCGCGCTCCCGGTTCTATCGGTGCTTGTTCTTACCCCGCTAAAGTATTCAAAGGAATGCGCATGGCAGGCCAGATGGGTAACGAGCGTGTAACAGTTCAAAACCTCCAGGTTGTGAAGGTTATTCCCGAACACAACATTCTGATGATCAAGGGTTCAATTCCCGGAAGTAAAGGTTCAATCGTATTAATTGAGAAATAATGGAACTCGCAATCTATAACATAAACGGAGAAGACACCGGTCGTCGCGCCCAGCTCAACGACGAGGTTTTCGCTATCGAGGCCAACGAGCACGCCCTCTATCTCGATGTAAAACAGTTCCTCGCTAACCAGCGTCAGGGAACTCACAAATCAAAAGAACGCAGCGAGGTTTCGGGTTCTACCCGCAAGCTTCACAAGCAGAAAGGTGGCGGCGGCAGCCGTATCGGTGACATCAACTCTCCCGTTCTTGTCGGCGGTGGACGCGTTTTCGGACCCCGTCCCCGTGACTACCGTTTCAAGCTCAACAAGAAAGTCAAGCTTCTCGCACGCAAGTCAGCCCTCTCGGTAAAGGCTCAGGATAATCAGATCATTATCGTTGAGGACTTCTCTTTGGAAGCACCCAAAACTAAAGATTTCTTAAAAATTGCTAAGAATCTTAAAGTTGACGGCAAAAAACTTCTTCTTGTTTTAGCAAGCCGCGAAAAAAACGTATATTTGTCGGCTCGAAATGTGCCCGGCGCTTCAGTGATGACTGCGCAGGACATTAACACATATTCGCTGCTCAACAACAACGCTATTGTCTTGACAGAGAGTAGCCTTGAAGTCATTAATAAACTTTAAATCCACAGAGGAGGCAAGCAATGGAAATCAAGATCCAACCTATCGTAACAGAAAAGGCAACGCAGCTTACTGAAAAGCTCAACCGCTACACTTTCCGTGTGTCGCTTGACGCAAACAAATATCAGATCAAGGATCTGGTCGAGAAACTCTATGGAGTAAAGGTCGTTAATGTCAATACTCTCATCGTCAGAGCAAAGAACAAGAGCCGTTACACGAAGAGCGGCCTTCTCCGCGGAACAAAGTCTGGCTACAAAAAAGCTATCGTGACTTTGGCCGAAGGACAAAACATTGACTTCTACAGCAATATATAATAAGAAATGGCAGTAAAAAAGTTCAAGCCCACTACACCGGGGCAACGTCACAAGATTATTGGTGTCTTCAAGCGCACAGAGGCCGTTAAAGTCAACGGCGAGATCGTTACGCGCACATCAACTGCTAACGCACCAGAAAAATCTCTTACAGGCGGTAAGAAAAGTACCGGAGGCCGTAACGGCGAAGGTCACCTCACTACCCGCTACATGGGTGGCGGTCACAAACGCAACTACCGCGTGATTGACTTTAAGAGAACAAAAGACGGTGTGCCCGCCGTCGTGAAATCAATCGAGTACGATCCGAACCGTTCGGCCCGTATCGCTCTGTTGTATTACGTCGACGGTGCAAAGTCCTACATCATTGCACCCAATGGACTCGAAGTTGGCACTACGGTCGTCAGCGGCGAGAATGCTGCGCCCGAAGTCGGCAACGCGCTTCCCTTGAGCAAAATCCCCGTCGGTACGCTCATCCACAACATTGAGCTCCGTCCCGGACAGGGAGCGTTCATGGCGCGTTCAGCCGGTACTTTCGCTCAGCTCATCTCTCGCGAAGGCGACTATGCGATCATCAAATTACCTTCAGGAGAAACACGCAAGGTTCTCGCGAAATGCAAAGCTACTGTCGGCGTAGTCGGCAACAGCGAGCACTCGCTTGAAAGCTCGGGTAAGGCAGGCCGTTCACGCTGGCTTGGCCGTCGTCCCCGCAACCGCGGTGTTGTCATGAACCCTGTCGATCACCCCATGGGTGGTGGCGAGGGACGTGCCTCAGGTGGACATCCCCGCTCACGCAAGGGTCTCTACTCTAAGGGTCTCAAGACACGCGCTCCCAAGAAGACATCTTCGAAGTATATCATCGAAAGAAGAAAAAAGTAATCTGATTTAAACAAACAACTATGAGTCGTTCATTAAAAAAAGGCCCGTTTATCAGCGTGAAACTTGAAAAGAAAGTAGCCGCAATGGATGAAACCGGCAAAAAGGCTGTCATAAAGACCTGGAGCCGCGCTTCAATGATTGCCCCCGAGTTCGTCGGACATACTTTCGCCGTTCATAACGGTAACAAGTTCATCCCCGTTTACGTTACCGAGAACATGGTCGGTCACAAACTCGGCGAGTTTGCCCCGACACGCACGTTCCGCGGTCACGCAGGCAACAAGAAAAAATAAGCAGGCCCCGATTAAATAATTTTGAAATAGAAAAAGAAATTAAATAAAATGGGTGTAAGAAAAAGACAATCAGCCGAAGCTCGCAAGGAAGCACTGAAAACACAGTCTTTCGCGAAGCTCACAAATATACCCTCGTCTCCGCGCAAGATGCGTCTTGTAGCTGACCTCGTCCGCGGCAAAGAGGTGTTCCGCGCACTCGGCATTCTGAAATTCTCTAACAAGGAAGCTGCTGCCAAGATCGAGAAGCTTCTCCGTTCGGCAATCGCCAACTGGGAAGCAAAGAACGAACGCAAGGCAGAGAGCGGCGAACTTTACATCAGCACTATCTTTGTTGACTGCGCTCCGATGTTGAAACGCCTCCGCACAGCTCCCCAGGGACGTGGCTACAGAATCCGCAAGCGCTCTAACCATGTGACCCTGTTCGTAGATACAATTGATAACGCAAAAACTGAAGCTTAAAAAATGGGACAGAAAGTAAATCCAATCAGCAACCGCTTAGGTGTCATCCGTGGTTGGGATTCCAACTGGTTCGAAGCCGACAAGAAGAAAGCGAGCGCTGCTCTACTCGAAGACTCTAAGCTTCGCAACTACCTCAACGTTCGTCTGGCTAAGTCGAGCGTATCGCGCATCGTAATCGAGCGCACTCTCAAATTGATCACCATCACTGTCTGCACCTCACGTCCCGGTCTTATCATCGGAAAAGGCGGTGCAGAGGTCGACAAACTCAAAGAAGAGCTCAAGAAGATCACCGACAAGGATGTCCAGATCAATATTTTCGAAGTGAAACGTCCTGAACTCGACGCTCAGATCGTGGCTGCCAACATCGCACGCCAGATCGAAGGCAAGATCGCATATCGCCGCGCTGTGAAAATGGCTGTGGCTTCTACAATGCGTGCCGGTGCCGAGGGTATCAAGGTTCAGGTCTCGGGACGTCTGAACGGTGCCGAAATGGCTCGTTCGGAAATGTTCAAGGAAGGCCGCACTCCGCTCCACACACTCCGTGCCGACATCGACTATGCACTTGTCGAGGCACACACGAAAGTCGGTGTGATCGGTGTCAAGGTCTGGATTTGCCGTGGTGAAGTCTATGGCAAACGCGACCTGGCTCCCCAGTTCACACAGCCCCAGAAGGAGTCTCGCCAGGGCGGTTCACAACGTCGCGGCGGCTTCCGCAAACCGAAAAACAACCGTTAAACCAATTGAATCTACACGACAATGTTACAACCTAAGAAAACAAAATTTCGCCGTCAACAGAAAGGCCGCATGAAGGGCAATGCCCAGCGTGGCAATCAATTGGCGTTTGGTTCGTTTGGTATCAAGACTCTTGAATCAAAATGGATCACCGGTCGTCAGATTGAGGCTGCCCGTATTGCCGTAACACGCTACATGCAGCGTCAGGGACAGATCTGGATTCGCATATTCCCCGACAAACCCATCACAAAGAAGCCTGCCGAAGTCCGAATGGGTAAAGGTAAAGGTTCTCCCGAAGGTTTCGTCGCTCCCGTGACTCCCGGTCGCGTTCTGATCGAAGTCGAGGGCGTAAGCTTCGACATCGCTAAGGAAGCACTCCGTCTGGCTGCTCAGAAACTTCCTGTAACAACCAAGTTTATCGTGCGTCGTGACTACGACCCCACCCAAAACGTGTAAGCTATGAAGAAAGAAGAAATCAAGGAACTTTCGACGGCCGATCTGCGCGAACGTCTCGTTGAAATGGAAAAAGAATATCGTCAGCTGACGATCAACCATTCGATCTCGCCGATCGACAATCCGGCAAAGATCACCGCAGACCGCAAAATGATCGCACGCGTCAAGACTGAGCTGCGTCAGCGCGAACTTAACAACAAATAAAACTCGACTACAATGGAAAAAAGAAATCTTAGAAAAGAGCGCATTGGGGTCGTATCGAGCAACAAGGGTGACAAGACGATCACCGTGACCATCCGCTGGAAGGAGAAACACCCGATTTATGGCAAATTTGTCAACAAATCGAAGAAATATCATGCTCACGATGAAAAGAATGAGTGCAGCGTTGGCGATACTGTCCGCCTAATGGAGACCCGTCCCCTGAGCAAGACAAAGCGATGGAGATTAGTAGAAATCATTGAAAAAGTTAAATAATTATGATCCAGACAGAATCTCGTTTAACTGTTGCCGACAACAGCGGAGCCAAAGAAGCTCTGTGCATTCACGTTCTGGGCGGTACCGGACGCCGCTATGCATCGGTCGGCGACATCATCGTCGTATCGGTCAAGAGCGTAATCCCTTCGTCTGACGTCAAGAAAGGTACTGTATCGAAAGCTGTCGTAGTCAGAACAAAGAAAGAGATCCGCCGCGCTGACGGTTCTTATATCCGTTTTGACGACAACGCCTGCGTTCTTCTCAACAACGCCGGCGAGCTTCGCGGAACTCGCATCTTCGGGCCGGTTGCCCGCGAACTCCGCGCCACCAACATGAAGATCGTTTCGTTGGCGCCTGAAGTACTTTAACCCCACCACAGTTTTGTAACAAACCACAATAATGAGCAAATTACATATTAAAAAAGGCGACACCGTTCAAGTTTTGGCTGGAGAGGACCGCGGCAAACAGGGCCGTGTCCTTTCAGTCAACGCTGAAAAACAGCGCGCCATCGTTGAAGGTGTTAACATGGTGACAAAGCACACCAAGCCCAACGCTAAGCATCCCCAGGGAGGCCGCATTCAGATGGAGGCTCCCATCCACATTTCTAACCTGTCTCTTCTCGATCCCAAATCGGGCAAGCCTACCCGCGTAGGATACCGCATGGAGGGTGAGAAGAAGGTCCGTTTCGCTAAAAAATCAGGAGAGGAGATATAATAATGAGCACAACAAATCTTAAAAAAGAATATGTAGAGCGCATTGTCCCCGCTCTGACCGAGGAGTTCAAATACACGACTCCGATGCAGGTTCCCCGCCTCGAGAAAATCGTGATCAACCAGGGTCTGGGCCAGGCAACCCAAGACAAGAAGATCATCGAGACTGCGATCAACGAGCTTACCGCCATCACAGGCCAGAAAGCTGTCGCTACTCTCTCTCGCAAGGATATCTCTAACTTCAAAGTGCGCAAGAAAAACCCCATCGGCGTCAGAGTTACCCTGCGTCGCGAGCGCATGTACGAGTTCCTGGAGCGTCTGATCAGAGTCGCTCTTCCCCGTATCCGCGACTTCAAAGGCATCGAGAGCAAGCTCGACGGCCGTGGCAACTACACGCTGGGCATCACAGAGCAGATCATCTTCCCCGAGATCAACATCGATTCTATCTCGAAACTTCTTGGCATGAACATCACTTTCGTGACAACAGCCAACACCGACGAAGAAGGATACGCTCTGCTCAAACACTTCGGTTTACCTTTCAAAAACGCTAAATAAGATTAAGATCTATGGCAAAAGAATCAATGAAGGCCCGCGAGGTCAAGAGAGCTAAACTGGTTGCCAAATATGCCGCCAAGAAAGCTGCCCTCAAGGCAGCAGGCGACTACGAGGCACTTCAGCTTCTTCCGAAGAACGCCTCGGTGGTCCGTCTTCACAATCGCTGTTCAATAACCGGACGTCCGAAAGGTTATATCCGTCAGTTCGGCATCTCGCGTATCCAATTCCGCGAAATGGCATCTGCCGGTCTCATTCCGGGTGTGAAGAAAGCAAGCTGGTGATCAACCGGCTTCTTTCTGTCACAGCGATTAAACATCAACACTGTGCATTTTCCAGTGAGTATTAAATATTGTTGGGAGTGACCCAATCAATTTAAACCAATTATCAAAATGACTGATCCAATAGCAGACTATCTGACAAGATTGAGGAACGCTATCAAAGCCAACCACCGCGTTGTAGAAGTGCCCGCCTCAAACTTGAAAAAAGAAATCACTAAGATTCTCTTTGAGCAAGGCTACATCTTGAACTACAAGTTCGTCGAAGGTGAGACTCCTTCCGGAACTATCAAGATCGCTTTGAAGTATGATCCCGTTGACAAAGTCAACGCCATCAAAGACTTGAAACGCGTTTCTCGTCCCGGCCTTCGTCAATACACCGGCTACAAAGACATGCCGCGCGTTCTCAACGGCCTCGGAATCGCCATTCTCTCGACTTCTAAAGGCGTGATGACCAACAAACAGGCTGCCGAACAGAAAATCGGCGGTGAAGTTCTATGTTATGTTTATTAATCTTATAGGAGGAAACATTTATGTCAAGAATAGGTAAAGCTCCAATTGAGATTCCCGCAGGCGTTACCGTGAAGTATGACAACCACGTTGTCACAGTCAAGGGCCCCAAGGGTGAACTGACACAGGCCATCAATCCCGAGCTCGATGTCAAGATCGAAGACAATCACGTAATCGTAACACGTCCCAGCGACGACCGTGAGCACCGCGCGCAGCACGGTCTCTACCGCGCTCTGATCCACAACATGGTTGTCGGTGTCTCAACCGGCTACCGCAAGGAGTTGGAGCTCGTCGGTGTCGGTTACCGCGCCACTTCAAACGGACAGGTACTTGAGCTCTCGCTCGGTTTCTCTCACGCGATCTATATCAAACTTCCGCCCGAGGTCAAGGTCGAGGCCAAGTCTGAACGAAACAAGAATCCTCTGATCATTCTTGAGAGCGATGACAAGCAGCTTCTCGGTCAGGTTTGCGCGAAGATCCGTTCGCTCCGTAAACCGGAACCCTACAAAGGCAAGGGTATCAAGTTTGTCGGCGAGATTATTCGTCGTAAATCAGGTAAATCGGCTGGTGCCAAATAAGTAAATTGACTCAATCATGATCTCGAAGATTCAAAGAAGAAATAAAATCAAAGCCCGCATCCGCGGCAAAGTGTCGGGTACTCCCACACGTCCGCGCATGTCGGTTTTCCGCAGCAACAAACAGATTTATGTTCAGTTGATCGACGACCTCGGTGGCAAGACGCTCGCGTCAGCATCGTCTAAAGGCATCGAAGAGGGCACCAAGACTGAAATCGCTGCACAGGTCGGAAAGGCAATCGCTGCAAACGCCCTTGCTGCCGGCATTACTGAAGTTGTTTTCGACCGCAACGGATACCTCTTCCACGGTCGAGTAAAATCATTGGCTGACGCTGCTCGCGAAGGCGGTCTTAAATTCTAATCGATTATGGCAAAAAGAAACAACAGAGTTAAATCAACCAACGATCTCGAACTCAAGGATCGTCTCGTTGCCATCAACCGTGTCACCAAAGTGACAAAGGGTGGTCGCACGTTTACTTTCGCTGCCATTGTCGTTGTCGGAAATGAGAACGGCATCGTGGGCTGGGGTCTCGGAAAGGCCAATGAAGTCACGGCAGCTATTCAGAAAGGTGTTGAGGCTGCAAAGAAAAACCTCATCCAGGTTCCGGTTCACAAGGGTACGATCCCTCACGAACAAGTTGCCAAGTTTGGTGGTTCACGCGTCCTGCTCCGTCCCGCTTCACACGGTACCGGAGTCAAGGCAGGTGGTGCTATGCGTGCCGTGCTTGAGAGCGTCGGTATAACCGACGTGCTTGCAAAAAGCAAAGGTTCGTCAAACCCCCACAACCTGGTCAAGGCTACAATCGCCGCGCTCGACGAAATGCGCAGCCCGGCGACAGTTGCCCAGAACCGTGGCATCTCAGTTGAAAAAGTTTTCAAAGGCTAAACATCAATACTGCAATGGCACAGATTAAAATCAAACAGATTAAGAGCCGCATCAATTGCCCGGCTGTTCAGAAACGCACTCTTGATGCTCTTGGCTTGAAGAAAATGAATCACACTGTCGTAAAAGAAGATACTCCCAGTGTGATGGGTATGGTTAACGCAGTTCGTCATTTGGTAGAAGTGACCAACGCATAAATTGAAAGACTATGGATTTAAGTAATTTACAGCCCGCAGTCGGCTCAGTTCACGCTGGTAAACGCATCGGCCGTGGCCCGGGATCGGGCAAAGGCGGCACTTCGACCCGCGGTCACAAGGGTGCTAAATCACGTTCAGGCTACAAACGCAAAATCGGCTTCGAAGGAGGTCAGATGCCTCTGCAGCGTCGTCTGCCGAAGTTCGGTTTCAAGAATATCAGCCGTGTCGAGTACAAGGCAGTCAACCTCGGCGACATCAACGCTCTTGCAGAGGCTAAGAACCTTGAGAAAGTCGGACTTGACGAGCTCCGTGCAGCTGGCTTCGTAGGCCGCAAACAGCTTGTCAAGGTTCTCGGCAACGGCACTGTCACCCGTGCCCTCGCTGTCGAGGCTAACGCTTTCTCGGCTTCGGCCCAGCAGGCTATCGAGGCAGCCGGTGGTTCAATCAATAAAGTATAAAAATAATGAGATTCGTAGAAACCATAAAGAATATTTGGACAATTGAAGAGTTGCGCAAGCGATTGATGGTAACAGTTCTGCTTGTGCTCGTCTTTCGTCTCGGCTGTTATATCGTCCTTCCGGGCATCTCGCCGAGTGATCTCGACGCACTCTCGAATTTCACAAACAAGAGTGGCTTGATGCAATTGCTCGATATGTTCTCAGGTGGTGCATTCTCCCAGGCTTCAATCTTCGCGCTTGGCATCATGCCCTACATCACGGCATCGATCGTCATACAACTTCTGGGCATGGTTCTTCCGTCGTTCCAGAAAATGCAGCGCGAGGGGGAAAGCGGTCGTCAGAAACTGAATCAGTACACACGTTATCTGACTGTGCTGATTCTGTTTCTCCAGGGCCCTGCCTACTTGGTCAACCTACAGATGCAGGTGAGCAGTGCAGGCGGTAATGCGACGATGGGATTCTGGACAGTAGCATATCTGACCATTATTCTCGCTGCCGGCTCCATGTTAATCATGTGGCTCGGTGAGAGAATAACCGACCGCGGTATCGGCAACGGTATCTCGTTCATCATTCTGGTCGGTATCATTGCCCGTCTCCCGGGAGCTCTCTACTATGAATTTTACAGCCGTCTGCCGGGATCGCAAGGTTCTGAGGGCGGTCTTGTGATGTTCATCGTCGAGTTGATTCTCCTTTTCGCCGTCACTGTCGGTGCGGTTCTCCTGGTTCAGGGAACACGCAAAGTGCCCGTGCAGTATGCCAAGCGCATCGTGGGCAACAAACAGTATGGCGGAGCGCGTCAGTATATTCCGTTGAAAGTTAATGCGGCCGGTGTGATGCCGATCATCTTTGCCCAGGCAATCATGTTTATTCCGATCACACTTGCCGGATTCGGAGCCAATGAAGGTTCTTCAGGCTTCTTCGCCGCCTTCTCTGACATCAACGGTTTCTGGTATAATCTTGTCTATTTCCTCATGATCGTGGCATTCACCTATTTCTATACCGCGATCACTGTCCGTCCAACGCAGATGGCCGATGAGATGAAACGTAACAACGGATTCATCCCCGGAGTGAAACCCGGAAAGAAAACCGCCGAATATCTCGACACGATCATGTCGAGAATAACCCTTCCCGGTTCTCTTTTCCTCGGCGTTGTGGCTATTCTCCCGGCGTTCGCGCGCTTGTTCGGCATCAGCCAGAATTTCGCGCAGTTCTTCGGAGGTACTTCTCTTCTGATTCTCGTGGGTGTCGTTCTTGACACACTGCAGCAGATCGAGACACACCTGATGATGCACCACTATGACGGATTGATGAAAGATGGACGTATCAAAGGCCGCACCACAGGCGGGGCCTATTGATAAACAAACCGTTAACGCTATTAATCAGACTAAATGATCTATCTCAAGACACCGGAAGAAATCAGCAAGACGGCAGATGCCTGCCGACTGGTGAGCCAGACACTCGGCGAGGTCGCCAAGTGGATGACTCCTGGTGTTACGACAAACAAGCTCGACTCCATTGCACGCGAATTTATTCGCGACAATGGAGGACAGCCTGCTTGTTTGGGCTATGGCGGCTTCCCCGCCACGTTATGTATTGAAGTGAACGAGACCGTCGTTCACGGGTTCCCGTCAAACTATGCGCTCCGCGAAGGCGATATCGTCGGCATCGACACCGTAGTCGAGCTCGACGGATTCAATGGTGACATGTGCTATACATTTCCTATAGGTGAAATCGCACCTGAGGTCATGGCACTGTGTCAGACAACTAAAGAATCGCTCTACCGCGGAATCTCAGCTTGCCGAGAAGGCAAACGCATCGGTGACATCTCTAATGCCGTACAGACCTATTGTGAGTCGCGCGGTTACGGTGTCGTCAGAGAAATGTGTGGCCACGGCATAGGCCGGAAAATGCATGAAGATCCCGAGATACCCAATTACGGACGACGCGGCACAGGCCCTGTCATTAAAAACGGCATGTGTCTTTGCATTGAACCCATGATCAACATGGGAAGCAAGAACATCGTCATTTCTGAGGATGGATGGCAATGCCGCACCAAAGACCGCAAACCGTCGGCCCATTATGAACACACGGTTGCAATACATGGCGGCAAGACCGAGATACTGACTACTTTCGATTATATCCAAGAAGTTCTTGGCGACAGATTTATTTAAAGACTATATGGCAAAACAAGCAGCAATAGAACAAGACGGAACCATCGTCGAGGCTCTTTCAAACGCAATGTTCCGTGTCGAGTTGGAAAACGGACACGAGATAACGGCACACATCTCCGGAAAAATGAGAATGCATTACATCAAGATTCTGCCCGGAGACAAAGTCCGCGTTGAAATGTCGCCTTACGATCTTTCGAAAGGACGAATTGCATTCCGATACAAGTAAAATCAAAAAAAATCTCATATCACATGAAAGTTAGAGCGTCAATCAAAAAACGCACTCCCGACAGCAAAATCGTACGTCGCAAAGGTCGTCTGTACGTGATTAATAAAAAAAATCCCAAGTATAAACAACGTCAAGGATAATATTTTATTATTTTTGCAAAAAATTTCAATAAAATATGGCAGTAAGAATCGTGGGAGTTGACCTCCCCCAAAACAAAAGAGGTGAAATCGCCTTGACTTATATCTTCGGAATCGGCCGCAGCGCGGCCAAAACCATCCTCGCCAAAGCCGGCGTTGACGAAAACATCAAGGTTATGGACTGGACTGATGACCAGGCAGCCAAGGTGCGTGAAGTCATTCAAGCCGACTATAAAGTCGAGGGTGATCTCCGCAGCGAGATTCAGCTCAACATCAAGCGTCTGATGGATATCGGTTGCTACCGTGGAATCCGTCACCGCATCGGTCTTCCCGTTCGCGGTCAGAGCACCAAGAACAACGCCCGCACCCGCAAGGGACGCAAGAAAACTGTTGCTAACAAGAAGAAAGCTACTAAATAAAAATAAATTATGGCAAAAAAAACAGTCGCAGCTAAGAAGAGAAACGTCAAAGTTGATGCCGCCGGCCAGCTTCATGTCCACTCTTCTTTCAACAACATCATTGTTTGCCTTGCTAACAGCGAGGGACAGGTCATTTCATGGTCAAGCGCAGGCAAGATGGGCTTCCGCGGATCAAAGAAGAACACCCCCTACGCAGCCCAGATGGCAGCGCAAGATTGCGCTAAAGTCGCATACGACCTCGGTCTCCGCAAGGTAAAAGCCTATGTCAAAGGACCCGGTAACGGACGTGAGTCTGCTATCCGTACAATTCATGGCGCAGGAATTGAAGTGACCGAAATCATCGACGTCACTCCGCTTCCCCACAATGGTTGCCGTCCTCCCAAGCGCAGAAGAGTCTGATCGCTTCTTTACGACATCAGACACTTTCAAGTCTTTTTAACAACACTTTCTTTAAATAATATCAGATCTCGTCAAGAACCGTCTGTCGCCCCGTGGGGTGAATTTGACCATATTTTTTTCACCTCTCTATGGTCGCGGCTGCACCCCGTAGGGAAACAGCCGGAATCTCAGACGACGATCGCCAACAAACAAAAGAAATTTAAAAATGGCAAGATATACAGGTCCCAAGACCAAAATCGCCCGCAAATTCGGTGAACCGATCTTCGGTGAGGACAAAGTTCTCGCCCGCCGCAATTTCCCCCCGGGCCAGCATGGCGCCAACAAGCGTCGCAAAACGTCTGAGTATGGCGTTCAGCTGCGTGAGAAGCAGAAAGCAAAATATACCTACGGCGTTCTTGAGAAACAGTTCCGCAACCTTTTTGAGAAAGCTACCCGTGAAAAAGGTATCACCGGTGAGATCCTTCTCCAGATGCTTGAGGCTCGTCTCGACAATGTCGTTTACCGTCTCGGTATCGCACCGACCCGTCCCGCGGCACGCCAGCTTGTCCTTCACCGCCATATCACTGTCAACGGCAGCGTAGTGAACATTCCCTCTTACTCTATCAAACCGGGTGATGTTATCGGCGTTCGTGAGAAATCAAAATCTCTCGAGGTCATCGCAGATGCTCTCGGAGGCTTCAACCACAGCAAATATCCCTGGATCGAGTGGGACGAAGCTACAAAAAGCGGTAAATTCCTGCACGTTCCCACCCGTGAGGATATTCCCGAAAACATCAAGGAACAACTTATCGTCGAGTTGTACTCTAAGTAATAATTTAACCTATTAAGATCCATGGCTATTTTAGCATTCCAGAAACCTGACAAAGTCCTCATGTTGGAAGCCAATAATTTCTTTGGCAAATTTGAGTTCAAGCCTTTGGAACCCGGCTATGGTATCACTTTCGGCAATGCGCTTCGCCGCGTCTTGCTTTCTTCGCTTGAAGGATATGCTATCTCGTCGATCAAGATTGACGGCGTCAAGCATGAATTTGATACTATCCCCGGCGTTAAGGAAGATGTCACCAACATCATTCTTAACCTCAAGAAGGTTAACCTCAAGCAGACTGTCGAAGATACCGATTTTGAAAAGGCTACTATCGTGGTTCCGTCAGGACAGGAGGTGTTCAAGGCCGGTGACATTGGCAAGGTTCTCTCAGGATTTGAAGTATTGAATCCTGAACTGGTCATCTGTCATTTGGATCCTGCTGCCGGCTTTTCAATCGAGCTGACAATCAACAAGGGTCGCGGTTGGGTGCCCGCCGACGAGAACAATGTCGCTAACGACGACATCAATGTTCTCGCCATTGACTCGATCTACACCCCGATTGTCAATGTGAAGTATGCGGTTGAGAATTTCCGCGTCGATCAGAAAACCGACTACGAAAAGCTCATTCTCGAGATTACCACCAACGGGTCTATCCACCCCAAAAAGGCTCTTGAGGAAGCAGCAAAAATCCTGATATACCACTTGATGCTTTTCTCAGACGAGAAAATCACCCTCGAGACTACCGAGGAAGACGGAAACGAGGAGTTTGACGAAGAAGTCCTGCACATGCGTCAGCTTCTGAAAACAAAGCTCAGCGACATGCAGCTCTCAGTTCGCGCGCTCAACTGCTTGAAGAGTGCTGAAGTCGAGACTCTCGGCGAACTGGTCGTCTTCAACAAGACCGATCTCCTCAAGTTCCGCAACTTCGGTAGAAAATCGCTCACCGAGCTCGACAGCCTTCTGGCTCGCCTGAACCTCTCGTTCGGAATGGACATTTCAAAGTATAAATTAGACAAAGAGTAATAAACGATGAGACACAATAAAAAATTCAACCACCTCAGCCGCAAGAAAGCTCACCGCGATGCCCTCTTGGCTAACATGACGATCGCTCTGATCATGCGCAAGCGCATCTTCACCACCCTCGCCAAGGCCAAAGCCCTTCGTGTATATGCCGAGCCGCTGATCACACGTGCTAAAGAAGACACGATGGTAAACCGTCGTCTGGTTTTCAGCTATCTTCAGAACAAGGAAGCCGTCACCGAGCTCTTCCGTGAAATTTCACAGAAGATCGCTGACCGCCCCGGAGGTTATACCCGCATTCTCAAGACCGGCAACCGTCTTGGTGACAACGCCAAGACTTGCTTCATTGAGCTTGTTGACTATAACGAAAACATGCTCAAGGACAAAGCTGCCAAGAAAACCGGCCGCACACGCCGTTCAAGCAAGAAGAGCGCGGCTGCAGAAGCTCCTGCAACCGAGACTCCCGCTGCTGAGGCTCCCGCAGCTGAATAATCCGACGGTCGCACTGACACAGATAATTACCGCTCTGTCACGGTCATTCCGCGACAGAGCGTTTTTTTATCCGCCATGCTGAAAAATCCAACATAGTATAACAAAAATTATATAATTATTTAACTGAAAATTTGTAACTTTGTGGCGTTTAAATATGCTTTGAACAAACTAATACATATTTCTCAGTTTTAAAACAAAATTGATTATGAAAATTGAAAAAATCATCGGACGTGAGGTGCTCGATTCACGCGGTAACCCCACTGTAGAAGTTGACGTAGTTCTTGAATCAGGCGCATTTGGCCGTGCATCTGTTCCCTCGGGTGCGTCGACCGGTGTAAATGAGGCTCTCGAACTTCGTGACGGTGACAAATCACGCTACATGGGCAAAGGCGTTCTCAAAGCTGTAGCCAATGTCAACGGTCCTATCGCTGAAGCCCTCAAGGGCATGAGTGCACTCGATCAGATCGCTATCGACGAGAAAATGCTCGCTCTCGACGGAACTGACACAAAATCTAACCTCGGTGCAAATGCCATTCTCGGTGTTTCTCTCGCAGTTGCCAAAGCCGCAGCCAACTATCTCGATCTGCCGCTTTACAAATATATCGGCGGCTGCAACTCTTACGCTCTTCCTGTTCCGATGATGAATATCATCAATGGCGGTGCTCACTCTGACGCTCCTATCTGCTTCCAGGAATTCATGATCCGTCCTATCGGTGCTACATCGTTCCACGAAGGAATCCGCATGGGTACAGAAGTATTCCACAACCTTAAGAAAGTGCTTCACGAGCGTGGTCTGTCAACAGCCGTTGGTGACGAAGGCGGTTTCGCTCCCGCTCTCGACGGAACTGAAGACGCCCTCAACGTTATCGTCAAGGCAATCGAGAAAGCAGGTTATGTTCCCGGAAAAGATGTCACCATCGGTCTCGACTGCGCTTCTTCTGAGTTCTATCAGGACGGTGTCTATGACTACCACCAGCTCAAAGACGGCACTATCAAAGAACCCAACGGAGTAAAACGCACTTCTGAGGAACAGGCTAAATATCTCGAGGAACTCATCACAAAATATCCTATCGACTCAATCGAAGACGGTATGGCCGAAGACGACTGGGCAGGCTGGAAGGTTCTTACTGACCTTATCGGCAACCGTTGCCAGCTCGTCGGCGATGACTTGTTCGTTACCAACGTGAAATATCTCAAACGCGGAATCGAGGAAGGTTGTGCAAACTCAATCCTCGTCAAGGTAAACCAGATCGGCTCTCTCACCGAGACCCTCCGTGCAGTCGAACTCGCACAGCGCAACGGTTACACCGCAGTTATTTCTCACCGCTCAGGCGAGACTGAAGATGCCACAATCGCAGACATCGCAGTTGCTACAAACGCCGGACAGATCAAAACCGGTTCTGCATCTCGTTCTGACCGTATGGCTAAGTACAACCAGCTCCTCCGCATCGAGGAAGAACTTGGCGCAGCTGCTGTCTACGGATACGGAAAGAAAACAAAACGTGCCGAGTAATTCAGCTCAGACACATATAAGCAAAAAGCCCGGCGATGCCGGGCTTTTTTTATTGCAATAGAAATTGCCGGTTGTCAGTCTTTGATGCGTATGACCCTTATTCCGAGAAAAGATCTGTTCTTCTTCATGAATTCGGCGAGTGGCAACGCCGAGATCTCAACCTTGCGGCCGGTAGAAGATGCGTGCAGAAGATAAGGCTCGCCGTTTTCCTTGATTATAATACCCATGTGTGTGACATCGAGATTTTTCAGATTGGAAACGAGAGCGACGACGTCACCCTCACGAAGCGCCGCTTTGGTTTCTTTGCGACCCAGATCAATAGTCTTTATGTAGGGAAAACGGTGGTTGCTATATCCAAGCTCAATGTTGCGCATCTTTTCAAAATTGACAGAATCAGACAGTGCTTTATACTTGTCTCGGTTTTCAGTCATGAATGAAATGGTGCGCTCCAGATAGTTGTAACGAGGAAACCTGATTGTCGCTTCCTCGAAATTGCCACGGTGAACATTGTCGACGATCCAATTGCTGATGTAGTGGAGACGCGATGGATATCCGTCGAGCTTACCGTCACGGTAACGCAGCCGTTCGAGATTATACAGGTAATCTCTCCATGAACTGCGTTGTTCTCCGGCAGTGAATGCAAGCGTCATTGCCGTTTCGACGAAAGTGGTGCAGTCAAGCTCGTCGAGATTGACAGTCAAAGCTTCCGTTTCACCCTCAAGGGTGTGGGCGACATATGGTGTGCCTATGAAATGACGAGCAACCGAGGCGACGCGCTGCTGCGGATCCTTGATTTTTATGGCGTCTATCAGAAGTGAGGTGATCTTGGTTGTGTCGGTTTCTTCATTGTGAAACCTGACCTCGGTTTGCGCCGACACCACACCATGGGTGAGAGAGGCGAGAAATAATGCTGAGAGAAATATTTTTTTCATAATGTGTATCTGCGTTTGTTAACGCTACGAAATTACAAAAATTCACTGTCATCTACAAAAATTAGAGAGCGAACAATTTGAAGTTTATTTTTGTTGTAGCAAATTTTGAGTAAAATTGACATCGAAGGCTATTTTAAAAGAAACGGGCATGAAATTTTTCTCGCTGAGAGACAGCGTATTAGCAAAA
>CAJUPY010000033.1 GCA_910588035.1 uncultured Muribaculaceae bacterium | reverse complement strand
TCAGAACCACACTTCATCAAGACATCGGCCATGCGTTGAAAGTCATCTTCAAGAAGATCTTCCTGAAATTCAAGACCCACCGCCTTCAGAAAACAATATTTGAAATAATTGAGATCCCACATGATTGACCTCAGATCAAATTCAGCCGAAGGATAGCATCTGGCGAAATCAAAACCGTCGGCTCCCGCAAACTGAATGTCGGGGAGCAGACGAATGGTTTTTGATAAAATGGCACGCTCCTCAGGTCCGAATGAGCGTGTCAAACGACCCTTTTCAATAGCCTTGAACAGCGACAGATCACCGAGATCTTCCTGCAGGTATGCCATATGATCGTCAGATACGGCTACAACTTCCGGCGTAGGCAGATTCTTTGATGCGAAATGAGATGCCATGTAGATGAACGCCTCATTCTCTTCACGAGATGTGCCTATTGCTCCTATAAGCGACGGTTCGCCGTGAAGCCTGAAGTAACGGCGGTTGGAACCCGATGCCGGAAGTTCGTCAATCGAGGTCGGTTCACAACCTGTCGTCTGCTTATAAAGCCTTGACAAGATTTCAGTATTCATTTCTTTAACGCGTTAAGCGAGGCGGTCAAAGACTCGATCTTGGCTTCGGCATCAGCCTTCTTCTGGTTTTCTGCCTCAACGACAGCGGCAGGAGCATTGTTTACAAATCGCTCGTTAGATAATTTTTTCATAACCGATGCGAGGAATCCTTTCAGATAGTCAATTTCCTTTTCAATACGGGCGATTTCGGCATCCACATCTATATTGTCAACCAACGGAACATTATATTCTGTCGTTCCGACCAGGAATGAAGCAGCCGAAGCATCTTTCTCATCAGCTTTCTCGATTGAGGAAAGATTGGCAAGTTTGATAATGAGAGATGCGAATGAAGGAATCTTGTTTGCTACGACCTTGAGCGACAAGGATTCTTTCTGAGGTATGTTTTTAGAAGCACGCACACCTCGCACTCCAGCCACGACTGCCTTTGCTGCTTCCATGTCATCGACAGCCTGTCTGTCGACAGTTGATGCCTTGGGCATCGCAGCATACATTATCGACTCACCTTCACGGCGTTCTGCGACATGCTGCCAAAGTTCTTCGGTGATGAACGGCATGAACGGGTGCAGCATGCGGAGCAGTGAATCGAAGAAACCGATAGTCTCTTCCATTGTTTTCCGGTCGACAGGCGATCCGTATGCAGGTTTCACCATTTCAAGATACCACGATGAAAATTCATCCCAGAACAGCTTGTAGACTGACATCAAAGCCTCGCTGATGCGGAACTTTGAGAACAGATCTTCAACTTCGGCCACAGTCTCGCTCAATTTTGAATTAAACCAGCGCGAAGCGTCGCGGGCAGTGTCGGGCTGCTCGACATCAGCTACCTCCCACCCTTTGATCAAACGGAATGCATTCCAGATCTTGTTACAGAAATTACGTCCCTGCTCACACAGTTTATCATCAAACATGATGTCGTTTCCGGCAGGTGCCGAAAGCATCATGCCCATTCTGACACCGTCTGCACCATATGTTGCGATAAGCTCGAGCGGATCGGGTGAGTTTCCAAGCTGCTTCGACATCTTACGACCGATTTTATCTCTTACGATGCCTGTGAAATAGACGTTTTTGAACGGCATTTCTCCGACATACTCATATCCGGCCATGATCATGCGGGCAACCCAGAAGAAAATGATATCCGGTCCGGTCACAAGCGTTGATGTCGGATAGTAATACTTGAGTTCCTCATTGTCAGGGTCAAGAATGCCATTGAAAAGCGTTATCGGCCATAGCCATGATGAGAACCATGTATCGAGGGCACCCTCGTCCTGGCGTAGATCGTCAAGGGTCATGTTGGTGTTGCCTGACGCAATGCGGGCTTTTTCAAGTGCGAGTTCAGGAGTCTCGGCCACGACAAATGTCTGGTCATCGGGGTTACCGTAAAAATATGCGGGAATGCGGTGACCCCACCACAACTGACGGCTGATGCACCAATCCTGGATATTTTCGAGCCACAGACGGTAAGTGGTCTTATATTTTTCCGGCACGAACTTAATGAGGTCGTCCATCACCGGTTTCAGAGAAAATTCAGCAAAATGTTTCATGTCAATGAACCACTGCAGCGACAAACGCGGTTCAATGGCGACCTTGGTTCGTTCTGAACAACCGACTTTGTTATTATAATCTTCAACTTTCTCAAGCAATCCTGCTTGCTCAAGATCTGTGGCAATCTGTCTGCGGCAATCAAAGCGATCCATGCCGACATACATTCCGGCTACCTCGCTGACTGTCGCGTCATCATTGAATATATCGATTGTCTCGAGATTGTGTGTCTTACCGAGCATGTTGTCGTTCTTGTCATGAGCCGGGGTAACCTTAAGGCAGCCTGTACCGAACTCGATGTCAACATACCGGTCTTCAATGACCGGAATGACTCGGTTAACGAGCGGAACTATGACTTTTTTCCCACTGAGCCAACGGTTTTTAGGGTCTTTCGGATTGATGCACATCGCAGTGTCGCCCATGATCGTCTCCGGACGTGTCGTAGCGACAACAGCATAACGGCGGCCGTCAGTATCGCGGTGAACGACCTCTTCTTCGCTGCCGGTTTCTCCACTGAAATCATCGTCTGCGACATAATATTTCAGATAATAGAGCTTTGAATGCTCGTCGACATAAAAGACCTCGTCGTCACTTATCGCAGTACGGTTTTCAGGATCCCAGTTCACCATGCGGTTGGCGCGGTAAATCAAGCCTTTATCATACAGGTCACAGAAAACTTTCACCACACTCTTGCTGCGTATCTCATCCATTGTGAACGCCGTACGGCTCCAGTCACAGGAAGCACCGAGTTTACGCAACTGCTTGAGAATGATACCGCCGTGTTTATCGGTCCATTCCCATGCGTGTTTTAGAAATTCGTCCCTGGTGAGATCTATCTTTCTGATACCTTCGCTTGCGAGTTTGGCTATAACCTTTGTCTCTGTGGCGATTGACGCATGGTCAGTTCCGGGTACCCACAGGGCGTTCTTACCTTCCATTCTCGCACGTCTCACAAGAATATCCTGAATCGTATTATTCAACATGTGACCCATGTGAAGTATTCCGGTTACATTAGGCGGCGGAATAACGATAGTGTAGGGTTCGCGTGAATCCGGAACTGATTTGAAAAGGTCATGTTCCAACCAATACTCATACCATTTGCCTTCAACTTCAGAAGGGTTATATTTAGTAGCTAATTGATTCATTGATAAGTCGCTGTTATTATGGTTACCGTTATTTTCAAAATCAAGCCACGAAATTACTAAATTTTATTTAATCCTCAAATATTATCGCGATGAAAACCGAGACATAAAAAATTCAATGACTTGCAAAACTGTTGTCATTATCACCAAATTTGACTAATTTTGCACAACAGCGCTACTGCAATAACAACTCAAAGCACGACACATGTGGCAACAAATTGAATTCGCACTCGTTCCCCGCAAGAATGGTTTTCACCTCGTGACAGATGAGGTGGCAAGTCATCTGCCTCCACTTCCACGGGTAGGACTGCTCAATCTTTTCATAAAACATACATCGGCGGCATTGACCATCAATGAGAATGCCGACCCCGATGTGAGAACCGATCTGAAATCTGTTTTTGACCGTCTGGTCAAAGAACGTCAACCTTATTACACCCACACCATGGAGGGAGACGACGACATGCCGTCACACGCCAAGGCTTCGATCATCGGTCAATCAGTGACCATTCCAATCACTGACGGCAGAATGAATCTCGGCACATGGCAAGGAATCTACTTATGTGAATTCAGACACTATGGCGGACCAAGAAGATTAGTGGCCACGATAACTGGAGAATAAATATAATGGAGAAGACCGGCAGACAGAAAACGTGTGCATCAAACAAGTCACTGAAAGACTATATCAAAGCAGAAATATTGCCGCTATACGACAGTTTCGACGCCGCACCGCATATCACGATTCGGAATGGTGACAACCGGTTACAGACGACCGCATCGAGGGTTGTAAATGTAAGAAAAACGCATAATTATGGACATTGAACAGTTTAGAGAATATTGTCTCTCGTTTGAAGGGGTCACTGAAAAAACTCCGTTCGGAAAATTCGCCGCACGTTTCAGCTCAATCCTTGTTTTTTACGTCTGTGACCATATGTTCTGCCTGCTTGACATTGATGACTTCAAGGGGGTCACCGTCAAAGGATCAGCCGAAAAAATAGCCGAACTCCACGAAACACGTTCGGCATGCTCAAGCCATCGGAATATGATTGCGAAGTATTGGATAGAGTTGCAATTTGGCGGAGATATACGCGACGAAGAGATTCTCGGGCTTGTAGCCGAATCCTATCGGATTGTGAAGCACAGATATCAACGTAAGACCAATGTCGTGAAGCACTGAAATTTCATCACCGACAAGAGAAGGCAGATCCAAAAATTCGTACCTTTGTAAAATCTATGGATAGCAAAACATTTACCACAACCCTATCAAAAACGCTTGCGACAGACAGCAAGGAGATCATGGCCATGACCGAGGCTCTGTCATCGGCAATAACAGCTGCACTGTGTGACCGTGACCGTGTCGCGATACCTTCATTCGGAAGTTTTGAAACCCGTAAGGAAGATGAAAAAATCGTCACCGACGCAATAACCGGAAAACGGATTCTACTACCACCGGTGGTAGAAATATGTTTCACTCCTGCAACTTCTCTATTGAAAAAGCAATGAATCAGACATTAACACTAAAAGAGCTTACAAATTTAATGGCTGAACGCATGCCGGGTAAAGATCAGGCAGCCATTGAGACTTTCATAAAGACATTTTTCACGACTGCCGGCGACGGCATCAAGAAAGACGGCAAGGTCAAAATCAGAGGGTTCGGACAATTTCTGATCAGAGAAGGCGATTCTGAAACGATTGTATTCATTCCCGACAAAGAGATGTCTGACAGCGTCAACCGGCCGTTTTCTTGTTTTGAAGCTGAAGAGCTCGATGACAATGTCACAGAGGCGATGCTCGATGTGGCAACCGACGAAGACATCGAGACAACATCTACAATGCAGACCTGTGAGCAAATCATGGACAATGGCAATGAACCGGACTCAGATGAAATTGAAAATGCATTTGATATGGTCATCGACATGACCCAACCAGATTCGACACATCCGGAATCCACCGGAATCCATGAAGCAGAAAATTCCGAACCGGGCCGACAAGAGCCGCCGTTTTCCGACAATATCCCGGAAAACGATCAGATTGACATCGAACCTGAAGATGAAATTATCGCACATGATTCAGATGACGACACAGCAGAACCATTGGTCATTTATAAAAACAAATATTGGCCTGCGTTGGTCTGCGGACTTGTCATCGGAGGGATCATCGGGTTCTGCTCAGCTTATTTCATGTTCAGCACCAAGCCCGACATTACTGAAGCAGAAGAGGAGACTGTTTTTCAGACAGCGACCGAGATTACAGAGCAGAAAGTTGATGAAGATACCGTTGAGAGTGAGATGCCATTGACCGATGTCGCAACCAAGCCTTCGGTTGTCACAGACACGGTCAGACGAGACCGTTTTCTTACTACAATGGCACGGCAATATTTCGGCGCAATGGAATTCTGGGCTTACATTTATATTGAAAACAGCGACAGATTGGGCGATCCGGACCGCATCGCCCCAAACACTGTCGTGGTCATTCCGCCTGCCGAAAAATATGGAATCAACCGCCTTGATGAAAAAAGTCTGAAAGACGCTAAACAAAAAGGTAGTGAAATATATTCTAAATATAGGAAATGATTTTTTAAGTTGAACATTTGAACTGCTAAACGATTAATAGTTAAATTTAACACTCATTATGTTTATCGTTGCAGTCCAATTTTTTAACTTTGCCAAAAGTTATTAAAGCCTTATCTGACGACAACAATAAATTTAAGAAATATAAAATAATGAGTGAATCAGTAAACATCAGAGAGCTCAATGACCTTGTGGCTTCAAAAAGCAACTTCGTCAATATCATCACCAAAGGTATGGACCAGACGATAGTCGGTCAGAAACATCTCATTGAATCACTTCTGATCGCATTGCTTTCAAACGGCCATGTACTTCTTGAAGGAGTGCCGGGTCTTGCGAAGACACTTGCGATCAAGACCCTCGCACAACTCGTAGACGCAAAATACAGCCGCATACAGTTCACGCCCGACATGTTGCCGGCCGACGTGACGGGTACAATGATCTACAGTGTTCAGAAAGAACAATTTCAGGTCAAACGCGGCCCGGTTTTCGCAAACTTCGTACTCGCAGATGAAATCAACCGTGCTCCGGCAAAAGTGCAGAGTGCGTTGCTCGAGGCAATGCAGGAACGTCAGGTCACGATTGGAGAAAGCACGTTTGTCCTTGACGAGCCATTTCTGGTCATGGCGACACAAAACCCGATCGAACAGGAGGGAACCTATCCTCTTCCTGAGGCACAGGTCGACCGCTTCCTGCTCAAGGTTGTGATCGGTTATCCGTCTAAAGAAGAGGAAAAAGTCATTATCAGACAAAACACATCTAACGAAAGAAAGAAAATTGTTCCGCTGCTGCGTCCTGAAGAGATCGTCGAGGCACAAAAAGTGGTCGAGAACATCTATCTTGACGAAAAAATTGAACGTTACATCGTTGATATTGTTTTTGCAACCCGCTTCCCCGGCGATTGCGGTCTGAACGACCTGTCGACAATCATAGCTTTCGGAGCGTCACCACGTGCATCAATCAGTCTTGCACGCGCCGCACGCGCCTATGCCTTCCTGCGTCAGAGAGGTTATGTTGTTCCTGAAGATGTCCGTGCCGTTTGTCACGATGTATTGCGCCACCGAATCGGCCTCACCTATGAAGCCGAGGCCAACAACATAAATGCCGACGAAATCATATCTGAGATCCTCGACAAAGTCGAAGTTCCCTGATAGCAGATCTGCTAAAAGAGTTGTCATAAGGATACATGCAGTCGGGATCGGTGACCATCGTCACGGCTTCCGACTGTAAATCCATTAACTGAAAAAACAAAACCTCCAACTTCATGGACGCAAACGAGCTGCTTAAGAAAGTAAGAAAAATTGAAATAAAAACGCGGGGATTGTCTCAAAACATTTTCGCCGGAGAATATCACTCGGCCTTCAAAGGACGAGGAATGATGTTTTCAGAAGTGCGCGAGTATCAATATGGCGACGATATCCGCGACATTGACTGGAATGTGACCGCCCGCCACAACCGACCCTATGTGAAGGTCTATGAAGAAGAGCGAGAGATGACGGTGATGTTGCTTGTCGATGTGTCGGCAAGCCGTCTGTTCGGTGCTGTCGGAGAAGAAAAGAAACAGATGATTGCTGAAATAGCAGCCACTATCTCGTTTTCAGCAATTCAGAACAACGACAAAATCGGTGTAATTTTCTTTTCAGACAAAATTGAAAAGTTCATTCCTCCTAAAAAAGGGCGCAAACACATTTTGTTCATAATCAGAGAACTTCTTGATTTTACTCCTGAAAGCAAGGGAACAGAGATCGGACAAGTGCTCAGATTCTTTACCGATGCCCTTAAAAAACGCTGCACGACGTTCCTGATCTCAGACTTCATCACCTCTGACGACTATCAGAAAGCATTGACAATCGCTTCAAACAAACACGATGTCATAGCGATTCAGATCTACGACAAACGAGACGCGCAATTGCCTGATGTCGGTTTCATGCGCGTGACCGACCTTGAGACCGGGAAAGACAGGTGGATAGACACTTCGTCATCGTCAACACGAAAAACCTACAACAAGTGGTGGTACGAGCGGCAGCAGTCTATGATTGCCGTCATGAACAAATGTCGGGTTGACCACACATCCATAGCAACCGATGAAGATTATGTCAAATCACTGATGGGCCTGTTCAAACACCGTGGCGTCAGATAACATTAAACAGAGATATGAGTAATTTCAAAAGATATATCGCCGCTTTTGCAACATCAGCATTTTTAATGGGGACATTGCCCGTTTGGGGTGCGCCGAACAGCGTAAAGGCACAACTTGACTCCACGTCACTCGAAATGGGCCGCGTTACAAGACTTCATCTCAACATCGTTGTGCCCGAAAACACGGAGGGTGTCCTGTTGGTAAAACCCCAGTCTCTGCTGACCGAAGCTGTTGAAGTCGTTGACGTTCCTGAAGCCGACACTACGATGCTCGGCAATAACCTGATGGAAATCAAACAAGACATCATCATACAGTCTTTTGACTCCGGCGACTACGTCATACCGGAAATCAGATACCTGATCGGACGTGACACCCTGAAGTCAAATAAACTCAGCCTGAAAGTCTATCCGGTTGATGTTTCACAAATGGAAACAATCAATCCCGATGCAGATATTGAGAAAGGTGACTCGAAATGGTATGATTTCCTGCCTGATTTCCTTATCGATTACTGGGAATGGATATTACTCGCGCTCATAATAATTCCACTCGCGACATATCTGATCATCCGTTTCAGAAAAAAAGGTCTTGCAATGCCTTTCAAATCGGCCGCGCCGAAACTGTCGCCATACGAAGTCGCCATACGCGATCTCACTCATTTGAAAGACCGCAACTTGTGTGCTTCCGGACAAGAAAAAGAATATTATACCGAGCTAACCGACATTCTACGCATATATCTTCAGGAACGTTTCGGCATAAACGCAATGGAGATGACTTCTTCACAAATCACGCGTACACTTAACGAAAACGAAGAGACACGTCTGCCTAACAAACTGATGCGCCAGATTCTTGAAATCGCCGACTTCGTCAAATTTGCAAAGGTCAGACCTATGCCTGAAGACAATGTCAGATCGTTTAACGCTGCCATGCAGTTTGTCGAAGATACCAAACCCGAAGACCCGAAGCCTGACGCCGAGGGTGAAAAGAGTGTTGAACAGCGCAAACCATGAAGGTTTACAAACGGTTATAATAAAAACATAGACAAGCTTTAGAAAATTTTAAATATGCAATTCGCTAATCCAGGATATTTATGGTTGTTTCTGCTTTATATACCGCTGATTGCATGGTATATCGTCAAGCATGGCAACGCACATCCGGCACTTGAAGTTTCTTCTGTGTCTCCCTTTGCAGGCGTCAGACGCAGTTTCAAGGAATTTTTGCTCCACGGACTCTTTCTGTTGAGGCTTGCGGCTATCGGCTGTCTGATAATCATGATAGCACGCCCCCAGACCCACGACTCATGGAACACGACCAACACCGAGGGCATCGACATCGTTCTCACTCTTGATGTCTCGCCCAGTATGCTCGCCCGTGACTTCAAGCCAGACCGTCTCGAAGCCGCCAAAAAGGTTGCCTCAAACTTCGTGACCAACAGAGAGAATGACAACATAGGTCTGGTGCTCTTCGCTGCCGAGAGTTTCACAGGTGTTCCGATGACAATGGACCGTGCAGTGCTGACAAACTATATCAACGGCATTGAGATGGGAATGCTCGGAAATTCAACCGCAATCGGTGACGGCATCGTGACCTCGATCAACCGCATCAAAGACAGCAATGCCAAATCAAAGACAATCATCTTGCTCACCGACGGATCTAACAACACCGGAAATGTAGCACCGGTCACAGCTGCCGAGATCGCAAAAAAATATGGTATAAAAATTTACACTATCGGCATCGGCACTAACGGCACCGCCCTGTATCCCCAACAGAATTATTTCGGCAAAATCGAATATGTTCCGCAAGAAGTCGTCATCGACGAGTCAACGCTGCGCGAGATCGCATCTATCACAGGCGGAAAATACTTCCGTGCTACAGGCAACAACGTTCTGCAAGAGGTGTTTGACCAGATTGACTCACTTGAAAAAACCGAGATGGACGTACGCAATTATTCCCACACAGAAGACAACTATATGATCTGGGCCTTCATCGCTCTGTCGCTTGTCGTGGTTGAATTGCTGATGAGACACACCATTCTGAGAACAATACCCTAAACCCGAACGCCATGTTTAATTTTGCATACCCAAGCCTTCTGTACCTGCTGTTTCTGATTCCGGCACTGTTCGGACTCTTTTACCTTGCCCGGTTGGCCCGCAGAAAAAAGATAAAAGCTTATGGAAACCCGGAGACACTGCGTGCGCTGATGCCTCTTGCATCTCCCTATAAACCCTACATAAAAATAACATTGCAGCTGATTGCGGTTCTTGCCTTAGTCATAGCTCTGGCACGTCCGCGAGCAGGCGAGCGCGAGGCGGAAGAAAGCACCCGTGGAATCGAAGTCATGATAGCCTTTGACGTTTCGAGATCAATGCTTGCAAGTTCAAACGACGATCCGTCTGGCATTTCACGACTGAACCGAGCCAAACATATATTGGGCAATCTGGTCGACAAACTCGATAATGACAAAGTCGGTCTTGTCGTGTTTGCCGGAGAAGCATTCACACAGTTACCGCTCACGACAGATTTCATATCAGCCAAAATGTACCTTAACAGTCTGAGTCCCGACATGATACAGTCTCAAGGAACAACGATCGGTGACGCAATCGCGTTGTCAATAAACGGTTTCACTGCCGATGAGACTATCGGAAAGGCAATCGTGTTAATCACCGATGCCGAAGACCATGAGGGAAACGCCGTTGAAATGGCAAAAGAAGCGGCGAAAAAGGGAATTCAGGTCGATGTCATCGGAATCGGTTCACCCAAAGGAAATCCGATTCCGCTCGATAACCGCGGCACTTACCTGAAAGACAACGAAGGTAATGTCGTCACAACCGCGCTCAATCCGGAAGCGGCCGCTGAAATTGCAAAAGCCGGCGACGGCATTTACATCAACGGTGCGACTGCATCAGCGATATCAGACATCACCGGACAACTTGACCAACTCGAGAAAGGAGATCTCAAGCATGTGGTATATAAAGCGTCTGCCGAGCAATTTCCGATCTTCGGTTGGATCGCTCTTGTCTTTCTTGTGATTGACATCTTCATTCTTGACCGTGTCATCACATGGCTGTCTAAAATCAACTTCTTCACCAAAACTGAAACTAAAAAGCGATGAGAATAGCGAGAATAATGACATCAGCATTGGTGCTCGTCGCACTCCCGGCAGTTACGGCAAGCGCACAATCGCTCGACATAACGGGTCAGGCCGATTCGGTTGCCGCAGTAAAAAACCAGGTGTCGGTAGGCTCAGACAGACGAAGCACTCCGAAACGTGTGAGAAATTTCATCAAAGAAGGTAACAACCTGTTTAATGAAGGTAATTTCCGTCAGGCTGAAATCAGCTATAACAAGGCCCTTGAACTGGATCCGAATTCGTCGGTCGCCCGCTACAACCTTGCGTGCGCACTTTTAAGGAACAGTGGAAACACAGACCCCAATGCCGAAAACAGTCCGATGAAAAAAGCGGTCGGCCTGCTCAATGAACTTGTGAAAATGTCTGACAATGCTGAAATAATAGAAAAATCGTTCTATAATCTGGGTAATGTCGCTTTCAACGGAGGTGATTTTGGCCAGAGCATAAACATGTATAAGAATGCTCTGCGGTGTAATCCCGACAATGATAAAGCCCGAGAGAACCTCAGACTGGCACAGCTCAAACAACAGGAGAATCAGAATCAGGATCAAGACCAGGATCAACAGCAAGAGCAACAGGAACAACAACAAAATCAGCAGCAACAACAACAGCAGCAAAACCAGGATCAGCAGCAACAGAGTCAGCAACCTCAGATGAGCGATGCGAATGCTGAAAAGATTCTGAAAGCTATGGAAAATGAAGAAGCGGCAACACGCCGTCGTGTCGAGGCACAGAAAGCCAAGGAGCAGAACTCCCACCGGAGAACGACCGACAAACCGTGGTAAAACTGCAGGTTGAGTTACGTTACAACTTATTTATCTGATATGAAACGTTATAACATATTGATTCTATTTATTCTGTTACTGTGCCAATCATCATTGGCTGAAGTGCAGTTCTCGATTGTGCCTCCGCGCACCGTGATCGAGGGACAGAATTTCGCCGTCACGTTCAGATTGAAAGACGCGACCGAAGGTTCGGCCCTTAAAGTGCCGGAAATCGAAGGTTGCAGACTCCTTTACGGACCTGCCACATCGACAATGCAATCTTACCAGAACATAGGCGGCCGCATGTCTTCGAGCGTCACTGTCGAATATACCTATACCTACCGTGCCGAGAAAGCGGGAGAATATACTATCGCTGCGGCTTCGATCAATGTCGACGGCAAGACACTTCAAACCAAACCGGCATCACTTAAGGTACTGCCACCCGACAAGAGTTCGGGAAACGATGATGATGTCAGAATCGACGATCCGTCGACACAGAACTCAAACCGTCAGGTCAGTGATAAGGATGTTTTCATCAGAATCATACTCAACAAATCAAAAGCTTATAAAGAAGAGGCGATCGAGTGTGTGATGAAACTTTACACCAAATATAGCTCTATCTCAGGAATCACGGCCGTCACCCCACCCTCGTTCGACGGATTTCTTATTGAAGAGGACAACTCTGTGGCAACGGTCAATGACACCGAACACTACAACGGACAGAATTATTTGACTGCAGTGTTGAAAAAATATATAATTTTCCCACAAAAGACCGGTAAACTCACGATCAATTCGGGCAAATACGACATTACTGTCGTTCAATACGAGCGTGTCAACATGGGATTTTTCTCAACGTCACGTCCGGTTGAAAAATCAGTACATGTCAACCCGGGAAACCTGTCGATCAACATACTGCCTCTTCCGGAACCACAGCCTGCAAATTTCTCAGGTGCTGTCGGAAACTTCAAACTGGAATCGGACCTTAGCTCAAACTCATTAAGAACCAATGAGGCAGCCACACTCTCGTTGACCATCACAGGTTCGGGTGATATTAAATATATCAAGGAGCCTCAGATCGATTTCCCTGTGGAATTCGAGCAATATACGCCCAGAACCGATATCAACTCGCGCATATCGGGCAACACTGTAACCGGAACAACTTCAATCGAATATACATTCGTTCCACAAGCCGTGGGCGATTTCACCATTGCTCCGACTGAATTCGTTTATTTTGATCCTTCCGCGGCAAAATATGTCACATTGTCAACACCGGCCTATCAATTGAAAGTGGCGAAGGGTGTGTCAACTGCGGTGGCGACTCCAGACCAACAGAGCATTTCGGCCAAAAACACCGACATTCTCCACATCAAAACCGGAGATAAGACATTGAAAAAAGACCGAGTCCCCGTAATACACACGATGTTCTACTGGGCCATCTACATTGCCATTGTCATTCTGCTCATTATAATTGTCTACGCCTATTCCAAACAGATCAAACTGTCGGCCGACGTGACCGGACTGAAAATGGCACGAGCAAACAAAGTTGCCCGCAAACGTTTAAAAGAAGCCAAGAAATTCATGAACGCTCATCAAAATGAGAAATTCTATGAAGAGATTCTCAAAGCCATATGGGGTTATCTTAGCGACAAACTTGCAATTCCGGCATCACAGTTAACACGCCAGAACATTTCAGAGTCACTCGCGGCCAATTCTATGCCTGATGAAATGATAGAGCGGTTGCTGAGAATCATCGATGACTGCGAAATGGCACGCTATACCCCGGGCGGACTATCAGATGAATCTGTCGAGCGCACTTTCACCGGGGCTTCTTCAATCATGAACGAAATGGAAAACATAAAGAAACAATGAAAAAAGCACTTCTGATCATACTCCTTCTCCTGTTCACCTTCAGCTCAAGGGCCAATGAATCAACGTTAGCCTTGCAAGGTGATTCAGCATACATGAACGATGATTTCGCGACAGCAATAGAACTGTATGAAAAGGCGTTGAAAACCGACGGCTCGTCATCTGTATTGTATTTCAATCTTGGAAACGCATACTACAAGGCAGGTTCACCAGGCAAGGCGATCATAAATTATGAGCGTTCGCTCAAGCTCGATCCGTCAAACAGAGACGCACGCATAAACCTCGACTTCGTCAACTCGCGTATCGCAGACATGCCGACCGACAATGCGTCACTGACAGACAAACTTGCTGACAGAATCGTCTGTTTCACCACGGCCGACGTGTGGGCGTGGCTGACACTCGGCATTTTTGCCTGTTTCATGTGCTGCGTCGCAGGCTATATCTTCACTAATGCAGTGATTGTCAGAAAAACGTGTTTCTTCGGTGGTATCATATTATTGATACTGACCATCAGCGGAATCATAATCTCAATCAACGCCGCATCAAGAGCAGTTTCGTCTGACAAAGCTGTCATCACTGCCGAATCTGTTCAGTTGGGCACATCTCCGCGTACCCCCCGAGACAAAAGCGAACAGGCCTTTCTGCTTCACGAAGGCACAAAGATTGAAATAATAGATTCACTCAAAGTTGCCACCGACACTCTGTCTCCTTTATGGTATGAAGTTAAAGTCGACGGCCAACACCGGGCATGGATCAACTCAAACGACGTGGAAATAATATAACTTCCTAACCAACAATACCTTACAAATCAGTTAAAATCTATGGGTAAAAATGATGTTTTAAAACACATTTAGTTTTTGGCAAAAAAATTTGCTCAATTCAAACATTAGATATAATTTTAAAACGCATTACTAAACCCTCTTGAATTTTTTAATTTAAACTTATAAGTATCATGAGCAAGACAATCACTTTCAACGAACTTCGTCGACTCAAAGACAGTTTGCCCGACGGCGCAACCCATCAGATAGCTGACCGCCTCAACACAACTGTTCAAACCGTACGCAATTACTTTGGCGGCAGCAACTATGAGTTCGGAAAGAACTGCGGCGTACACATCGAACCGGGTCCTGACGGCGGCATTGTTGTTCTCGATGACACTACAATCTATGACATGGCTGTTGAAATTCTTCAAGAAGCCGAAAAGAATCAGAACTGATAAATAACATTTATCCAAACCACAAAAACTGCTTCCGTTCCTTTAACTCCAGACATGAGTGTAATAAACGACAATGAGAGACTCATAACCTTGGCAATCCATACATATGAATATGCCACGGCACTAAAGTCTTTATTGGAAAGTGAAGGAATCGAAGTGGAACTCAACAACGTAAATCTCTCCCACCCCGTCATCTCCGCAGGCATCAGAGTAAGAATAAAGGAACACGATTTGCCTCAAGCACTAAGAATAGTCGAAAACCATGAGATTTTTCCACCATTGGTTTCCGATGACGAACACGAGGAGACCATTGTTGTTCCGACTGACTTCTCTCAGCATTCATTTAACGCGGCGAAAGTGGCATTCAGAATCGCGTCGATACACAAAACCGGAATCGTGTTGCTGCATTCCTACATAGATCCGGCACGCAGTTCCCAGATTCAGTTGAGCGATGTATATTCCTATGACATCGCTGAAGAAGAAGCCTCTGAGCAGATTGCCCGTGACGCGAAAGAGGAGATGAGCAAATTCATTCATAAGATAAAGCAGGGTATAAAATCAGGTGAAATTCCGGCAGCAAAGTTCACTTCAGTTGTAACCGAAGGCGTTCCAGAAGAGGTTATCATCGAATATGCCAAACAAAACAAACCTTTCCTGCTTGTCATGGGCACGCGAGAGGCAGAAAAGAAAGAGCGTGATCTGATCGGAAGCGTCACGGCAGAGGTGCTTGACTCATGCAGGACAACGATAATCACCATTCCGTCAAACTCATTCTCCCCCAACATCAGTCAATGCGATCAAATCACATTTCTGTGCAATCTTGATCAAGGTGATATTCTCGCACTCGACACCCTCACACGTATATTGCACGACTCGACAGCAACAGTCTCACTTGTTCATCTTCCATCGAAAAAAGATGGCAAAATGAACGTTTCACATGCCATGGACGTTTTGGTTGACTATTGCAGCAAGAATTACCGGAATTTAAAATTTGAGGCAGTGAAAAATATCGATCCCTCGAAATTAGCCAACTCACTAAACTCATCAGATACCCGGTTGCTTGTCATGGCCAATAAGAAGAAAAACATTTTCGCCAGGCTTTTCAACCCGACAATAGCACATCGTCTTCTGTTCAAGGCCGATATCCCGATGATGGTAATCCCGATTTAAGAGCGGGTTTGTCAAAGAGTCTCAACTATGCCTTCTGCGTTTATCCAATAGTGTAAAAGAATTAAATCATAGGCATAACATCCTGATATATAATTTTTAGCTAAATTTGCGTCAGGTTCTTATGCCGATCAGACAGCAATGCCTCCCGACCGAGTAAAAATAATTGGCATCTCCCGTCATCGCCTCTCCACCGACGGCGATGGCGTGACCACGCTTGTCGCTTTCCACGGCTGCCCGCTCCGATGCCGATACTGTCTGAATCCGCAGTCGCTCAGCGACAGTGACCGTTTCAAGGAATACACTCCGCAATCTCTTTATGATGAAGTCAGGATTGATGAACTTTATTTCATCGCCACCAACGGAGGCGTGACTTTCGGCGGTGGGGAACCTTCACTACGTCCTGATTTTATATGCCGTTTCCGTGAACTGTGTGGCCCGTCATGGAGGCTGACATTAGAAACATCGCTGAATGTTCCGCAAGAGAATATCGAGGCTCTGCTCCCGGTGGTAGATTCTTGGATTATCGACATAAAGGATATGGATGCGGATATTTACCGACAATATACGGCCAAGGATAATTCGCGTGTGCTGTCCAATCTACGCTTGATTGCCGAGGCTGGCCGTCAGAACGACTGCATTATACGGCTACCGCTTATTCCTGACTACAATACCGACGCCGACCGCGATGAAAGCCGTAAGGCTCTCACCGCTCTTGGCTACTACAAATTCGATTTATTCACCTATCAAATCCGTAAACAATGACTATGGCACGAGGAAAGCAGACCTGTAAGATATTGAAAGAGATTCGCCGGCAGATAGCCGAGGCGAATGACATAGAGTTTGTAACGTCGGAGTGTCGTTACAAAGGTGATTGTCTCGGAACGTGTCCGAAATGCGAGGCCGAGGTGCGATATCTGGAGCAACAGCTTCGCGCGCGTCAACTCATGGGTAAAGCCGTTGTGCTTGCCGGATTATCGGCCGGTATGATTGCATTTTCAGGTTGCGGCAGTTCATCAAATCAAACGACAGACGATAGTGATATGCTGCAAGGAGAACCTATGGTGTTACTTGATGGTGATGATGAATTGTACGATGAAGGTGAAATTGAGACCGTAGATTTTGTGTTTGACAATAAAGAAGTTAAAAAAGAGGGAGAAATGGCAAATATTCCCGATGTTATTGTGACACAGGATGAGCCACAAGAATTGTTTGCAGGAGTTGTTGAATTACAACCTGAATTTCCCGGCGGAGAATCTGCGATGATGAATTTTATTGCCCAAAACTTGAAATATCCCAAAGAACAGTTGGATTCTGGTATTCAAGGAAGAGTCAT
>CAJUPY010000032.1 GCA_910588035.1 uncultured Muribaculaceae bacterium | reverse complement strand
TGTAACCTTCTGATCCGTAGTCAGATGCTCTATTCAGTTGAGCTAAGGAGCCATTCCCTATTTGGGTTTGCGACTGCAAAGTTAAGCATAATTTTTTGTTTGGCAAATTAATTTGCGATTTTTTTTGAAATTTCGCTCTGAAAGATGCAGTTACGGGGCTTCAACAGCGTTTGTTTGACAATTGCCTTGTCAATGAACGGTTAAATTGTTAAATTTGCCGCAAATAAAAAGAATTATCAATGACAGACAATCAGAAAACCAGCGTGGCCGACAGAGTCAAAATGGCCTTGCGCAGTCAGAAAATATGGCAGACAATCGTGTCGATAGCAATCATGGCTATAATCTCGCTTGCTTTTTTCCACCCCGATGCCGTCGAGGGCAATCAGCTCAGACAGCACGACATGCAACAGGGTGCGGCGATTGGCCATGAGGCACAGGTCTATCAGGAGCAGACCGGTGAGAAGTCGTGGTGGACAAACTCGCTGTTCTCCGGAATGCCGACGTTTCAAATCTCACCGACCTACAGCTCTGACTCGCTGTTCTCATGGATAACAGATGTCTACGGACTCGGCTTGCCGGCTCCGTCAAATCTCCTTTTCATGATGATGATGGGTTTCTTCATTCTGATGCTCGCGATGAGAGTAAGGTGGTATTATGGCCTGATTGGAGCCGTAGCATGGGGATTCTCCACCTATTTTATAATTATCATAGGAGCGGGTCACATCTGGAAATTTGTCACTCTGAGCTACATACCGCCGACGATCGCCGGAATCATAATGGCCTACCGGGGCCGGTGGCTCGTCGGGTCGGGAGTTGCCGCACTGTTCGCGATGATGCAGATTGCGTCAAACCACGTTCAGATGACCTATTATTTTCTGTTTGTCATCCTGGGTCTGGTCATTGCGTTCCTTATCGAGGCTGTCAAAACCGGCCGCACCCGCCGTTGGTCGATCGCCACGGCGTCATTGGCTGTCGCCGGAGTTTTGGCCGTGTGTGCCAACATGCCGAGTCTATACAACACCTATGAATATTCAAAAGAGACTATACGTGGCAATCACTCTGAGCTGACCGTTGCCCAGACCACTGACGGGAACGCCACTTCGGGTCTCGACCGCGACTACATCACCCAGTACAGCTACGGGGTCGCCGAGACATTCTCGCTGATGATTCCCGACATCAAGGGCGGGGCTTCGGCACGTCCCGAGCAGGGCCAGATGAAGGCCATGTCGCTCGCCGACCTCCCCGAAACAGCCAAACTCCATGAAGCCGGCAAATTAGGCGACGTTGAAATGACATTTCTGAACTACATGTCGCAATATTTCGGCGAACCGGAGGGCACGAACGGACCGGTCTATGTAGGAGTCATCATCTTCGCCCTGTTTCTGGTCGGCTGCGTGATTGTCAAAGGCCCTGTCAAGTGGGCATTGCTCGTTCTGACATTGTTGTCGGTGCTGCTTGCAATGGGGCGCAACTGCCAATGGCTGACCGACCTGTTCATCGACTATTTCCCGATGTATAGCAAATTCCGCACTGTCGAGAGCATTCTTGTCATAGCAGAGTTTACAATTCCGCTCCTGGCAATCCTCGCCCTGCAGATGTTGCTGACTGCCGAAGACCGACGTCGCTATGTGAAACCAGTGGCATGGTGTTTCGGCACGGTCGCCCTGTTTTGCCTGGCCGGAATCTTCTGCCCGGGCATTTACGGCAAGGTAGTCACCGCCCAAGACGAACAGATCTCGCAGATGATCGGACAGCAATTGTCGGCCCAGGGCTATCCGCGCGAGGCCGTCGCGATGTTCAGCATCAACAATCCGTCGGTCTATCATGCAGTCTCGACCTTGCGCAACTCGATGATCGAGAGTGACTCGCTCAGAAGCCTGCTGTTTCTGGCCGGCGCGTTCCTGGCGTTGCTCTTCTGGTCAATGAAACGCATTCATGTCGGGGTTGCGGCCACCGTTGTCGGAGTGCTCGTGTTCGCCGATCTTTTCAGTGTAAACAAACGCTATCTTAACCACGACAGTTTCTGTGACGCGCAACTGTCGGCTGCCGATCCGTTCCCGCTGTCGGCCAACGACCGCGCGATTCTGCAAGACACGGCCATGAACTACAGGGTCATGAACATTCCGGAGTTCTGGCAGGCCTCTCCCTCCTATCACCACAAGATGATCGGTGGATATCATGCTGCAAAGCTGACACGCTACCAAGATCTCATTGACCGCCACCTCAACGGTGTGCTCTACGGACAGGCAACCGATGCCGACATGAATGTGCTTGACATGCTCAACGCACGATATGTCATCGACCACTCGGGTGAACTGACGCTCAACCCCGGCGCGCTCGGCAACGCCTGGTTTGTCGACTCACTTCGGTTTGTCGCAGGTGCCGATGCCGAAATGGACGCCCTGTCGGTGATCGATCCGGCCACAGAAGCTGTTGCCGACGAGCGGTTCCGTGACATTCTTCCCTTGAGAAAAACAACGCGCCAGCCGGGTGACACAATCTTCGAGACATCATATGCCCCCGACCGCCTCACCTACCACGCCTCGTCGGCCAACGGTGGAACCGCCGTGTTCTCTGAAGTTTATTTCCCTTACGGCTGGAACGCCACGATCGACGGCAAGCCTGTCGAGATTGCCCGTGTGAACTATGTCTTGCGGGCAATTGACATTCCGGCAGGTGACCACACCGTGGTCATGGAATTCAAGCCGCGATCCATTGCCGCAACGACTACCGTAGCATCTGTCTCTGTGATTCTGATATATCTCATTGTCGCGCTCGGAATCGTCAATTCACTTATCCACTACCGACTGCGTCCGGGCGAAGATGAGACTGTTTAAGAGATGTCTGACCGCTCCGCTGCGCATCAAGACCACGCGCGGATTCGGCGTTCACTCGCCGTTTGCATTCAGTTTCATCACCGAAGTGATGAGACAGAAATATCAATATTATGCCTACCCCGACGAGAAAATGCGGCGCATGGCTCTCTCTCGTCGCTCTGCCGTCAGACGCCGTCCGGCTCCGCTCAAGTATCAACACACCGTTTTCAGGGTTGTGAACCGTTTTTCGCCAAGTGTGATTCTTCAGCTCGGCCAATCGCGCGGTCTTGAAACGATGGCCGCGCTCGACACCTCGTCTGACCTCACGATAGCCGAATATTCCGTGAAATCTCAACCCGACGATTACAACCGCATCATTTCACAGGCCGATGACCGCATCGTGCGCCACGCAACGTTTGAGAATGCCGTGTCTGCATGGAGCGCAAAATCTGGAGAGATTCCTTTCGCAATGGTCTGCGGCATCGCCGACGACATCAAGTTTCGCGACGTCTTAAAAAAAGCACTCGACGACGGAGGTGTGGTTCTGTTTCCAAACATCGACATCACTCCTGCCGCACGCCGCCTGTGGAAATCGCTCAACACATCGCTGCGCACCCACGGCATGACTTTTTCAAACGACCGGTTCGGAGTCATTGTCGGATTGCGCCACCTGCCGCGGCAAACCTACATGCTCTATCTATGAGTCGGGAGATAAACGATGTTGACCGTGTCGTGAAGGCTTTCGCCGCCTACATCGGGCTTGAACGCGGACTGAGCGAGAACACCCGCGTCAGCTATCTCTTTGATATAGAGAAATTCATAGCCTACCTCGCCCAGGGTGGCATAATGCTGCGCGACGTCACCCCCGAAGTGCTACAGGAGTTCATCGCCGCACTCCATGATCTCGGCATCGCGCCCCGCTCCCAGGCTCGCATAATCTCAGGGCTGAAATCATTTTTCAGATTTCTGTGCCTCGACAACTACCTCGACATAAACCCGACCCTCAAACTTGAGACGCCGCGCATGGGTAAACATCTGCCCGAAGTGCTGACAGTAGACGAGATCGATGCAATGATCGCAGCGATAGACCTGTCGACACCCGAAGGCCGTCGCAACAGGGCGATCATGGAGACGATCTATGGGTGCGGTCTACGCGTGAGCGAGCTGGTAAACCTCGAGATAGGAAAACTGTTTCTCAACGACGGCTATCTCGTCGTTGACGGAAAAGGCAACAAACAACGCCTCGTGCCAGTGTCGCAGATCGCCGCTGACGAGATCACCGATTATCTGGTCGAACGCGAGAATCTCGACATTAAGCCCGGCGAGGAAAACATAGTCTTTCTCAACCGGCGCGGACACAGGCTGACACGCCAGATGATATTCACCATTGTCAGACGCCTCGCCTCGCTCGCCGGTATCAGAAAAGAAATCTCGCCCCACACCCTGCGCCACTCATTCGCGACACATCTGCTCGAAGGGGGCGCGAACCTGCGGGCGATACAACAGATGCTCGGCCATGAGTCGATCGCCACGACTGAAATATATCTCCACCTCGACTCCACCCGTCTGCGCGAGGAAATCATCATGCACCACCCGCGAAATCTGTAAACAAGGCCATGACAAAGAAACTCAACGACTATCTCTCCTACAGACAATATTTCAACCCCGCCGACATGTGGGACAAAATCGCCGGCGTCGCTAAAAAAGCGGGCGCAAAAGTCATCTATGGTGTTCTGCTGCTCTATTACACAGCCACCGATCCGGCAACGCCTGCTGCCGACAAAGCCAAGATATATGGCGCGATCGGATACTTCATTCTTCCTCTCGACCTTGTTCCCGACCTGATGCCCGTTGTCGGTTTCTCTGATGACCTGGCCGCCATAACATGGGCTTTGAAAGCAGTCTGGAACAACATCACCCCTGAAATCCACACAAAAGCACGCCGGAAACTCGAAACATGGTTCGGCGATGTCAAAGACTCAGAACTGAAGATTCTGTGAAAAACCAAAACAGAAATGAAACGACTCACAACCCTGATTCTGGCGACCGTGATGTCACTGACATCTTTTCCCGCCACATCTCAAAGCGGCACGACCGACGCGATCCGCGAGGCGGTCAGCCGACAGATGCAGACCTATCCACGTTCGACCCTACGTGATCTCTACAAAAACTTCTTTCAAGACAACTTCGGCCCTGGACACCTGCTGGCCGATCCTGCCGCCGCAGAACGGTATCTCCGCTCTGAGCTCACCGACACGACAAGATCACGCTGCCCGCTCTATGAGCCGACCGGATACCGGTCAAACTACTATCGCGTCGAGCTCAGGGTGATCGCGGAAAACAAAATCTCGTTCGACCGGTTTTTCGACGCTTTCACCCGCAGCATGGCCGATGTGGCTCCTGTCGACATCGAGATGTGGAAAAATCAGTGGAAAGTAATAATCGGCGTCATTGACTCGATGAACCTCAAACTCCCCGGCTATGAGACAGACCGCGCCGAGATCGACTCCCTGCTCAAACGCGGTGACTACGTCGTGCACCACAGCAAGATCTTCGAGTCGACCTACAATCCCCACTACCGCATCATCGCTGCCCCGATATTCCTGAAAGAGTTGAGACCGAAGATAGACCGGCAATGATGAAATTTCACAATTTATTGATGATGAGCACATAACCGAAAGAATAATCACATTTTTTTCATATCTTTGCGTTTTGAAGGCAAACACACCCTCTACCTTTGAATCAAGTCATGAGTAAACTAATCAATTCTGCTATTGCATTGAGACAAAGCATCTTGTCGCAATATCAAGCCGATAAAGACACAATAGCTACCGAAATCATCAAGACAGCCGACCGATTGAAGACTGTCTTTATTCCGCCATACGATTCCGATCTGGAAAACACCTCAACGTTGCGTCTCGGAGACATGATGACGTTGCCCGGACACATCAGAATAGGCTGTAAAAAATTGAACCTCGGAGATGATACAGGAACAGTGGAAATGCCGTTGAGACTTGATCTTGAGAAATCAAACGCCTTCATGTTTTCATCTTATGAAACCGACGGTTCTACGTTGCTTCAGAAAATTGGGTTCCGTCTGCTTCTGTCTCTAAGACCCGGCCTGTGCAACTTCTATCTTGCAGACGCAAACTATGGCGCAAGTTTCGCTCAATTAAGCGCGATAAGATACCCCGGTCTGAAGTTCACCAACATCTGTTCGCCGACATCTGTCGGGCAGATGATGAAAGAACTGATCACGATTATCGTTGAGTCGAATCAGACCTACCGGGCGGCATATGCCAATCTGACAGCACACAATTCAGACAAGGCCAACAAAGCGAAACCCTACACGGTTGTCTTGATCGATGACTTTCCTGAAAACTTCAGCCGGGAAGATGTACTGGAATTATGCCACCTCATAAAAAACAATAATGCCCGTAACAGCGGCATCTATTTTTTTGTCAACTACAAAACGGGGAACAGCGGCCAACTTTCTGAAATGGATCTTCGAAAAGCCCGCGAGTTCTTCACTTGTGTCTCTTCAGAAAAAGACAATACGATCTCTATCGATGGAAAAACTGTTTCAGATGCGACCGAAGTGAGCCTTGATCTTGAACTACCATCAATAGGGCCTTTTGTTCAGAAACTTTTCGACTCCCACAAGAAAGAACGAGTGAACACCATGGTTCTGGATCAATGGGTCGAGGAGATGAAACAAAATGATCAGTTGTGGAAAACAAGCACTGTCGCCGGAATCAACGTTCCCGTCGGAATCGACGAGTCAGGCCGCCCATTCAATTTCTATATGGGAGACGACACAAGCAGCGACTGTCTTGACTATTTCGCCCTCATAGGGGGTAAATCAGGAACTGGAAAAACCTTTTTCCTGAAAACCGTAATCACCCAGATGTGCATGTATCATTCACCCGAGGAACTCGAACTATATCTTCTGGACTTCAGCGACGGATCAGGCTTCGGAATGTTCAGGAACATGCCACACGTCAAAGCCCTGATGAGCATCAACAGCATGGAGTTTTCCTATCGCGTTCTGACACATCTCACCCGGGAAGCTACTCGTCGGTCAAAAATATTCCAGGAAGCTACCGAAACACTGAGACGGCAAATCACAAATGTCAGCGAATACCGAACCATGACCGGCAACACGATGCCGCGGATAGTTCTGATGATGGACGAATTCCAATGGCTCTTCAGAAGTTCAAACTACGACAGCGATCTCGTTGTCAAGGCACGCAACCTGTTGATAAACGGAATCAGACAATGGCGAAAGTTCGGCATTCTCGTAATTCTCAGCACCCAGACCATGGCAGGTGTCAACATCGGTGAAGCCGACAATCAGATCAGCTACCGTTTTGCCTTTACAATGGAAAGCCACGACAGCAAGGCCATTATCGGAAACGATGGCGCGACCAGACTGGGAGGGGAAAAAGGTCGCTGCATAATGCATAATTCGACCGACAAGAGCGAATCGTGCAATGTCGTGTTCAGAAATGTATGGACCGACGACTACATGAAACATGTCTTGTTTCTTGAAAACAAATTTGTCGACGAACGAATGTCATCGCTACCTCCGCGCATTGTGTGCGACAGCTCACCTGCCGATGCTGCGGCAAACATTGCAATTTCAAGACTCAGGGAAGACCGGCACAACTGCTACACTTATCTCGGTGTGCCGAACTTTCTGAGGCACAGCCACACCCGCGTCTGCTATCGTCGGCAAACTGCGTCAAACTCCGTTTTGATTGGACGTGACACTACTGATGCAATCAATATCATAGGTCTGTCAATGATACAGGCAAGAAAGCAAAGTCCGGAGGGAAGCCGGTTCTACGTGATCGACTGCACCGCTCCCGGCGACCGGTTTGAGAACTCTTTTGAAAATTTGTGCGCGACTGACAGCGGTTTTGTCTTATGCAAGTCAAATGCGCTGGCCGATCTGAAAAATGAACTTGACCGACGCAAGGAAGAACTATCTGCCGGAGGATACAGCAGCAACCGCATTTTAATATCGGTCTTCAACATGCAGAGCGCGTTTGAACTTCGTCCGCAACCCGGTCTTCTGTCAATGACGCGGCCACCACTCTCAGAGGCCCTGTGTGAAATCATCAAAGACGGTCCGGCCCTGGGAATGCACTGCATTCTCCACAGCATGAGTGCGGCTGAACTGTTCGGCAAAAACGGAGTCATCGGTGACTCGATGTGGCCATACTTCGAAAACAAGATTCTACTCGAGGGAGCCGACACACAGACGATGTCTGCATTTGATTACAAATTCAGACTGTTCGGGATGATCGACTCAGGAACCTTGGTCGTCGATAACAACAAACTCGACAAAGAGGAATATGAAATCTGCAAAGCCTACTCAAGAATAAACCGGTCTGTCATCTCTTTTGAAAACCTGACCCAACTTTAAAACATCATGAAAACAATCGAATATGAGCGTATAAACAGAGAGTTGGATCATTTGATTTCTCAATGGCACTCAAAAACAAAGGCTGAGACCGAAATCATTGATAATACCGACCGAACAATCGACTATCTCAAAAGTGCGGAGACTGTTCTTGACTTCTTCAAAGGAATTGATGCTGACCTTTCAACGAAAATCATCTCTTCATGCAATCTGAATTTGACAGGACACGACTCTTTTAGGGAAATGATACCACGGCTGTTCAACCTCCAGACAAGAGTCATCACCATCGAATCTCTGATAGAAGAAGCATCGCGGTTTGACCTCGTCTCAGATGCCTATGACAAAACCGTCATCTGCACTTCTGCCGAGAACCTTGTCAATTACTGCAAAAACGACATGGTCTGTGACCAATTAGACGACAAGACCGACGAAGTGGAAAAGACCATAGCCGAGATGATGACCCTGGTCAGCTATCTGAAGTCTGATCAGTCTACACTTGATGTCGAGACCGACAGTCTGAAAAAGAGGCTTTCGTCAATGTCGGGATATGCCGACCGCCATGGTTGCAAAAAAACTTTGAGACAGATCAATCAGTCTCTTGATTTGCTCCCATCAGGAAACTTTTCAAAAGATCTCGCCACGGTTAGATCCTTGTCACACAATCTTGACTCGCTGAGACAGAAATTTGAAAAAGAGGAGAAAGAAGCTGCGGCAATCTACCGACAGGTCTGCTCCCGACCGGTCTTGCTATGGAAAGACCAACTTGACAAATTCAAAAGAACCTATGAATCTGTCAGAAACCACTCTACCGCCCGCAACAATGACTTTAATCTGGACTCTTTTAGAACCGAAGCCGACAAACTGCTTAAAATCAAGGGCGACGACATCGAAAAATATACCCTGTCTAAACCGGCCCTGTCTAAAAGATATGAAGAAAGCCTTAAACGGGAGATAATCGACTCAGCATGCTCCTGCGATGACTTCATCGCCTGGCAAAATCATGTCAGAGACCTTGAGCGCACCAGAAAAAACGCGCTCTGGAAAAAGTCTTTCAAAATTCTCGGATATGTGATCTTCTCTCCGGTCATAATCATATGGCTGATCATAAAATCAATCTACGACAACTGGAGTTCAATCTGGCCCGTACTGAAAGTGATTCTGTGCATAATCGGATTCGCATTTGTCATTTTCGGCTTCATCATAAAATTCTTTCTGAATATAGCGACAAACAGTGCCGACAGAACCTCCTCTGACTATTGAATCTACTGAATACAATCCAATCACACATAACACAATGACATATCTTGAACAGAAAATTGCAATAGACACCTATTCCAATTATTTAAAACAAGGCTACTGCGCCTGGGTGACACGTATACTCGACGATTATATCAGAACCCTGTCAACCCTTGGTCAGGAAGAACAACTCGGCGAAGTCGTAAACGTTCTCTACAACGGGTCATACACTCCATTGAAAAACAAATTGGAATCTCTCACCGAAAAAATCAAAGGTCAGAACGCTCCGGCGCTGGACCATATATCAGACAGTCTTGATCAATTAATTAAGAAAGGGTTGTGATATGAACACAAACAGAGTCACATTAGAAGACCAGCTTCAGCGGCTTGAAGGACTGAAAACGATGCTTGAAGACATCAGGCATAATCTGATGACATACCTGATCACCCAACCTAAAGACCTCTTGGATTCACTGCGCGACTCAGGCTTCACAGCCGAAGTGGCAGACCACTATGAGAAAAAATTTCTCGAACCCGACAACACGGCTGTCTCCGAGATCGAAAGAACGATAATCTCGCCCTCGATCGACTACATCGACAACCAGATTGCCGGAATCAAGCGGATACTCAACTCTGTCAGCCCTTTCTACTGATTCAACCGATCATCAACGCATTTCCTGCTTACGACAAAAAAATCCCCACGGAGTACGCGGGGACAAGGTCATGATTACCTGCGGCATGTAGCCTTATTGTGGTAAGATGTAATTGGCGCAAATGTAAGGCTTTTTTCTTGCAATTACAAACAATTGATGTTATATTTGTGAAAATAAATAATATCATTACACATGGAACGCACCTTAGGTCTTGATTTAGGAACGAATTCGCTCGGATGGGCGATAGTAGATAAAGCAGATGATGACAGGTACTCGCTTGTCGATTGTGGTACCGACATTTTTCAAGAAGGGGTCGCACGCGACAAAAACAATGAGAAACCCGCAACGCAAGATCGCACCGCCGCGCGTGGTCTGCGTCGCCAGTATGCCCGCCGGCGTGACAAGAAAATCAGATTGCTGAAAATTCTGGTTGAGAACAATCTGTGTCCACCGTTGACCGCCGAAGAAATCGATCTGTGGCGTAAAAAGAAAATCTATCCGCTCAACCCCGACTTCATCAATTGGCAGAGAACCGATGACGCCGAGTCGAAAAACCCCTATCACGACCGGCATGAGTGTTTGACACGCCGTCTCGATCTCTCGACTGAAAAAGACCGGTATATTCTGGGGCGTGCGATGTACCACCTTTGCCAACGTCGTGGTTTTCTGTCAAACCGTAAAGATGCAAAAGAAGACGATCAGGAAACGGGTAAGGTGAAAAAGGCGATTTCTGCTCTGACGGAGGCTATGGAGGAAGCCGGGTGTGATTATCTCGGTGAATACTTCTATCGGCTATATGGCGGCACACAGAAGATCAGAGGAAAGTATACTTCGCGGAAAGAACACTATGAAAAGGAGTTCCATGAAATTTGCCGGCTCCAGCAACTCGAAGAAAACCTTGTCAAACAGCTTTACAAGGCTCTTTTCTATCAACGTCCGCTAAAATCTCAGAAACATCTGGTCGGAAAGTGTCCTTTTGAACCGTCAAAAACGCGATGCCTGACGAGCCACCCCTCGTTTGAGGAATTCCGAATGTTGCAGTTCATAAACAACATCAAGATAAAATATGCCGATGAGACAGATTTCAGGCCTCTGACCGGAGAAGAGATTTTGAAAATTTTACCTGCGTTCTATCACAAGAGTAAGAAAACATTTGAATTCAGCGATATCATCAAATTGATCGTCGGCCGTAAATCTGCGAAAAGCCACAGCGACGTAGACTTCAACTTCGATGACAGCTACACCGTCTCCGGGTCGCCAGTGACAGCACAGTTGCGTGAGATATTCGGCAAAGATGACTGGAAACGCGGAATTGTCGACCGATATGCGTTGCGCGGAACCAAGACCGACAACGAGGTGATCAATGACGTGTGGCACGCGCTGATCTCGTTTGACGACGAAGAGCGGCTGACTCAATGGGCTAAACTTAATCTCGGACTTGACGATGACACTGCCTTGAAGTTTGCCAAGATTAAAATGCCCTCAGACTATGCCTCACTGAGCCTTAACGCCATTGAGAAAATCTTGCCGCATCTGCGGCGCGGTCTCCGCTATGACGAGGCCGTGATGCTCGCCAATCTGAAAGCGGTTGTTCCGGCTGAATTTGCCGACGACACAGAGCAGATAGAAGAAATAGAACGTGGTGTGATTGATGTAGTCAGAAGTTATCGTCACGATCGCGAACGTCCTTCGATGACAAAGAAATCGGCAGTCATAGACTATCTTCTTGAGGCATGCGGCGGCATGGAAATCAAAAGTGATAAGCTTTACCATCCGTCGCAAATCGACAAATACCAGGATGCTCAACCCAATGCCGACGGACTTTTCCAACTCGGTTCTCCACAGTTGGCCGCACTGAAAAATCCGATGGTTATGAGGTCACTTCACCGGTTACGTGCTCTTGTCAACCAATTGCTCAAAAAAGGACTTATCGATAACACCACCAAGATAAACATTGAGTTCGCCCGCGAACTGAATACAGCAAACATGCGTGCCGCTATAACCCGTATGCAGCGCGAGAATGAGAAAGACCGTGAGAAATATCGCAAAGAAATCTTGGAAGAATGTGGTGTCGAACCGACAGAAGACGACCTGCTGCGCTACCGGTTGTGGGTGGAACAGAGGAAACTATGCCTTTATACTGGCAAAACCATAAGTATTACCCAGATTATCGGCAACAACCCCGCGTTTGACATCGAACACACGATTCCGCGGTCGAAAGGCGGCGACAACTCACTGATGAATAAAACGTTGTGTGAACGACGATATAACCGCGACGTCAAGGGTAGCCGACTGCCTGCATCATTACCCGATGCCTCCGACATCATGGCGCGTATTAAGGAGATCGGCTGGCTTGGCAAAATCGAGAGTCTGAAAAAACAACTCTACGTCGCCAAGTCAAAATCAAAGAAAGCCACGACCAAAGAGGCGAAAGACCGCGCACGGCAAGATTTTCATGTCGCATCGATGAAACTTGATTATTGGCGTGGAAAAATTCGCCGGTTCGAGATGACTGAAGTGCCTGATGGGTTTTCAAACCGTCAGGGTGTCGACATCGGCATCATCGGCCGTTACGCCCGTTTGTTTCTCAAGACCGTGTTTAAGAACACATATACAGTCAAAGGTGAGACCACGGCCGAATTCCGCAAGATGTGGGGACTCCAGGACCGCGACGAGGCCAAACGCCGCGACAGCCACACCCACCACTGCATAGACGCCATCACCATTGCCTGCATCGACAAACGGCAATACGACCTGTGGGCACAACATGTCAATAACTCCGAACGCTATCATCTCAACATCGGTCCAAAACCGACGTTTCAGAAACCGTGGGAAACTTTCACTCAAGATGTCAAGGCTCTTGCCGAAACCATACTTGTATCACACCACAGTCCTGACAATCTTCCAAAGAAAGCCAAACGGCTGTTGCGTCGTAATGATAAGGTTGTCACTGCCGACGACGGTTCTGAACTATATGTTCAGGGCGATGCTGTCAGAGGTGCACTCCACCAGGAAACGCTCTATGGCGCGATCATGCAGAACGGCGAGACAAAATATGTCTTCAGAAAGTCGCTCCGCACTCTTGAAGAAAAAGATATCGACAAAATTGTTGATCCTGTTGTAAGACAAAAAGTGCGTGATGCCGTCGATGAGCACGGTATCAAATGGATCAACGATGTCGACAATAATCACGTTTACATGAACCGGGAGAAGGGCGTCAGAATCCTGAAAGTCAGATTGATGACAGCCCTGACGCGACCGATCGCACTTAAACGCCACCGCGACATCTCAGTCCAACCCCATAAACAAAATGTCTACGTCAACAACGACAGCAACTATTGCATGGCTATCTATGAGGGAACCGACAGCAAAGGTAAGCCTAAGAGGTCGTTCAGACTGGTCAACAATCTCGAAGCTGCCAAATTCTTCAACAATAAGACCGACGACGATTTTATTGTTCCGCGATCTGACAAAGACGGATATCCGCTCAAACATCTGCTGAAACGTGGAAAAATGGTTATCTTCTACGAAGATTCTCCGTCGGAGTTAATCGGGGCAAGCAATACCGAGATATCGAAGAGGTTGTATAAGGTGACCGGATTTAGTTCGTTTTCGCAAGGCAACAGCAGTTATGGCGTTATATCATTTATACATCATCTTGAGGCACGTCAGCAAAGTTCTTTAAAACTCAAAAAAGGGGTTTGGCATATTGGTGAAGAATATAGACCTGCCATTGGCCTTCTTCATGGTCAATTCAAGGCTCTCGTTGAAGGCTACGACTTCCGGCTGACAGTCGATGGTAAGATAGAATTCATCAAAAACTTGACATAATAGAGTCACATGCTCAAAAGAACACTGTTTTTTGCAAATCCGTTTCGTCTCTCCATGAAAAACCGACAACTCGTTGTCAATCAACTTGACGGAGGCGAAACAGTGAGGACAATTCCGATCGAGGACATCGGTTTTGTCATTCTCGAGCACCGTCAGATCTCCGTGACTTTGCCATTGCTCGACGCATTGGCCCGGGAGAATGCCGTCGTGGTCATCTGCGATGAGAAAAAAATGCCGTCTTCGATTCTGACTCCGCTCGAAGGCCACACAACCCAGGCGGAGACATGGCGCGAGCAGATCGCAATGTCTCTGCCAACTCAGAAAAACCTCTGGAAACAGACTGTCGAAGCCAAGATCGCCAATCAAGTATCGTTGCTCGACCGTCTGGGCAAATGTGGTGCTATTCTCCTGCCGTTTCAGCGTAATGTCAAAAGCGGCGACACCGACAACCGCGAGGGCGCGGCGGCACGTCTATATTGGCGCGAACTGATCGGCGACGGATTTGTCCGCAGCCGCGACGGTGACATTCCAAACGCGCTGCTCAACTATGGCTACACAATCCTTAGAGCCGCGGTCGCAAGGTCGCTGATTGGTGCGGGGCTGAATCCGGGATTCGGCATTTTCCACCACAACCGTTACGATGCTTTCCCATTGGCCGACGACATAATGGAACCCTATCGCCCTTTTGTCGACGAGATTGTCTATGGTCTTTACACCAACGGCGATGTCGCGTTGACAACCGAAACCAAATCAGAGTTATTGAGACTCCTGACTGCCGATGTGAAAATAGGTGGAGTGACACGGCCGCTGCAAATTGCCCTGACTTACACCTCGGCGTCGTTGGCAAAATGTGTGCTCGGAAAACAGAAAACGATCAGCTATCCGTCGTTCGATGAGTGAACTGCGACTGAATGCCTATCACTTCATGTGGATATTCGCTTTCTTCGACCTGCCTGTGACACGGAAAATTGACCGAAAGCGTGCTGCCAAATTTCGCAAAGATCTGGAAAAAGACGGCTTCACGATGATGCAGTTTTCTGTCTATGTCAGATATTGTCCGTCAAAAGAAAATGCCGATGTCCACATTAAACATGTCAAGATGTTTCTGCCTCCGGCTGGCAAAGTCAGCATTCTTTGTGTGACTGACAAACAATATATCGGTATGATAAATTTTTTCGGGAAAATCGAAGCTGCTAAAAAAAATCTGCCTCAACAGCTCGAACTTTTCTGACCGCTAATTCATTTTTTCACATATTTATTTGTCGTTGACACCTTTAATCCTTAACTTCGCATCAAAATCTTGAAAAACTCAACCACAAGATGACTTTTGCATGCCATTGAAGTTTTTTTCATCTCAATTGTCATAGCTTAAGTGCCCTATTTACAGTCTAATAATAGTCGTAGGTTGTGGTTTGATGTAATTTCTTGATTTTCCACAACGAATAAACTGAGGTTCATAAGGAGTAGGCGGTTGTGGTTTGATGTAATTTCTTGATTTTCCACAACCTCAATATATTGAGTAGCATAAATACGGGAGTTGTGGTTTGATGTAATTTCTTGATTTTCCACAACCATATGAAGTTGATGTGTTCGTCGAACCATGTTGTGGTTTGATGTAATTTCTTGATTTTCCACAACTGTTCCGCACTCGTCGTTACGAACTGCTTGGTTGTGGTTTGATGTAATTTCTTGATTTTCCACAACGCAGGGAGAGTCAACAGGATTTGAAGACAGTTGTGGTTTGATGTAATTTCTTGATTTTCCACAACTTCAGTCGGGCAATAAAGAATTGGTCGCCGGTTGTGGTTTGATGTAATTTCTTGATTTTCCACAACGATTCGGTGAGTTTGGTTTCATTGTCAAGAGTTGTGGTTTGATGTAATTTCTTGATTTTCCACAACATCTCGAGCAGTCAATGAAAGAGAGTCGGAGTTGTGGTTTGATGTAATTTCTTGATTTTCCACAACTTGACCACTATTAACACCCTGACCAGCATAGTTGTGGTTTGATGTAATTTCTTGATTTTCCACAACCCACCTGAAATAAGTGCGGAAGTTGTAAAGTTGTGGTTTGATGTAATTTCTTGATTTTCCACAACTTGCATCGGTGCCAAGCGAATGAGCGAATTGTTGTGGTTTGATGTAATTTCTTGATTTTCCACAACTCATCATAATACTCTGAAACCTGGTAGTAGTTGTGGTTTGATGTAATTTCTTGATTTTCCACAACCTACCTGTTAAAGTAGTCGATACCCTTATTGTTGTGGTTTGATGTAATTTCTTGATTTTCCACAACATCTCCTCATACGTCAGCTTCAGCCCGTTGTTGTGGTTTGATGTAATTTCTTGATTTTCCACAACTAACTTCAAATATCAGAAGAGCAGCCTTGGTTGACGGTAGCGGGTATCTATTTGTCACCAAACTTGAAGATCTCGTTATAGATCAGTTTCGCCATTGCTTCGGCGCGATTTGCGGGATTAAAGTCAGAACCATTGTTCAGGCCATACCTTGAAGCCAGTCTGCGAGTCATTCTAAAATTTGAGTCGCTGTAGGCATTCAGTTTTTCTGCCAACGGTTTGTTTTTGCAATTTTTGTTTATCGATTTCTCAAGAAAAGTCAAATTTCCGATCAAGGCGTTTTCCTTTGCTTCTGAATCGGGCAGAATGTGTTCGATCGTGCCGTCTTCAAAAGAAAATCCCGGCGACAAATGAGATTCGATCAGCTCCAACACAGTGCTTACCTGTGATTTATATCTGCTTTCCTTGTAAAAATCATAATGCTGAGAATAGCCCAGATCTGAGAAAATCCGTTTGAATGTGGCAAACGAGGGCAACTTCTTTCTCATGGCTTTCTCAAATGCCTCCAAAGTCGTCAAAGAGGAATCTTTTTCAATCAACGGTGCGTATTTTTCAATCACCTCGGTCAATTTGTTTGACTTTTCTGACGCAATGATCGTAAAGCAAATGAAGAAATTTTTAAGAAAGTTCAGATACTTCAAATACTCCTGATTTTCAATTTTCCTTGAATCGGCAGCACTGAGAAGACTCAATATCAGCGGGCGCAACTGCTGCGATCTTTTAGACCTGAGGAAAGCCAATATCTGATAATCACCGTATTCGTTTTCGCGCGACGGATTGACTATCCTGGAATATAGCTCGGCCTTTCGATGCAGGTCATTCAACAGACTGTTGACTTCTTCCTTGGGAAAATGTTTCTGGAGTGTACGATACACCTCCGACGAGCCAGGTCCGATCTTGTGAATCACATAATGTCTGAAAAACGGCTCGATATGTTTTCCCAATTTCTGCTCGATAGAAGCCCATTTCACCTTGACCTCGTCTACCTTTTCCTTAGGCGTGATATACCGCATGATGTAGTTTTTCAGCAACTCATAGCCCTCCAGTCCGAGTCCGCGGGCATTGAGAATCTCGAATACGGTGTATGCGTCAGCGTCTGAGTCGGCATTGATTCTGATGAACCGGGCATCAAGAAGCGAGTCCTTGATTTTCACGAGATATTCCGCTCCTTTTTTATTCGCCAACGACCTCAGTGCGTCATAAAAATACTCAAAACCATCCTTGAAAATTTTATCTGATTTCGTGACCGAAACATCTGCAAGCACCTGCGCGATGTCAGTTTCTTTTCCAGCCTTCCTGATGACATTCGATAGGTCGGTCACCGGCAGATGATTTTCAGAGTGCAGAACGAGATGTTCGATATTTTTACGGTCTTTGAAAAACAGATACTGAAACGTTCCGTCGGCGTCCTCTTTCATGTCATTTTCCTTGAACAACCTGATCAGAGCCAGAAGGAACAAAATTATGGTAATAGTGCGCTGTTGCCCGTCAATGATACTGTATTTCTCGAGTCCGTTGACATCTTCCTCCGACCTCAACACGATGCTGCCGAGAAAATGTTGTGACTGACAGTTGTTGTCGACAATAAAGACAATATCAGACAACAGATCGGCCCAGTTTGTCTTACCCCACACATACTTACGCTGGTTGCGAGGTATTTCCAACAGATTCTGTGAAAGCAATTTCACAATTTTATCTTCTTTTGCATCAAACGCCATTGCTTTTTATCTAAAGTGAGGATTAAGACGCAAATTTAACCAATTTGGTCATCATTATCAACATTTTTCAATAGATTTCAATGCCGCCTGTCTTATTTACATAAGACCAAAAAGTCCCCCACGACAACGTGAAGGACTTCCGGGCGCTTCAGGATGGGCTTGAACCAACGACCCCCTGATTAACAGTCAGGTGCTC
>CAJUPY010000031.1 GCA_910588035.1 uncultured Muribaculaceae bacterium | reverse complement strand
CACGAAAACATTAACGGGTCGTCCGTGAGGACGATCGCGACACTCCGCCCGTCACGAAAACATCAACGGGTCGTCCGAGAGGACGACGATTCAGCAGTAACCGGGTATGCCATAGGCATGCCCGGTATCACAGCGACCTGACTTGGGGCGTCCGGCCAAGGACGCCGATTAAATCTCAGACTACAGACGATCGCGACACCGTTTTTCATTTCCTTAAGCCGTTTTCTCAAAAAAATTTCTTTCACGATGAACTATTTTTCAACCCGGCGCGTTATAATGTCAGAAATGTGATAATGATTGGTTTATTAAGAAATTGGGGCTGTCGCGATGACAGCCCCGTTTTTTTATGCGGCGATGAAAATAAATTGGTAAAATCGCGGGAGTTTGCTAATTTTGCAAAATTCAGACAACAATACCCAAAACAGCACAATGGAAAAAATCATATTGACCGGTGACCGTCCCACCGGAAAACTCCACTTAGGACACTATGTCGGCTCGCTCAAACGCCGCGTCGAGCTTCAGAATTCCGGCGAATACGACAAGATTTTCGTCATGATAGCCGATGCACAGGCCCTGACCGACAATGCCGACAATCCCGAGAAAATACGTCAGAACATCATCGAGGTGGCCCTCGACTATCTGTCGGTCGGCATCGATCCGGCCAAGACCACGATCTTCATTCAGTCGCAGGTGCCTGAACTGACCGAACTGATGTTCTACTACATGAACCTGGTTACCGTCTCACGCGTACAGCGCAATCCGACAGTCAAGACCGAGATCAAGATGCGCAACTTCGAGCAGAGCATTCCGGTCGGTTTCTTCTGCTACCCTGTCAGTCAGGCCGCCGACATCACCGCCTTCAAGGCCACTACAGTGCCCGTCGGTGAAGATCAGGCCCCGATGATCGAGCTTACCCGCGAAATCGTGCAGCGGTTCAACAACGTCTATGGCCCGACTCTGGTCGAACCGGAGATTCTGCTGCCGGAAAACTGCGCATGTCTGCGTCTGCCCGGCACCGACGGCAAGGCCAAGATGAGTAAATCGCTCGGCAACTGCATCTATCTGAGCGACACCGCCAAAGAGGTTGCCAAGAAGGTCAAGGGAATGTATACCGACCCTCTCCACCTCAACATAACCGATCCCGGACATCTTGAGGGCAACTGTCCCTTCATCTATCTCGACGCCCTGTCTCATGGCGACCAGATCAACCGCTTCAACCCCGATTTCGCCTCGCTCGACGACCTGAAGACACGCTATCAGCAAGGTGGAGTGGGCGACGGAACGGTCAAGAAGATTCTGATAAACGTTCTCGAGGAGGAACTTGCCCCGATTCGCGAACGCCGTGCCGCCTATGAGAAAGACATTCCGGCGGTGTTCGACATTCTGCGCCGCGGCTCTGAAGCCGCCCGCGAGGTGGCAGCGCAGACCCTGGACGATGTGCGCCGCTCGATGCGCATCGACTACTTTGACGATGCCGCGCTGATCGAACAGCAGGCAAACAAATATACCAAATAAGACCCGTCCGACAATGCGCATCGACATTCTGACCGTACTCCCCGAGATGCTTGAGTCGCCGCTGAGCTGCTCGATCTTGAAACGCGCCCAGGACAAGGGACTCGTCGAGTTTCACATTCACAACCTGCGCGACTACACCACCGACCGCCACCGCAAGGTCGATGACTACCCGTTTGGAGGCGAGGCCGGCATGGTGATGAAAGTCGAGCCTGTCGACCGCTGCATCAGTGCCCTGAAAGCCGAGCGCGACTACGACGAGGTGATTTTCACCTCTCCCGACGGCGAGGTGCTGAGCCAGCCGATAGCCAACACAATGTCGATGCTCGACAACATAATCATTCTCTGCGGCCACTACAAAGGCATAGACTACCGCATCAGGGAACATCTGATCACCCGCGAGATCTCGATCGGCGACTACGTTCTGACCGGAGGCGAGCTTCCGGCGATTGTCATAGCCGATGCCGTGGTCAGACTGATTCCGGGTGCGATCGGTGACGAACAGAGCGCGTTGAGCGACTCATTCCAGGACAATCTGCTCGCACCGCCCGTCTACACCCGTCCGGCCGACTACAACGGCTGGACCGTGCCCGAGATCTTGTTGAGCGGCCATGAGGCCAGAATTGCCGAGTGGCGCCACGAGCAGTCGGTAGAACGCACACGCCGCCTGCGTCCCGGACTACTCGAATAGTATCTCGATCCACCCAGGATATTCTCCAATCATTCAAACCCCATAAATCACATGAAACTCTTCCAATCAATCTTCGGTGCGGCCATAGTGGCATTGGCACTGACATCTTGCAACGGAGGCGCGAAACCTGAAAGCAATGTGATCGCAGTCCCGAGTCCCGAACGTCCTGAAGGACAAACCGACATGGTAGGCTTCAGAGCCGAACCCCTCGACACCGTCCGCGTCGGCTTCATCGGTCTGGGCATGCGCGGTCCCGGAGCCGTCAGACGCTTCACCCACCTCGACCGCACATCGGTCAAAGCCTTGTGTGACCTAATGCCTGAACGAGCCGACTCGGCCAACAACATTCTGACCAGGGCCGGATTGCCCGCCGCCGACACCTACTCGGGCGAAGAAGGCTGGAAGCAACTGTGTGACCGCGACGACATCAATCTGGTCTACATAGCTACACCGTGGCAGAACCACGCCGAAATGGCCGTCTACGCAATGGAAAAAGGGAAACATGTGGCTGTCGAGGTGCCCGCGGCCATGAATCTCGAGGAGTGCTGGAAACTCGTCGACACATCGGAACGCACACGCCGCCACTGCATGATGCTCGAGAACTGTGTCTATGACTTCTTCGAGCTGACCACACTCAACATGGCCCAGCAGGGTCTGTTCGGCGACATTCTCCATGTTGAAGGCGCATACATTCACAATCTCGAACCGTTCTGGGACGAGTATCAGGGCAACTGGCGACTCGACTTCAACTCAAAGAATGCGGGCGACGTCTATGCAACCCACGGCATGGGTCCGGCATGTCAGCTGCTGAACATTCACCGCGGCAACAAGATGAACTATCTTACCGCCATGGCAACAAAGGCCGTGACAGGTCCCGAACTGGTCAAGAAACTCGGTGGTGACGCCGATTTCAAGAACGCCGACCACACGATGACAATGATCCAGACCGAGAACGGAGCGACCATGCACATTCAGCACGACGTCATGAATCCGCGACCCTACTCACGCATGTATCAGCTGACCGGCACACTTGGATTCGCCAACAAATATCCGAAATCGGGCTACACTTTTGCCTCTCCCGACTCAATCGACGGCATGCCCGACCTGGAAAATCTGTCGAGCCACAGTTTCATTCCCGACGAAGCCAAAGAGGCCCTGATGAAGAAATATGAACACCCGATTCAGAAAGAACTCGCCGAGACAGCCAAGAAAGTGGGCGGTCACGGCGGCATGGACTTCATCATGGACTATCGCCTCGTCTACTGTCTGCTCAACGGCCTGCCCCTCGATCAGGATGTCTATGACGCAGCCGAATGGTCGTGTCTGGGCGAGCTGACCTCGATCTCGCTGGCCAACCAGAGCCGCCCTGTCGAAGTGCCCGACTTCACACGTGGCGCATGGCAGAAACTCGACGGCTACCACCACTATATGGTCGGAGAGTAAAACATAGCGACACCACTATACAGCGAGCTGCGACACGTTCATTCGTGTTGCAGCTCGCTTGTTTCTGTGACCACGGCTCGTATGTAGTCACGATTAAAATGTCTGCTTGTTGTGGGTCGAATGTAAATATTTTTTTTGGAGTCAGATTTAATTTTGATTAACTTTGTGGCAAAAAGGAACTTAGAGCCATGACCAAGACCATAATCACATTTCTTGCGGGAGCAGTCGCACTTACCGCGACATCGGGCGTAGTCAACGTTGAGAGTTTTGACTACACCGGAGCACGTCCGCTGAGACAACCGCTGATGATCGACAGTGTCGACATATCTTCCAAAAAATATGAAACCGCGTCTCTTCTCGACCAACCGATGAAAATGACCGGTGCGACGAGCCGTTATGAAGCCGACGTCATGCCGGGACATGAGAAATCGCCGGCACTCCACGGTCTCACCTTCACCGCTGAGAACCGCAGTTTCGTAACCGTCACGGTCAACACCGGCTGCAAGTCAGACGACCGCGTCGCCCTGTTTGTAGACGGAAAGAAAACCGACGGAAAAAATCTGAAACTCGAGCCGGCAACCCACACTTTCGCTATCAAATATCTGTCGGTGCCGGGCGAGACCGATTCGCTTGCCGTGACAATCGAGACCGAGCGTCCCGAGCTGCTCACCGTCGGAAACGACAAGACCCGCATGATCACCCTCGGCGACATCATTCATGGCCGCCGCGTCAGCTATGTCTCGCTGTCGCCCGACGGCAAGATGCTGCTGACCGTGACCTCAAACACATTGAAAGACGGCAAAGTCAGCTACAACTACCGCATTACCTCACTTGCCGACGGCCGCACCCTGACCGACGGCAGCCGCGCGATCTCATGGCTACCCCGCTCAAACCGTTACCGCTATACCCGCAACGGCCTCGACGGACGTGAGCTGGTCAGCGTAGACCCGGTGACAGGCGATGAGCAGGTTATGGCCACCGGCATTCCCGAAGGCCGCTTCAACGTCGCACCGACCGAAGATTTTCTGATCTACACTCTCGTCGACGAGGGCGAGAAAGAGGGCGACGTCTATCAGGTGCTCGAACCGGAAGACCGCATTCCGGGGTGGCGTAACCGAACCCGTCTGGCCCGATATGACCTCTCGACAGGAGTCATGGAACCTCTGACATTCGGCCACCGTAGCGTGCAGCTCACCGACATCTCCGAAGACGGCAACAAGCTTTTGATCAGATCGTCTCACAGCCGTCTGACACAACGCCCCACGACCTTGTCGACTCTGATGTCACTCGATCTGACGACAATGGCGTGTGACACACTTGTCGCTGACGACGGATTCATCGGCGGAGGATATTTCTCGCCCGACGGCAAACAGGTCGTGGTGGCCGGTACGCCGGAATCACTCGACGGCGTCGGCAAGAATGTGCCCGAAGGCAGAACACCGAGCATGACCGACAACCAACTCTATCTGATCAATGTCGCCGACCACAAGGTCACACCTCTGACACGCGACTTCGCCCCGTCGGTTGAAGATGTAGTCTGGTCACGCGCCGACGGCATGATCTATGTCACAGCTGAAAACCGCGACCGCAAGAGCCTCTACCGCATAAATCCGTCAAACCTGAAGATCACCCCAGTCAACACACCCGAGGATATGATCAACTCAATCTCGGTTCCGGCGACAGGCGCGACAATGGCATTTGCCGGACAAGGCGCGATGAACTCTGACCGCATCTACACTCTCGACACCAAGTCGATGAAGACAAAACTCATCGACGACCTGTCGGCACGCAAGCTCGAAGGTGTCAGACTGGCCGAGTGCAAGCCGTGGAGCTTTGTCAACTCACGCGGCGACAGCATTCACGGGCGCTACTACCTGCCCGACAACTTCGATTCGGCGAAAACCTACCCCATGATCGTCAACTACTATGGCGGCTGCTCGCCGACAGGCCGCAATTTCGAGAGCCGCTACCCACATCAGGTCTATGCAGCCCAGGGCTATATCGTTTTCGCAATCAATCCGAGCGGAGCGACAGGCTTCGGTCAGGAATTCTCGTCGCGCCATGTCAACACAGCCGGCGAAGGTGTCGCCGACGACATCATTGAAGGCACGAAACGCTTCTGTGACGAACACCCGTTTGTCGACCGTAAACACATCGGTTGCATCGGAGCGTCATACGGCGGTTTCATGACCCAGTTCCTGCAGACCCGCACCGACATCTTCGCCGCAGCGATCTCCCACGCAGGCATCAGCGACCACACCAGCTACTGGGGCGAAGGATATTGGGGATACTCCTACAGCGAGGTGTCGATGGCAAACAGCTACCCATGGTCACACCCCGACCTCTATGTCAAGCAAAGCCCGCTGTTCAATGCCGACAAGATCAACACTCCGCTGCTGTTTCTCCACGGCGACGCCGACACCAATGTTCCGGTTGGCGAGAGCATCCAGATGTTCACAGCACTGAAACTGCTCGGCAAACCGACTGCCTTTGTCGCCGTCGCAGGTGAGAACCACCACATCCTCGACCATGACAAACGCATAAAATGGCAGAACACGATCGACGCGTGGTTTGAAAAATGGCTCAAGGAAGATCCGACCTGGTGGAATTCAATCTATAAACCGAAATCACTCTGACAATGAATCTGGAAAAACAACCGAAACCCGAGTCTGACCTTGTTGAACGCAGATCGGGCGAGATAAACATTGTTCAACCCCCTCACAAACCTGAGCCTGAAAAACCGTCGGGCAAGGGCATGAAAACAACCGTCATGGCTGTGGTTGCCGTGCTGTTGATCGCTATCATAGCATTTGCATGGATAAACGGATCGTCTGACAGCGAACCGGCCACGACAGACTCCGTTGAAACAGTCGGGAGCGAAGAAATCATAGAGATGCCTGCCGAGATAGAACATGAAGATTCGGCCGCCCCACCCGTTTACTCGCCCGTAGCTGAAGATAGCCCTGAAACAGCTGAACAACCTGCCGCAAACATAATAAACGATTCCGAAGACAACAATCAGGTGAAATCTGACGGTCAGGTGACAACTCCTCTCGGAACGTTTCATGGCAAGACCTCCGGCAACAAACCGTCCGGAATGGGCACCATCACAGTGAGCCGCGCGGTAACTGTCACCGACTTCAAGACAGGAGAGAACATCACACTGCGGCCCGGTGACGAGATCAGACGTGCGAAATTTGTCGACGGCTCGTTTGTTCAAGGCGAACTCTGGCGCAACGGAAGCAAGGTCACACTCGTTGGCGGAGGCTCAATCTGATATTCCGCGATCATGACTGCCCGGTTTCTTCTGATAGTCATCGTGATACTGCAGTCGGCCACGACTGTGGTCCGGGCTCAGCGAAGTTATGCCACCGAACGCCTGCAGAAAATCGGGGAGGCACTACAGCCGTCTGTACTCGCCGCAGTGCCCCGGAACGACACCACTGCCGTCATAATGACTCCGGCCGGAAAACTGGCTGTCACAGTCGAACGGGGAAAGATAACCCATCTCGGACTTCCTCTTTTCGAGACCGGAAACATGACACGGGCTACGGTCGAGAAACTCAATTTCGCCGGACGTCTCGCACTCGAGCACCGTCTCTTCAAGGCCGAGACCGAGTCGCTGATCAAAACTGTCGGCATAGAGTTTGAGAACATCTCTGCCGACCGGTTGGGCCACGGCAAACCGGCCGGCGATTTCAACGTCAGCGACATTGACAACCGTTTGTGCCGCATTTCGTGGAAACTTGACAACGGCAAGACCGCCGCTTTCATTTTCCCCAACCACCATGACCTCATCTCCGGTCGCACCATGACCGAGAATGAACACATGCTCAAGCAGGAGCTGACCTCCAGGCGCGACACCGTTCTTCCGCCGGCTCCGGTCAACCGTCAACGACTTGAAACGCAGTGGCCGCCCGACCTGCAGATCGAACGTGGCGACACTCTTCACTCGCGTTTCCTGTCGACCGACCGTTTTTATGAGACACGCCGACGCGACGGCGTAAACCGGCTGATATGCTCGTCGCGTTTCCCGGTGGAGTCGGCAGCCAACCTTTTCACCACCGCCGAGATTGACAACGACATCATTCTCAACGTCAAGATGAAAGGCTATGGATATGCCGACAGTTTCTTCAAGGTGCCTCTCAACGCGTTTGTCAGCTATTTCATTGAAAACGGGTGCCGGATGTTTTTCGGCCTGCAATCGATCGACAACGGCAATATCGCGTTCACACTGATCGCTATGAACAACCCCGAAGGCTATTGCCACACGATGACCGTAACCGTTCCGGCTCAGACAGCGGCAACCCGTCGCGGACATGCCGATGTGCGCATGAATAATTTCATTCCAACCTCAAAAATCGAAAGACTCTATGAAGATAAAACCACACAGAAATGACATCGTGATCCGTCTGCTGACATTCCTGATCCTGGTGGCGTCAGCCATGCCGGCCACGCAGGCTTACACGTCGGCCGATTTCAACCGCATCAAACTCGACCAGGCATACCTCTATGCCGAGTCTACACTCGAGTCGGAAGAGTCTTCGTGTCAGACAGCCCGCGTGCTGCTCATAAACTATGTCAACCGCTATTTCCGTGAAAACGGCATAGACCGTTCGCTGACACCGGAGTCAGACATCGACATAAAATACATGACGATGCCCCGCGGAAACAAAACACGCGCAATGGCATTCATAGCAAAAGCCGATCTCAACGGACCGGCAAAACCGTCGGCAAAGAGTATTACCGCCCCAGGCGATGAAGGAGCACCACAGATTCCGGAATGGCAGAGCGAGATCATAGGTCAACTCAAAGAAGCCGGAAACCTTGGCGACGCGACCAAGGTGTTGCGCGACAACAAAGCGATATACAAAATCAAGAACTACGGCACGATCAAAGAGTGTCTCAACGCACGCACATGCTTCTGGGTGATATGCAACCAGTCGCTTGAGGTAACGGCGATTCTGGGTAACGACACCGGCGAAGACCGCCGCTACAACTATGTGACAGGCAAATATGACAGCCTCGGCAACTATTCGGCGCAATACGGCGCATGGTTTCAATTCCGTTAAGATATGACACACAGACTTCTGATATTAATTCTGATTCTCGCCTCGGCCTCAGCGACAATGTCGTCAGAGGTGATGTTCCGCTTCTCAGACGGCATAAATTCGCCTGCCCTGAAAACAAAAATGGAAAAAGAGGCGAGCCGGCTTTTGAGCGCGATCAACGCGGCTCAACAAAACGGTGCGCCGATAGACTTCGCGGGCATCGACATTGACGAACTGGCCGTAGAGACAATAAAAATGAACTGGGACAACGTGCATTTCCGCACCGAAGATGACGAACCGGTCGAACATGGTCTGACCCTCAAATCGGGCAACGGAGCGGTGCGCGGCTATGAGGTCAGAAACATCGGCATGGAGATGATTCCGTTTGACTCATCATATTCGAGCGGTGACCGCCGGGAGATCTCGATCAACTTCGACACCTCCGGACGCATCGTAGACTTCAATTTCACCCTCGACCCCAACCAATATGCCGACCTGATCAAACAGGGCATTGAAATGAAAGATACCGACCGCCGCTACCAGATTCTCCACTGGGTGGAACAGTTTCAGAGCGCGTATAACCGCAAGGACATCAAGTTCATGGAAGATGTCTTCAGTGACGATGCGCTGATCATCACCGGTGTCGTCAGATTCTCACGCGAGAAAGGCGATCTGTCGCCCATGAAATCGGCCCGGGTCGAATATGTCCGTCAGAACAAGAAACAATATCTGGCCAAACTGCGCGGAATCTTCAACCGCGAGCAGAACAAGGGATATCTCAATGTCGAGTTCAGCGATTACCGTGTTTTGCGCCATCCTGCCAAACCAAACTACTACGGCGTGACTCTCAGACAACGTTGGTCGACACCGGGCTACAGCGACGAGGGTGTCGTTTTCCTGATCTGGGATTTCGCCGACGAAGATCACCCGAAAATACATGTCCGGACATGGGAGGCCGACATCGAGAGCTCATTCTCCCTGAGTGATTTCAAACTACCGTAAAATCAAAACAACACACGATATGAAAAAACTATTATCACTTATCATCTTTCTGTCGGCCTGGACTGCTACCCAGGCACAGCAACTTACTGTCAGTGAATTCAAAGCCGACCCGAGCGACATGGCGGCAGTCGTGCACCAGGTAGCCGATCTGAACGGCACTCCATGCGCTCTTGTAAAAGTAGGACTCGCATTTGACGGAGCAACCTTCGAGGGTGACATAATCAAAACTGAGAAAAAAGACAACGAATACTGGGTCTACCTGATCGACGGAGCCAACTGGCTCAACGTGATGGTGCCCGACTATGTGCCTCTGCGCTATGAATTTGACGGCGTGCAGAAAAACACCACCTACATCATGCAGGTGGTCGAAGATGAGGGACAGCTCGGCGACCGCTTCACGGTCGAACTGACCCCGACGGCATCGGGTGTGAAGATAGGCAACCGCCAGAGCAAACAGAAACAGCCGGTCAAATTCGACATGATCCTCGTCAAGAGCGGAGTGTTCAAAATGGGAGCCACACCCGAGCAGGAAGGTGCCGACGACGATGAGAAGCCGGTCAGGTGGATCACCCTCACCAAAGACTACTACATCGGCGAGACTGAGGTGACCCAGGAACTGTGGGAATTTGTCATGGGCAACAATCCGGCCAACTTCAAGGAACCGAGCCATCCTGTTGAAAACATCTCGTGGACCGAGGCACAGGAGTTTGTCAACCGTCTCAGCAACCTGACAGGTGCCAAATTCCGTCTGCCGACCGAGGCCGAATGGGAATATGCCGCACGCGGCGGACACAAGACAAGCCACTTCACCTACTCCGGCTCAAATGACCCCGAGGAGGTAGCATGGCACTACGGCAACAGCCACAGCCGCACTCAGCCCGTCAAGGGCAAAGCCCCCAACGAACTTGGCATCTATGACATGAGCGGAAACGTGTTCGAACTGTGTCAGGACTACAAACACAACTATGACAAAAACGACAAGACCGACCCGCTGGTGACCAAACAGGCCAAGAACCGCGTGCGTCGCGGTGGAGCATGGGACAGCCCGTCGACAACACAGCTGCGCAACGCTTTCCGTCGCCGCGTCGAGGAAAAAGACAAGAGCCATGACACAGGTCTGCGCGTTGTAATGGAACTCGAGTGAAATGACCGGCATCAACGAACGAAACAAGGGCGGGTTGAACATAAAGCAGCCTGAACAGCTGAATTCAGATCTCAAACAGACATCCCGGCCCACTTTCTGGCAACGGTCAGGCAAACCGGTCGTTGCCGCTGTCGTAGTGATCGCACTACTTATCATCATCGTCATGGCTACCGGAGATGACGGCAAGAATGCAGCCACACCCGACGACACAGTGAACGAAGTCACTGTGGAGGTCAACTGCGACGATGACACGGCAACAGCGGTGACTGTCGGAAGCGGTGACCACAAGCCAGACAAACCGGCTGACAACACACCCGATGAGCCAAAGATGTCAGCAAAACAGATTCTGCTGGCAGAACTCAAACTGTGTGACAATATGGAGGACGTGCTGTTTCTGATAAACGGAAGCAACGAAGTGAAGGCCAGGGGAACGATTGAAGAGTGTGACGACGCCGCGTCTGTCTACTGGATCATCTTGTCTGACGAGGAGATCGTTGCGATTCTGACCCCGGTCATCAACGGACATCGCACCGACATTCTGACAGACAAAAAAGACAGTTTTGAAAACTATCAGTCGGGATATAATGCCTTTTGGTTCAAATTGATTGACAAATGAAAAAACTCACACTGACACTCATAACACTGCTGACGGCATCACTGTCGGCAATTGCCGACGTATTCGGCACTACAGGACTTGAACCTGTGACGGGCGATCTTTCGGCAGCAGTTCACCAAGTCAAAGACAAAAGCGGTCAGCCGTGTGCCCTTATCAAAGTGAAATTCGAGACCCGGCCCGACGGATTGGTCGTGGGAGGCGACGGCATCAAGACCGAGCAGAAAGATGACGCTCTCTGGATCTATGTTCCCGCGGGCAGCGGCGTCATAGCCCTGCTGGCCCCCGAGACCGAACCGTTCAGATTTGAGTATTCCGATCTGAAGAAAAACACCACCTATTTGCTTCCGGTGACCCGATCGGAAACAGGACTGCGTGACCTGCTCACAGTCGAAGTCACTCCGACGGTAAATTCTGTCAGAACCGGTTCAACGACATCGAAACCGACACAGAAAGTAAGCTTCGACATGGTTCTTGTAGCCAACGGCGAGTTTGCCATGGGTGCCACACCCGAGCAATATGGTGCCGACGACGATGAAAAACCCGTCAGACGTGTATACATCTCAAACCACTACTATATCGGCCGGAGCGAAGTCACCCAACGACTGTGGGAAGCGGTCATGGGTAGCAATCCGTCGAAGTTCAAGAATCCCGACAATCCGGTTGAGAACATAACCTGGCTCGAAGCCAATGAATTCGCGGCACGTCTCAGTGCGCTGACAGGTGCGAAATTCCGTCTGCCGACCGAAGCCGAATGGGAATATGCCGCACGCGGTGCCCACAAGACATCTCACCACGCCTACTCCGGCTCGAACAATGCCGACGAAGTGGCCTGGTATTTCGGCAACAGCCATAGCCGTCCTCAACCGGTCATGACCAGACAGCCCAATGAAATCGGCATATACGACATGAGCGGAAACGTCTATGAACTCTGCAGCGACTACAAGGCAAACTACGACAAACGTGACATTAACGACCCCAAAGGTCCGGCCAACGGAAAACAACGTGTGCGCCGGGGTGGAGCCTGGGACAGCAACGACCCGGGAACCCTTCGCAACGCATTCCGCAGACGCGTTGGTGAGAACGACCGCGAGAGCAACACGGGGCTCAGAATCGTAATGGAGCTGCAATGACGATGAAACCGTCTGACCTCAATGAACGTCAACGCGACAAGGGCGATATAATCCGTCCCGAGCAGCCAAAGATCTCTTCAAAGAAATCGTGGTGGGAAAGAATAGGGCAACCCGCGCTCGCAACGGTCATTGTCTCGTCATTTATTGCCGTGGCTATCTATTTCGCTAAAAATGGCAATCAGACCGCCGGGCTGACCTCTCAAGAACAGATGCAGACGGGGAGTGAAGAGACTGTAATCGCAGAAAAACAGACGGAATCTGAACAATTGGCCGAACAACCCCTTCCCGAAACCGTGACGGTCAAAGTTGCTGACGGCAACGGTGATTCAATAGCCTTCAAAATGATTCTTGTGAAAAAAGGGAAATTCACAATGGGAGCAAGAACCAGACACGACAGTGTCAATGAAATTGAATTTCCCACTCGTGAAATCACATTGACAAAAGACTATTACATTGCCGAAACCGAGGTTACCCAACGATTGTGGAGAGTACTTACCGGCAAAAGCCCGTCTATCTTCAAAAATGACAACGGCCCGGTAGAGGGAATCATGTGGAACGAGGCCGTCGGGTTCACTGAACGGCTCAGTGAACTGACAGGCAGACGTTTCCGTCTGCCGACCGAAGCCGAGTGGGAATACGCCGCGCGTGGCGGTCACAAAGGCGGTAACCACGTCTATTCAGGTTCAGACAATCCCGATGATGTGGCCTGGTACTACAGGACAAGCAAGATCTATACACATTCGGTAAAGACAAAAGCCCCTAACGAACTCGGAATCTATGACATGAGTGGAAATGTCAGCGAATATTGCAGCGATTTTTACGCGCCATACGACAGCACCGATCTTGTAGATCCGAAAGGACCGTCGGTGGGCAACAAAAAAGTCGTCAGAGGCGGAGACTATTATTCAGACAAGGAATACGTCACCAATTCAAGCCGATGGGACGTAGATTTACGCGAACAAGAAAAAAATTATTGCAACTATATAGCAGGAGTGAGGTTGGTCATGGATACCGGCAACACTGAAAATTCAAGCCAATGAAACAACTGATATCACTATTAATCGCAGCAGTGTTCTGTAGTTCATTACACGCCGCCGAGCCGTTGCGCTTCAACGCCGACGGCACATTCAAGATCGTGCAGCTGACCGACATTCACCATAAATGGGGCAAGAAAGCCTCAGAGGTTTCGATCGAACTGATCGAGGAGGTTCTCGATGCGGAGAAACCCGATTTCGTCATCGTCACCGGCGACATGGTCTATGCCGACGGTGCCCTCAACAGCATCGACACGATTTTTCAGCCGATTGTCAGACGCGGCATTCCGTTTGCGTTCACCTTCGGCAACCACGACATGCAGTTTGATGCATCATTGGGTGAGATCTACGATCGTCTTCAGACAAAACCCCGATGTGTCGCACCACCGAGAGGAGACACCGAGAGTCCCGACTATGTTGTGGAAATCATATCGTCGAAATCAGACAGCGTGGCATCGGTGTTCTATTGCATCGACTCCCATGGGGGCAACTACCTGAAAGGAACAGGTAAATATGCCTGGATCGAAGCAGAACAGATCATGTGGCATCGCCAGCTCGCACGCGACTATATGGCCGACAACGGCGGACGCCCCGTTCCGTCGCTGATGTTCTTCCACATTCCGCTGCCCGAAGTGGCACAAATGGCAGAAAAAGGAAAAATCACAGGCACCAAGAAAGAGAAAGTGTGCAGTCCTGACATGAATTCCGGACTGTTCATCTCGGCACGCGAAACCGGCGACGTCTACGCAATGTTTTTCGGCCATGACCACGACAACGATTTTGTAGGCGACTGGTACGGCATTCTGCTCGGCTACGGCCGCTATTCAGGCGGTAACACAGTCTATAACCACCTCCGCAACGGAGCGAGAGTGATCACCCTCCATGAAGGGACCCGTTCGCTTGACACCCACATCTATCTGCGCGGAGGCGAGATAATAGAAAGCGTCAGCTATCCCGACGACTTCGGCAAGAAGAAATGAAAGCGGCTCTGTTGACATTCACGCTCGCGACACTGACGCTTTTCACCGCCACAGCACAGACCGAGCACCCCGACACGCTCATGTCAGTTCCTGCAGCCGTGACCGATAAGCCTGACTCCCTTAGCCGCGAAAACGCGGGCAATCGTGCCGTGATGATGCCAGAGATAAAAGAACCGGCTGTCAGACATCCGTTGACGACCGACAATCTCGACACACGCGAGATTTCCTCGATGTTCCACAACTTCACACCCGGCATCGCCACCGTCGGCGCATGGTCGACAGGCAACATCAACGCCGTCGGAGGCACTTCTTCGTTTCCGGGCATGATGGGGGTGGAATCGGGCATGGTCATGTTCAGCCAACGCGTCGGCCGATTCACCGTCGAAGGTGATGTCGGAGCTGTCAAATATGGCTACTACCGCGGTCTGAGAACAATGTGGGGATTCGGAGGCTCACTTAGTTACGACATAAGCGACAGGGTGGGGGTGACCCTATTCGGCCGCTATTACACCAAACCGAAACTCTATCAGCCGGCAATGCTCGGATTCAGCCCCTCGCAGACGTTCGGAGGTTTCATGTCACTGAAATTAGACGACCACTGGGGTGTCGATGTCGGAGCTCAGAGCATCATGCAGCAAAACACACGCAACTACCGTTTCGAGCCGATCGTGACACCTTACTACAAATTCAACAACAACGTCAAGATCGGAGTGAACGTCGGCGGCATTCTATACAACATTTTCCGTTCGAGCCGACAGGAATTCGGCAACCCCACAATAGCACCGCCGCGGTCATTCGGCAATTAGGCACAACCGCGATATTTTAGAGCGATGAACTTGTTATTTAAAAAATTTGTAATATCTTTGCAGAATAAACACCGACAAACCTTCGTACAGAACGACACTGATGAGAGTAAGAATACACCATGAGGGTAACAACATATTGGTCGCACTGCTGATTATCCTACTGATAATCAACGGTGTGGTTTGGTATTTTGCACACTCTGTCATCGCAGTGCCGGCCACCTTGACGGTTTTGTCCACCATTCTCTATCTTCTCACGGTCAACTTCTTCCGTTCGCCACGCCGAAACTTCACCGGCAACAGAAAAAATGTTGTCGTCTCGTCGGCCGACGGCAAAGTGGTAGCACTCGAGGAAGTCTATGAACCTGAATATCTGAAACGCAACGTGATCCAGCTGTCGGTCTTCATGTCTGTATTCAACGTGCATGCCAACTGGTTTCCTGTCGACGGAGAAGTGATTTACACAAAACACCATTCAGGCCGTTTCATGTCGGCCTACCTGCCTAAATCGAGCACAGAGAACGAACGTTCTACCGTTGTCATCAAAACTCCGGAAGGACAGGAGATTCTGATGCGCCAGATAGCCGGTGCAGTGGCCCGACGCATCGTCACATATGCCCAGCCGGGCGACGAAGCATCGATCGAAGACCACATGGGCTTCATCAAATTCGGCTCACGCATAGACCTTTATCTACCCTTGGGAACTGACATTTATGTAAAAATCGGCGATAAAACCGTCGGAGGCATAACCGAGGTAGGTCGCCTCAACCCCGGAAAAGAATGTTAAAACGCATCGTCCAATCCATTCCAAACACGATTACATTGCTCAACCTCCTGTCGGGGTTGACAGCTATCATATTTTCCTTTCACGCGTCTGAGACAATCGGTTGCATGACCGGCTACCAATGGGTAGCAGTGTGCATCGGAGCAGCTGCCGTCTTCGACTTCTGTGACGGTGCGGCAGCCCGTCTGCTCGCAGCTTATTCCGCACTTGGCAAAGAACTTGACTCCCTGGCCGATCTGGTCAGTTTCGGTGTCGCCCCGTCGATGCTGCTGTTGAACGCCATGCTTGATCTGACCGGAGGCAATGCCTTGAGCTACATATCGCTGTTCATTCCGCTGATGGGAGCGTTGAGGCTCGCGAAGTTCAACATCGACGACACGCAGTCGACGACATTCTCAGGCCTGCCGATTCCGGCCAACGCGATTTTCTGGATCGGGTTCGTGTCGTGCCTCTACAGCCTGGAGACAATGATGCCGGCTTGGATTGTCAGCGTAATAACCGTGGCAGTGTCTCTGCTCATGGTTGCCGACATGAGAATGTTTTCTTTGAAATTCAAGAACTTCCACTTCAAGGAAAACGTTTACAGATTTGTAATCATAGCCATTGCCGTCATCTCGGTGTCACTGTGTGGCATAACCGGGCTGATGTGGACAATAGCCGCCTACGTGGCCCTGTCGGCTGTCGCAGGCCGCAAAGCATGACAATCTGAACTACACACACTTTAAAATTCGAGAAAATCTATGTGGGGATTCCTGCTATTATTGATAATATTGTTTTTCGCCATTCCCGCCATAAAAGCCTATCTCGCCTACCGTCGTCTTAAAAACCGGTTCAACGAGATGTTTGGCGGCGCAAGAGAAACTTCCCGGCCCGGTACCCGTGACGGCCAACACCGTCGGCAGCCACAGCGTCGTCGCAAGAAAATAGATCCCTCGGTCGGCGAATATGTCGAATTTGAGGAAATTACCGTCAGTGAAACCAATACTACCGATACTACCGGATCGGGTGAGACAACGACCCGTTTCACTGCCGAAAGCCAGATCGTCGATGTCGAATGGGAAGAGATAAAACCTTAAGCAACAATGAGTGGAAACTACATCACGCGGCTCTATCAATTTCTTGACGAAATTGGCCGGAACAACGACCGCCAGTGGTTCAAAGACCACAGGGAAGAATATGATTACGTGCGCCAATGTTGGTGTGACGACATAAAACGTCTGAGGGCAATGATGGCCGGTTGGAACCGGGAGCTTCTGCGTCAACCAGAAAAAGATGTCTTCTACCGATTCTACCGCGACACACGCTTCAGCCCCGATAAATCGCCCTACAAGACCTATTTCTCAGCCGTCTTCAATCCGATGGGGCGCAAAGACAGTCATGCGTCATACTACATTCAGATCGGTTCTGACAAGAAAGTACAAGGACTCTACGGCGGCCTGTGGTGTCCGCCACAGCCAATGTTGCGCAAGGTGCGTCAGGCCGTTGTCGACAACATCGAGGAGTTTCGGGAGATCATCGACAGCAAACCGTTGTCGACCGACTATCCGGGTTGGGTCGGAGACATGTTGAAGACCGTGCCCAAGGGCTGGGACCGCAACCACCCCGACGCCGACCTTCTGCGCTTGAAAGATTTCGGCAAGTTCCACCGCTGTGACCGCCGTTTCTTCGAAGACGGCGACTGGGTCGAAAAAACTTCGGAACTGTTCAGGGAACTGCGGCCGTTCATTGATTTTCTCAACTATTCGATAGACGAATAATTGATTTTGACAGAATTTTACTAAATTTAGAGACATATCGACTTACGCGATTGCAATCATTTTGCGTACCTTTGACCTCGTCTTAGATACTCTCGCTTGGCAAACGCAAATTAATTTGCGTTTGCACCCGATGAATTCGTATCTTTGCAATTATCAAGAAAGAGTTTAACGAAAAAGAATAAAGAATTATGTCAGAAATCAGAAGCATCGGCATACTGACTTCAGGAGGTGATGCCCCGGGCATGAACGCCGCTATACGCGCCGTGACACGATCGGCTATCTACAGCGGTTTTAAAGTGTATGGAATCTACCGCGGATACAAAGGACTGATCTCAGACGAGATTGTGGAATTCCGCACCCAGAACGTATCGAACATCATTCAAATGGGTGGCACCATTCTGAAAACAGCACGTTGCAAGGAATTTCAGACCCCCGAAGGCCGCCAGCTGGCCTACGACATTCTGAAACGCCATGAGATCGACGCACTTGTCGTGATCGGCGGTGACGGATCTCTCTCAGGCGCACGAATCTTCGCCAACGAGTTCAATTTCCCGATAATCGGCCTGCCCGGCACCATAGACAATGACCTCTACGGCACCGACACGACGATCGGCTATGATACCGCCCTGAACACGATCATGGAGTGTGTCGACAAAATACGCGACACCGCCACAAGCCACGAACGCCTCTTCTTTATCGAAGTGATGGGGCGCGACGCCGGTTTCCTCGCCCTGAACGGCGCGATCGCCTCGGGAGCCGAAGCCGCAATCATTCCCGAAATCTCGACCGAGGTCGACCAGTTGGCCGAACTGATCGAGAACGGATTCCGCAAGAGCAAGAACTCATCGATCGTTCTGGTTGCAGAAAGTCCGGTCACCGGTGGAGCCATGGGGCTCGCCGAACGTGTCAAGAACGAATACCCCTCCTATGATGTGAGAGTCTCGATTCTCGGACACCTGCAGCGCGGTGGCTCACCCACAGCCCACGACCGCATTCTCGCCTCACGCATGGGTGCGGCCGCCATAGACGCACTGCTCGATGACCAGCGTAACGTCATGATAGGCATCAAGAACGACGAGATTGTATATGTGCCGTTCACAAAAGCGATCAAAAACGACAAGCCGATAAACCGCAGCCTCCTCGACACGCTGCGCCGCCTGTCGATCTGATCGATCTATCGCCGACATATAATCTTCAGAAAGAACGACTTTTTATCTTCTTTCTGAAGATTTTTTTTGCCGTTACAAAAACAATGCTTAAATTTGCACTGAAAACAACGGGGTATTAGCTCATCTGGCTAGAGCGCGACACTGGCAGTGTCGAGGTGAGC
>CAJUPY010000030.1 GCA_910588035.1 uncultured Muribaculaceae bacterium | reverse complement strand
GGTATTAGATTTAAGGTAAGAAGATTATTCGTCGTGATGACGGATAATTTTTTTTATGTCTGCCCCGGATCACTTCCTGTCATAAGTGACGAATCTGTATCTTACGCCCGATTTCTGGTCAGTGAAATATTCAGAACATTCGGTTTCTTTCCATTCATCCCATTTGATTTCAGGAAAAAATGTGTCTGCGTCGTCACAGACGGTGTCGATCTCCGTCAGGCACAGTCTGTCGGCCAAAGGCAATGCAGAGTCATATATCTGTCCGCCACCGATGATATAGGGATTGCTGTCTGCGGCCAGTTTCAAGGCTTCGCCGAGCGACGGTGCGGTCTCGACACCTTCATGGTGCCAGTCGCCATTGCGGGTTATCACAATGTTGCGGCGACCGGGCAGGGGACCTTTGGGAAACGATTCAAAAGTCTTGCGTCCCATGATGATAGGATGCCCTGTTGTAAGCGACTTGAAGCGGCGCAGATCGTCTGAGATGTGAAACAGAAGGTCTCCGCGCCGCCCGATGGCGCCGTTGTTGGTCAGTGCTACGATAACCGAGATCATTCTTGATAGAGCAGGTAGGGTTTGCGTTGTTTTTTGAATTTCTCTACATCGCCGGCCCAGGAGGCTTTGATCTCATCTGCTGATTTTCCGTCCTCGATCATCTGGCGGATGTCGCCCCGGCCGATCAGTTTCTCGAAAAACGAGGTGAAGAACTTGTCACCGATCGAGAGGTTGCGGTAGGCATCGATAAGATATTCGAGATTGATGCCTTTGGCGATGATTTCCTCGTTGTCAAGATTCCGTAGGTCTCGTCCGTGGCAAAGCTTGTCGAGTTGCGGAGGGTTTTTCGCACCGTTGACACTGCGTGGAGTGAATGAGTAGTCACATCCCTTCATGTCGGGGTGGCCATAAACCTCAAACGGATTCCCGGTGCCGCGTCCGAGGCTGACCGGTGTGGCTTCGAAATAGCAGGTCGACGGATAGAGATAGATCGCATGGTCAGACTTCAGATTGGGTGACGGGGCGACCGGAAGTGAGTAGCGTGTCTGGTGGGTGTAGCCTTCACACGGAACTACGGTCAGATCTACTTTTGATCCGTTTTTCAACCAGCCTTCGCCATTTGCCATGCGGGCCAGTTCGCCAAGAGTCATGCCGTGGACGACAGGAATGGGCAGACGGCCTACGCCTGACTGATATTTCATGTCGAGAATCGGACCGTCGACATACATTCCGTTGGGGTTGGGGCGGTCGAGAACCATGAACTGTTTGCCGTCGTCGGCGGCTGCGTTCATCAGATCGACCATTGTGCAATAATATGTGTAATATCTTAGGCCGACATCCTGTATGTCGGTCACGATTATGTCAAAACGGTCCATGGTCTCTTTTGATGGGCGGCGCGATTTTCCGTCGTAGAGTGACGCGATCGGAATTCCGGTGACCGGGTCGACTGAGCTGCTCACATGTTCACCGGCATCGGCATTACCCCGGAAACCGTGTTCGGGCGAGAAAATCGTGGTCACGTCAAGACCTGACTGCAACATCAGGTCGAGTGTGTGGCGGTCTCCGACCATACCCGTGTGGTTGGATAACAGGGCGATTCGCTTGCCTTTGAGCAACGGCACATAGTAATCGGTCCGAGCAGCTCCGACGGTGACTTCAGCGTTCACGGCAAATGTTAGAAATGCCGACACAAGAAGGAATGTAATCAGTCTTTTCATCGTTGTTGATATGGTATTTAGTTTTTAAAATGCATTTTTTTCACCTCTGACAGCGTTGGTTACGGTCTTCACGATGATCTTCAGATCGAGCAGGAAAGACCAATGTTCGATATACCACATGTCGCGTTCGACCCGTCCCTGCATCTGCCACAGATATTTTGTCTCACCTCTGAACCCGGTTACCTGTGCCCAGCCGGTGATGCCGGGTTTGACCATGTGGCGCACCATGTAGCGGTCAATCAGTTTTGAATAGTCCTCGGTGTGTTTGAGCATGTGGGGACGTGGGCCGACAACCGACATCTCTCCGCGTAGCACATTCAGAAACTGCGGAAGTTCGTCGATGCTTGTGTGACGGAGAAATTCGCCGACGCGTGTCTTGCGCGGATCGTTGGCTGTCGCCTGCACAGAGTCGCTCGAGTCGTTGACCTTCATAGTGCGGAATTTGTAGCACATAAACGGCTTGCCGTGGTAGCCTGTGCGTTGCTGTTTGAAAAAGACCGGTCCTGGAGACGAGAGTTTGATCGCTATCGCGACAGGTATGAAAATGACCGGACTGACAGCAAGAAACATGATTGAAAACAGAATGTCGAAAGTTCGCTTCGCTGCTCTGTTCAAGAAACTGCTCAGTGGGGTGGGGTGAGTCGACAGCAGTGCTGAGGTGCCGATGGAGCCGAGTTTGAAAGTGCCGGTGATGTAGCGGCTGATGCGGGGCACGTAAAAGAACTTGGCCATGTTGTCATCGGCTGTCTTCATCACGCTGATTATCACCTCGGGTTTGTCGCCCGACAGGGTGAAATAGATTTCGTCAACTGCATTCTCTTTGACAAATTCCTCAAGCCGGTCTATCGGACCGATGTAGTTGCCGTCAAATTCGGGCAGGCATACGTTGTCGAAATAGCCCAGAATACGGTATCCGTATCCCGGATCGTTGATCATGTTCTCGGTGAGGGTGCGGGCGGTTGAGTTAGTGCCCACAATCACGCACCTGACGTAGTTGTAGCCTTTGCGCCGTAGATGTTTGATCAGAAGCCGGCAGATTATCCACGTCAGAGGGAAGAAGAACAGACACAGAAGGTAGAAGGTGAAGAAGACGCTCAGGCCGAGAAATGTCAGATTCTGGAGATAGAGCAGGCTGGTGAAGCAGATTATGTGAATGCAGACTCCTTTCATGGCGGCGGAGACAACGCGGTCGAGATGAATCGATCGGGCGTCGACGGCAACTGATTTCATCAGCCATGCCACAGGAATGTATGCGACGTTCAGCGACAGAAAAATTGTTCTGACGCGGTGACAGTTCAGTATTTCAGGGTTTAGCAGGACAACCGTCAGGAACAGGAGATTGAGCAGGGCAAAATCAACCACTGTGATAGCAGGTGACAGGAGTCCGCCATATCGTTTTGTCGGTTTCAAGATTTAGAAGTTCGAGACAGGCCGTTATCTGTTCCCGGCGTCAATGCCGGGAACAGGCATGGTCTATGAATTTCACAATTGTGACACATTTTGATGTGAATGTGCCGAAGGCCGGGATTGTTTTATTGGTGGTGTCTATCTTGTCAGGCGATGTTCTCGTCGATGATTTTGATTTTCTGCTCAAGCGATGAGATTTCCTCCTTGATCCGCTCCACCCGTCGTTGCATTTCACGCAGCATAGAGTCTCCGCTCTTTGATTTGGAGGTGAAGAAGCCCATGTTGTTCTCACAAGTCTTGAGTTCGTCGTTTTTCTGCTCATAGGCTCTGACAAGACGCTCACGCTCGCGGTAGAGACGCTGCTTGTCGCCTTTCATCTCGGTTACCGACGACTCGAATCGGGCGACGTTCGCGCGTGTTTCCCGAATGTCGAGCCTGTCGTAGAGATCGTCGACTATGCGGCGGTAGTTCTCATAGATCTTGTCTTTCTCACGGAAAGGTACGTGACCGATTGTTCCCCATTGTGCGATCGCGTCTTTGACAGTCTTTATTGCCTCGTCGCGCGGAGTCTCGTCGGTAATGGCGTTGAGTGTGGCGATGATAGCCTTCTTGGCTTTCAGGTTGGCTGTCTCGATCTGACGTGTCGAGTTGCTGAGTTTCTTCTTGCGGTCGAAGAAAGTGTCACACGCTGTCTGGAAACGTTTCCAGATCGAGTCACTGTGTTTCTTGGGAACGGTGCCGATTGTTTTCCATTTTTTCTGGAGTTCGACGAGGGTGTCGGTGGTTGTTTTCCAGTCTGTGCTGTCCATCAGAGCCTCGGCCTGTTCACAAAGGGCTGTTTTTTGTCTGAGGTTTTCCTCGAGATCTTCTTTCACACCTTTATAATAAGCGGCTTTTGCTGCGAAAAATTTGTCGCAGACGGCACGGTAGCGGTCATAAAGCAGATTGTTGCTCTTTTTTGACGCGAATCCGATTTTTTTCCAGCGGGCCTGGGCGTCGAGAATCTGTTTTGTCATTGCTTCCCATGCGGCGTATGTTTTCAGGGAAGAGAAATCGAGACCTTCAAGCTCCTCGCAGATCGCGGTCTTGTCAGCTTCGTTCTGCTGTTCGCGGGCTTTGCGTTCTTCGAAAAACGACTGGTAGCGTTTGTTGACTACTGCCGATGCGTCTTTGAAGCGGGCCCAGATCTCATCGCGGATTTCTTTTGCCACGGGGCCTATCTCACGCCATTTGTCATGGAGCTCCTGAAGACGTCTGAACGCGACGATCACATCGCTTTCGTCGGCGAGTTTGACAGCCTGTTCGATGAGCAGTTCTTTTGCCTCGAGATTTTTCTTGAAATCATAGTCGCGGAGATCGCGGTTGACCTTGAGCTGGTCATAGAATCGCTCTACTGCGTCTTGATATTTTTTCCATATATCTGTTGCCGAGGGTGCGGGAACATCACCGACGTCCTTGTAGTTTTGCTGAAGTTCCCTGAAACGTGGAAATTGCAGGTTGACATTGTCTGCATCGGCACTCAGAGCCAGAATCTCGTCTATTATGGCATTCTTGCGCTCAAGATTGGCCAACTGCTCGGCTTCGATCTGGCGTGCGCGTTCGGCCTTTATTTCCTTGATGCGGTCAAGAATCTCATGCAGACGTTCTTCAAGCGGATCGGTGGTTGCGGTGAACGCCTCAGGGTCGTTGCCGGCCTCGACGAAAGCGGCCTTTTCAGCGGCTACTTCATCGCGGCGCAGTGCGTAGAACAGTTGTTTTAGGTGACCCACCTCGTCGCGAGTTATCTCGTCGGGTGTTTTGCCGATAATTTCCTCAAGTTTCTGAATGATTTCAGTTTTGGTGACAGATGATCCCTGTGCCGATGAGTCGTCGACTGCCGGCTGATTTTGGGTTTCGGTGGAATCAGTGTTGACGGGGTCAACCTGAGCGGACTGTTCAAGCATATCCATAATAGAGTGATTAGTAACTGGTTATGGGCGAGCGCGGGTTTTGGACGCTGCCCTGACAATGATATTAGGTCTCAAATTTAAACAAAAGAAATCAACGGTGCAAATTATTTTTCAGTTTTCGCTGATAATCACACTGATGCCAGTGAGTGGACGGTGTTGAAGATGTCGACTGCCTGTTCGACCGATGTGACATCGGCTATGACGAAGCTGCGGCGTCCGGCATTGTCGCGGATTGTCACCCGGCGTGGATTTTCCTGGAGGAAATGGAGCAGTTTTCCGAACATCGGCGACTGGTAATATGCGCGGTTTGTCTCGTCGACGAAATATATGAACATGCGGCCGTTCTTGAGTGTGACCTTTTCGATGCCGAGCTGGCGTGCGAGCCGGCGAAGCCGCGGAACCCGCAGCAATTCAGCTGTCTCTGGAGGTATTTTCCCGAACCGGTCTTGCAGGCGCGATTTGAATTGCTGCAGGTCGAGTTCGCGGTCAATGTTGTCGAGTTCCTGATAGAGTGATATGCGCTCGCTCTCGGTGGGAACGTAGTCAGGTGGCAGCAGCAGTTCCATGTCGCTCTCGACAAGGCAGTCTGAGACATATTCTTTCTCTTCTTCGCTGTCTTCAGAGGTGAACACGTCGCTGAATTCCTCGGTGCGCAATTCAGTCACCGCTTCTTTCAGAATCTTCTGATAGGTCTCATAACCGAGATCAGCGATGAATCCGCTCTGTTCGGCACCGAGAAGGTTTCCGGCACCGCGAATGTCAAGATCTTGCATGGCGATGTGTATTCCGCTTCCCAGTTCGCTGAAACTCTCGATTGCCTGCAGCCGGCGTCGTGCGACCGGTGTGAGCGGAATATGCGGCGGCACGAAGAGATAGCAGAACGCTTTCCGTGAGCTGCGGCCGACACGTCCGCGCAGCTGATGGAGCTCGCTAAGACCGAAGTTCTGCGCGTTGTTCACCATGATCGTGTTCACATTTGGCATATCGATGCCGCTCTCGACGATTGTCGTGGCCAGCAGAATGTCGTAGTCGTGGTTTGCGAAGTCGATGATGGCTTGCTCGAGTTCGGCCGGAGGCATTTGGCCGTGAGCCACAAGGGTTCGTGCGTCAGGCACCACACGGCGCAGCATCGCCTGGAGGTCGTGGAGTCCCTCAATGCGCGGGTTGATCATGAAAATCTGGCCGTTGCGCGAGAGTTCGAAGTTGACGGCTTCTGCAAGTATCTCATCGTTGAGGGTGCACACCTGGGTCAGAATCGGAAAACGGTTTGGCGGCGGTGTCATGATCGCCGACAAGTCGCGTGCCCCCATCAGCGAGAACTGGAGTGTGCGCGGAATCGGTGTCGCGCTCATCGTCAGCGTGTCGACACTGACCTTCATCTGTTTTAGTTTCTCTTTGACGGCGACGCCGAATTTCTGTTCCTCATCGATCACGAGGAGTCCGAGGTCTTTGAACTTCACGTTTTTACCGATCAGTTTGTGGGTGCCGATCAGAATGTCGATTTTTCCTTGTTCGAGATCGTCGAGAATCTCGCGTACCTGTTTCGTCGTTCTTGCTCTCGAGAGGTAGTCTACTCTTACTGGAAAGTCTTTCAGACGTTTTTTGAAGGTGTTGTAGTGTTGATAGGCAAGCACGGTTGTCGGAACGAGCACTGCCGTCTGTTTGCCGTCGGTTGCAGCTTTGAAGGCAGCGCGAATTGCGATTTCGGTTTTTCCGAACCCTACATCGCCGCAGATCAGGCGGTCCATTGGTCTGGGACTTTCCATGTCGTTCTTGACAGCCTGTGTGGCGGTCAGTTGGTCGGGGGTATCCTCATAGATGAAACTTGCCTCCAGTTCATGTTGCAGGTATGAGTCGGGCGAAAAACTGAATCCTTTCTCATTTTTACGAGCGGCATAGAGTCTGATCAGATCGCGTGCTATATCCTTGAGGCGGCTTTTTGTGCGTTCCTTGACGCGGTTCCAAGCACCGGTGCCGAGTTTGTTTATTTTGGGTGGCACACCCTCTTTGCCACGATATTTGGCAAGTTTGTGGAGCGAGTGAATGGAGACGAATATGATGTCGTCATTCTGATATATCAGCTTGATCATCTCTTGTTTCTTGCCGTTGACGTTGGATCTTACCAGTCCGGCGAACTTTCCGACGCCGTGGTCTACATGCACGATGAAGTCTCCCACTTCGATCGAGTTCAGTTCTTTTAGCGACAGGGCGAGTTTTCCAGAGCGCGCGCGGTCGCTCTTCAGGCTGTATTTGTGGAAACGGTCAAAGATCTGGTGGTCGGTGAAAACGCATCTTCCGGTGGCGTTGTCTACGAAGCCTTCGTGGAGAGTGGTGATGACCGGTGTGAATTCTATCTTGTCATCGCGGTCGGCAAATATGTCACGGAGGCGTTCGATCTGTTTTGCCGAGTTGCTGAGAATTAAGATCGTGTAGCCTTTGGCAAGGAAGTCGGCGAAAGATTCACCAATCAGGTCGAAGTTTTTGTGGTAGAGTCCCTGTGGAGCGCACATGAAGTCGATCGCGGCGGTTGATCCGGCCACGGGGTTGGCCGACGCAGAGAAATAGAGTTTGTCAAAACGGTCGAATCGCTCTGCGAACCGGTCGGGATCAACGACATGAGACAATGCGTCGCTGTCGCCCTCGTCGGCGATCAGCGAGCTCTCGCTGAATGTCTCTCGCGCTATCGCTTTTATTCTGTCGATCGTGAAGGCGGCATCTCTGACGGCGATTACAGTCGCCGGGTCGATGAAATCGAGAATAGAGACATTGTCACTGTCATTGCTGACATTGGCCGTGATTGATATTGAATCGGCCTTTGACTCGCTGAGCTGTGTCTCGACATTGAATGTTCTGATCGAGTCGATCTCGTCTCCAAAGAAATCGACTCGGTAGGGCAGATCGTTGCTGTAGCTGAAAATGTCGAGAATCGATCCTCTGACAGCAAATTGCCCGGGCTCATAGACATAGTCGACTTGCGAGAAATTGTTGTCGCGCAGCCATTTTTCGGTCTCTACCATGTCGACGGTCTCTCCGGTAGAGAGCGTGAAAGTCTGTCGGGCGATCGAGTCGCGTGTGGCCACAGACTCGGCGATAGCTTCAGGCGAGGTGACGACAATTTTGAGAGAACTGTCACTGTGCCATGCGGCAAGCGCTTCGGTGCGAGCTACTTGCGACGGTGGGTCGACCTGTCCGTATTTGATGTCACGTCTGTATCCTGACGGAAAAATCAACACGGCCTGTTCGCCCAACAGACGCGACAGGTCGTGATAGAGATATCCGGCGTCGTCAGGTGAATCGCCGATGACCAGCATGGGGACTTTTCCGTGGTCGACGGCTGAAAGAGCTACTGCGGCCGACGATCCGGCCAAGTTGTAGAGTGACACCCCGAACGGAGTGTCACCGGCAGAGGCCATTGCGGCCTTGAGAGCGTCTCGCCGCGGTTTGGTCAGAAAGTCGCGGCTTATGTCTGTTATGTCCATTAACGGGGTGAAAGAATCTGTTTGTAACGCCCCGGAGTGTCAAGCATATTCTCGACGCTGTCGAGGACTATGTCATTTCTCAGGCCGTAGGCTATGCTTCCCGGCTGATTGTAGTAGCGGGTCACGATTTCTGTCGCGAGATAGTCGGCGATGTCGGTGCGTCGGGTGTCGAGATCTTTGTTGAGGTTGTGGTGCAGCAATTTCTTGAGCGAGCTGATCTGTGTCTTGACCGAATCGGTCATGTATCCCTCGCTTTCAGCAGCTTTCTCAAGCTGGTCGACCATTGTCTCGCAGACCTTATCGTAGTTGAGCTTTTTCGGATCGATGAACGATTTGAAATCATCATACATCTCGTCGGTCACAGTGAATGAGTCCGGCGAGGCTATCGAGTCGTGGTTGGCGGCATATCGAGTGGCGTAGTCAAAAGCCCAAAGATCACGTACGATATTAAAAACCAGGCGGTTTCCTTCGGGATATGTGACTTTGATGTCTGGCGTGATGCCGCCACCGTCACGCACTTCACGTCCGGCAGCTGTATGGAAGACGGTCGTCAGGCTGTCGGGAATGCGGGCGACGGTGCCATCGGGGTTTCGCCGTGAGTAGTCAATAGCCTGAATCAGGCGTCCCGAGGGTATGTAATATTTTGCTATGGTCACCTTGAGCAGACCGTGATATGGAATCTGGCGGGTGCTCTGAACGAGACCTTTGCCAAACGAACGGTTGCCTACGATGACGGCGCGGTCGAGATCCTGCAGCGCGCCGGTCACAATTTCAGAAGCCGAAGCCGACCCTCCGTCGACCATGACAACGAGTGGAATCTCGGTGTCGACCGGTTTGTCGGTTGTCTTGTAGACTTTTTCGTTGATCAGCCCTTTGCCGCGTGTTCTGAGCACCTCGGTGCCTTTCGGAACGAACAGCCCGACAATCTTCACAGCACTTTCGAGCAGTCCTCCTCCATTGCCACGCAGGTCAAGGACAATCGATTTGACATCGGGATTTTTTTTCAGTTCGATCAGCGCGTCGCGCACCTGTGACGCGCTTTTCTCATTGAACGTGGTCAGCGAGATGTAGCCTATGTCTCCTCGGGCAACACCGTAATAGGGCACAGGATTGATCTCGATCTTCTCGCGTGTCACGGTGAAAGTCTTGATTGAATCTCCGTCGGGTGAGTAGGGCCGCATGACGGTTATCTCAAATTTTGTCCCGGCCTGACCCTTGAGCCGTTCTCTGACTTTCGCGCTTCCCAGTCCGACCATTGTGTCACCGTCAATCTTGATGATGCGGTCTCCGGCTTTGAGGCCGGCTTTCATTGCCGGAGATCCGGCCTGGGGCTCCGAAATGTATGTGACTTTGTTGTCGCGCTCTGAAATGTATGCTCCGATGCCGCCATACTCACCGGTGGAGATGGTCATGAAGTCATCTTGTTCATCTTCTGAGATATATTCCGTGTATGGGTCGATCGCATTCAACATCGCGTCGATGGCGTTGCGCATCGACTTGTCGGCATCGATGGTGTCGACATAGGAAGTCTGAAGCTCCTTGTAGATAGCGGAGAAAATGTCGAGATTACGGCTGACAGCTTCTTTTGGACTGCGGGTCGCTGCCGTCGAAGCGGCGAACGAAGACAGCAGCAACACTGAGAGTGCGAAAAATAATATTTTTTTCATGTGGAACGGAATGGGCGGGTTTGATGTTATGATGATAATGAATTAACAAAGTTAACACTTTATTGTGAAAAACAATTGCCATAATTCATTATTAATATATTTTAAACACTTTGGCCAGTGCAAAAGTTGTGCCAAAAACAAATGCGGGTCAGACAAACATGAGGTGTCTGGCCCGCACGGTCGTATATTGTCGGTGTCAGAGTGATTCAAGAATGCGTTTGAGCACTACCTGGGCTGAAATCTCGCGGTTGGCGGCTTCCGGAATTACAAGTGAACGCGGACTTTCGATGACATCGTCGCTGACGATCATGTTTCGGCGCACGGGCAGACAGTGCATGAAGTAGGCGTTGTCGGTGAGTGCCATTTTCTCTGCTGTGACGGTCCACGAACGGTCTGTGGAGATCACCTTGCCATAGTTCGGGTCTTCAAAGGCACTCCAGTTTTTGGCATAGACGAAGTCTGCGCCTGCAAGTGCCTCGTCTTGATTGTGTGTCACACGTGCTTTTCCGACAAACTCCGGCGACAGGTCGTAGCCTTCGGGGTTGGCTATCACGAAATCATAGTCGGTGGCATTCATCCATTCGGCAAATGAGTTGGGGACCGCTTGCGGCAGAGATTTGGGGTGAGGTGCCCACGTCATCACGACTTTCGGACGTTCCTTGGTCTTGTATTCCTCTATCGTGATCAGGTCGGCAAATGACTGAAGGGGGTGGCGTGTGGCGGCTTCCATTGAGAAAACGGGGCGTCCGGAGTGTTCAATGAACTGATTCAGTATTTTTTCTCCATAGTCGTCGGCTTTGTTCTCAAATCGGGCGAACGAGCGCACTCCGATCACGTCGCAGTAGCAACCCATGACGGGAACCGCTTCAAGAAGGTGTTCAGGTTTGTCTCCGTCCATGATCACACCACGCTCGGTCTCAAGTTTCCACGCACCTTGGTTGACATCGAGCACGATTGTGTTCATTCCGAGATTCATCGCCGCCTTCTGTGTGCTGAGACGCGTTCTGAGCGATGAGTTGAAGAAGATCATCAACAATGTTCTGTTGCGTCCGAGCTCTGAGAACGCAAACCTGTCGGCTTTTACCTGCATGGCTTCGGCGACGGCTGCCTTCAGGTCGCCTATGTCGCTGACGTTAGTGAAATTTCTCATTTGGATTGTTGGTTTGTTTTCTTTTGCAAAGGTAGGGCTTTTGGCTTAAAAATATATAATAATGAGAGTGGAATTAAGCTTATTTCGCAAAAAGTAAGTAACTTTGCATGTTTTAAGGCCATAGGTGGCCTTTAGCTAATCTTGTAAACGACACGAAATGAAGCAAACCATTATCACGATTGTCTTCGTGGCCCTGTTTTCATTGAGGGCTTTGGGGCTTGACGTTGCAGCGTCAGCCGGGCGGCTTCATGAGGCGGTTGGAGACGGCACCGATGTCAAAACGCTGACAATCAAGGGAACGCTTGATGCGTCAGATTTCGATTATATCAGAACTGATCTTGAAAATCTTACGGTGCTCGATTTGTCGGGTGTGTCGATCGTGGCATATCAGGGACCGCCGCTCGCTACCGGACGCAAGTTCTCGCCGGCTGATGAGTTGCCCGAATTCGCCCTTTTCGGCATGAACCTGACCTCAATAGCATTGCCTGAGGGATTGAGAAAACTTGGCGCAGGTTCGCTTGCCGCCACATCGCTCGCGACGGTGCAGATTCCCCTCACGGTGGTGTCGGTGGGTGACTTTGCGTTTGAAGGTTCGAAAATTGAGAGAATCACCGTTCCGCCTTCGGTTGCCGATCTTGGCCGGGGGGCATTCAAAGATTGCACCGGGTTGACCTTGGCATCACTGTCGCAGCAGGAGCTGCCATCAGATCTGTTTCGGGGCTGTATCAATCTCACAGGTGTAAGTCTCGGCGTGCCTGTGGCGGTGATTGGAGACAACGCGTTCACATGGTGCCGCTCGCTGTCGTCGTTTGGTTTCGATGAAAACCTGAGGTCGATAGGCCGCGGGGCATTTGCCGGCTCGGGTCTGAAAGAACTTGATCTGTCGCTTGCTGAAAGCATTGCCGTCATTGGCGAAAGCGCGTTTGAACGCTGTGGCTCACTTGTGTCGGTCAGGTTGCCCGAAACTCTCGCTGACATTCCGCAAAGCATGCTCCTCGGTTGCCAGGCTCTTGAGTCGATCGAGGTGGGTGATCAGGTGACATCAATCGGAAACTACGCAATGGCCTCGTCGGGATCGGTTAACCGGCTGACGTTGCCTTCATCTCTTATTTACATCGGAGATGATGCCATGGGCAAGATGAACTCACTTGTTGAGATCGACGCATCGACACTGACTATGGTGCCGTCGTTGGGAAATACGGTGTGGAGCGGCGTTTCGGTCCCGTCGGTAAGGCTTAAGGTCAATAACGATATGACAGACATGTTCAAGGAAGCGGACCAGTGGCGCGAATTTGATATCGTCGGCGTCTCGGGCATAGATCAGGTCAACCCAGACGTTGCCGCCTCTGAAGTCTCCGCCCGTTTCAGCGGCTATGATCTCTTGATAAAATCCACGGTTGAGATTGACAATGTGTGTCTCTACGACTCGTCGGGCCGGCGATATGTCATGGTCAGTCCGGCAGCTAACGATGTCGTGATCGATACTTCCGACTGGCTCTGCAGTCTATATATTGTGAAAATAACGCTTGCCGACGGCTCGATCACAGGCCTGAAGCTTGCCCGAAGATAAACATAACAAGTTTTAAGATGAAACGCTACAACATCATCAACAACACACTCGGCTGGTTCTGCTTTCTGGTAGCCGCCGTCACCTATCTGATGACGATCGAACCGACCGCGAGCTTCTGGGATTGTCCAGAATTCATATCACAAGGTGCCAAACTTGAAGTCGGCCACCCGCCGGGTAACCCGATCTTCATGTTGGCCGCGAGATTTTTCGTGAACTTCGCATTCGGCGACATGACCAAGGCTGCGATGATGGTCAACTCGATGTCGGCTTTGCTGAGCGCGGCGACCATTCTGCTACTGTTCTGGACAGTCACGCATCTTGTCAAACGGCTTCTTGTGGCAGACGATGCCAAAGAAGTCACTGTTCCACAGCTCATAGCGATTATGGGATCGGGCCTGTGTGGAGCCCTTGTCTACACGTGGAGTGACACCTTCTGGTTTTCTGCGGTCGAGGGTGAGGTTTATGCATTCTCGTCGTTCTGTACGGCGTTGGTCTTCTGGCTCATCTTGAAATGGGAGAACCGTGCCGATCAGCCCCACAGTGACCGTTACCTGATCTTGATAGCCTATATCATAGGCATCTCGATAGCTGTCCATTTGCTCAACCTGCTCTGTATTCCGGCCATTGTTCTTGTCGTCTATTACCGTAAGTTCAAGGACACTACCGCACGAGGCTCATTGCTGTCTCTGGCGATCTCGTTCGCAATTGTCGCCGTGATACTGTTCGGCCTTGTTCCGGGTTTCATCGAGGTGGCGCAATATTTCGAACTGTTGTTTGTCAATGTGTTCCACATGAGTTATAATATAGGAGTGCTCTTCTATGCGGTCATTCTTGTCGCTTCGATGGTCTGGTGTGTCAGATCGCTCTATCGTCAGGATAGTGCCAGGGCAATCAGGTGGTCGGTACTGACCACGCTTGTCTTGTCGGGAATACCGTTCATTGGTGACTCTCTGTGGATTCCGGTTATAATCATAGGAGTCTTCGCCCTCTGGATCTTCAGAACGCGAAAGCTTCCGGTCAGGATACTGAACATCGGAGTTCTGAGCGTGATGGTGATTTTCGCCGGATATTCAAGCTATGCCCTGCTCCTTATCAGATCGGCCGCCAATCCGCCTATGAACCAGAACTCTCCCGACAATGTGTTTGCACTCGGGTCTTATCTCAACCGTGAGCAATACGGTGAATCGCCTCTGCTTTTCGGACAGCAGTTCACATCGCTTCCTGTCTATGAGGTTGATGATGCAGGCTATACCATGCCTATGGTTAACAAAGGTCATGCGATCTACAGCAAGAAAGTGAAGACTGATGGTACTGAACGCGACGAATATGTTCAGACCGGAACAAAAGACAGCTATAACTGGACTCCGACAACAGTGTTCCCGCGCATGTACAGTCGTGCCGGAGATCACCCGAAGGCCTATCTTGAATGGATAGGCGAGACTCCCGACGGACTCGATACGCGAGAGGCCGCTCCCTACCGCACTGCCGACGGTGAGGTCATGAGAGATTACACCCGTCAGGTCAGATTCCCCTCTTTCGCACAAAACATGCGCTATTTTGTGACCTATCAGTTGACTCACATGTATTGGCGTTATTTCATGTGGAACTTTGCAGGCCGTCAGAATGATCTGCAGGGCAACGGTGAGGCCAACCGCGGCAACTGGATAACCGGAATTCCGGTGCTGGATAACGCCCGTCTCGGCGATCAGTCTTTGTTGCCGCGCGAAATGGGCGAGGGTAACCGTGGACATAATGTCTTCTACATGCTGCCGTTGCTGCTCGGGGTGATCGGTCTGCTATGGCAGGCATTCTATTCCAAACGCGGCATCGAGCAATTCTGGGTCATCTTCTTCCTCTTCTTCATGACCGGAATCGCCATTGTGCTTTACCTCAACCAGCCTCCGTTGCAACCGCGTGAGCGCGATTATGCTTTTGCCGGTTCGTTCTATGCCTTCTCTATCTGGGTCGGAATGGGAGTAGCGGCAATTGCGGCTATCGTCAAGTCGTTTGCCGACAAGAAAAAAACAGAACGTCAGCGAAATTCGGTGGAGCTGACCGGAGCTTGCGTGGCGGCGGTCATCGGCATTGCCGTTCCGCTGCAGATGGTTTCTCAGACATGGGACGATCACGATCGTTCCGGACGCTTCACGGCGCGTGATTTCGGCATGAACTATCTGTCGAGTCTCGCTCCAAATGCCATCATTTTCACCAACGGAGACAACGACACGTTCCCGCTCTGGTATGCACAGGAGGTTGAGAACTACCGTCCCGACGTGAGGGTGGTCAATCTTTCTTACCTGACAACCGACTGGTATGCCAACCAGATGCAGATGCCGACCGACGGAGGTATGGCTATCGACATGCTCGCCACTCCGGCCGATTACGGCTACGATCGTCTGCAATATAATTACTACCTGAACGACACGACTCTGACGGCAAATCCTGTCGAGGCGCTGACCTCGTTGGCCGATCTCTATAAGAACGCACCAGAGAAAGCGGAAGAAGGCTCGATATGGAAATATACCAACATGTATATCCCTGTCGATGTCAACAAAGCGGTCGAGGCCGGGGTGATCAGTCCCGACGAGGCTGCGGCTGCTGAAAGCAGAATAGTTGTCGATCTGCTGAATGATCCGGAGACAGAGGGTGAGCAGGGCGCGTCGCTCAGCAAGGTGCTTTCGCTCGACATGCTTGCGACAAGTGTGAAAAACGGTTGGAACCGCCCGATCTACTTCGCTATGACGGTGCCCGAAACATACTATCTCGGCCTGTCGCCCTACATGAGGCAGTCGGGGCTGGCACATCAGGTGACACCAGTTCTCAATGGCTATAATTCTACCGGCGTTGACACTGACCGCATGTTTGAGAATGTGACGACGAAGTTTAAATGGGGAGGAATTCCCGAAGCTGTGGCCAAGGGTAAGCCCCTCTATCTCGATGAGACCACCGCACGCATGGTGACAACCCACCGCAGCGCGTTGCTTGATCTGGCGACGGCTCTCTACAACGAGGGTATCGGTGCGCTCTATGTCGGCGATGGCGAGGAGACAACGACAGACTCCATCGCTATAGCTTTTGCTGACGACCGTTTTGCCAAGGCTCTGGCTACTGTCGATCTGATCGAGGAGAAGCTGCCGCGTGAGGCATCGCCCTACGGGTTCCAGATCGGTCAGCAGCTCGGCGAGGTCTATGTCAGACTCGGAGCGCAGCTCAAAGATGATGCCATAAAACAGAAAGGACTCGACATTCTTGAAAATGAGATCATGAACTATGCCGAATATGACAGGTATGTCACGACTCTTAAAAGAACCCCATGGAGATATGCCTCACTGTCGCGCATCGACAAATATGCACCGACCTACCTGCTCGGATTGATCCAGGAATTTTATGAAGGAGGAGGTGACATCGACGCCTTGTCGGAAAAGCTCGAGAAGGGAGGTTTCGATGTGTCGCATCTTGTAAACGAGGCGCAATAAGGCAGGAGATGCTGATTGAACAACCACCGGTGCTTTACCGGTTACTGTTTCCGGAGGCGATCTGGCGTATTCCGCGACGCGGGCGCAAGGTCGCCTACCTGACTTTCGACGACGGACCGATTCCCGAGGTGACGCCGTGGGTGCTTGATGTGCTCGACAAATATCACGTGAAAGCCACCTTTTTTCTTGTCGGTGACAATGTTCGACGCCACCCCGAACTGCTGGAGGAAATCAAGCGGAGAGGGCACTCGTTCGGCAATCACACCATGCATCATCTGCCGGGATTCCGCACTTCTTTCCACCGCTACGCACGTGACATTGCCGAAGCCGACCGTTTGATCGACAGCCATCTCTTCAGGCCTCCACACGGATTGATGATGTGGGATCAGGCCCGGAAAATCAAGGAGCACTACGGCATTATAATGTATGACGTCGTCACCCGCGACTATAACCGCAATCTCTCTCCCGAAAAGATCATCAAGATTGTCAAGCGATATACGCGCAACGGCTCTATAATCGTTTTCCACGACTCGGTTAAATCGTGGTATAATTTGCGCCATTCGCTTGCCGAGTGCATAGAGTGGCTGAAACATGTAGGTTATGAGCTTCTCCCCATACCTATGTAAGTCGAAACTCCGGGAGCTGGCTGCGGGAGCCGGATTCTGTGGCTTCGGAATAGCATGTGCCGATGTTGTCGACCCGGTTTTCGCGTCTGTGCGCCGGCGCTGGATCGAGAGCGGCATGAATGCCGGCATGGACTACCTTGCCCGTTATGACGATGTCAGGTCAGACGTGAGACTCATGGTAGAGGGGGCGCGGAGCGTCATCGTGCTTGCCATGAGCTACTATGATCCGTCTGCTTTGCCGGGCGTTTCTGTCGCACGCTATGCCCTCGGTGATGACTACCATGATGTGCTCAGGCGGCTATGTGTCCCGATTGCCGGTGTTCTCGAGTCAGAAGGCTTTGCCGCGAGAATTTGTGTCGACACCGCTCCGGTCGCCGAGCGCTACTGGGCTGTGAAGGCCGGGGTGGGGGTGATCGGACTTAATTCCACGCTGATAGTCAAAGATGCCGGGTCGTTCTGTTTTCTTTGTGAGATCGTGACTGATGCGCCGTTGCCGCCCGACAGTCCTGCGCAAGGAGACTGCGGACGATGCGGACGCTGCGTGAAGGCGTGTCCTGCCGGTGCGCTCAACGGCGACAATACTCTTGATGCCCGTCGCTGCCTCTCGTATCTTACGATAGAACACCGTGGCAATTTTCCGCCCGGAACAGATCTGCACGGATGTCTCTATGGTTGCGACCGTTGCCAGGAGGTGTGTCCCCATAACGTATCGCCTGCGGTCACTCCGAGAAGTGAATTCATGATGCGGCCTGATTATGCCGCTCTTTCGCTTGATCAGGTCATTGAACTTGACCAGAATGGATTCAGCACCATATTCGCCCGTTCGGCCATAAAGCGGGCGAAGCTCGCCGGCCTGGTCAGAAATGCCCTGACATTGAAAGATGTGGGAAAATAGTCGCTGATATTTGACCAAAATTCCCACTCTTTTTGATGTGAGCATTCAGTTTCGTAATTTTGTCTGAATATAGTTTTTACGATTCTGAATATGAGATCTTTTTTTAAGAAATTTTTTATCGTGGGAGCAGTCTTGGCTGTAACAGCATGTGATAACTTCGAATATCACCCTTATGCGGCTGATATAGGAGGGGAGACAGATATAAACTTAAAAAATATCAGTCTGATTTCGGCGCGGAACACCCGGTTGCCCATAAGATTCGCTTTCATAACTGACACGCAGACATCTTACGATGAACTGAAAGAGGCTCTTAAAGCGATGAAACGTCGTGGAGACATCGATTTCATTGTCAACGGAGGAGATATAACCGATTTCGGCTTGCCGAAGGAGTTTGTATGGTTCAGGAACATCATGTCTTCAAGTGGTTTTCCCTATGTCACGGTGATCGGCAACCACGACACACTCGGCAATGGAAAACAGACTTATAACTATCTTTTCGGAGCGACAAACTATTCGTTTGATGTTGCCGGGGTCCATTTTCTGATGCTCAACACAAATGCTCTTGACTACGACTATTCAGAGCCTATTCCCGATTTCGACTTCATTTATGAGGATGCTGATAAAGTGGCCCGATACAACGGTGTCAATGTTGATGAACCGATAACACACACTGTGGCTGTCATGCATTCGCGTCCGCTCGACGGTGAGTTCAATAATAACGTTGTGAGGCCTTTCATTGATGCACTGTCGCTGTTTCCCGGCATGGGTGCCGACGACGATGTGATTGAAAACAGTGCCGATCAGACACTCGAAGGCACCCGGAGACGCGGATTCTGCCTGAACGGACATAATCATGGATTATCTGTCACCAATGTCCATGACCGTGGAATTTTGTGGCATCAGTGTGCCAACATGGGTAAGAGGGTGTTTTTTGTCGTGACAATAAACTCAGACGGCTATGAGATCGAGACAGTTGATTTTTAAACGCGGTCTGCTTTTGGTCGCTTTTGTGGTCATTTCGTTTGCTGTGTGTGCGTCATCCTTGTCTGATAATGAAATCTCTGACACCACCGATTTCAGAAACAATGAGAAATATGAGCGACGTCTTGAGCAACGTCAACAACATTGGTCGCGCCTGATTCCTAATTTGTTGAGTGTGCAATATGCCGGCGGACAAGGCATGTTCTCGTTTGGAGTCGGGTGGGACTATGGTTCGTCTGACCGCTGGGAGACCCATTTCTATGCCGGTTTTCTGCCCGGCAGATTCAATCAGGATGCATGTGTCACGCTTACGTTGAAAGAGTGTTTTCTGCCGTGGCGCGTTAAAGTGCGGCGGTCGCCGTTTACTATCAGTCCGCTCGCAGTTTCGCTGGCTGTCAATTCCATTATCCACCACGACTATTGGGTCAGCGAACCAGACAGCTATCCCGACCGGTACTATGGTTTCTCAAGCAAACTCAGGTTTCAACTCGGGCTTGGGCAGCGTCTGACCTACAACATACCTTATCAACACCGCCGTTTGGGACGCCAGGTGACAGTCTATTATGAAGTCTCGACGTGTGACCTGTATGTGAGGCAGAAAGTGCTTAACAAATCGATTCCATTGGGCGATATTCTGACTGTTGGCGTCGGTGTAATATACACTATCTGAACACAACACCCGCAGCTCCGATTTTTATCACAGATTGGTGCGGAAATATTTGGTAATTAGAAAATTAAGTCGTAAATTTGCAACGCTTTTCAGACCGTAAAGACGTTGCCTGAACTCTAAGTCTCTGGATGATAGAGTGATAGGTGGCGGCAATTATGTGTATGAACTGCGTTGATAATTGAAGTATAAACGAAGAGACAGATAATTTTAAGTAACAAAACAAAAAGACTAAGATGCCTACTATTCAGCAATTAGTAAGAAAAGGACGTGTAGCTCTTGAGGACAAGAGTAAATCTCCTGCTTTGGATTCGTGCCCGCAGCGCCGTGGCGTGTGTGTGCGTGTCTACACCACCACACCCAAAAAACCTAACTCGGCAATGCGTAAAGTAGCCCGTGTGAGACTTACCAACGGTAAAGAAGTCAACTCATACATCCCGGGTGAAGGTCACAATCTTCAGGAGCACTCGATCGTTCTCGTTCGTGGCGGCCGTGTAAAAGACCTTCCCGGTGTCCGTTACCACATTGTCCGTGGAACACTCGACACAAGCGGTGTTAAGGATCGTACGCAGCGTCGCTCGAAATATGGCGCGAAACGTCCCAAGGCCGGTGCAGCCAAGAAGTAATCGGAGTTTTTAAAGTCCGGTGAAGTATTACTGAACGCACCACGAGAAAACAAACAAAGTTTAAATCTCGTTTTTGATAAGCCAAAAGCTGCCAACGGTTGAGTAAGCGGGCGTGAGAGAACCCCGCTGAAGAAGACACCAGCCAAGCCTACAAAAACAAAACCAACTTTCACTCACAATGAGAAAAGCCAAGCCCAAAAAACGCGTCGTTCTGCCCGATCCGAAGTTCAACGACGTGCGTGTATCGAAGTTCGTCAACCACTTGATGTATGACGGAAAGAAAAACACTTCATACACGATTTTCTATTCAGCACTTGATATTGTTAAGTCTAAGCTGCCCAACGAGGAGCTTTCAGCCCTTGAGATCTGGAAAAAAGCCCTCGAAAACGTGACACCGGCTGTCGAAGTCAAGTCACGCCGTGTCGGAGGTGCAACCTTCCAGGTTCCTACTGAAATCCGCCCCGACCGCAAGGAATCAATATCAATGAAAAATCTCATTCTCTATGCCCGCAAACGTGGCGGCAAGACCATGGCCGACAAGCTGGCTGCCGAAATCGTAGACGCATTCAACGAACAGGGAGGTGCATACAAGCGCAAAGAGGATATGCACAAAATGGCCGAGGCCAACCGTGCGTTCGCTCATTTCCGCTTCTAAGATAACCATTGATCTTATTCCAATATATCTACGAAAATGGCAAAATCAGACGAAATACTTAAATATACGCGCAACATCGGCATCATGGCCCATATCGATGCCGGTAAAACAACAACTTCCGAGCGTATTCTTTTCTATACAGGTCTTACCCACAAAATCGGTGAGGTTCACGACGGAGCCGCAACGATGGACTGGATGGAGCAGGAGCAGGAACGAGGCATCACAATCACCTCGGCCGCTACAACCACTTTCTGGAACTACAACAACGAAAAATATAAAATCAACCTGATTGACACCCCGGGACACGTCGACTTCACTGTCGAGGTCGAGCGTTCGCTGCGTGTGCTTGACGGTGCTGTCGCTGCATTCTGTGCTGTCGGTGGTGTCGAGCCCCAGTCTGAGACCGTATGGCGTCAGGCTGACAAGTATAACGTTCCCCGCATCGGTTATGTCAACAAAATGGACCGCTCGGGTGCGAATTTCTTTGAGGTAGTACGTCAACTCCGCGAAGTTCTCGGCGCAAATCCTTGCCCGATTCAAATTCCTATCGGTGCAGAGGAGACTTTCAAAGGTGTCGTTGACCTTATCCGCATGAAAGCAATCTTCTGGCACGACGAGACAATGGGCGCCGACTACGAAGTCGACGAAATTCCCGACAGCCTCAAAGCCGAAGCTGAAGAATATCGTGACAAGATGCTTGAGAAAATCGCCGAATATGACGACGATCTCATGGCTAAATATTTCGATGATCCTTCAACAATCACCGAAGATGAGATCAAACGCGCTTTGCGTGCCGCTACCCTCAAGATGGATCTCGTTCCGATGATCTGCGGATCTTCGTTCAAAAACAAAGGTGTGCAGTGTCTCCTCGACGCTGTATGCGCCTACCTCCCGAGCCCGCAGGACGCAGGTGCTATCGAAGGTACCAACCCGTCTGATCCCGATCAGGTTGAGGTTCGCGAGCCTTCAAGCGATTCTCCCATGTGTGCTCTCGCATTCAAGATCGCTACTGACCCCTATGTCGGCCGTCTCTGCTTCTTCCGTGTATACTCGGGTGACATCGACGCCGGAAGCTACGTTCTCAACAGCCGTTCAGGCAAGAAAGAGCGTATCTCACGTCTGTTCCAGATGCACTCAAACAAACAGAACTCGAAAGAGCGCATCGGTTGTGGTGACATCGGTGCCGGAGTAGGTTTCAAGGATATCCGTACAGGTGACACACTTTGCGCCGAAGATGCTCCTATCGTTCTCGAGGCTATGGACTTCCCCGATCCCGTCATCGGTATCGCAGTCGAGCCCAAGACTCAGAAAGATCTCGACAAACTCGGTGTCGGTCTGCAGAAACTTGCTGAGGAAGACCCGACATTCCGTGTTCAGACAAACGAGGAGACCGGCCAGACCGTCATTTCGGGTATGGGTGAGCTTCACCTCGACATCATCATCGACCGTCTGCGTCGTGAGTTCAAGGTAGAGTGCAACCAGGGCCGTCCTCAGGTTACATATAAAGAGGCTATCACCAAACCCGTCGAGCTCCGTGAGGTATTCAAGAAGCAGACCGGTGGACGTGGTAAATTCGCTGACATCATCGTTCGCGTCGAGCCTATCGACGAAGGCTTTGAAGGAAACCTCCAGTTCGTTGACGAAGTCAAGGGCGGTAACATTCCCAAGGAATTCATCCCGTCAATCCAGAAGGGTTTCGTGAGCGCGATGAAAAACGGTGTTCTCGCCGGATTCCCGGTTGAACAGCTCAAGGTGACCGTGCTCGACGGATCGTTCCACCCCGTCGACTCCGATCAGCTTTCGTTTGAGCTCTGCGCTATCCAGGCATTCAAGAAAGCATCGGAAAAAGCAGGTCCTGTTCTTCTCGAGCCGATCATGAAGATCGAGGTCGTCACCCCTGAAGAAAGCATGGGTGACGTGATCAGCGACCTTAACAAACGTCGCGGTCAGGTTGAGGGAATGGAGACAAGCCGTTCGGGTGCCCGCGTGGTCAAAGCGAAAGCTCCGCTTGCTGAGATGTTCGGTTATGTGACCGCACTCCGCACAATCACCTCGGGACGTGCTACTTCGACCATGACTTTCAGCCACTATGCCGAGGTCAGCTCTTCGATCGCTAAAAATGTCTTGACCGAATGTCAGGGCCGCGTTGATCTTTTGAAATAAAAAAATAACACATCAAAAATATGAGCCAGAAAATTCGCATCAAACTCAAATCTTACGACCACAATCTCGTCGACAAGTCGGCTGAGAAAATCGTAAAGACTGTGAAAGCTACAGGCGCGGTCATCAGCGGACCTATACCTCTGCCAACCCACAAACGCATCTTCACTGTCAACCGTTCGACCTTTGTCAATAAAAAAGCACGTGAGCAGTTCCAGCTGTCATCTTACAAACGTCTGATCGACATCTACAACTCGACTGCTAAGACTGTTGACGCTCTGATGAAGCTTGAACTTCCGAGCGGAGTCGACGTGGAGATCAAGGTATAACAGACCTCTCAATTAAGAACCACCTATAACACCATTCTTCTCTCTCCAACTTTTTAAAATCAATAAACCAACAATTTCAAAAACAACAAAGAAATGCCAGGATTATTAGGAAAAAAAATCGGAATGACATCCGTTTTCAGTGCCG
>CAJUPY010000029.1 GCA_910588035.1 uncultured Muribaculaceae bacterium | reverse complement strand
GTGACGGGCGGAGTGTCGCGATCGTCCTCACGGACGACCCGTTAATGTTTTCGTGGCGGGCGGTGTGTCGCGATCATCCTTTCGGACGACCCGTTAATGTTTTCGTGACGGGAGGTGTGTCACGATCGTCCTTTCAGCCGACCCGTTAATGTTTTCGTGACGGGCAGTGTGTCGCGATCGTCCTTTCAGCCGACCCGTTAATGTTTTCGTGGCGGGCGGTGTGTCACGATCGTCCGTCAGGACGATGATTACTGAGTAACCGGGTACGCCAACGGCGTGCCCGGACAGTCATGCCCCCGCGAGGTGGCGTCCGGCAAGGACGCCGATTGTGGCAGTCTTGCGACGGTAATCTCCCTGACAGTTATAAAATAAGCGGGACACACCGACATCGGTGTGCCCCGCTTTTATTTCAGGGAATGTGGAGTTCAGATCATTTGATGATGACTTTGGTCGAGGTCTTGCCCTGACGGCGCACGTAGATGCCGGGAGTGAGGTTGTCGGCATTGACGCGGATACCCTGCAGGTTGTAGAACTCGACGGGAGCGTCGCTGTCGTCGCCGTCGACCACAACATCTTCAACACCCGATGTCGGGCCTTCGATCACAAACGAAGACTTGGCCGGGGTCACAGCTTCGGGAGCGTCGTCGCGCAGGGCGTAGACGGTGAAGCCGCGGGTTGCGCGATGATAAGCGTAGATGTTGTTGGCGTTGTCAAACTCGATGTCGTTGGTCTCACCGTTGCCGCCGCTCACTGCCGAGCCGGGAATGGTGTAGAGCTTGGTCATCGAGGGTGTGTTGCCGTCCCATGTCACGTTCCACACCGAGATTCCGGTCTGGTGTTCTGCCACAGCGAGAAGGGTGCGGTCGTTGTTGATCGCGATGCCGGCGCCACCGCTGTTGAGGTCGGTCAGAACCGATGAGTTGAACAGTTCGTTGCCTTCGAGGTCGATGTAGATGAACGACGGAGTACCCTTGGCGTTGTTGCCTGCTGTGCGCACCTGTGCCGCGAAGACACCGTTGTCGGTGGCTGCGAGTGCGACGTTGGTGTTGGCGAGACGGCCAGACGCAGAGGTGTAGAATTTATCGGGAGCCTTGCCCCATGTCTTGGCCGAACCGATGTCGTAGCGAACAAGTGAGTTTGCCGGAGTGATATCCTCTACGTAGGTGATCATCTTGCAGTCGTCACCCTTGCCTACGAAGGCTACGTCGGTAGCGCCGCCGCCGATGACTTTGCCGTCAACGACATGTCCGCCTGCCGAGTTCTTTGTTCCTTCGAGGAAGTTCTCGAGTTTGGTAGGATCTGACGGGTCAAACATCCAGTAGCCCGCGCCCTTGTCGCTCCAGTCGACGATGTAGGCTATGCCGTCGCGCTGGCCTGCACGGAATGTAGAGGCTGCGTTGCCGGCGTTGAAGCGGCTGTCGCCCTTGAAGTAGTTGCCGAGATGGTTGAGTGCTGCGTCATAGAGGTCGATTCCGAGCGCGTTACCGTTAGAAACGACGATCTTACCGAAGTTGTCGCTCTCGGTGTCGTTGATGAAGACCACACCACCGCGTGAGTCTTTGCCGCGGGCTGCTGCTGTGAAGACACGTCCGGCAACGCCGTTAGGCTCTGATTTGACACGGACGGCCCAGTTGTAGGTGGCTTTTTCTGTGAGCTGCTCGGGTGTCACGGTGACACTGTTGTCGCCGCTCTTGACCTCACCTGCCGGAATGACGGTCTCGTTGCCGTCGGCGTCGGTCAGAACGATCTCAGCCTCGGGGGCGTCGGCGATCGACTTGAACGAGAGGGTGTAGCCGGTCTTGCTGTCGCCTTCCTGAGTGAGGTCATAGGCGAAGGCTGCGCGGCTGACGGGCTGTTCTACCGATTTGGTGGTGAAGCGTGACATGCCTTCGGCACGTGCAACATAGAGGTTCATCCAACCGTCGGTGACATTGTTTTCGAGGTCGCGGGTGACGAGGGTCTGACCCATGGCTACCACGCCGGGAAGTTCCGACGGATCGATGTCGGTGTTGACGGTCTTGATAGCCTTGGCGTTCTTCAAGCCGTTGGTGATGTCAACGAGGGTGACACCGACGTTCTTGCCTTCGGCTGTCGAGGCTACTGCCATGTAGCTTGCACCTGCATATTTGAACATCTGAACGCGATATGCGGCTTTGTCGGCCACGTTGCCCATTGTGCTCACCGGGGTGGGTACTCCGGCTGCGGCGGGTGCGCAGACATACTCGGCTGCACCCGTCTTCTCTCCGGTCAAGATGAAGTTGTTGTCATCGGCCGGTGAGATGTTGAGCTGATAGTTGCCCATGGCGGGTTCGTTGCCGTTCTCGTTGCTGTTGTGGTTCATGTGATATGCTCCGGCGTTCACTCCGTTGGCAATCGCTACCTTGACGATGCGCAGGTTGCCTGAAGCGGCTGAGGTGACAGCGGTGTAGAGCAGGGTTCCGTCGGTCGAGGTTCCGGCAAATGCCATTGACTCTCCGGTGATGCCGTTGCTCCAGTTACCGACGTTGTTGGCAGAGAACCATTTCGCGGGTGCGCCTTCGGCAATGTTGTCTTCTTCGTTGTTGGTCCACTTGTAGACGTTGACATTGGCCGCGCCGTTGAACGATCCTTTGGCTTTGTTGATGCCGACCAGAACGCCGTCGGCGGTCAGGGCGATGTCGCTCAGAACGCGTATGTCACCTGCGGTGCCTTCGGTCGAGAGGGTGCGCACGACCTCTTTCTTGTCGGTGTTGTAGACAACGACGGTCGGTGCCTGGTTCTCGTCGAGAGCGAGAATGTAGACGAGGTCACCGGCTGCAATGGCACGTTTGATAGTCTTGCCTGCGAGGACCTCGATTGCCTGGTCGCCGTAGACTTTATTGAAGTTGTAGGTCGACTGCGGTCCCATGGCCGGAATGTTGAACTCGTCGGGATAGGTTACATAGACGATTTTCGGAGGTTCGTAGCCTACGTTCTCCATTTTCGCGACAGGATAGGCTGTCGAGGCTGCCTTCACTTCGACTTCGACCGGATCGATCTCCTTGTAGTCGTGGTGGGCGAACTCGAGGGTATATTTGCCCGGTTCGATGTCTTTGAAAACATATGCTCCGTTATACCAGTTGTCGGTCACACGCTTGTCGACTTCCTTGCCATCTTTCTTGAGGGTGACGGTCACGCCGTTGAGAGGCAGATAGATGTCGTCGCTTGTCGGAGCGGGAGTGTAGAGTTTGTGGGTGAATTTCTCGTGGAGGTCACGCACGATGCCGTAGATGTCGCCGGTAGACTCTTTCTTGAGGTTGAAGTAGTCGGCGATGCCGCGGGCATACTCATATCCTTCCATGATGTTGACATCGTCGTTCATGGCGCGGTGGCGTGCGGGCTGGTAGGTGTGGAAATATCCCTCGACCAGGAAGCCGGGGGTGCCGTGCTTAAGAACGCCGAGATTGCCTTTGTAGCCGAGAGAGCCTGTCGAGCTTTTGCCATAGTAGTCGATGTCGCCGCGAAGGTTCATCTTTGTCGCGCTGTACGCGCTCCAGGTCATGTGCTCGTTGGCAATGGCGTAGGGCCAGCATGCCTTGGCCATGTTGTAGCAGGTCTGTTCAAACTCGGTCGAGTGAGCGTCATATCCGCGATATAGGAAAAGCGCGTAGTTGGTTGTAGATCCCTCTCCAGTCGCATTTGAGTGGATCGAGATGAACATGTCGAAGTTGTTGGCCTCGACTTCCTCACATATTTCCGAGAGGTTGCGGTTGTAGTGGACGGTGTGTATTTTCTGTTCTTCCCACTTTGCGATCTGGGCCTTTTCTTCTTCGGTGCAGTCGGCCAGTTCGCGATCGCCTTTGATTTTCTTGATTTCAGCGTTGATCTGATTTGTGGTAAGGTTGTTGTCGAAATACGGGCCGTTTTTGACGCGGCTCATGACGATGTTGTTCGACAGGTCGCGTGCGGCACCGATCTGCCAGCGTTCGCCGGTCTGGTTGAGGGTGCGGTCAAATTTGACACCATATTGAATCAGTTTCTCCAACACGCCGAAACCTTTGATAAGGTCGGTGTTTGACTCATAGAAACCTGCCGAGTCGGTGTTGGTGGCCGAGTAGGCATTGCGTCCGATGATCTGACAGGGACGGTCGTCGGCCGTGAATGAGCCGTGGCCGGGGTTGATGTAGATTCTCAGTTCGTCGGCTGTTTTTGCCTGCATCGAGGCGCCGCCGGCGAGAAGCGCCATTGCAGATGCGATAATGATCTTTTTCATTTTTCAGTGATAGCGCTTTAGGGTTATTTGCTGATGTTCATAAGATAGAGTTGTCCGTCGGCTGTCGAGAAAGCGATTTTCGAACCGTCGGCCGACACTGTCGGATTCAGGGCTATGATGTTTCCGTCGGTCAGCACCTGGGTTTTGCCGTCGAGGTTGGCGGCGACGAGTTCAGAAGCTGTGATCACCTCGCCGTTGTCGGTGTCGCGTTGGCCGACGACGGTGTTGTTGTCGATCCAGCGTGCGGCGCGGATCTCGCCGAGGCTGATCGGATTTGAGCCGTCGAGGTTGCAAACGAAGCAGCCGAGATAGGCGGCCCAGTAGACGATCTTCGTTCCGTCGGGCGACAGCTGGGGCCACAGATAGCTTGAGCGGCCCTGCGGGTCGATCGTGGTGGTCTTGCCGTTGACGGTGACGTTGAGGTGGCCGCGCTCGATCGAGACGGCTACGTCGCGGGTAGCTTTCTGTCCGGCGAGATTCTTGGTTTTCATCTTGCGCTTCTCGAGTGCCACGACGTTATTGCCGTTGACTGCGAAACCGTCGAGGTTGCGGGTCGGTTTGACCAGCTCGGTCTCGGCTCCGGTAGCTACGTCGACGCTCTTGAGCGATGAGTAGCGCAGATGTTTGTTGTTTACGGTCGACTGGCGGTAGACGACCTTTGAACCGTCGGCGCTGATCTGGACTCCGCGTCCCGAACCGTTTGCGGTCAAGGTTTTGGTTTTCCCCGATTTCAAATCGACCGTTTTCAGTGTTGGATTGTTGAGGTCTGACACGACGACGAAGCTCCCGTCGGGGCTGATTGTCGGTTGTGAGACTTTCACGTCAGAGGGCAGGTTGATTTTGCTGACCGTGCCGACAGTGACCACCTGACCTGAGGCCCATAGGGCTGAACAGAGCAGGGCAACCGAAAAGAATTTTTTTCTCATGGGTTAAGTTGTTAATATGATGATGTTTGTTTACCGATTGTAGTTTCCAAGGTATTATCCGGGTGCTAATTTACGCATTATTTCGACCCTTGTGTTTTCTTTTATTACAAAAATAACAGAAATTAACAATTATTATCAGAAATTTAATCAAAAAAAAGAGATGCACCGCGATAATTTCACGATGCATCTTGGTTGTGTCGTTATTTAGGCAAATTGCTACCTTTCTGTGACGGAGATAATCTTTCCGTCGCGCCAGGTGGCATCAATGGTGTGTCCGTCGCGTGTTCTCAGACCTTTGAAGCTTCCGTTTTTCCATTGTTCGGGCAGTGCCGGTAAAAGTTTCACCGAGCCGGGAGTGGACTGAAGCAGCATTTCGGCCACACCGGCCGCACCGCCGAAATTACCGTCGATCTGGAACGGCGAGTGTGCGTCGAGCAGATTGGGATACGTGCCTCCGCCACGTCGTGCGTCATCACCTTTGTAGCCGTCGGGGCTGACATATTTCAGCAGACGGCGATACATTCTGTAGGCTTTCTCTCCTTCACCCAAGCGTGCATAGAGGTTCACTCTCCACCCTGTGCTCCAACCTGTGGTGTTGTCTCCTTTGATCTCGAGTGTGCGGCGGGCGGCGTCGAGAATCGTGCTGTCGCTGTCGGCTCCGAGATGACGTCCCGGGAAGATGCCGAACAAATGTGACTGATGGCGGTGACGGGGGTCTTGGTCATCCCAGTCGTGATACCACTCCCTGAGGTTTCCGTTCTTGCCGACGCGGTAGGGGGCGAGTCTGGCCAGGGTGTCGTCGATCTTGCCGGCGAGGGTGTCGTCGATGCCGAGCTCACGGGCGGCGTCGCGTGTGTCGAGCAGACACTGGCGTACAATTGCGAGATCTGCTGTTGAACCATAGAGCGTGGCTCCTTTATAGCCTTTGTCGGTGATGTAGACATTCTCGGGCGATGTGCCGGGCGACGTCATCAGTTCTCCGTTTTTATCCACAAGCCAGCCCATGCAGAATTCGGCGGCACCGCGCAGTGTGCGATAGTTATCGGCGAGGAAGTGTCGGTCGCGGGTGAACAGGTAGTGGTTGAAAATGTGGGTGGCGAGCCATGCGCCTCCCATGGTCCAGTTGGCCCACACCGGACTCCCTTTCTGCTCGCCGACGGGGTTGGCGATGGCCCATATGTCGCTGTTGTGACCGGCACACCACCCGGGCATTCCATAGTAGTCACGCGCCGCTTTCGCACCGTTGACGCTGAGATTTCTGATGAAGCCGAACAGCGGACGTTCGAGTTCGGCGAGATTGGTCACGCACGCCGGCCAGTAGTTTTCTTCAAGATTGATGTTGATCGTGTAATTGCTGCTCCACGGTGGCACGAGCCGTTCGTTCCATAGTCCCTGGAGGTTGGCCGGCACGCCGTCGGTGCGCGATGATGAGATCAGCAGGTAGCGGCCAAATTGGAAATACAGCTCCTCAAGGTCGGGATTGTTCTGACTGAGGTCGCCATAGAGCTTCAACTGTTGGTCGGTCGGAAGGGCGGCGATAGAGTCTTCGGTTGTCCCTAAGTCAAGACTCACCCGTCCGAAGAGTTCGCCGTAGTCGTCAATGTGGCGGCGATGCAGCTCGGCGGCTGACATCAGGCGGCTTTTTTCGATCGTGCGGTTGACCTCGGAGACGTAGTCGCGTCCCTCGGTGGCAGGGTTTTTGTCAAAGCCGTTGAATGAGGTTGCATTGGCGATGCGCATCACCGCTTCCCTGACTCCGCTGAGCCTGAGAGTTCCGTCGGGTGTCGGTGTGATCTTTCCGCCGGTGTTCTCGACATCGATGATTGTCATGAAGCGTGTGCCGCGGTCGTCGTCATAGAGGTGTTTCTCTTTGACTTCCTTGACGTAGTTCGGGTAGGCGTAGTAGGCTGTGTGGCCCGTCGCTGTGATGCGGTTGCCGTTTGATTCGGTCTTGTGGGGCAACAGAGACTCAAACCTGACGGTTGCGTTCATGCCCTCGGGTGAATCAGATTTCAGAACAGCTACTATGACCGAGTCGGGGTTGGAGGCGAAACAGGTTGTGGTGAATCTGTGGCCCGGTTCGCCATATGCTGTCGTGGCTGTGGCGGTGTTGAGGTCGAGTTTCCGGCTGTAATCTGAAGGTTCGCCTTTGTGGTCATACTCGATCAGCAGGTTTCCCAACGGCTGATAGCAGTTGGTGTATCGTCCCTGCAGGCGTCGGTGCAGGCTGTCGGCCGCACGGTAGTCTTCGTTGTCGAGTGCTTGTCTGATTTTTCTGAGGGTCTCGTGGCTGTCGGCCGGGGCTTTGTCAGTGTCGGGTTCGCCGGTCCAGAGTGTGATGTCGTTAAGCGACAGCCGGTCAGTGTGGGTGTCGCCGTAGATTGCTGCGCCGATGCGCCCGTTGCCTATGACAAGTGTCTCTTCAAAGAAACGTGCCGGTTTGTCGAAATGTAGTGTCAGACTGTCGGTGTTGGCCGATGCCGTAAGAGAGATTGTTGCGATAAGTGATGTGATGATCGGTTTCATGGTTGGTTAGGAAATCAGTTCGGAGAACAGGTTTTCAAACGTCGAGTCGAGATCGGGTGTCTCGCCCGGATGTGGCCGTGAGGTTGTGATGCATGCCGATCTGACGGCCGTCAGCCAGCGGAAGCGTTCTTCGACAGGTGTCTGTGAGAGCGGCCCTGCCTTGGGGTCGTTGTCGCAGAGTGCTTCAAACGACTTGAGTTGCGCTTCGATCTCAGCCGGCGTGTGTGGAACGGTGCTGAATCGTTTAAGGCGTTCATTATCAATCATATGCCGAAATCTGATCCAGCGTTTACGCTTGCACATCATGATCAGCCCGATGTTGATGAATTCCTCACGGGCTACCGACGGCATGTAGCGTACAATGGCATATTCATATAAGTGACAGTCGGTGAGCATCTTGGGCTTGTTTTAGAAATGTTTCTGAATTTTCAAGTCTGCGGGTCAGGAATTCTTTGTAGACTGATCGGTTGCTTTCGGCATCGCCCTCGCCGTTGTCATATTCGAGCCACTGTGTGGGTATGGCGTCGATAATCTCGGTGATCGCTCCGGGCGTGATGAGTTGTCGCATCTCCCTGTCGGCTTCGTCAAGATGTGTGGCGCGTCTGATCAGCGCGTGGTCCTTGATGTAGGGAAACGGGGTTATCGCGGTCTTCTCCCAACCGTTCCAGGTGTGGTGGAAATAGAGCGCGGCTCCGTGGTCGATCAGCCAGGTCTCGCCGTGCCAGACAAGCATGTTGGTGTTTCTGAACGTACGGTCGACATTGGTCAGGAAGGAGTCGAGCCACACTATTTTCGACGCCTCGATCTCGTCGACATGGTTGGCATAGGGGTCGAGTGTCATTGCGCCGTCGAGAAAATGCAACCCGATGTTGAGGCCGCGCGAGCCTTTCAGGAGGTCTTGAATCTCCTCGTCGGCCTCGGTGCGCCCGAACTCTTCGTCGACGTTCAGAAATACAAGTTCCGGTACCCTCAGTCCGGCTTTGCGGGCGATCTCACCGCCGATCAGCTCCGATACCAGTGCCTTTGTACCATGGCCCGCACCCCTGAATTTGACGACATATTTGAACATGTCGTCGGCCTCGGCGAGGGCCGGGAGTGATCCGCCCTCTCTGAGCGGAACAATGTAGCGGGTTACATTTTGTGTTCGCAGTTCGGTCATTTTTCCTCCTTGTCTGATTTTTTGTTTGATTGCATCAGCGCGTCTTTTATCAGGCGTGCCTTTGCCGGACCAACAATTTCGGCTATGGCGTCGGTCGTGGCCTCGCGTATACGTTTGACACTCCTGAAGTGTTTCAGAAGCGCGTCGCGGGTGGCCTCTCCCACCCCTTTTATCGAGTCGAGCTCGCTAACGGTCTGGCTCTTCGACCGCCGGTTGCGGTGGTGGGTGATGCCGAAGCGGTGTGCTTCGTCGCGCAGATGCTGCACGATTCTGAGTGATTCTGAGTTTTTGTTGATGTAAAGCGGAACGGAGTCACCCGGAAAGAAGATTTCCTCAAGTCTCTTGGCGATGCCGACAACGGCTATGCGGCCTCTGAGGCCGATCTCGTCGAGAGCTTCGACGGCTGCGCTGAGCTGTCCTTTTCCTCCGTCGACCACGATCAGCTGCGGCAGCTCCTCACCCTCTTCCATCAAACGGGTGTAACGGCGTGTCAGAACCTCTTTCATTGAGGCGAAATCGTCAGGACCGACGACGGTCTTGATGTTGAAGTGGCGGTAGTCTTTTTTCGATGGTTTGCCGTCGCGGAACACCACGCACGATGCCACCGGGTTTGTGCCCTGGATGTTTGAGTTGTCGAAACACTCTATGTGACGCGGCAGTTCTGTAAGCCTGAAATCTGCTTTCATGCGCTCCATCACACGCATGGTGCGTTCCTCCGGATTTCGTTTCTCAAGATGTTTTAGGGCGTCTATCTTGTTCTGGCGCGCGTTTTTCTCCGAGACTTTGAGCAAAAGTGACTTGTCGCCGCGCTGTGGAACAGTGAATGTGACTCCGTCGGGTATCATTTCCGGTATTTCGGCGACGATAACCTCGCTGAATCTGACATCGAGCTGTGTCGAGATCTCGTTCATGGCCAAAAGCAGCAGGTCGGAGCGGCTCTCGTCGAGGCGGCGTTTGTAGTGGAGCGTCACACTCCTGACGACGGCTCCGCGGCGCACGTGCATGTAGTTGATGTAGACGTCTCTGTCGTCATCGTCGATGCCGAAAACATCAGTCTCCTCGATCGTCGTGCTGACGATCGCGCTCTTGGCCTGATATCGCTCGAGGTGTTGATATTTCTGTTTCAGAATCTGTGCTTCTTCAAATTTCAGCTCCGAGGCCAGACGTTGCATCTCCTCACGAAGATATTCGAGAAGCTCGCGTGTCTCGCCTCTCAGAATCTGTTTTATGCGGTCGATATAGCCGCGGTATTCCTCTTCGGCCACGAGCCCTCTGCAACATCCTCCGCATTTTTTCAGGTGGTATTCAAGGCATAGCCTACCCTTGCCCCGCCCGATGTATTCGGGGGTGATGGCATGGCGGCAGGTTCTGAGCGGATAGAGTTCCCTGATAAGCTCAAGAACAGTACGCGCCATTGTCACATCGGTGTAGGGTCCGAAATATTTCGATCCGTCCTTGATTTTCTGACGGGTCATGAATACTCTCGGAAAATGTTCGTTGGTAACCACAATCCATGGGTAGCTCTTGTCGTCTTTCAAAAGCACGTTGTAGCGGGGCTGATACTCCTTGATCATTGACGACTCGAGGTTGAGCGCGTCTTGCTCGGTAGGCACGACGATATATTTCATGTCGGCGATGGCTCTCACAAGAAGGTTGGTTTTCAGCGAGTCGTGGGTGCGGTTGAAATATGACGACACACGCCGTTTCAGGTTCTTTGCCTTGCCTACATAAATCACCGTACCCTCGGCGTCAAAATACATGTAGACGCCGGGGGTATCGGGTAGTATTGATATTTTCTCCCTCAGTTCGGGAGATTTGTTCTTGTCGTGTTTGGCCAATATGTCAATATTTAATCAGTGATGTCACCTGGACATCGTCGGGGAGAATAGAACGTCCGCCGAGTTCTGAAAGTTCGATGATGAAGTTGATGTAGATCTTTTTCGGATTCATGCTTTTGACAAGGTTGTAAGCCGCGAGCATCGTTCCGCCGGTGGCGAGCACGTCATCGTGAAGAACTACTATGTCATCTTCGGTGATCGCGTCGCGGTGAATCTCGATCGTGTCGGTGCCATATTCTTTCTCGTAGCTTGCCTTGATTGTGTCGGCGGGCAGTTTGCCGGGCTTGCGTACAGGAACAAATCCCGCACCGAGCTCAAAGGCGAGAATGGAACCTCCGATGAAACCTCTTGATTCGATGCCGACAACTTTGGTCACACCCTTGTCACGGTAGATCTGCGACAGGTCCCAGCCGATGATGTGGAGTGCGCGCGGATCTTTGAAGACTGTGGTGAGATCTTTGAAGACTATCCCTTTTTTAGGGAAATCATAGACGTCGCGGATCTTTGATTTGATGTATTCCATGATTTTCTTTATGTTGAATTTGTTGATAATGTGTCTGTTGTGATGAAATTGTTTCACGTGGAACAATTTAAGGGGATCATCTGCCCATTAACAGAAGCAGGATGTTTATGTCGCTCGGCGAGATGCCCGGAATCCGTGATGCCTGTGCGATTGTCTCCGGCTTGAGCCTCTCGAGTTTCTGGCGTGCTTCTGTCGACAGGGCTTTGATTGACGAGTAGTCAAATTTGTCGGCGATGCGGATGTTCTCAAGGCGGTGGAGTTTCTCGGCGGTCATCTTCTCTCTCTCGATGTAGCCTTCATATTTCATCAGAATCTCAGCAGCCTCGACAATTTCATCGCGCCGGTCTGTGTCGAGTTGTTCGATCTGAATTCTTAGCGGTTCGATCATTTCTGAAAGCATCATGACGGTGAACTGAGGTCTCAGAACCAGATTTATCAGTTTTGAGCCTTGAGTCAACGGTTCGATTCCGCGTTGCTCGAGAGCCGGATTGATTATCGATGCTTTTACAGAAAATTCACGGCAGAAGTCGATAAGTTTGTCGCGTTGGCGGCGTTTCTCGATCATCAGATTGTAGCGGCGGTCGTCGGCAAGGCCGAAGTCATGGCTGCGTGCGGTCAGACGCATGTCGGCGTCATCCTGCCGAAGCAGTATGCGGTATTCGGCACGCGAAGTGAACATGCGGTAGGGTTCGTCGACTCCTTTTGTGACGAGATCGTCAATGAGTACGCCGATGTAGGCCTCGTCGCGCGCGAGTGTGAACGGTTTTTTCCCGGTGACCGATGCGTGTGCGTTCATTCCGGCGATCAACCCCTGCCCAGCCGCTTCCTCATAGCCGGTCGTTCCGTTGACCTGCCCTGCGAAAAACAGTCCTTTGACAAGTTTGGTCTCAAGGGTGTGCCGCAGTTGCGTGGGGTCGACGAAGTCATATTCGATCGCATAGCCAGGGCGGTAGATCTGCACATCTTTGAATGCCTCGATCGACTGCAGTGCCTCGATTTGAATGTCGAGCGGCAGCGACGAGGAGAATCCGTTCAGATAATATTCCTGGGTTGTCTCCCCTTCCGGTTCGAGAAACAGCTGATGTTCGTTCTTGTCAGAAAAAGTGACTATCTTGGTCTCTATGCTCGGACAGTAGCGCGGACCGATGCTCTTGATCTGGCCGTTGTAAAGCGGACTGTCTGGAAGCCCCCGGCGCAAGATGTCGTGGGTTGTCGGGTTGGTGTAGACGGTGAAGCACGGTCTCTGCTTCAGTTCGCGGCTGACTTCTGGCAGATATGAGAATTTGTGGTAGTCGTTGTCGCCATGTTGGATTGTCGTGAGGTCAAAATTGACGCTGCGACCATCGATTCTGACCGGTGTTCCGGTTTTCATCCGGTCGGTAGAGAACCCGAGTTCGCGCAGTTGCTCGGTGATGCCGTGTGACGCCGGTTCTGAAATGCGCCCGCCTTTGATCTGTGTGCGGCCGATGTGCATCAGTCCGTTGAGGAAAGTGCCTGCGGTCAAAATGACGGCTTTGGCGGTGAAAGTGACACCGAGCTGCGTCTCCACTCCCCTGACCTCGCCGTTTTCTATAACGAGACGTGTAGCCGAGTCTTGCCACATTGACAGATTGGGCGTATTCTCGAGTATCTCGCGCCATGCGGCACTGAATTTCATGCGGTCGCTCTGTGCTCTCGGACTCCACATTGCCGGCCCTTTCGAGCGGTTGAGCATTCTGAACTGAATTGCGCTGCGGTCTGTCACGATGCCCATCTGTCCACCCATGGCGTCGATCTCACGCACGATCTGCCCCTTGGCTATGCCTCCGATCGCCGGATTGCAGCTCATCTGGGCAATCTTGTTCATGTCCATTGTGATCAGCAGTGTCTCGCTGCCGAGACGTGCGGCCGCCGAGGCGGCCTCGCAACCTGCGTGACCGGCTCCGATCACGATTATGTCGTAGTCAAATTTCATTTCTTTTCTTCAATCATTTGCTCGAGCATGTCGAGTGCTTCATTTTCATTTGCTTCCATTATCTCACGTTCGCCCGGACCTTTGTCGTTGATGCCGCACAGGTGGAGAATGCCGTGAATTATCACCCGGTTGAGCTCACGGGCGTAGGGTTGGTTGACGGCCACAGCATTTGTGGCGACGGTGTCGAGCGAGATATACAGGTCGCCGCGCAGAAGCCGGCCGCGTGTATAGTCAAAGGTGATTATGTCGGTGTAGTAGTCGTGGTTGAGAAACCGGCGGTTCACCTCGAGTATGCGCTCGTCGTCGCAGAAAATGTAGGTCAGCTCATGGGCATGACGTCCATGGGCTTCGGCAACTCGTTCGATCCAGCGTTGGGTGAGATCGATGTCTATGTCGGGCATCGAGGCCGACTCTGTAAGCCATTGGAATGTTGTTGTCATTGAAAAAGCTTTTAACTCACAAAGATATGAAGAATTGCGGGGCAATGCAATAGCATTTTCGTGTTTTGCCCGACAAGATTTTTTCTGAACGATATTCCCGAAACGTAAAAATAAGCCTAAATATCTGACATACAGATATTTAGGCTTATTTTAACTCGCTGAGAATCAAAAATTTGAAAATTTCCTTACGGCCGGTGGCGAATTTTGGCCGTCAAATCAGGTTATGTCGGCTCTGATATCTCTCCCCTACCCTATTTCATTTTTGAAAAGTAGAAATTGAGAACATCGCGTGCGGCGATGAATGAGCTAAGCCGGTTTTCGAGCACGGCTTTCTCGAGTCCCGACAGCATGGCTGATACTTCGGGGTTGTTGAAAAAGTTTCCGCGCAGTTGTGAGTCAATGGTCTCATACATCCAGTAGCGTGACTGCTGACGGCGTTTCTGTTCGAAATATCCGTTTGACTTGACAAATTCGAAATAGCGGTCGATCATCGCCCACACTTCCTCGATGCCGAGTTCGTAGTATCCGGAGTATGTCAGCACCTCGGGCATCCATCCCGATGTTGTCGGCGGGAACAGATGAAGTGCGCTGCGGAACTGTGCCTGGGCAAGGCGCGCGCGGTCAATGTTGTCGCCGTCGGCTTTGTTTATGACGATTCCGTCGGCCATTTCCATGATGCCGCGTTTGATTCCCTGCAGCTCATCGCCCGTACCGGCCAACTGAATCAACAGAAAGAAATCTACCATCGAGTGTACGGCGGTCTCGCTCTGCCCCACTCCGACGGTCTCGACAAAAATGTTGTTGAAGCCGGCCGCTTCACACAACACGATCGTCTCGCGCGTCTTGCGTGCGACACCGCCAAGTGATCCGGCCGAGGGTGAAGGACGAATGAAAGCGTCGGGGTGGACCGCCAGTTTCTCCATGCGTGTCTTGTCGCCGAGAATGCTGCCTTTGGTGCGTTCGCTCGAGGGGTCGATCGCGAGCACGGCGAGTTTACCTCCCTGTTTGAGCACATGGAGTCCGAAAACGTCGATCGATGTGCTCTTGCCGGCTCCCGGCACACCGGTGATGCCGATGCGTCGGGAGTTGCCCGAGTGTGGCAGACATTTCTCGATTATCTCCTGTGCCAGCGTCTCATGGTCGGGATTGATGCTCTCGACAAGGGTGACGGCGCGGCTCAGGGTTGTCACGTCGCCGGCCAGAATTTTCTCTACCATCTCGCCTGGCGTCGGTAGCGGTTTGCGGCGCACGCGCTTCATGTAGGGGTTGACCGAAGGGGGTTGGGCAACGCCTGAATTGACGGTCAGTCCGATGTATTTTGAATCGTTTTCGGGGTGTTCCATGCTATAGGTGATTTGTGTTATGATTGTCTATTTTATTTCACCGACCACTCTTATCGAGGCGGTCGGATTGTCGGGAGAGTTCGAGATGACCTGCACGCGGGCATTCACGATCGGGCTGTCGATTGCCTTCAGATCGACGGTGACAGTCGCCTTGGCGGTCTTTCCTTTTTTTATCTTGTCGGTGTGACAGCTGACGGTGATGCCCCGGTCGGTCGAATAGACACGCCGCAGAGTCATTGTCGTGTTGCCGTGATTCTTTATCTCGAACGTGCGGCTCACGGTTCCCTCGTCGCGTCTGACAATGCCGAGGTCAATTGTTTCGGGATAGAGCCCGATCACCGGAGCTTTCTCGCGTTGGGAGTCGGTCAGGTGGTCGAAATTCTCCGAGACAATGGCGACAATGCCGATGTCTATTGTGTCATTGGGATTGCGGCGGTCGGGAACGAGTGTCACCGAGTCGGTCACAAGACCATATTGCGGCATCCCGGCTCCGCTCAGAAAGAAGGTGAACGCGCCGTAGTCGCCGGCTGCGATCGAGTGTGTTCCCGACGAGATCTTTAGATAGGGAGGCACATTGCGCCACTCTGAGACAATGGAGTCGGCCGACGAATTGTAGGCATCGACAAACACCGATTTATGTTTGTCGCGGTCGACACGACCGAAAGCGGCGACGGCGGTGCGGAGTTTGAGCGGCCCGGCATCTACCGGAAACCGAGACCTGACGGTGTTGGAAGCCCCGATGACCACACCCTTGACCACAAGGGTCGTGCGGCCGTCATCGTCGCTGGTCTCAATGTAGACTTTCTTGCTGAAACGACCCGGACGTCCGACAGGATTATAGGCTATCTCGACTCGTCCGGTGTCGCCCGGGGCGACAGGACGGCGTGTGTAGGAAGGCATCGTGCAGCCGCATGTCGCGCGTGCCGACACGATCGACACCGGTTGGTCGCCGGTGTTGACAAATCTCATCGTGCAGGTGACTTTGCCGTTGTTCTCGTCGAAGGCACCGAAATCGTGCTCGGTCTCGAGCCACTGCGTGCGTGCCGACAGTCCCGATGTGATGACTGCCGCCATGGCTGCTGATAAAAAGAACCGTTTCATTTCTTTGCGGGAATTACGTTGCCCGTTATGCGCAACTTCAAGCGGCGGTTGCGTTTGTCGTTTGTCTTGACGGTGACCTGTTTGCTGAATTCGCCGGGACGTCCCTGCGGCAGATAGGTGACCTTGACCACTCCCGATTTTCCGGCGGCAATGGGCTTGACCGGATATGACGGCTTGGTGCAGCCACAAGAGGCGGTCACCGAGATGATCACCAGCGGAGTCTCGCCAGTGTTGGTGAATTTGAACTCATGGCTGACCGGACCGCCGTCTTCCTTGATTACGCCGAAGTCGTAGGTCTGTTCCTCAAATTTTATCGATGCTTTCTCGTCGTCGGCCGTTGCGGTTATCCAAGCCACGGCCAGCAGCATCATCGCGATGAATTGTTTCATTTTGTTTCAGTTTTTATGTTTTCCGGCGAGCATGCCGCATGCCGCCTCTATATCTTCACCCCTTGAAGTTCTGATTGTCGCCGTGATGCCTTTTTCATTCAGCCGGTCGCGGAAGCGTGTCATTGTCTCCTGCGACGGCGGCTGCATCGGGTCTTCGGGTCCTGCGGCGTGGTAGCGTATCAGGTTTACGCGGCAGTCCAGTCCGCGGAGCAGTCTGACCAGCGCGTCGCAGTGGCGCATGTCGTCGTTGACGCCACGCCACATTATATATTCGACCGACAGACGGCGTTGGTGGCTGAAATCATATTGTGACAGAAGCCTTACGACCTCGGTTATCGGATAGGCCCGTTCGACCGGCATCAGGTCACGGCGTTCGTCGGGATAGGGGCTGTGTACCGATATTGCAACGTGAACCTTGGTCGTGTCGAGCAGCGTGCGAAGAGTGTCGAGTTTGCCGATCGTGGAGACGGTTATGCGCTTCGGACTCCACGCCATGCCCCAGGGTGAGGTCAGGATCTCGATCACATCGCTTACCGCACCGAGGTTGTCGAGCGGCTCGCCCATGCCCATGAACACGATGTTTGTCAACGTCTCGGAGCGCGGAACCGACAGAATCTGGTTCATGATCTGTGCCGGAGTCAGGTTGCCGTGAAAGCCGCCGCGGCCGGTGAAGCAGAACGAGCAGTTCATCTTGCACCCCGCCTGTGACGACACACACAGGGTGGCGCGGTCGCGGTCGGGAATGTAGACGGTCTCGACAGGGTGACCGTCGACTGCGTTGAACAGATATTTTTCGGTTCCGTCGGCCGACACGGCCGATGCCACGGGAGTCTCGCGGCCAATGCGGTAGCTGCGGGCAATGGCGGCGCGCGCCGGTTTTGACAGATCGGTCATCTGTTCTATGTCGGTCACTCGTTTCTCATATAGCCAACGGGCCATCTGCTTGGCGGCAAACGGCTTGAGTCCGGCTTCGGCTGCGACATCGCGCAGCCTCTGAAGGGTCATTCCGATTAACGGTGTGAGGTTTGTGTCGGTCATTTCAGCTTTTTAACACAACTGGGTTCATAATTGTTCGCGGGCGCGTAGGCGCGTGCAACGGCAAAGTTACGAAAATTTCACATCACGGCAAGCGTCAGCCGCGACATCTGACTCGTGTCCGGCAATGCAAAATAAAAATTTGCATATCTCTCGACCTATCCCTATCTATGACCTGCAGTCTTGGATACTTCCGCTCGGCAAATCGCAAATAAATTTGCATTTGCTCTCGACTTATCCGTATCTTTGTGGAAACAAATAAAACAATAAGCCATGAAGAAAGAAATCATCGCCCGCATCGAAGCGGTCAGAGCCGAATTGAAAAAGGCCGGTGTAGCAGCCACAATGTTTCCGCAGACCGATCCCCACCAGAGTGAGTATCTCAGCCGCCATTTTCAGGTGAGACGCTACCTGTCGGGGTTCACCGGATCGGCCGGAACTTTGGTCGTGACCTCCGGCGACGCGCTTCTATGGACCGATTCGCGCTACTTCATCCAGGCAGCAGACCAGCTTGAGGGCACCGGCATCAAGCTGATGAAGGAGGGGCTTCCCGCCACTCCCGGCATCGCTGACTGGCTGATCGGAAATCTTGTGAGGGGTTCGGTTGTCGCTATCGACGGTTGGACATCGTCGGTCACCGAAACAGAGTCGCTTCGCCGAAAACTCGAGGAGAACGGACTGTCGCTGAAGGTCGACTTCGATATCACCGACACAGTCTGGCCCGACCGTCCCGCACTTCCGGGTGATCCGATTTTCATTCATGACATAAAATATGCCGGACGCGACGCAGCCGACAAGATCGGCGACATTCTCCAGAACGCATCGGCTGAGGGCGGTGACGCCGTGTTCATCTCGGCTCTCGACGAGATCGCCTGGGCATTGAACATCAGGTCGCGCGATGTCAGCTGCAACCCTGTGGCAACGGCGTTTCTCTACCTCTCGGCCAAAGGGTCGACGCTCTTCACCCTTGAGTCTAAGGTCGACGACAAGGTGAGAGATTATCTCGCCGAGCGTGGAGTCACGGTTGCTCCCTACAGTTCAGTGGCTGATTTTCTGACCAATGTCGACGGCCATGTGGTCTATGACGCGGCACGCACCTCAGGGGCGGCCGCAGCCTGTCTTGGAGACCGCGGAATTGCTTGCCGCCGTTCTCCTGTCGCGATGCTCAAGGGCATTAAAAACGAAGTTCAGATTGCCGGTACCCGCGAGGCGATGATCAAAGACGGGTGTGCTCTGGTCGGAGCGTTCCACGAAATCGAGCGGCTGGTGAACGCCGGCGAGCGTCTGACCGAGACCGGCGTCGCCGAAATACTGACCCGCTACCGTTCGCAGCAACCTCTCTATTTCGACGAGAGCTTCGAGACGATAGCGGGCTATGGTGCCCATGGCGCGATCGTCCACTATTCGGCGACACCTGAAAGCGATGTCGAGATCTATGCAAACAACCTGCTTCTTGTCGACTCGGGCGCGCAGTATCTCGACGGAACGACCGACATCACACGCACTGTCTCCATGGGCAACACGACCGACGAGCAGCGACGTGACTTCACGCTGGTGATGAAGGGTCACATAGCCCTTGCCTCTGCTGTTTTCCCCGACGGCACCAGAGGTGACCAACTCGATGCTCTGGCTCGCCAGTTTCTGTGGAAAGAGGGTCTGAGCTATCTCCACGGCACCGGTCACGGCGTGGGCCATTTTCTCAATGTTCATGAAGGGCCGCAGAGCATCAGGCTGAACCACGTGCCGACGCCGCTGACTCCCGGCATGATCACCTCTGACGAACCCGGACTCTATCGCGAGAATGTGCACGGCATCAGGTGTGAGAACCTTGTGCTGACCGTCAGGGCTTTCACTACCGAGTTCGGTACGTTCAACCGGTTTGAGACTCTGACACTCTTCCCGTTTGACCTCAAGCTGTTTGACACATCGATCATGACAGCCGACGAGATAGAATGGGTGAACAGCTATCACGCAATGGTGCGCGAGACACTGACACCGCGGCTCACTCCCGAACTGGCCGAGTGGCTGGCTGAGAAGACAATGGCTCTTTAATGTAGATTAATCAATTAAACAACAGATATAATGGCACTTATAATACCTGTCAGGGGCTTTACGCCTCAAATCGGCCGCGACTGTTTTCTGGCCGAGAACGCCACGATCATCGGTGACACGGTCATCGGCGACGAATGCAGCATCTGGTTCAACACCGTCATCCGCGGTGATGTCAACTCGATCAAGATCGGCAACGGAGTGAATATCCAGGACGGTTCGGTCTTGCACACCCTCTATCAGAAATCGACAATCGAGATCGGCGACCATGTCTCGATCGGACACAATGTGACGATTCACGGAGCCAAGATCCGCGATTATGCCCTGATCGGCATGGGAGCCGTGGTCATGGACGATGCCGTTGTCGGCGAAGGTGCCCTTGTGGCTGCCGGTTCGGTCGTTTTGTCGCGAACGGTGATCGGCCCCAACGAGCTGTGGGGTGGCGCGCCGGCAAAATTCATCAAAATGGTAGAGCCCGAGAAAGCTAAGGAAATGAATGTGAAAATCGCGAAAAACTACCTGATGTACTCCAAATGGTACACCGGGGAGTGATGCTTTCAAGGCGATTTTTCGGCCGTTATCGTGATTTACATGCAAAAAATCATCATATTTTATTTTGTCAGGTCGAAAACTATTCGTAATTTTGCCGCGCTAAACGCATAAACGACAATAACAAAACTAATTATAACAAACAAAAATGATCATCGTACAAGTAAAAGAAGGCGAAAACATCGAAAAAGCTCTCAAGAAATTCAAACGTAAATTCGAAAAAACCGGAATCGTAAAAGAACTCCGCAGCCGTCAGGCTTTCGAAAAACCCTCTGTCACCAACCGCAAGAAAATGATGAAAGCGGTCTACGTGCAGAAACTCCGTTCGGTTGAGGAATAAGAAATATAGAAGATTTCTCCTTTTTTATTTGGAGATTCCGAAATAATCGGCTATATTCGCGTTTGAGCAGAGGGAGAAAGGCGTTGCCTTGATGCCCTGAGACACTTAAACGACGATAGCCATGTTTATCGAGGAATTTTTGACATATATGCGGTGTGAGCTGAATTATTCAGTTCACACCGTTTTGTCTTATCAGACCGACCTCGAGCAGTGGCGCGAATGGTCGACAGACGGTGGTCGGCAAGGCTTCGACCCGTGTGACGTGACCGTCTCTGACCTCAGGGCGTGGCTGGCCTATGAGTCGTCGCGAACCACCCTGTCGGCGGCTACCATGCGACGCAAGGTGCAGTCGCTGAGGGCGTTCTACCGGTTCATGATGCAACGCCACGCGCTGGAGGCAAATCCTGCAGCCGAACTGACGCCGGCCAAGATTCCGTCGCCGTTGCCCACCTACATTCCGCCGGGTGAGACAAAAAAACTGTTTGACAGCCCGGTTGACACCGACTCTTTCAACGATGTGCGCAACCGGTTGATTATGTTGATGCTATACACAACCGGAATGCGTCGCAACGAACTGCTGACGCTGCTCGACCGCAATGTTGACACCGTCAGAGGCGAACTAAAAGTGTTGGGAAAACGTAATAAGGAGAGAATAATTCCTTTCGGCAACGAACTGACAACCATGATCGAGACTTATCGCAGACTGCGCTCACGAGACATAGCGGCTCCGGCCGACACCTTCTTCGTCAAGGACGACGGAGAGAGTCTCTATGCGAAATATGTCTACAACATCGTCAATTCAACTCTGAAAGAGGCGGGTGTCCATGCCGCGAGGCTGTCTCCCCACGTCATGCGCCACTCATTCGCCACCGACATGCTCAACAACGGGGCCGAACTATCGGCCGTGCAGCAGCTGTTGGGCCACAAATCGCTCGCAACCACACAGGTTTATACCCACATAACCTTTAGAGATCTTAAACAGAATTATCAACTCGCCCACCCCCGGGCAAAAAGAAAAGGAGGATAACCATGGAAGTAAGAATCAACCCTGTCCACTTCGACATCTCAGAACGTCTGACCGCCTATATCAACAAAAAGGCTGAGAAAACCGAACGTCGCAACCAGACAATTTCATATATTGATGTAAATCTCAAGGTAGTGAAGCCTGAGACCGCAATGAACAAGGAGGCGGTGATAAAGGTGATCGTGCCCCACGACGGCGAATTTGTGTCGACCAAGGTGGCCGATACCTTCGAGGAGGCCGTCGACAACTGCTTTGACGCTATCGAGCGTCAGCTTGAGAAAATAAAGAACAAGAAATAACCCTACCGGGGAGCGAGCTGCGGCTCGCTCCTTCTTTTTTAATATGACGGGTCGGTGAGGTATAATCGGCGTCCTCGACCGGACGCCACAAAATTGATCCGTTTCGTGCCGGGCATGCCTTTGGCATACCCGGTTACTGCTAAATCGTCGTCCTGCCGGACGACCGCATCGGCGAGGTCGCGATCACGTCCAGGCTGATGTCGGTGGCGTAGGTGCGTGGCAGCCCGGGCCGCATAGAGTCGTGGGGGCGTCACGATCATCCTGTCGGACGACCGCATCGGCGTGTCTGCGATCACATCCTGACAGATGTCGGGGTCACCGATGTGTGGCGGCCACATCGGCAGCCCGGGAGGCATAGAGTCGGGGGGCGTCACGATCGTCCGTTAGGACGATGATTACCGAGTAACCGGGTACGCCGTGAGGCGTGCCCGGATGGTGACACTCTCCCGTGGGGGCGTCCGGCTGAGGACGCCGATTGAATAAAATAAACTGCTAAAATCTTGCATTATCGAAAGATACGTCATATATTTGCGATATGAGTTACACTGCCCTGACATATCACATAATTTTCGGCACCTATCGCCGCATGCGCGTTATCAATAGCGAGCATGAACGTGAATTGTACAAATTCATATATGATTTCTCTACAGGTCGAGACATAAAAATAAGACGTATCGGCGGTATGCCCGACCATGTGCACATTTTGTGTGATATCCCTGCAAAGACGGCTGTTGCAGACTATATAAAGATCTTAAAATCAGAAACGAGTAAGTTCTTGTCTGTGAACAGGCATTTCGAACATTGGGACAAGTGGGCCGAGGGCTATGCTGCGTTTTCGGTCGATGCTTCGTTGCGTGAGGTCAGGCGTCAATATATCATTAATCAGAGACAACATCACTGTAGGTTGAGTTTTGCCGATGAGTTGCGGCAGATGCTCCGTGAGGCAGGAATCGATGATGCTGTCGTGTCAGGCGAAGTGTAGGCCGGAGTGCTCCAATCGGCGTCCTCGACCGGACGCCATAATTTTGATTCGTTTCGTGCCGGGCATGCCTTTGGCATACCCGGTTACTGCTAAATCGTCGTCCTGCCGGACGACCGTGTCAGCGATCACGTCCTGACAGATGTCGTGGTCATCGATACGTTGCGGTCGCATCGTCGTACTGAGTCGGACGACCATGCCGGACGACCGTGTCAGCGATCACGTCCTGACAGATGTCGGGGGGATGTAGGTGCGCTGCGGTCACATCGTCGTACTGGGTCGGACGACCGTTCCGGTGTGTCAGCGATCACGTCCCTGACTGATGTCCGGGGGTGTAGGTGCGCTGCGGCCACATCGTCGTACTGGGTCGGACGACCGTTCCGGCGAGTCCGTGATCACATCCTGACGGATGTCAGGGAGATAGGTGCGTGGCAGCCCGGGAGGCATAGAGGCGGGAGCATCACGATCGTCCGGCAGGACGATGATTTAGCAGTAACCGGGTACGCCGTGAGGCGTGCCCGGATGGTAGCCCCGTGTGGGAGGGCGTCCGGCTGAGGACGCCGATTGAGTCACATTGCGGCATTCATTCTATGGCATGCTTACGGAGGCAGACGGTTATGACATCGCACCCATGGTTAACATTTATTAATTATCTTTTTCATATTTTTATGATAAAAATTGTTTGCAAGTGAAAAACTATGTCTATCTTAGCGAAGTCAAATCTAACCGGATGACGCTTACAACTAAGTAATATAGAAAAATTACCATTCAATAACCCTATAAAACAACATTACGCATGAAAAAATCTTTACTTCTTGCATCTGCATTACTGACAGCCACTTCTGCTTTTGCAGCTACTGACGCAGCCAAGTATGAGAAATTTACCGAAGGTGAAAAGTCTTACACTTTCACCAACCGCTGGCTCACCTGCTTGAACCAGAATCCCGCCGTATGGGAAAATACTCCGCTTCTCAAATCTAATGACGGAGCAACCTGCCGTACGGCTTGTATCTACAATGACATGATCATCATCGGTAACTCTGCCAAAGGTTCACTCCTGAAATTTGATCTCGCATCAGGTGAATACTTAGGTGCCGTTCAGCTGACCGTCAACGGTGAGAACCTATCGGGTACACTGTGTGCCAACCAGGTTGGTGTCGATGACTACAACAACCTTTATGTCGCATCGTTTGCATCTGATCTTTTGAAAAATGCCCAGACTCTCTACACTGTCGACCTCGCAACCGGTGTCATGACCCCTCAAGGTGTCATCGACATTCAGGCTTCTGAAAACCTCACTGCAGCATCTTACCGTGTCGACTATTTCAACGTGATCGGTGACATCACCGGTAAAGAAAACATCGGTCAGTATGTAGCTGTTCCCGCAACAGCAGGTCTCGCGGCTATCCGTTTTACAAAAGCCAAAGGTACAGACACATGGGTAGGCGCATTTGAAGGTGACCCCGTTTGGTATATCGACTCTGACGCTCCCATCGAAACCTATCCCGCAGGCATTACCGACTGGGGTACGGCTCCTGTAGCTAAATTCGTCAAAGATGAGGAGTTCACCGGTGAGACATTCTACATCGACGGTTTCACATCTTGCCCCTCGCTCTACAACATGAGCGGCGCGATGATCGGCGGTTTCAACCAGATTGTCAAAGAAGAGCAGCCTGATGTCATCATTCCGGCAGTCGGTACCAACGGTGTTGCCGAGCTCAGCATCAAGAGCGACAACTTCGTCGTTTACTCTCTCAACCAGTATGTCAATCCCAACCCATGTATGGCTCAGATCGGTTACTTCGGTGAAGGTTTCGAGTATAGCGAGATGAAAGGCCTCTGGTCATTCCCCGAAGGCGGTATGGGTCTTCTCTCAGACGGTGGTGTACGTATCCACGGTCTTGACACCCGCAAATATACCGACAAGAACGGTAAGGAAGGTGTCTATATCACCACATTCAAGTGCTGCAACGGTCTCGGCGTATATGTTCTCGCTGAAGAAGGTTTCGAAGATCCCAACGGTGCTGTCGAAGGCATCGAGATCGACGATGTTGACGCAGCTCCCGTCTACTACAACCTCCAGGGTGTTCAGGTTGCCAATCCCGAAAACGGTCTCTACATCGTTAAACGTGGCAACAAGGTGACCAAGGAAGTTATCCGCAAATAAGAAATAATCCCATAAGCAATGCCGGCCGCATCGTGATGATGTGGCCGGTTTTTTTGTGTTTTCACGGTGTGGGTGTGGCCACACTGTGACTCAATCGGCGTCCTCGACCGGACGCCATAATCTTGATCCGTTTGTACCGGGCATGCCTCCGGCATACCCGGTTACTGCTAAATCGTCGTCCTGCCGGACGACCGCATCGGCGTGGTCGTGATCCCGTCCCAGACAGATGTCGTGGTCATCGATGCTCTGCGGCCGCATCGTCGTACTGGGTCGGACGACCGTGTCAGCGATCCCGTCCCTGTCAGATGTCGTGGTCATCGATGCTCTGCGGCCACATCGTCGTACTGAGTCGGACGACCGCATCGGCGTGGTCGTGATCCCGTCCCAGACAGATGTCGGTGGTCATCGATGCTCTGCGGCCACATCGTCGTACTGAGTCGGACGACCGTGTCCGCGATCCCGTCCCAGACAGATGTCGTGGTCATCGATGCTCTGCGGCCACATCGTCGTACTG
>CAJUPY010000028.1 GCA_910588035.1 uncultured Muribaculaceae bacterium | reverse complement strand
TAGATGCTATATAAATCTATATTTTACTAATATTTCATGTCCGCTATACTCCACCAAACAAAGCGAATCTGCGACAAGATCACAGGTTCGCTTGTTTTTTATCTCAATGACAGTCTGTTCCGATTAACACCGAATCTGCCAAAATTTCAAGCCACCTTCTGCAATAGCATTTCATTTTAACAAAAAGGTAACGTGAAAAACACATTTTTTCCTTATCTTTGTTGCAGATGGAAAATTACCTTGTATCAGCCAGAAAATATCGACCGTCGACCTTTGACACAGTCGTCGGCCAGAAGGCACTGACCGCCACTCTCCGCAACGCGATCGCGTCGGGCAGACTGGCACATGCCTATCTCTTCTGCGGCTCGCGCGGAGTAGGCAAGACGTCGTGTGCCCGCATTTTTGCGAAAACAATCAACTGTCTCCACCCGACAGCCGACGGAAATCCGTGTAACGAATGTGACTCGTGCCGGGCATTCAACGAGGGCCGTTCACTCAACATTGTCGAACTCGACGCCGCCTCAAACAACAGCGTCGACGACATCAGGAATCTCTGTGACCAGGTTCAGATTCCACCAACCAACGGCCGATACCGGGTGTTCATAGTCGACGAGGTCCACATGCTCAGCGTGGCGGCATTCAACTCTTTTCTGAAAACACTCGAAGAGCCGCCGTCATATGTCATTTTCATTCTCGCCACGACCGAGAAACACAAGATACTGCCGACAATTCTGTCGCGTTGCCAGATCTATGACTTCAACCGCATCACGATCTCTGACATGATCGACCACCTTGAGTTTGTCGCACGCAGCGAAGGCATGAATGCCGACCGCAGCGCGTTGAGCGTGATAGCCTCGAAAGCCGATGGAGCGATGCGCGACGCCTTGTCTATCTTTGACCAGGTTGCAGCCTCGTCACGCGGAAACATAACCTATCAGTCGACGATAGACAATCTCAACGTGCTCGATACAAACTACTATTCCAGACTGTTCGACGCCTTTCTGAAAGAAGACGTGCCGGCGGCACTTTCGATCTACAAGACTATTCGCGACAAGGGATTCGACTCCCATTTCTTCGTCAACGGTCTGGCCAGGTATCTGCGTGACCTGATGGTCGCGCAAAACGATTCGACACTTCCGTTGCTCGATACCGACGAGACAGTGAAGAAGACAATGCAGCAGCAGGCGCGGAAATGTGAACCGCAATTTTTCTATGCTGCGATGAGCCTGTGTAACGACGCCGATCTGAACTATCGGCTCGCCTCAGACAAAACCTTTCTCGTCGAGCTGTTGCTCATAAAGCTATGCCAACAACAAAGCCCCTTCCGCGACTCTGACGGCAACCGGGAGGGGCAACTGAGACCTGTAGCCGCCACAACTTCAGCCAAACCCGAAGCCCGACCACAACAAGAAGTTTCTGTCGCCGAAGACCCAGTGCCGGCCTATCAGGCTTCCACGCCCAGACCGCCACAACCCCAACAGCCCAAGCCTGCCGTACATGCTCCGGCAGCCGCCCCGGCTCCACCGGCACCCAAGTCAGGCAGGAGATCTCCGTTGCGCAGGGGACCCTCTCTGAGCGATCTCAACCGAGAGATCAACAGCACCGGTTCTGAAGACAACGCTACCGGAGTGTTCAGAAAACCGGCAAGAACAGCCTCATACACAGACAGCGACGTCACCCGTGCATGGGAGGCGTTCATGCAAGCACGGCCTTCAGAACACATTCTGGTGAACACGATGCGAGCCTCGATGCCTTCACGTGTTGAAGGAGACTTGTTCCGCATTGTGGTCGAGAACCACGGTCAGCTCGAGAAGATGACCGACGCGCTGACAGATCTGTATCCACACATGCGCGATGCCTTGTCAAACGACAACTGGACTCTCACCATAGAGGAAAACCGTGGTGAGGGCTCGCCGATGACATGGAACGACCGTGAGGTGCTACGGCACATCTATGAGACAAATGAAGTGGCGCGCAACTTCATCAATGACTTCAAATTGAGTCTCTGACAAACTTTACCGCCCCACTCTTTGTTGAAATCATAAAAATCATAAAGACAATGAAATCAACAGGTATTTTCTTTTCAAGTTTCGTCATGATAGCCGCCGGCATAGTGCTGTGTCTTCTCAACGGCCGCACCGACGTGCTCAAAAACATAATCGAAGTCGTAGGGTGGGCATTTCTGGCCGCCGGAGTCATCAATCTTGTCATCATGATCATGCGTGGGAAACGTAAGGAAGATTCTTCGGTCATGCACATCACCGGCTGGGTGTCGGGCATCGGAGGTCTGTGTCTCGGCCTCGCTCTCATTCTCGCACCCGCGATGTTCACATCGACCTTAGTCTATTTTTTCGGCGCACTGCTTGTGTTGGGCGGTCTGGTTCAGGTGATAATGCTCGCATGGGGTTTCAGGCCCTACACCTTTCAAGGGTGGATCTACATAATGCCTGTTGTGGAGATCATCGGGGGAGTCGTTCTGCTCTGCAGCGAGCAGGTTCGGGGAAATGACCCGATGATGGTTCTTGTCACCGGCTCCGGCTTCATCTTGTTTGGTCTGACCTGGTTCATCGCACTCTTCGGTGTCGCCCGTCAGAAACACACAGCCAAACGGGTAGCAAAAGAAGCCGCTCAAAAACCGGCAGAAAAAATTGGAGAAACCGGCTCTGACCAGACAAAACCGTTCTCTGACAACAAGACAACTGAATGAACTCTACGGGCGAATAGTAGTAAACCTTTGAATAGATGGAATCACAGCCCCACCAAAATTTATACGATTAAGAATCAAGCGTATTATTCTGCCCGATTATTTGTGCGGATTCAGAATTTCAGAATTTTTGTATTAACTTTGCAAAAAACAGTAATTTTTGAAATAAAAAATGAAACGATTATTAATTTTACCATTTATCATCATTTATGCTTTTTGTGGATCGGCAAAAGTCAATAATCAGAATGTAGGGGGAAAATACTACTACGAAACATCCGTTGTAAAATACAGAGGTGGTTGGCCAAAATTACATATGTCAATAGCTATGCCACGTATGTCATATATTGAAGATTTAGAGGAAAAAGGAAATACAATTATTCTTTGTGCCCGTTTCTATACTTTTAAAAGCACAGACGAATCCTTTGCAAATGGTCATAGAATGCGAATCAGACTTAATAATGATAAAGAAATAAACGGTAAATTAGTTTGGCCGGCTTCGCCAAATATTTACATGTCTGATAATGGACAAAATAGTGCTATTGACCTACCTGACAGATTCCCCGGATTTGAATTTTCAAAAAGCGACATAGATGAGATGGCTGAAATTGGGTTTAAGAAAATTAGGATAGAGCATTCGAAAGGTTATTTCGATTATAATTTTGATGAAAAAGATTCTCAAAGTCAGCAAAAGAAATTTCAGAAATCCTATACTGAGTTACTCAAGTATTTAGAAAAGAACATGCCCACCAAGCACCGTCCTGTTAAATCAAATGGTGTAGAGGATACTTTTTAGGGCACAAGCAGAAAATGCAGTGCATGATTTTAGAGGGAAAGTATTAAATTTGCGGTATGAAACAGTCTGAGATGATATGGATGTGTCTGCCGCATGGTCTAGACTAGTTGTTTGAGATAGTACGATTCAAGCGTACGGACCAAGCCTACAACATTTGACTTGACGAGAAGAAAGAACGTTCAGAAGAGGACTGACGCAATCCCGATATAGTTGCGAGGGTTTATACGGGATATGTCGAGATACAGGATTATCCGTTGCGAGGCAGGCCTGTGTATCTTCACATGCGCAAGAACAAGTGGTGGAACAAGCAGACCAACGAGATATTCAGTTACAACCTGGAGCTTCCCAACGAGGGTGGCACACGGCTCTCTGCAGAGTTCGTGTCTTTTTTAAAAGACGAAGGTAGAGACGACAGCACTGTCGATTAAGCATATAGCGGAGATGTATTGCGTAAATGGCAAACATTTCGCAGACTTATACCGTAATAAGATAAGCGGTTACCATGATTGGTGCTACACAGATGTATAGTGGCTTCTACTTCAACGCGGCCAACATCGGGCCGTACATGACCCGTAATAATGCACTTCACACACTTATAGCCTATCCAATTTATTTTATTCACTTATGTCAGGCGCGATGAAAAATTGAAATAAAAAAAGGGAAAGCTACCTACATCGCACCGCTACAACCCCCTACCGCTGCTTCGATCAAGACCTGACGGAGTTCGGGGGGAGCTGGTCGTGTAGGACTTTCCCACTGCAAAGGTAGACATTTTTTTTAAAAGTCAAGCAAAAAAATTGTATTTTTGCTTCTCTTTAAATCATCATTGACATGAATCTACTTCAAACAGTTAAGGAAGCCGCCCTCCGTGGCGAACCTTGCACGATAGATAACGCGCTTGAAATCAGTGAGACATTCGACCTTGACCTGATCTGTGACGCAGCCGGCGAAGTGAGTCTCAAATGGACCGGCAATCATGTCGACACATGCTCGATTGTCAACGCACGGTCGGGAAAATGTACCGAAGACTGCAAATGGTGTGCCCAGTCGCGGTTCCATTCAACCGGGTGTGACGAATATGACATGATTGACGATGCCGAACTCAACCACATTTCAGACATCAATGACTCAAAAGGAGTCGGGCGCATTTCACTGGTGACGAGCGGACGCAAAGTCTCACCAGCCGACATTGACCGTTTCTGCCAGCTCTACCGTCATCTGGGCGAAACCACGCGCATGAGTCTGTGTGCCTCGATGGGATTGCTGACCAGAAATGAGTTACAGAAACTCTACGACGCTGGGGTCAGACGCTATCACTGCAATCTCGAAACCTCGGCCAACCACTTCAAGTCGTTGTGCACGACCCATAGCCACGAAGACAAACTGCAAACAATCGCATGGGCACTCGAGGTCGGTATGGAAGTCTGCAGCGGTGGCATCATCGGCATGGGCGAGAGCCTGCGCGACAGACTCGAACTTGCAGAACAGGCACGTCAGGCAGGCGCATGCTCCATTCCGGTCAATCTGCTCAATCCGATAAAGGGAACCCCGCTCGAGAACACCCCTCTTCTCTCTGAAAAAGAGGTGATTCTCTCAGTTGCCCTGATGAAACTCGTGGCTCCGAAATGCACCCTCCGCTTTGCGGGCGGACGTCGCCGGCTCAGTCCCGACGCCACACTGAGATTGCTTCACGGAGGCATCAGCGGCGTGCTTGTCGGTGACATGCTGACTACCGTCGGAAACAGCATCGACCAAGACCGGCAGTTTTTTGAAGAGAACGGATTCAAGTGGTGTTGACGATGTCGCGATGACTGAAAAAATCAATCAAATATCTTTGATTTTTCAGAAAAATAACTACCTTTGCATATCTTCATAAGTAACTCTAATTAAGAGATTTGTCATTTCGGGTGAAACACACAGACATCGTGACCAACTCTTGAAACCGGTTCAAGGCAACAAATGATGTAACGACTGGCAAATGACTTGATTTACAACAACTTGAAAACTTAACCGACATTATCGCCATGGCCCAACCGATTAAGAAAGCTCTGTCAGTCAATCTCTCTTCACCCGACCGCGGTCAAGAAGACCTCGGTGTGGAAATCAGTGTGAACGAGAGCGGTGGCGGATTATTCTCACGTCTTTTCGGATCACGGCCGCAAGACTATTCCATCACAATAGAGCAGATCGAGGCTGACACGATGCTTGAATTCAAGCCGTCGGCCGAGTCGTTTGTCAGCCTGGTTCATGATGGGGTGAACCATGGAGATCACCTCAACATTACGTCTGAGACGATTGCTGAAGTCAAAGTCATGGCCGACACATCGAGAATAGCAGACTGCCGGCAACGCGAGAACGGCGAAGGCGCACTGTTCTCCTACACCTTCACTGTCGTCGTGAGGCGCAGCAATGGTGAGACAGCGGCCGAATATCCGGTTTTCGTCGAGATCTCACTCCAACCGGTCAAGCTTGCCCCTTCGGTATCGGTCATTCTTGAGGAGACTGTTGAATATTCAAGTCAGCTCGGGGTGGTCGAGATCGGCACACTGCAGGTTGCCAATTCCTCTCCCGACCTGAGGTTCACTCCGGCAATCGACATGCAGCTGATGCTGGACATCGCTTGCGAGGGACGCGTTCCGTGCAGCGATCCCGATGTGATCAGACTCGGGTCTAAAGATGGAAAATGCCGCACCGAGATCAAAAAACTTACACCAGGCGACCGACGTACCGTCGAGATCAAGACCATGAACGGAACAAAACATGTCATGGTCATTCCGATCTATCTCGACATGACTTGTCTGAGCAACCCGATAGTCTCGAAAGAAGATCTCATGGTCAGCTGCACATGGTCATACAACCGGTCATACGACCCGTCAGACATCTGCGACGGAAAAAGAGAAGTCGAAATGATCGAACTGCTTCAGGACTCACAGGAAGCTGAGCTTAAAGTCGAGATTGACGGGGTCGATACCAAAGTCAGAAACGGCGCATCGGTCATGATGCCGACAATCGAATTCTACTCCGAGAGCCAGGTGGTGGTTGACCGCATTGTCAAACTGCGCAACCTCGCCACCGACACCTCGCGCCCCGGAGCCGGAGTCAAGATATGCAATCTTTCGATAAGGGAGTCAATCGAGTCGGCTATCGTCAGAGACCGCGACAACAATCTGATTGACCGTCTGTTTGTGAAAGACGACAGCCTGATCACGACACTGTCTACACCAACGGGCAAGACCTTGCCTAACGGCCCCGGTTCTGAATGCAGGTTCATGATCACATTTGACGCCAAACGCGTCATGAAGGTGCTTGACACCGACACCTACCGTTTCTTCTCGGTCGTAACCGTGGAGTTCGACTATATCGAAAACAACACCGGTGAGTCATACTCAAACCTCCAGCCAAAGAAATTCAGGTTTGAGATGAGATTCCCGCTCTATCTCAAACCCGACCCCAAATGGCTCTGCATCGACTACGGAACTTCGGCCATTGTGTGTAAATATGGCAACGAGTTGGTCGATCTAAGATCACGCAAAGCCTCGATCATCAAGAAAGCGGTGAAACGCCGCGAACTCCAGGTCGACACGTTGGAGCAGAACACACCGTTTCTGTCGTCAGACCTGCTCCTCCACACCGCCGACCGCGACGCCGGCGACGATGTGCCGTCACTGTGCAGCCAGCAGGAACGGTTCGTAGAACAGAACTACGACCGGCTCGCCGTGTTCCTCTCGCCGACATCGTCAATGATGGTCAACGAGACCCTGCGTCAGCTTCCGTGTCTGAAACTGCTTGTCGGCAACGAGACGCTGCCGTCAAACCCGAGCTACGAACAGTTCACATATACAGTCAGGGGCAACGACTCGACCCTGACATCAATGACTGCCAAAGAAGCCTACGCCAAGTGTCGCGACAACTCGCTCCTGGTCATCGACAACGTCTTCCGCGAGTCTTACGACGCCCTGTTCCGATACTTCATTCTGCCCCAGGTTCAAGACATCAACCGTGTCAACCGTGTCGTGCTGACCTATCCCAACACCTATACACCCCACCACCTGGCAGCACTCTCAAAAATAATACGTAAGGCGGTGCCGTCGCTGCGTGAGCTGAAGTTCATCAGCGAGAGCGATGCCGTGGCCGCCTACTATCTCGAACACTGGAGCGAATATCACCCCGAGGGTGCCGATCCCGACGCCGACGAGACAATTCTCGTCTATGACATGGGAGCCGGAACGCTCGACCTGTCGCTGATCAAAAAGACACGACGCGACGGAGTTATGACAATGGACATCGTCGCGAAGATCGGCACATGCCAGGCCGGAAACTATCTCGACTTCGTCCTGGCCGACATTGTCTGTGCTCTGGCGGGAGGCATTCCCCTTGCCGGATCGATGGCCCTGCCGTCGACTTCAAGAGCCGCGACCGCCGACATCAGCAAGAGCCGCAACCAGTTGAAAGATTTTGTCAAAAACGTGCTGAAACCGCAGTTGCTGGCCGACAACATGAACGAGACGCTGAAGGTCAACATCGGCGAGGAGATCAAAGATATGCCGCTGACAATCGGCCGGGTGCTCCAGCACCCTCTTTTTCTCGACTTCCTTGAAGAGTGTACCAACGAGATTCTCCGCCACCTGGTCAATTTCTCAGGAATGGAAGACATCAAGATCGACACCGTCTTGATGTCGGGACGCAGCAGTCTGCTCAATCCGCTGAAATTCAAGCTTAAATATGGTATCATGCAAATCAACGGACAGAACGGAAAGCAGGCCGAATTTGTCAGACTCGACGAACCGCGTAACCTGAAAGCCACTGTCTCGCGCCAGAAACTCGCTGTCAGCGAGGGTGCGATGAGCATCGTGATGAAAAACTACTTCAGTCACGACTCAAAATTCCGCATCACCGGCCGACGCATCTATGCCTCGTTTGGTGTGGCCTACCGCGACAACTCGGGGTGGAAATACCATGAACTGGTCAACTACCGCGACATTCCGCGCTCTGACAACGATGACTTCAGAAGCCGCCGGTTCAACATTCCGGGCGAACTGTGCGGAGTCAACAACCTGACCATAATACAATCATATCTCGATGAGAAAATGACGTGTGTCGCGCTCAACAAAGGTAACCGCGACTACATAGCCGAAATGGAGTCGATCACCCTCGACGGCGGTCCGCAGCCGCCGCTGATGATGCGGGTGACCCCCGACAACAACATAATGCTCTATATCGGTGATGCCCGCACCCGCGGACGTTCACCAAAAGGTGACGATCTCTCGAGCGAACAGATCAAACGGAGCATCTGGCCCGTGACAATTTAAGAACAACTACTATCAACCAACAATAATACAAAATGGACGCAACGACCATATCGATGTTAGACAATCTGATGATGTCGGTCAGAGCACTCGGCGACGATGCCATGAGGTTCAATGACCTGTGTCAGCAAGTTGTCACACTCCCGGTGTCTACGGCCGACAGCAAGGTGAACGAAGCTCTTGAAGCCGAAAACGAACGTCTGAAGAAAGAGATCGGACGTCTGACTGCCGCTGTCGCCGAGAAAGAGTCGACTGTCTCGGCCGCACGAAATGAGATTGCCATGAAACAGTGTGAGATCGACTCACTGCGGCAATCGTTTGCCGAAAAAGAGGCATCCCTGGCAACCGAGAACGAAATGTTGCGCATGAGTGTCGGAAACGCTTCGGCCACATCATGCCGCGAACTGAAAGAGATATATGTCGCCGCCGCCCGCCGTCTCGCCGATGCTGCCTCGGTGCAGTTTCTTGAAGAATGTCGCGAAGGGGAGACCGCCGATGTAATCGACTCGATGCACAGCCGAATCAGAAACGGAGTCGCCGCGCTGTGTGACGCCCTGTCGGCCGTTGATGAAAAAAATCTTACGGTCGCAATGGTCAATGATAGATTCAAGTCGGTTCTGTCATCTTACATTACAGAGAAACCTATCGCCGACATCGCACGATGGTATGCCTACTCGCGTCTTCCTTTCATGCTCGACACCGACCGTGAGGAGGGACGCCGTGTCATAGCCCCGGTCATCTCAAAACTCTACAACGCCCTTTCGACCCTGCTCGCCCTCGGCGGACTGTGCTACCAACTGCCGGCCCTGTTTGTAGAGAACATCTACGACGGCGACTATGAGATTGTCACCGGTTCAGAGCAGATGAACCTCGACTACCAGTGTCCCAACGTGATGTCACACACCGGGTCGATCGACCGGGCCGACCGCGACAAAATGATTCTCGACATTGTCGAAGTCGGATATTACGACAACGGACAACTCGTCAAAAAAACCAAGGTAATAGCCTGATAATTAATAAAAAATAAAATATATAAACCAATTATGAAAGCAAAGTTTTTAATTGTAGCCGCAGCTTTAATCGGATTTCTGTCAATCGGATTATCCGGTTGCAATCATAAGTGCGGTTATAGCGATTGTGGTTGCGGAGATAGCTGCAAAGGAGAAGAGTGTGAGTGTGGTGAATATAACGATAAACCAGATCCGCCTCGTCCTATCGAAGAAATTCAGCCCACGCAGATCAACGTCTACATCGACGGCTCGGGCAGCATGAAGGGATATTTCGCCAAAGGAAACATGACCAATCTCGTTCAGGCTCTCGTCTCTCTCGACAACGTCGCAGGCGACACGGCAGTAACATATAAAATGTGGGGATCGAACGTCAAACTGACAAAAGACAACATCGTCACCAATCTTCAGGAAGGACGTGTCACAGGCAAAGCATCGGAATTTGACAAGATTCTCGCACCCATGGTCAAGGAAGCTGTCAACGACACGCTCACCATTTTGATGACCGACGGCATTCTCAGCTCGGCGTCAAACTACACAAGCCGAAACAACAAATTCACCGACGACAACCGTGCCGCGCTCGCCCAGAAAATTCAGAACCAACTCAACGGTTCGGGCAAGGCCGTCAGTGTCTACCGCATGACAACCGGCTATAACGGAACATACTACAACAAAGCCAACAAACCGGTCAACATCAAGAACAGCACCCGCCCGTTCTACATGATCGTCATCGGCGACCCCGCCAACGTGCGCTACTTCGACAAAATGGCTGAAGACGACAAGATCAGCGAAGTCTATGACGACGCCGAGACACTCCATTTCGCGACAGCTCCCGCAATGAAGGTCCAGATCGAACCGATTGACGGCAAAGACAATCAGGCCTCAGCCGAAGATTTCAACCGCGAGAGCGACAACTTCGACTACACCTACAGCGCGACAATGGGATTCCGCGTCGGAGCAGAACTCCCCGAGTGGATCGACGACAACTTCAAGAAAGCCCAGATCATTGAATGCAGCCGTCTGCTGATAGATGACCAGGAGATGCCCTACAAGGCGGTTGTCGACGATGACTGGATCTATTTCAACATCCCCGACTCAAAAGTCGAGAAACTCGCCGGTACCGGCAAACCCTACACCGTCAGGTTTGAGATGAGAAACCCGGCGATCGGAGCATGGAGGCAGTTCAGCACCGACGACGACACCACCCCCGACTCGCTGACCACCTATCTGCTCAACGACTTCATGGAAGCACTGCGCATGGGGGCCGAGAACGGAAACAAGGTCATTCTCGAATCTGAAATCACAGTCACACCCGAATAATCAATAAATCAAATAAAAAATAAACCCTTTAAATCAATCAGTCATGAGCTTTTTTTATTTCCTCGTGTCATGGAGCGGTAAGTATTCTGAACAGCTCCACAACTATCACTTCATCACCAACTCAGGTTTCGCCACAGGCCTCCTCGTCGCTTTCGTGATCGCCCTGGTGATGTCAGCCCTCTACTACTTTGTGCTCGGATCAAGCGTGACAACCGCAAAGACCGCCAATTGGTGGATCTGTCTAATCATAGCCTGCATAGCTTGTTTCAGCGTCAGCGACTTCATCTTGATCGGTCGCGAACCGTCAAAGAAAGAGTATGCCAACGCAAAAAATCTCGACAGCAAACTCACCTATAAATATTCTATCTACAAATCGCTCGACAAAGCACTCAAGCCCAACAAAGACGGCATCGTCAAAGGCATGACTGCCAAAGAGAAAGAATCAATCCAGACCGAGAAGAAAAAAATCGCACAGAAACTCAACCAGGGTGGCGACGTGCGCATGATGTTCGATCTCAACACAACTATCTGGTGCGCTATCTTCTGCCTGATTCTGACCGTGCCTTTCAAGTGCATGTCTCCAAAAGCGAAAACCAAACCCTATAAATGGCCCTTCTAAACCAATCAGACAATGAGTAACTATTTCATTTTTGGCATCGGTGGAACCGGATCGCGCGTCGTCAGATCTCTGACGATGCTGCTCGCGGCCGGTGTGAAACCGTTCAAAGCCAACGACAAGATATTTCCGATTTTGATCGACTATGATGTCGAAAACGGTGATACAAAACGTGCGACAGAGTGTATCGGAACCTACCACAACATTCATGCCGCCGCATTTACAGAAAATATTCAAAATCAGCAAGCATTAAATTATCGTTTTTTCTCTGCTCCGATCATGGAGATGAAGGAGATGAGCAAACAGTGCAAGAGCGGATTCGTGATGCAGTTCGGAACAGACAACGAGCAACCGTTTTCCCAGTGGATCGCCTATAACCAGTTATCCGGCGCGAAGAAGCACACCCTCGACATTCTCAGTTCGCTCTACGACGACTCTACCGACGTCAACGCAGAGTTGCAACTCAACATGAAGGTCGGCTTCAAGGGCAATCCCAACATCGGTTCGATCGTGTTCCATTCGCTCAAGGACACACCCGAATTTGACGATTTCTGCTCGCTCTACAAACGTTCAAACGACGACAAGGTGATCATAGTCGGCTCACTCTTCGGCGGAACAGGTTCGTCGGGCATTCCCGAAATGGTGCAGGCAATCCGCAACAATCCACAACCCGAGGTCAACAACGCCGACATCGCCGTTGTCATGGTGTGCCCCTATTTTAAATTCCGCGGAAGCGACGAGAAAGGCACGGTGCGCAGCTCAATATTCAACTCCAAGACCAAAGCCGCACTCAATTTCTACAAGGCTTCCGGAATCAACGAAATGGTCAACTCACTCTATTATCTCGGTGACCAACAGCCGACTACGCTCCCCTACTGTGAGGGAGGCAAGAATCAGCGCAACAACAGCCACCTTGTCGATCTGCTCGGAGCGATGTCGGTTGTCCACTTCGCCTCCACAAACAATTCAGCCGACTATACCATCGCATCAAGAAGCGTCGGAAACACAAACTACTATAAATATCGCATGGCGGTAGATCTCCTTGAGGAGAATACGACCAATGACAATGACACCAACGAAAACGACAGAAAAGACACTCTTAACTTCTCTAACTTCCTCGAGTCGGAGCTTGAGACGGTTTTCTATCCGTTGACAAGTTTCGCCCTGGCTCTGCGCTATTTCCATGACGAGATTGCCCGCAAGACCAAAAATGTCAACGAGGCCGACTTTTACACAACTCTCGAACTTGGAAGCTGTTTCGGTAACAACGGGGTGCCACAGACCTCAGATACCGGCAACAAATATCTCAACCAGCTCAGAGCCTATTGCGCTGCTATGATGACATTCTACAGTGAATTCACCCACTGGAACGAAGAGTTGAAAGATCATGCCACACATGGCCTGAATCTCTATGATTTTGATTCTGCAAATAAAATTAATCAATTTATTTGCGGAATAACCCTCGAAACCCGAGAGAAAATACTGGGATTCACAAAAGAAAATAGTCTTCTTGATATAGAAGTAGATATTACAGAACTCATTAGCGACGCTTGGAAAGAACTAAAGAAACTTAAATTTGCCGGTCTTGACAGCAATGATAAAGCATTCTTGTTAGACGATGTTTTGACCAAAGGCTGTCGCCAGATTTTCAACGCCGACAAGCCCGACAAATCAGTCAAACGCCGCCGCGTGCTCGACTCTAAACTGATTGACAAGAAAATGAAAGCCGCCGGTACCACAACAACCAATTAAACAGAGAAAACACTATGTCTGAATATAAATTTTTTAGCAGTGACGGCGCAACCAACGGTCTGCTGACCGACGACGCTTTTGCCGAAGTCGGTGCCAACGGTGTCGTCATCACCAACATATCTGACGGCGCGGTGGTCAGCGAGGCCTCGCTCAACAAAATGGCAACCTCGATTCCGACTCCCTTCGCCCGTCTCTATCTCTATGACACCGCATTTGCCGAATTGAATACTATAGAAGGTATTGATGTAAACAAAGGCACAGCCTACAGATCGGAACCGGGAAGTGCCACACTCTACCACCATTTAGTGTCAGAGTGTCTCGACATGCTCGAATTCATCTTTGAATATGGTAATGATCCACGTTTATCTATTGAAGAGTGGGACGCCGTTGAAGACACTAATCTGATAATCAAGCCTCAAGCGCCAAAGAACGCTCCAAATTTTGGGCAACATTTGAATGCTGTGAATGTAACGAACGAAACCGATGAAAAACATACTCGACTTGGTATAGCACTCCGCGATGCTGTTTTAAATACTAACCTAAGCAAAACGCCCAAAATTTTTATTTTCAAATGGGAACAAAATGGCATAAAAACAATCATAGGCGGCACTTCTCCCTATACCTTAGTTTATACTAATCCGAACTGGCGTCGTAACAAAACAGAAAATTTTGTCGGCGGTTTAGGTAATCCTTTATTTCCCCCGATTTCAAAAACGACAAAGGTTTACTCATTAGCTGAACGTTCAGACCGTTTCCGCAAATATATATATGAGTTACACCAGATTTATGATCCACAATTCTCATTAGCCGTTGCTAATGGAGGAACTATGTTGAATCTTAATACCTACATTCTTAATAATATCAACAATTATGAACAGGGGCCATCATGGAAATCTGATGTCATAACAGAACATCTTGCAATTGCTCCTTCGTTGTCAATTGATAATCTCCGCAAGGAATATGAGCCGTTAAAACTCACCTCTTCAGAAGACAGCACCGACGAACGTCCGATCATCTCGACCAACGCCAATGTGCGCGGAATTCTCTTCTTCACCAAGAAGAATCTACCCGACACCGGCAGCGACTACATGATCAAACCTACTGTCGCAGATGCAAAACTGCCGGTCGAGACACTGACCAACGGCGCGAAAATGACGATAGCCGACCACAAACCGCTCGTTCTCTCAAAGACAGCCCTCAACGGTGGCGCGGCAAGCTACTGGCACGGAACGCCCTACAATCCGCAATCGCTCCCGGCACGTGAGGATAATAAATATTTCGAACGCGGTCTGCCAGGCGTACCCGGAAATCCGCCATATCCCTATCTGACCGAATCAGACATTCTTGAAGACAAGATCATGTGGCTCGGCTACAAGATCGACAAGACGAACTTCTTCACCGGTTTCAATGGCGACAGCGGTTTCCTGCTTCCGCTCAAACCCAACTTCTTCAAGTTCTTCACTGTCGAAGATCTGCCGAGAATGGTCAAGATCGACTGCGATCCGTTCCTCGCCGGCAGCCCGACAGTGACAGTGACCGTACGCATTCCGGTCAAAGGTGGCGAAGTTGTCTTCTCACGCAAATATGAGTCCTCGAAAGACCACTATATCGACTTCGAGTCGGCCGAATCGTTCAAAGTCGGCATTTTCCCCTTCTACACCTACACCGGAGAAGATGCCAACGAAAATATCTACAAGGTGCTTCTGGCACGTAAAGGCGACCTGTCGCTCGAGTTCTACAACGAAGATTTCGTCGCTCCACTCGGAAACGATGTGGTCAGCACCCGCATAAGAACCAGCAACGCCACAGGAACCACCGAATATTACACCGTCGGCACTCCGTTCAACACCGACGGCGGCGCAACACCCGACATGCCCGGAACATTCACTGCTCTACGCGTAGTCAAAGGCAACCACGGCGGTTTCATCATTCCTCTGTTCAAGAAAGTCAAGTCAGGCACAGACAAATATGTTTTCTGCGTCGACTTCGGTACGGCAAACACCAACGTCGCCTACGCCAAGACATCTTCGACCATGACTCCCGCCGGAAATCCTGTCGACAGAGTCTCGGGTGCCGACATCAGAACACTCGACTACACCGCCGAAGAAGCCCAAATGGCGATGCTCAACGAGAAAGGCTCTGAGGGTGGTGCCGACGATCTCAACCAGTTCATCAACAGCGAGTTCATTCCAGAAGCCATCGGAGTCGGTGAAGTGAAATTCCCGATTCGCACACTCGCATGCGGACGCAAAGATAAAGTAGCAGGAAAATATGAACTCTTCGGTGACTTGAACATTTCGTTCCAGTCCGACCGCTACGGCAACATCGACGACTACTCCTACTATTCAGAACTGAAATGGGGACGCGCCGCAGCTCTGGCATCGATGAACATCTCGTTCTTCGAGGAGCTGATGTGGATCATCAAAAACAAGGTGGCTCAGCTCGGCGGCAACAAAGACTTCGCATTCTATTTCACCTATCCGCAGACAATGTCAAATGTCCAGACAATGTCAGACGGTTGGCTCGAAGCACGCAACGACGTGCGCGCCGGTCATGGCCTCACTTTCAACCTTCAGATGCGCTCCGCCAACAACATGCGTCTCAACATATTCGAGGGCATCGCGCCGTGGTATCGCGCCATCTCGCTTCCCAACGCCGGAATATTCCACACCGACAACTTCCTCAACATCGACATCGGTGGCGGTTCGACCGACGCGATCTACATCTGCCGTCCGCGCGACGGACAGACCGACAACCGCGTCATGCAGGGTTACTCGTTCTCGGCTAAATTCGCTGCAAACGACCTGTGGGGCGACGGCATAATTGGCACCGGAGGCAAACTCAACGGTTATGTCAACTACTTTGAGAAGAACATTCTTCCCAATTTGGCCCAGACACAGCAACAGAGTTACACCGATTATTCTTCGCGAGCACAGGCATCAGCTGACATAATCAGCTACCTATTCTCGCGCAAACACTACGGTTTTGCCAATAGTCTGGCCGCCGATGACAAGTTGAAGATTCCGATGCTGATCCACTTCGCCGCAACAATCTATTATGTCGGACGCACTCTCGCATACCAACAGCTGGCAATTCCGCGCCACATCAGATTCTCGGGTATGGGATCGCTCTATATCAAATATCTGTCAAGCAATCCCGACGAGATTTCAGATCTCATCAAGGCTATCTTCAACCATGCGGGTCTCAAGACCGACGGCAAGGAGATCGATGCATCGTTTGCAACAGAGCCGAAGAAGATCACAGCCGAGGGTGGTGTGTTGATGCACAACACGACCATCAACGGTCTGACCGACAAGGTTGTACGTAGCAGCGAGCTCAACAACTATCTCTACGACGGCGAGGACGAGGAGGAAGAAGCTGTCGATATCACCTGTGGAACGCTCGACAAATATTCTGACGCGACCGTGCGCGAGGCTGCGAAATTCATCGAGATTTTCAAGAAACAGGACTTCAAGAATGTCTTGCTCAAAATTTTCCAACCCTTCCCTTACGTTGACCTGAATGAAATCAATAGTACTTTCGCCACAGGTTTCGATCTCGGAAAATCGTTTGAGTATGCAGACTCTCCGGAGCATCAGCCTGTGAAAGATGTGCTGTTCTTCTGGCCTGTGAAACATGCGATTCATCAGCTCGCACTCTCGCTTGCCGCTGAAGTGAGTCAGAAAAATCAACACTAAACTGACATGAGACAGTTTATTGCATCACTATTCATTCTTCTGTCGACATCGGCCGCCTTGGCGACCGGTGTCGGAGAAGATGATCGCGACACGGCCGCTATCGATCCGCCATATGATGTCGAAGTAAAAGAGAAATATGCCGAAGATAAAGCCAAGGATAGCGGGAACGAAACGGAGTGGACTAAAGATTCAAGAGACTCGTCTCTTGATGATAATGAATCGTCGTCAGAGTCAGGAATAGGGTTCTTCACCTGGATTCTTGTGTTGGCGGCCGGAGCGGCGGCAGGCTATGCCGGCGGCATGTTCGCCGTAGCACGCAGCCGTCAGAACATGCCACAGATGGTTGACACACCGGCCGAGATCAACCGTGCTGCCGTTTCACGTCACACTCAAGAAAAACCTGAACCGAAGCCAGAGCCGGAAAGCAAAACCGCCCAAAAAGAGCCTGTCGAGAAGAAAGAAGAAGCCAGGAAAGAAAAAGAAGTCAAAGAAGAAAAGACTGTCATCGTTCCCGACGACGAACCGGTCATTGAGACCGTGAAACCGGCAGAACCGGCAAAACCCGCGCAGCCGGTACTCAAACGCGCCTTCGTCAACTTCATCATTCCCGAACAGGGACTCATCATCGCACGTCAGAAAAACATCTCGACTGAGTATTCAAACCAGCTCTTCGAGGTAACCCTCAACGAAAACACCGGCAGCGGCACCTACACGATCGCTTCGGGAAGAATGTCAGACATCGTCAAGCATTTGAGCGCGCTCGAGAGCTTTGTCGATAAATTTGAGTATAAACCGGGAGCGGAACGGGTAAATGTTGTCAGCCAAGGCACTCTCAAAATGAAAGAGGGATACTGGCAGGTTACCGATCTGCTCAAAATAGAAATGATTTGACCAAAATATTATGGATACACAAGACCCACGTTTCATCAACGCCTACAACGACCTGGTAGCCTCGTTCTTCAGGTTCATGAATGTCGTGAGCCCCGCTCCATCGGCCGAGGTACAGATTCAGATGATCTGCCGCTCGATGCAGACTATCGTCGACTCACTGCGCACGACCGGCCAAATGCCCGTCACACAGCCGGTCGGCCAACCGACCGCTCAGCCGGCTCCGGCAAGTCAACCCGTGGTTGAGACTCCGGTCAGCCAACCGGCAGAGACTCCTGTGGTCGTGCCACAGCCAAAACCTGAGCCAGCGAAACCGGCAGCCATTGTGTGGGAGGAGAAACGTTTCGGCCCGATGCCGACCACCACAAGCGAGGATATTTTCAAATTCATGTTCAAACAGTTGAAACGCGAGGAGATGCTCGGTGAAGATTTCGATATCAACGACTTTCCGTTCATTCTGCAGTTCACCGGCACCGACGGCATCTTCACCCTTAACGATGAGATTCTGATGCCGATGATCCGTGCAAAAGAAGTTTCAACCGACCTCGTAAAAGTCAACGGAACACTCTCTCCCGACTGCACTCTGACAGTCACCACCCCCGGCACCATAGAGAAATCGACCGGAGGCTGGGAAGTTAAAAAACCAATTATAGTTACGGCACAATGAAAAAAGTATTGATTTTACTTGGCATCGTAGTTGTAGCGGTTCTATGCTTCACACAGTGCCCCGGCTCAAACGGCGACGATGACGAGACCTATGACAGCAACATCGACGAGATCGTCGATGAAGTGACCGCCGTCGAAGGCAACGTACTCACCCTCGCTTCAGGTCTCAGGGTGAGAGTGATCGGTGTTGACCCGTCGTCACCCTATGTCCAGATGTATCTGAGACAACATGTCGAAGGTAAGGAAGTCAGCCTTGTCGCCGACCGCGGCATCAAAGCCTCGATGGACGACTCCGACGAGGAAATACCTGCCTACGTCATTCTCGATGACACCAAACCGAGCGTCAACCACCAGCTTGTCATAGACAACGAGCGCGTCTTCAACGGCGACGAACTTTCAGACAGCCTCGAGGAGATAAGACCAGGTAATATTCCTCCGATAATAATCGAAGACCTCGCGCTTTACATGAAAATGCGTACTTTCCTGGTGAGAACCCCCAACGGCATCGGCACCGGCTTCTTCATCAACGAAGACGGCCTTGCACTGACAAACAACCACGTGACCGCGACCGCCAAAGGTGTCGAAGCATGTCTCTATGACGACGAGGCGGCCGACGACAGCCAGATCTATCAGCATCGTGTGCGCCCGATCAGCCATGTGCTATGGACTGACAAAGGTCTCGACATCTCGATTCTGCAAGTGCAGCTCAATCCGGGCGAAACTGTCGACTACTTCAAACTGGCGAAAAAGCATGTGCCCCAGGGAACGAAACTGGCTACCTATGGCAACCCCTACGGACTCACCGCCACATTCACCTCGGGCGACCTCTCGGCCTACCGTCCCGACGACACACGTCCGCTTGTTCAATATTCGATGGCCACCAACCCGGGCAACAGCGGCGGTCCCGTGGCCGACCCCTACGGACAGATCGTAGCCGTTCACGACCTCGGATTCAAAGATATGCAGAACGTCAATGCCGGCATCGACATTCTCGCCGTGCGCGAGGTTCTCGACCAGTTGCAACTCAAATATGGAGGCATGTAATGGATTTCCGGGCTAAAAACCGGCGCGACAGAATAATCTTGACCTATGCCTGCGGCGACGTGGAGTTTGACTCCGGCCTCCGCAGGTATGGCTTTTATGCCCGCACCGACAACGACACCTTTGAACGCATCAGCCAACTGTGTCGCCGCGAGAATGTCACGTTCACCAACAGCGATTTCAACCGCTTCATCGGCGAAGTGAACGGCCTCGCAACGACCAACCGGCGGCTGTGGCCCCACGTTCTGCCGGCCGGAGATATTCTGCCCGGCGAACGGCTCCTGATCAATTCAGGCTATGACGGCTCAGAGATTGAACTGATGAAACTCTCGTCAGTAGACTATCTCATTGTCAGAGGCTCGACCGGCAACGACAGTCTTCCCGAAATCGTCACGATCGGACGTGACCAGAAGTTCGCTACAGGCACACAGGTGGAGATCGGCGGTATCGGACCGGTCACGGTCTACACGGTCGAGTTTCTGATGCCTACCGACATGAACCGTGCCGTTGACGCGCTGAAAATGCGTAATTTCGCGCGTAAGACCGTCGCAACCGATCTGCGTGGTTTCTACAAGGAAGTGGTGGTCGCGCTGCGTGAAGGCCGTTTTGAGAGCGAATTTGACACTATTCTTGCATCGGCATGTGAACACGGTGCAAGTTCGTGGGTCATAAGAACCATTGTCGACGCCTACACTTTAAAAAGACTATGAGCGTAATGAATTCGAAACTTGAGAAGAGATACATGCTGTGGCAATCGAGTCAGCAACCTCTGGTAAAAGAGGCCGTCGTAAACGGTTTTACGGTCGTCAGCCAGCAGAAACGCGGTCTCAAGGGCATAACAGGCCGTGACGGCTCTGAAATTGTTCCGCCTGTCTATGACGATGTCGTCACCGACGGCCAGTCGGAGATCTGCGGCCTATGCTTTGACGGTAAGACCGCCCTTGCCGAGATCGCCACAGGTAAGCTTCTGACCGGTTTTGACTATGACAGCATAATCTTCCGCACCGACAATCACACTATCGAGATTGTCAAAGGTGAAGGTCACGGACTTTTTGACACCGTCTCACGCAAGGTGGAAGTGGCAGCCAAAGACCAATATGTCTCGCTCGGAAACGGGGGCAACATAACATGGAGCTACACTGAAAGGGAAGGATACACGTTCCACAACACCGCCACCGGCAAGAAGATTGTTGCCGGCAACAACATCGAGGAGTGTTTCGACCAGACTCACGGACACATATTCGGCATCTTCGACGGTAAGGTCTCGGTCATCAACGACGACGGGCTCAGCGACGACGCCACCTACCGCCACATCGTCGCGTCGCTCAACGGACGCATCGAGCTGTCGAACCACGACCGACGCCTGCATGTCGTGGCCGATATCTATGGCAACGTGCTGTGACAAAGTGACAAAATCAGAATATAAAAAATGAGCCGCGGTTGTTGATGCCGCGGCTCGTTTTTTATGTCTGTTACAATCAGATCAGAAAATTTTGCCTGAGAGACGGAACGAGAGAACGGGATAGACCTTGAAGTTGTCTATGATCTTGGTGAAATCGTTGTCGACCTCTCCGGTGATCTTGCTCAGGTCGCCTGTCTCTGAGTAAACCTCGGGCTTGCCCTGGATCTGGACACCGAGATCGATGTTGAAAGCGAGAAAACGTTTCGGAATCGCACGTCCCCAGCCGAGACCAACGTAGGGACGGAAGCTCTTCACTTTCAGGCCGCCGTGAACATTACCGTTCTTGTCGACCGGCAAATTGTAGTCACCGACCTGGATAGAACCGTCGAGAACACCTTCGAGTTCCTTGCTGTGGCCTTTGAGCTTCACAAATTTGTTCCCGCCGAAATAGGCTCCGACAGCAACATAGAGACCTGCTTTTGGAATGGGATAGAAGTTGAAAATCACGTTACCCTGTGTGCGGCCGAGACCACACTCAAGGTCGATGTTGGTCGAACGTGTGTCAGTCGTTCCGCTGACAGTGTAATCGGCGTCGACGTCGGTGTTGATGTTGATGCCGGGCATGATATCAACACCCGCACGCATCGTGACCCATGATGTGATAGGAGTGGCAAGGTTGACAGAGATACCGGTAGTACCGACGCTGACACCGGCTCCGAGGTGATTGAATACATCAAAAGATTGTGCGTTTGCAACAAGTGAAATAATCGCCGTGAGAGCGATTGCAAGGACTTTTTTCATAGAAATGATTGGTTTATTATTTGTAGAGTATTGCAGTGCAAAATTAATTAAATTTAACATACAACAATAGTCTTCACATGTTAATTATTCTGTTGCATATTAACATAACAGTATTAAAAAAAATGACGACACCAACAAGATGTCGTCATTTCATTATTGAGAAAAAAACGATTATTCGGCTTTATCTTTAGAACCGAGCACATACTCGATTTTGTGTTTGTAGAGTTTTTCCATCTCGTCGCGAGCCGGACCGAGATATTTACGGGGGTCAAACTCAGCGGGCTTCTCAGCGAAGACCTTACGAACTGTGGCGGTCATTGCCAGACGGCTGTCAGAGTCGATGTTGATCTTGCAGACCGCGCTCTTGGCAGCTTTGCGGAGCTCCTCTTCGGGAATGCCGATAGCATCGGGCAGTTTGCCTCCGAACTCGTTGATAGTGTCGACATACTGCTGGGGAACAGAAGAAGAACCGTGGAGTACAATGGGGAATCCGGGAAGTTTCTCCATTACGGCATCGAGCACGTTGAATGCCAACGGCGGGGGAACGAGACGGCCCTCGGCGTTGCGTGTGCACTGCTCGGGAGTGAATTTATATGCGCCGTGGCTTGTGCCGATCGAGATAGCGAGTGAATCGCAGCCTGTGCGGGTGGCGAAATCGATAACCTCTTCAGGATCGGTGTAGGTGTGGTGGTCAGAAGAAACCTCATCTTCAACACCGGCGAGCACACCGAGCTCACCCTCGACGGTCACGTCATACTGGTGGGCGTAGTCAACGACCTTCTTGGTGAGGGCGACGTTTTCCTCATAGGGGAGGTGTGAACCGTCGATCATGACAGAAGAGAAACCGTTGTCGATGCAGTCCTTGCAGAGTTCGAAAGAATCGCCGTGGTCGAGGTGAAGAACGATCTGGGGATTTTCCCAGCCAAGTTCCTTGGCATATGCGACAGCACCCTGTGCCATGTAGCGGAGAAGGGTGGCGTTGGCATAGTTGCGTGCACCTTTTGAAACCTGGAGAATGACGGGCGAACGGTCATCTGCGGCAGCCTTGATGATAGCCTGGAGCTGTTCCATGTTGTTGAAGTTGAATGCCGGAACAGCATAACCGCCCTTGATTGCTTTGGCAAACATCTCGCGGGTGTTGACCAAACCTAAGTCTTTATAGTTTACCATATTGTTGTAAATTATAATAATTTAAATGAATGCTCTATTGGGCATTGCAAAGGTAACGTTTTAATTTCAGATTTTCCGCATCTGCATCGGTTTTTTACACTTCAGCGGCTTTTATGGTAATTTTTACTGTCTTTTTTAACTTAATTCAGCATAGATTTCATGATCGCCAGATCGCTTTTCACCTCTCCCTGCATCAGATAGCGGTCTTTCGAGGCCAGGAAACCATTGTAGATCTGAAAGGCTTTTTCGCGGTCATTGTCGAGAAACAGGGCTATTGCACACAAGAGGCGTTGTTTCGACGACATGACGTTGCAGAACGCCGCCACATATTTTCTGATCTTGTCGTCGAGCAGCTCTCCGGCACGCGCGGTCTGTCGGGTCATCATCAGGCAGAACGCGAGTTCACATGCAATTTCGTTGACATATAGCTGAATGATGTCGTTCTTGTGGCTATACATTTCCTCGAAACAGCGGCAAGCCTCTTCCCATTTCATTTCATCGACAAGACGCGATGCGTATATCAGCGGAACCGATACCTCAAGCTGATTTTTCCAATCTATGTCGGTTTTCCATTGAAACCACCGGTCGGGCATATTGCTGGGTCTGACCCCCTCCTGAATCATCGCGTTGGAACGCAGCTGGATCATCAGGGCCTCTTTGGCTGACAGGTTGCGTCGCAGAAGGGCGATGTTATAGGCATCGTTACCTATTCCGCCAAGTTTCATCGGCACACCGTTGGTCAGAATCATTATCACGTCTGTCAGACAGAATATCGACAAAGCCTCAAACATAAACGGATCAAGGTCAAGCAACAGCAGCGGGGCAACAATTGCCAGAACAATCACATTGGCGAGCACCCCTCCGGCATTATACCATCCGGTCGGAATCTTGTCCAACGGCCTGTCGGGAGGCAACAACAGGCACTGTCCCCCAGTGCCGGCTATTGAGAATTTCCTGACGCGTAACCGTCCGTCGATCTTGATGAATGTCAGATTGAAAATTCTGAACGATACAAAACGGTAGCCCGACAACATACCACACACAAGGTGTCCCGCCTCATGAACCGGAATCAGTATTGCTATCGAAAGTAAAAATGAAGCCATTCCGACAACGGCAGCCAATGCAGCCTCGGCCGCATCACCTGACCTGAGATTGGCGAGAAACTCCGACATGGTGGTTTCAGTAAACAGGGTTACCATAACCGCGGCAATCGCGAGGCCGGCGACAATGCCTGTGATCAAACCTACAAACAGTTTTAAAGCGGTTTTAATCATTTTCTTCAAAGTGCATGACGGCCGAAACAAGTGAGTCTGTTCCGGCCGTCGTTACGGGTGTTTATTTTTATTATCAATATTCCTGCCACGGTGTGATTCCGATCGTGTCGACCGGACGTGCCACGAAAGCTTTCACATAGGCCAGGGCAAGACGGGCGTTTGTCAACAACGGAATGTTGTGGTCGATCGCATGGCGACGAATGCGGTAACCGTTTGTGAGCTCACGTTTGGTGTGGTTCTTCGGAATGTTGATCACCATGTCGACCGTGTGGTCACCGATGATGTCAAGAACCGACAGACCCTCTTCATCGGGCCATACGACCGGGGTGGCTGTGACACCGTGTTCGTTGAGGAATGCCGCTGTGCCGACGGTGGCATAGATCTTGTAACCTCGTGAGTCGAGCAGACGGCATGCCTCGAGCATATCGACTTTTCCGCGTGGATCGCCAGAGCTGACAAGAATGCCTTTCTGCGGTACGTGGTGTCCGACCGACAGCATTGCGTTGAGCAGAGCCTCGTCGAAATCACGGCCGAGACAGCCTACCTCACCTGTCGACGACATGTCGACGCCGAGAACCGGGTCGGCCTTGTGGAGACGGGCAAAAGAGAACTGCGACGCTTTCACGCCGACATAGTCGATGTCGAATGTCGATGTGTCGACCGGCTCTACTTTCTCACCGAGCATGATGCGTGTGGCAGTCTCGATGAAGTTTTTCTTGAGCACCTTGCTTACGAAGGGGAATGAGCGCGAGGCGCGGAGGTTACACTCGATCACCTTGACGTAGTTGTCTTTTGCGAGATACTGAATGTTGAACGGGCCAGAGATGTTGAGAGCTTCGGCGATGCGTGCGCTGATACGTTTTATGCGGCGTGCTGTCGCCATGTAGATTTTCTGGGCCGGGAACACAAGGGTGGCGTCGCCTGAGTGGACACCGGCATATTCGACATGCTCCGAGATCGCATATTCGACAATCTTTCCGTTGCGTGCCACGGCGTCAAACTCGATCTCCTTAGTGTTCTGAAGGAACTCTGAGACAACGACAGGGAACTCTTTCGAGACTTTCGCAGCCTGGCTCAGGAATGTGTGCATCTGCTCATAATCGTAGCATACGTTCATAGCCGCACCTGAAAGCACGTAGCTCGGACGTATCAGCACGGGGAAACCGACCTCCTCGACAAACGAGTGTATCTCATCTTCAGTCGTCAACTCTTTCCAACGTGGCTGGTCGATGCCGAGCTGATCGAGCATTGCCGAGAATTTATGACGGTTTTCGGCACGGTCGATCGATACCGGCGAGGTTCCGAGCACAGGCACATGGCGGCGATAGAGCTTCATTGCCAGGTTGTTGGGAATCTGACCGCCGACACTGACAATGACACCACGCGGAGTCTCGAGATCGATGATGTCCATGACACGCTCGAAACTGAGTTCATCGAAATAGAGACGGTCACACATGTCATAGTCGGTCGACACTGTCTCCGGGTTGTAGTTGATCATGACAGCCTTGTAACCAAGCTTACGACAGGTAGAGGCCGCGTTGACCGAACACCAGTCAAACTCTACCGAGCTGCCGATGCGGTATGCTCCTGAACCAAGCACAACGATGTTGTCGCGTGAGTTCAGGTCATAGGGAATTGAGTTTTCTGTCGCACCATAGGTGACATAGAGATAATTTG
>CAJUPY010000027.1 GCA_910588035.1 uncultured Muribaculaceae bacterium | reverse complement strand
CGACCCCCTGATTAACAGTCAGGTGCTCTAACCAACTGAGCTACTGAAGCATTGAAATGAGAAATGCGTTTATAATGATTATTGTGTGCGCTTCAGGATGGGCTTGAACCAACGACCCCCTGATTAACAGTCAGGTGCTCTAACCAACTGAGCTACTGAAGCATTTACATTTCTTTAATTTGCCCCTCCGGGCAATTGCGATGCAAAATTAGACATTATTTTTCAATTGTGCAAGATTTCCGCGATTTTTTTCATGGTTGGCACATGAAATTTATATAAGATTTACTTAAAATTGCGTGAGTATGGGTCAATAATCGTCAACTATATTGTGTATGTGGCTGAAAAATGGTTAATTTAGTCGTATGCAAATAGAGTTTTTCAATCGGGTAAAAGGCCCCCGGGTAAGGATAATTAATTTTCATGCGTCAGTCCTGCCCAAAAGTCAATTCATACATCCATTTTTGGGTAAAAGTTACACTTTTACTCATGGTTATTGATTAAAGTTTGGCAACTTCAAAATAACCACAAAGTGCTGACTCCACCAAATCGAATCAGTCCAAATTTTGTCTCCGCTCAAAAATTTTCAGCGTACAGTAATACTTTGAAATAGAAATTACCTCAATCCATTTCTCGCAGATAGCGACTTATCTGTTCTTTTAACAGGGGGATATCTGTTTCGATAACTTCCTTAATGAAGTCATAACCGACTGTATAATACCCATGTACTAATACATGACGCATGCGCTCAATCTGGCCCATGGAGTTTCTGGATGAGACTCCCTGAACTCTGATGTCAATTTATAGACAGCCTCTCCCATAATTTCAATAAGTTTGACTATTCTCAACCATGTCAACCTTCTTCCCTAAGATATCTTCCAAATCAGCCATCATACCACACACTTTAAGAAGTGATATCGGTTTAGACTTGTCATAGTCAACAAGAATGTCAATATCACTGTCGGCAGTCTCTTCACCACGCGAATATGAGCCAAAAAGCCATGCCCTAATTATCGGTTGGTCTTTTAGATACGCCGCAATTTTGTGTATGTAATCACAGGTTGACGCTGTCATAATATTATTTTTACACTATAACAAACAAAGGCGGGAGATTGCTCTCTCGCCTTCGCAGGTTTTTGGGTGATCCATATTGGATTCGAACCAATGACCTCCTCCCTGTCAAGGAGGCGCTCTGAACCAACTGAGCTAATGAATCATTATGTGTCGCTCGATCGCACTGTGGCGATTTTGCAGTGCAAATTTAGCCATTATAATTTGAACTGGCAAATTTTTTCTTCACAATGAGACATTTTCTTCTGAATTTTTCTTATTTTCGTCAATAATTTCTGAAGAAAACCTGTTTATGAAAACCGGACTTGTACTTGAAGGCGGCGCGATGCGCGGACTGTTTACGGCAGGTGTGATCGATGTCATGATGGAAAACGGCATCACGTTTGACGGCCTTGTAGGCGTGTCGGCCGGCTCAAGTTTCGGCTGCAACTACAAATCTCATCAGCCCGGCCGCGTCTTGCGCTACAATCTGAAATATGCCAAAGATCCGCGCTACATGGGGGTGCGGTCACTGCTCTCGACGGGGAATCTCGTCGGAGCGGAGTTCGCCTATCACGTTCTGCCTCTCGAGCTCGACATCTTCGACATAGAGACATTTGAAAGCGACCCCATGGAGTTTCACCTCGTCTGCACCGACACAGCCACGGGCCGACCGGTCTATTACGTAATGGACCACGTTGACCGTGACTCGCTCGAATGGCTCAGGGCATCTGCCTCGATGCCGGTTCTGACGCGACCGGTCAAGGTCGACGACGGCCGCACTATGCTCGACGGCGGCATAAGCGACTCGATTCCGCTGCAATATTTTCAGAAGCGAGGGTTCAGCCGCAACGTCGTAGTCCTGACCCAACCGCGCGACTTCCGCAAGAAAGCCGCTCCACGCTGGTTTTTCAAAATGATGATGCCCTACGCGCCGGCGATAGCCGAAGCCATGGGACGACGCCACCTGATGTATAACGCCCAACTCGACTATCTCGCCGTTGAAGAAGCCGGGGGCGACACTCTGGTAATCGCTCCCGACCAACCGCTGCCCATTGGGCGCATCGAGACCGACCACACAAAAATGAAGCACGTCTACCAAATGGGACGCGACGTCTGCACCACCAGGCTTGACGAAATCATCAGGTTCGTCTCTACCCGATGAATCAATGCTGTAGATCGGCTGTCTTGATAAACCTGATCTTAGTCTCGGGAGAACTGATCTCGAGGCTCATGACGTTGCGGTCTTTTGCAACCTCGACATCTTCGACAACGGCATAGCGTGTCATGGTGTTTCTGAACGAACGCTCGATCTCGTTTTTCCATGTCGCGACCGCCGCCTGCATCAATGAGTCGACCTGCTGCTCACCCGCATTCCTGAAGCTGATGTCCTGAGGATTGACCACAACATAGAGTGTCGAATAGTCAAACGTCAGCAAAAGGTCGTCATCGTCGTCGACATCATAGTTCCAGTCTCCGTTGACCGAAGCTGCGGCGGTCAGGAATGTCTCCATGCCGTCTGACGAAGTCGCGACAATGTCATATTTACTCGACAAGACCACCCTGCCGCCGGCTGTCTGCTCCCTGTCTGTAAAATCAATCGAGACGAGAGAGGTCGCCGAGGTTGCCGACACTATTTCATTGGTGATGTCGGCCGGAGCCGATGCCTGCCAGTTTCCGACGAACTGATCGCCGTTTGAACACGACGCGAGAGCCGACGCACCTATAAGCGCGACTCCAAGATTTCTTACTGTTGAGAACTTTATCATAGATCTTGAATTTGAAAATATTCCATTGAACACCACTGATTGTCAAACGGTTCAGAGATCGGGCATCACGAAAACATAGGCTCCGAGATCGGGAGCCGAAGCGTCGCGTCTGACACCATACCGGTCTACGGCCGACTCACTGTGCATCAACCCGGGGTCACCCTGCCCTATCGCCTCCGACTCAGGACGCAGCCGGTAGTCGAAATGATAGTCCTCGCGAACGGTATAATAGGCCGGATCCATGCCCCACAGACACTCGATGAAGTTGTCGTCGTCGCTGCCGTTCGATCTGATCAAGGTGCGGCGCACCATGACATCACACCCAGTCAGGTCGCCATGGCTGAACTCCGATCCGTTGCCATAAACGATCGAATTGGCTATCTCGGCTTTCAGATAAGGACGTCCCGACCCATTGTCGGTCTCACCGTCGACGTGGGCAAACTGAATCGCCGGTCCGCCGAGAGCCGAAAACAGATAGTAGTTGGCTATCGTGCAATGGTTGATCGTGTGTGTGCCACCCTCCAGTCTGACGACTCCCGCCGAAGCGTCGGCAAGCTCTGTCGACGCGATGAACAGGTCGGTGTCGACCGCCGACAGAACATAACCCTGTGAATTGCGCAGCTGCGACGCCACGATCGTGACTCCGGGCGACGAAGCGCAGCCGTCGGCCGTCACCCCCTCGATCGTGTTGCGGATCGACGTATATCTCAACTCGTTGTCGCGTGATCCCTTCATGAAGCTCACTCCGGTCCACTGGCCCGACATCACCTCGTAGGGAATCTTGGCCGCGACATAACCCGTGCGGTCTCCGGTCATCTCGACATTCGCTCCCGGACGTCCGAGGCTCTTCAACGTGCCATAGACACGCAGATACGATTTCTTGTCGTGAAACAACAACCGTGTGCCCGGCGCGAGAGTCAGAGTCACTCCCGGCGCGACAACCAGACTGTCAAAAATCTGATAAGGCTTGTCGGCCGTGAAACGTGTGTCGGCTTCAATGGTCTCACCGCGCAGCCTGACGGCATCTTGCCCTCTGGCGGTTATGACAACAGTGTTGGTGACCCCGCGTGTGAGAAAATCGAGATGCGACCTGACTTCAACCGGTTTGTCAACTCCGTTGACAGGCAACGTAGCCTCGACAAACACAAAAATCGAGTCATTGGGGCGAATCTCGACGTTTGTGAACGTCTCACCCGACAGTCCGTCGACATTAAGCCTGAACACCTTGCCGGCATCGTCCCTCAACCCGATCTGGTCAATGTTGATGATCTTGTCGTGACGGTTATAGACAATGAAACGGCGGGTCGGAGTGCCCTCGTCGGTCAAGACATCACCGATGTCGAGCGTGTCGGTCGAGAACGTCGGCTGATCGCCCGCGCTCGTCGATACCCCGTCCTCAATACACGATGACAACATGAAAGCGGCCACCGTGGCTGCTAATGTTAAAAATATCTGACGTAATTGCATGAATTTCTGTTTTATACAGATAACGTCATGCCCCACCCTTTTATTGTCTGATTGTCTAATCGCCTATACCTTCAGCTATGCCGTTAATAAGTGACTCTACATCGACAACCTTCATCAGAAGCATCAACAGCGCATACGCCAACAATGCCGCGCCATAAACCGTCCAGTCGCCCCACGCCGGCGAGAACATCCATGCACCGAGGCCTACCGTGGCTATCAGAACGATATTGCTTTTTGACGCCGACACGATAATGGCCATGATCAGAGAGATAAGAATAAACGGTCCCCAACAGCGCGAGAACAACAGATGAAACCGGTGCCACCACGTGTCTCCGCCATCCTCTATCGTCGACACGATCTCGCTCAACGTCTTGTCGTCATCGGCTTTTGACGATGAGCCATAGAGAATCACATATGGAAAATTATACATATACGATGTGTAGGTGTAGAGATACTGTCCGTTCTTGGAGTGACGGTAAGTCTTCATCTTGTAGTCATGGCCGAAATCAAAAAAGCCTTCGCTTTCTGAGCTCAGACGGTCATAGTCCCTGAGGTTGAACGAGAACTCATCGCCGTTTTCAATGGCTTTGCCACCGTTGAACTCCTTGACATCGATACGCTTGACAATCAGCAGACTCCCATCTGAGCCATATCCCATATAGGAATACATCGAATCGGGCTGGGCGGTGAATTTTTCCGGAATGGTAATCTTCAGGCTGTCTCCAAACGACAATGTCTCTCCAAAAACATCGATAGTGCAAAACAAAATGATCGCCGCATACAGAAATCTTTTCATAGAGATTGATATTAGGTTGATTAATCAAGTATTTCAGAAAGAGAATAACATGAGGCGATGACCGACGTGAGCAAGGTCACCACCAGCGAAATTACGAGAGCCACCGGAAAACCCCACATGCAATAAAAAATCAGACCCCACGCGATCAGTATCGTCAGAACAACCGCCACACCCTGTCCGAGAAGTTTTTTCAACAACGACGGTAAAAAGATGCTGATCAAAAATATGGCACACAAGACTCCTTTCGAAAACTTCCAGAAAACCAAAAGCTGTCTCCATCCGCCGACCTCCGCCTTCGACAAGCCGTCGCCAAGTGACTCGACCTCTTTGTAATTCTCTTCCTTTCCATAGTTGACCAACATCGCGTAGGGGCGAGTGAACGAGTAGAACGTATAGGTCGCCAGATGTTTGGTAGTGTCTTCCTTGCCGACATATTTTTTAATCATGTAGTTACGCGACAGATCGTGCCACGACTCCTGCTTGGTGTCCACCTGTTCAAATGCCGACAAATTGAACAACATCGTATCTAAATGTGCAAAAACCTTGCTCTCGTCAAAATCCGACATATTGACAGTGTTGATGACCGCATAAACCGACGCGTCGTCGCTCTTCTGTCCGAACCAGACAACCTTCGGATTGTCGACCGTCTGATAATCGTCTGGCACATTCAATATCATCGACTGGTCAAGCCTGACCCTCTCTCCGCCTCTGACTTCCGGAGAAATCATGCCGCACCCTGCCACTAAAAGCATCAGCACTAAAAATCTAAAATCAGTTTTCATGATATGTGATAATTTAATTGGGTTTATTTTCCGTGTATTTTAGAGTGTGTTTGCGTTTAACGCTCTATTAGACTTGACATTTTGGGCAAATATAACAAAAAAACCGTGATAAATAGCTATCTTTGTGCAAATTTTAAATCAAATCGCAAAATGAACGTTGTCGACCGCTTTCTGCAATACGTCAAATTTGACACCCAGAGCGACGAGCTGACAAACATGACCCCGTCAACTCCGGGGCAAATGGAGTTCGCCCAATATCTGGAATCAGTCCTTAAATCAATGAATCTCAGAGACATTTCTCTTGATGAGAATGGCTACCTGATGGCCACTCTGCCAGGAAATGTAACCGAGAAAGTGCCAACAGTCGGATTCATTGCCCACCTCGACACATCACCCGACATGTCCGGACACCACGTCTCCCCACGCATCGTCAAAAACTACGACGGAAAAGACATCGTGCTCAACTCCGCCGCCCGAATCGTCCTGTCGCCCGAACAATTTCCCGAACTGACAAAATACGAGGGACAAGACCTCATCGTGACCGACGGAACAACCCTCCTCGGTGCTGACGACAAAGCCGGAATAGCCGAAATAATAACCGCTGTCGACTACCTTCAGCAACACCCCGAGATCAAACACGGTGACATCAGAATCGCATTCAACCCCGACGAAGAAATCGGACAAGGTGCCCACAAGTTCGATGTCAAGCGTTTCGGATGTGACTGGGCATATACAATGGACGGAGGAGAGATCGGCGAGCTCGAGTATGAGAACTTCAACGCCGCAGTCGCAAAAGTGACTTTCATCGGCCGTAACGTACACCCGGGTTACGCGAAACACAAAATGATCAACTCAATCAGAATCGCAAACCAGTTTGTCATAATGCTGCCACGTTGGGAGACCCCCGAACACACCGAAGACTATGAAGGCTTCTACCACCTCGTCTCTATCGAGGGTTCGGTCGAGAAAACTGTCCTGACCTACATCATCCGTGACCACGACCGTGACCGGTTCGAACGACGAAAGAAAGAACTCGAGCACCTCACACGCAAAATTAACAACGAGTTCCCCGACTGCGCCTCGATCGAGATAAAAGATCAATACTACAACATGAGGGAGAAGATCGAACCCGTGAAATACATCGTCGACATAGCCGAGCAAGCAATGCGCGACGCTGGCGTCACACCCCACGTCGTTCCGATTCGTGGAGGAACAGACGGTGCACAGCTCTCGTTCAAAGGACTACCTTGCCCGAACATCTTCGCCGGAGGCCTCAACTTCCACGGCCGCTATGAGTTCATCCCCATTCCCTCCATGGAAAAAGCGACCCGCGTGATTGTCGAGATAGCTCGTCTGGTGGCCCAACGCCGATGACTCCGCGGCTGATCGTGATCACCGGTCCGACAGCATCGGGCAAATCGGCGATTGCCGTCGAAGTGGCCCGAAGACTGTCGTGTGAGATAATCTCGGCCGATTCCAGACAGATTTTTCGTGAGATTCCGATTGGCACTGCCGCCCCCACTCCTGAGGAAATGGCGGCCGTGCCTCACCATTTTGTCGGAATAAAGAACCTCGACGAATACTACAGTGCCGCTTGCTTCGAATCTGACGTCCTCTCGCTCCTGCCTCAACTCTGGCAACGATCGCCATACGCCGTAATGTGCGGAGGATCGATGATGTATGTCGACGCCGTATGCCGCGGAATCGACGACCTGCCGGAGATTTCCGTCGAAAACCGGCGGCGAGCGACCGAAATCTTCGACCGTGGTGGCCTGCAGCAACTCAGACTCGAACTGCTCGAACTCGATCCGGTATACTACCGTCAGGTCGATCTCAACAACCACAAACGGCTGATTCACGCAATCGAGATAATCTACCAGTCAGGGAAACCCTACTCTCAATTGCGAACAGGTGCCATCCGGCAACGTCCGTTCCGGATAATGAAATTTGCCGTCGACATGCCGCGTGAAACCTTGTTTGACCGCATCAACAGAAGGGTCGACAAAATGATCGCCGACGGACTCGAGCAGGAAGCTCGCGCCGTCTACTCCCGACGCCACCTCAACTCTCTCAACACCGTCGGCTACAAAGAGCTGTTCGCCATGTTTGACGGGCTTATCGACCGACCGGCCGCAATTGCACGAATCGCCAAAAACACACGCGTATACGCAAAAAAACAGCTCACCTGGCTCAAACGAGACCCTCAGATAACATGGCTGAAACCCGACGGGGCCGCCGACGCCATATTGTCTGAATGTCAATAAACCTCAATATCTTCGTAAATCACCAGACCACACATGAGACTCATTTCCAACATACTGATCTCCGTCATTCTCGCATTGTCACTCCAGGCGTGCGAGAAAAAAAATGACCCGGCGCCACAGACCACCGACCGGACCATTCTGGTCTACATGATCGCAAGCAACAATCTCGGAGACCCTTCGGATGACCCCGAAGACCCCCGCTCGTTTGACCAACGCGACCTCGACGAAATGAAACTTGCCGCCTCAAAAGGAAACCTCGCAAACTCCCGATGGCTCGTCTACCACCACCCGCGGAAAGGTGAGATACAACTGAAAGAACTCACAAAAAAAGGCTTCAAGACACTGAAACGATATTCCCCCGAAACATATTCCGTCTCAATCAACCGAATGACTGAAGTTTTCGACGACATGCGCTCACTCGCGCCCGCCGATGACTACGGACTGATTCTCTGGAGTCACGCCACCGGATGGCTCGAGACCGGAATTGACGAACCAACACTCTCGACCTCATCAAAAAAACCGCGCTCCTACGGTGACGACCGTGGAAAACAGATGAACATAAAATCGCTGCGATCTGCCCTGGAGACAACACCGTTCAGCTTCGTCTATGCCGACGTCTGCAACATGGCGGCCGTCGAAGTCGCATACGAACTCCGGAACGTCACTCCCGCTTTCGTAGCCTCCGCCGCGCAGATGCCGGCAAACGGAATGCCCTACGACCTGAACATGCGATACCTGACATCGACAAAACCCGATCTGGTAGCCGCTGCCAGATCGACCGTCGAATACTACCGCTCACGACCCGCAATCGAACATCTATGGTGCACCGTCAGCGTAATCTCAACCGGCGCACTCGACGATCTCGCTCGCGAGACTGCCCGCATTTACCGTTCGTCAGCCTATCCCGACAATTACACGCCTAAACCTCTTGACTACAGTTTCCGTTATTATTCTGACCTGGGTCATTTTGTCGACGCAATGTCACCCGCCGACAAAAGCTGGCACGATGCTCTCGACCGCGCCGTAATCTATGCCGGTGCGACCGAATCGATGCTCGGAATGCCGCTCGACCCTCACTGCGGGCTTTCGACCTACATTCTGAGCAGCCCCGCGGCTTCAGACAACAGCGGATACTCAACCCTGCAGTGGTATAAAGACGTGGCCAAATATCAACCGATGCAAAAATGAGACTTTCTGAATTCATTACCTTCGTGCAGATCGACCAACCCGTGATGCCGGCAAACATTCCCGACCCTAAAGAGCAGCTCAGAGAACTGAAATCACTCTCCCTCGACGAGCTTCTCAACAAATTTGTCTCGGGTGTCGTCGAGCTGGCAATCAACATTCTGATCGCTGTCATCGTCTTCTACGCCGGAAAATTCATAATCACGAAAATACACAACATCGTGGCTATGATCCTGCTCCGACGCAAAGTCGATCCCTCGCTCGCAACCTTCATCCTCAGCTTCATACGCATCGTCCTCTACTTCATTCTGATCGTAACCTGCATCGGAATCCTCGGAATCGAGACAAGCTCATTCCTCGCCCTGTTCGCCTCGGCCGGTGTCGCAATCGGCATGGCGCTGAGCGGAACGCTTCAGAATTTTGCCGGAGGTGTCCTCATCCTGCTGCTCAAACCCTACAAGGTCGGTGACTACATCGAGGCTCAGGGATACTCCGGAACCGTCCGGGAAATCCAGATATTCCACACCATAATCAACACCCCCGACAACAAATCGATCATAATCCCCAACGGATCTCTCTCGACCGCAAGCATAAACAACTGGTCGCGAGAAGACTACCGGCGTGTCTCATGGACAGTCGGCATTTCCTACGGCGACAAAATCCAACCGGTTCGCGCGGCTATAATAGAGATGTTCGCCTCTGACAGGCGCATTGTAAAGGGAACTGTGACCGAACATCTGCGGAACATCGCCGAAAAACCTCTCGACGACGACAAAACCGACCAGACAACCGCAACCGCCTACGACCTCCACGGTCAACCCTCGCGTGATGATGTCGACGATGTCGAGGAAGAAATCGTCGAGACCCCGGCCCCAAGACACGTATCTTGGTGGAGAAAACTCTTCACCAACCGTGGAAAAATGACACGAGTGGTCGGAAAATGGAAAGACCGCCGACAGGCTCTGCTAAACGAAGCAGCATCGAAAATCGACCGCTCGCCGTCGGTTGTCGTGAACTCGCTCGCCGACTCTGCCGTCGAACTCTCGATAAAAGCGTGGGTACCCACAAACCTCTACTGGGACGTTTTCTACTGCTACAACGAACGTTTCTACAACGAGCTGCCCCGGGCCGGTGCAAACTTCCCCTTCCCGCAGCTCGACATACATCTCACACCCGCTACTGACACCGAATCAACATCGTCACAACAAACAAACCCCGATAAATGAAAAAATTTCTCCTTACCCTGACAACCCTCGCGGCGGTTTTGTCAATGACCGCCCGAAACCAGGCCGACACTCTGGCCATAGCATCACGCTACCTCGCATCTCCGCTGAAAGTCACAGTCGTGCAACCCGAGCAAGCACTCAAAGACGGAAACACCCGCCGATTCCCGACCGTATACCTCCTCAACGGATATTCAGGCGACTACACAACATGGCCTAAACTCCAGAATCTCGACAGCCTCGCGACACACTACGGCATGATCTTCGTCTGCCCCGACGGACGCGACAGCTGGTACTGGGACTCACCCCTGAACAACAAAATGAAAATGGAGAGCTTCATCGTCAAGACTCTCGTACCATACATCGACAGCCACTACCCGACCATAGACGACCCCTCTAAAAGAGCGATAACCGGACTAAGCATGGGTGGACACGGCGCACTCTATCTCGCGATCAGAAACAGCGACATCTTCGGCAACGCCGGAAGCACAAGCGGGGGGGTCGACATAACTAAATTTCCCGACAAATGGAAAATGGACCGGACACTCGGCAAATACGCCCAAAACCGGGAAACCTGGAACAGACACTCCGTTACCAACATCGCCCGACAACTGAAACCCGGACAGTTGAACATCATCTTTGACTGCGGCGAATCTGATTTCTTCAAACCCGTCAACGACAACCTCCACCGACAGCTCCTCGAAGACGGCATAAAACATGACTACATCTCCCGACCCGGACGACACTCTCAACCCTACTGGAGCAACGCCATTCTCTATCAACTGATGTTCTTCGACCGCAACTTCAACAACCGCACCCGCGTGACAGCAGCCGAAAAATAAAAACCCGGCTCTAAAAAAACCTCTCTCCTGCCCCCTCAGAAAAGACTCCTCACCACCTCAAGCGACTGAAGGTCACGGAGATTTCCCAAATGAATCGAATAGAATTCGAGAATGACATCGACAGCCCGGTTCCTTTGGGCGCGGCTCATCTTGAACAGACCCATGTTGCGCTGCGTCATGCGCGACAACTGATAGGCGAAAGCCGACTCCTCGCGGCCAAGATACTTGCCGTGAAGCGGGGCCGTAGTGCGGAAAACACCATCAGCCATATCAAACAGACAGCCGCGGCGATAAGTCGTGCAGTCTGGCTCTATGCCCATGAAAAACTGCATCCCGATCATGAACGCAATGTGGAAATTGGCCAACGAAGTGCCCGTGGCTTTGCCGAGACCATCTATCGAGTTTGTGATATACTGAAACAATGCCTCGTCGGCTTGTGCCGTCTTCAATGTCGAATTCAGAAAATCGGCTATGAACAGCGCGGTGACACTCTTGAGCGGATTGTCTGAAAAATCATACCCACCCAAACGGCTAACATCGCGAATCGTGAGCAGCTCCTTTCCCGGTCTCACATCCGCAGTGCAGTCGACACAGCTCAACGGCATCATCAGAGCTCGGCGCCGAACCGCCTCACGCCCGCTCCCCGACGGATTCAGAAACGAGATACGTCCGAGCTGACGCGAATAAGCCGTGACTATCTGGTGACGGTCATTATAACGGAGCGACCGCAATATGATGCACTGTAGATTCTGATACATGACTATTGATTTTCGACATGCAAAGATAACGGTTTGTTTATAAATAAATGTGAAGATCAGCCAATCTTCGACAATCAACCCCCACGTTTCCACTCCTGCCCGGACCCACCGGTCATCCGGACAGGACCACGATTCACCGTTAACCACGGTACGCCGCAGACACGCCCGGCACCACTGATCGTCCGACAGGACGACGATTAAATCACGACCCATTCCCCACCCATTCTCATCCTCCTTTCGCTCCGCCCATGTCGTCCGGCCAGGCATCGCTTCCCCCCGTCGCCCAGCCCATGTCGTCCGACAGGACGACGATTCCCAAGTAACCGGGTACGCCGGCAGGCGTGCCCGGTCTGTCACCGACAAAAGAAGTGGCGTCCGCCCAAGGACGCCGATTAAATCACGACCCGTTCCCCACCCATTCTCATCCACCAGTCGCCCAGCCCATGTCGTCCGGCCAGGCATAGCTTCCACCTGTCGTCCCACAGAGGTCGTCCGCCAGCCATTGTTTCCTCCTTTCGCCCCGCCCATGTCGTCCGGCCAGGACGACGATTCCCCAGTAACCGAGTACGCCGGTAGGCGTGCCCGGTTCAGACACAAACCAAATACGTGGCGTCCGCCCAAGGACGCCGATTAAATCACTGCCAATCACCCCCTCCGCCACGCCAAACCGCGACTAAAAATCATTTTTTCACCTTTCCGGCCCTCATTTCACTCAAAAAACGCATTTAATCAAAAAAAAATTTGCGCAATAAAAAAAAACACCGTAACTTTGCACTCGCTTTGAGACCAATCTCATGCCCGGCCCATTCGTCTATCGGTTAGGACGCAAGATTTTCATTCTTGAAAGAGCGGTTCGATTCCGCTATGGGCTACTCAATAAACAAAATCGGATAAAAGTAATTTTATTTTCATAATGGCAAACCACGACTCATCTAAAAAGAGAATTCGCCAGACGATCAAACGTCGTCTCCACAACCGTTACTATGAGAAGACTGCCCGCAACGCCGTTCGCCGTCTTCGCGCTATGACCAACGCCGACGAAGCTAAAGCCGAATTGGTCAAGGTTTCTGCTATGCTCGACCGTCTTGCTTCTAAGAAAACAATCTCTAAAAACAAGGCTTCTAACCTCAAGAGCAAGCTCGCTCGCTACGTCAACAAAATCGCAGCCTGAGGCAGACTTTTATAATTGGAAAATATAGACGGCCACACGACTCTGTCGGTGACCTGATTCCGGCCCATTCGTCTATCGGTTAGGACGCAAGATTTTCATTCTTGAAAGAGCGGTTCGATTCCGCTATGGGCTACCGGTTCGGGGAGCAGATTTTTCTGCTTCCCGAATTATTGTGTCCTGACAAATCCAACTATTAACATTTTTTGTCGTCACAGACAAAACAATAACATTGTTTTTTTGTAAAATTATAATAACGTATTGCAATATTTAGGCTACCTTTGTCGCATAATCACCAAAACAAGAAAAATCAAACAACAAAATACATAATGGACAATCAAATTAACGAAAAACAGCTTGACCGCCTGAGCTATGCACTCGGTCTGAGCATGGGCAACAATTTCAGAAGCTCCGGAATTGAATCGCTCGACATTCAGGATTTCGCCGACGGCGTAGCTGCCGTGTTCAACGGCGTAACCCCAAAAATGACCTACGATGAGGCCAAAGACGTCATACGCGAATTCTTCACCGCCCTTGAGGAGAAACAGAAAGAAGCCGCTTCAAAAATGGCCGAAGTAAACCGTCAGGCAGGCGAGGCTTTCCTGGCTGAGAACGGAAAACGCGTCGAAGTCATGACAACCCCTTCCGGACTCCAATATGAGATTCTCGAAGACGGAAACGGTCCCAGACCCGAAGCCACCGACCAGGTCGAGGTACACTACACAGGAAAACTCATCGACGGAACTGTCTTCGACAGCTCGGTCGACCGTGGTGTGCCGGCGACATTTGGCGTCACTCAGGTCATTCCGGGTTGGGTCGAAGCTCTCCAGCTGATGAAAGCCGGTTCGAAATGGAGACTCTTCATTCCCTCTCAGCTCGCCTACGGTCCCCAGGGAGCAGGCGGCGTCATCGGCCCGAACCAGACCCTCATCTTCGATGTCGAGCTGCTCAAAGTAATCGGAAAATAAAACTATCACAAAATAAAACAACAAACAGACATGAAGAAATTAATCATGGCACTCGGAGCTTCTGCACTCATCATCGGTGCATCAAGCTGCCAGGGCGGAGCTGCTTCGTCAGCAAATAACATCGTCGACAAATCTACAGCCGATTCACTCGCCATCTCTTTCGGCGAATTTTTCGGACAGAACCTGAAGTCTCAGGAACAGCAGATCCAGATGCAGTTCGGAGACAAATACAACCAGGCATCATACATGCGTGGCATCGAGGCTGCACTCAAACTCGACACAGCCGACGTATCCTACCTGATCGGATACTCATCGGGCATGCAGGCTGTATTCCAGATGTACCAGTGGGCTCAGTCCGGAATCAAGGTCGATCCCGCACTCCTCGCCAAATCGCTCAAGAAATCAATGAACGACTCACTGATGTCTCAGCAGCAGGCCTACATGAACTTCCAGATGATCAACAGCCGCGTACAGCAGAAGATCGAAGAACAACAGCGTGTGGCAAAAGCTGCGGAAGCAGCCGAAAACGTAAAGGCCGGTCAGGAATACGTAGAGAAGCAGAAAGCCGCCGACAGCGACATCAAGACCTCGACAACAGGTCTTTCCTACAAAATCGAGAACGAAGGAACCGAACCCCGTATTGGTGAGAACAGCAACGTGAAAGTAATCTACACAGGCCGTCACATCGACGGAAAGGAATTTGACTCAAGCAACGGTGAACCCGTCACCTTCAACGTCAACCACGTTGTTGTCGGCTTCGGAGAAGGCCTCAGAATGCTCGGAAAAGGCGGCAAGGCTACCCTCTACATTCCCGGCGAACTCGGTTACGGCGAGAACGGTCAGCCCCAGGGCGGAATCGGCCCCAACGAAATGCTCGTCTTCGACATCGAGGTCGTAGATGTTGAAGAACCCGAACCCGTTAAATGATAGATTGAAAAATCAACAGTGTGTTAGATTCAAAACACACTCCGAATCTTAAAAAACTCGACAGGGCTTATAGGGTCTGAAACCCCATAAGCCCTTAATTACATTGAAAAATGAAAAAAAGCCTTTACGTAGTGACACTTGCCATAATGGCAGCTTTAGTCTGGTCGTGCGGCCAACAGACTCCGGTCAACAAACTCTATGCCGACGCGTCAAAACTCGCATCTCAACCGGCAACCTGGGCTTCACGTCAGCCTCAGCTCGATTCTTCGGCCGATTCTGCGTCCTATCTCATGGGATATATCTACGGCTGCGGGCTCGAGAATGTCATCGCCCAGGGCAAACTGCCCGAACTCGACAACATCGACCCAAACCAATTTGAAAAAGGATTCGCAATGGCAATGGCAGCCGACTCGACACAGAAAAGTCTGCTCTATGGAATAATGCTCGGTCTCGAGTTGAGAAACAACATGAACTCCGTCTCACGCGACATCGATCTGCAGTGGAACTCATCTCTCGCCTACAAAGGATTCTATCAGGGACTGAACCGTTCCGTGCCTACCGCCATGCCGGCACCTATGGCCGAAGAACAGCTCAACCGCCTGCTACAACCCTATTTCATGCCGCAATGATCGTAAGAACACCGACTATTACAGACAATTAGATCTTATTTTTCCCTTTTGTGATAAAAACACTTATAGTTTTTGCGAAAATTCAAAACTTTTGCATAATTTTGTAGAAACTCTAATACCCAATACAATTACTATATCAATCAAATTATGGAAAAAATTGACAATTTAGATCGAAAGATTTTAAAAATCATCATGCACAACGCACGCATTCCTTCTAAAGATATCGCTCTGGAGTGTGGCGTCTCGCGTGCCGCTATTCATCAGCGCATACAGCGCATGATTGATTTGAACGTAATCACCGGCTCCGGCTACAACGTAAATCACAAGGCGTTAGGATTCAGGACCTGCACCTTCATCGGCGTAAATCTCGAGCGTGGTGCAATGTACCGCGACGTTGTGCCCGAACTGCTCAAGATTCCAGAAATCGTCGAATGCCACTACACGACAGGACCATACACCATGTTCATCAAACTCTATGCCCGTGACAACGAACATCTGATGGACCTGCTCAACAATAAAATCCAAATGATTCCCGGTATAACCGGAACCGAGACGCTCATTTCGCTTGACCACAGCATCCGCCGTGAGATTCCGGTCAGCCCCGTTAACCCCTGAACCCGGAAGAATCTCCGCTATCAAGCCTGAATGACGCTTCGGACAAACCCTATAAAGAATTTTCAACCATGAGCTTTTCAACAGAATGCAACTCGGTTTTCAACCTTTCGACAGCTGATTATCATCTGACTGACAATGTCGACACACCCATCAGAAACCCGTTTGAAGAAGGTACGATCAGTCATACCCTGTATGCCAAAAACTGGATCGACGCCGTCCAGTGGCATCTTGAGGATATAATACGCGACCCTGAGATCGATCCGGTGGAAGCTCTTGCCCTGAAGCGCCGAATCGACCGTTCGAACCAGGACCGCACAGACATGGTCGAGCAGATCGACACATATTTCCGGGAAAAATATGCCGGAATAGAACCTTTGGCCGACGCGACAATCAACACCGAAAGTCCCGCATGGGCTCTCGACCGTCTCTCGATTCTTGCCCTGAAAATCTACCACATGGAGGCCGAGACAGAGCGTACCGACGCATCGCCGGAACACATCGCACGCTGCCGCGCCAAACTCGACGTGCTCCTCGAACAGCGTGTCGACCTCTCGACGGCCATCGACCAACTGCTCGACGACATTGAAGCCGGACGCAAATTCATGAAAGTCTACCGCCAGATGAAAATGTATAACGACCCGGCGACAAATCCGGTGTTATATGGCTCAAAGTGACAGCGAGCCCGGAAAGCGTGTTGTCGCGATCTTGAGATTTTCAGCTCTGGGCGACGTCGCAATGGCGTTGCCTGTGGTTTACAGTGCCGCGATGTCAAACCGCGACATCGACTTTCTCTTTGTGACACGGCCACCGTTTGACCGACTCGCAGTCAACACTCCAGCAAACCTTTCTGTCGTAGCTCTTGATTTCTCTGAATTCAAGGGCATTAACCCGATGTGGGGCGTTGTCAGGTTGCTGAGAAAAAAATATGGAGTCACGGAAATTGTCGACATCCACGATGTCCTGCGCACAAAACTGATCAGAATGACATCGGCTCTGTTCGGAATCAGATCGGCCGTCATTGACAAAGGACGCCGTGACAAACGGGCATTGACACGCCCCGCCAACAAGATCGTGAAGCCGCTGCAGACAACCGTCGACCGCTATCGTGAGACCTTCCGGCGCGCCGCAATAGATCCGGGCGATTGTTTCGACAGTCTGTTCCCCGGCAAAAAAGCATCACCCTCGATGTTCGGAAATGTGACTGAGCCGCGTCGCAACGGCGAGATTTGGGTCGGAATAGCCCCCTTTGCAAAACATGCCGGAAAAATCTACCCCGTCGACAAAATGGAACACGTTGTCGACATGCTGGCATCAGACAGCCGCATAAAACTTTTTTTCTTCGGAGGCGGAGGCGACGAGGCCGCGACATTGTCGCGGTGGGCAGATAGACACAGCGGCAGAGCTGTCTCTCTTGCAGGACGCAGACTCGGATTTCCTGTCGAACTCGCTCTCATGAGCAACCTCGATGTCATGGTGTCGATGGACTCAGGCAACATGCACATGGCCTCGCTGGTCAGAACACCGGTCGTCAGCATCTGGGGTGCGACCCACCCGTTCTGCGGATTCACCGGCTGGAGGCAGAGCGAAATGAACATCGTCCAGACCGAAATGCCCTGCCGGCCTTGCTCCGTTTTCGGAAACAGGCCCTGTCTGACCGGTGACTACAGATGCATGACCTCGATCACCCCTGAAATGATCGCCCGACGGGTCATGAAGGTCATTGATAAAAAATTTGACCGCGAAGGGCAAAATAATCAGTAAAAACCGTTATATTTGTAGGTCATGCGGCCAACAGCCGCGTGACTCATTGCAACAGTTACGTAACCAATAGCGATAGATGTTGATGGAAGCCTACAATAAGACACCCGAAGAAGAAGAACAGATGATTCAGGCCGCGTTTGACGATGTGCTTGCAGGTTATCTCAAAAGCAACCACCGCAAGAAAGTCGAGATCATCGAACGGGCATTCAAGTTTGCCAAGGAAGCCCACCGGGGAATCAGACGCCGGTCGGGTGAACCATATATCCTGCACCCGATAGCTGTCGCCAAAATCGTAAGCCGGGAAATCGGACTCGGATCAACTTCGATATGCGCCGCCCTGCTCCACGATGTAGTCGAAGACACCGAATACACGGTCGAGGACATCGAGATCAACTTCGGACCCAAGATAGCGCAGATAGTCGAGGGGCTGACAAAGATATCGGGCGGAATATTCGGCGCGAAAGCATCGGCCCAGGCCGAAAACTTCAGGAAACTGCTGCTGACAATGAGCGAGGACATCAGGGTCGTGCTGATCAAAATGGCCGACCGGCTCCACAACATGCGCACCCTCGGCTCAATGGCTCCCGCAAAACAATACAAAATCGCCGGAGAGACTCTCTACATCTATGCGCCGCTGGCCCACCGTCTCGGACTGTTCGCTATCAAGACCGAGCTTGAAGACCTCAGTTTCAAATATGAACACCCCGTAGCCTACGACCGCATCAGCCGGCAGATTCAGGAATCGGAGGCACGGCGAAACGCAATCTACAACGACTTCTCGGCACCCATAACCGAAAAACTGCACGAGATGGGGTTCAAATTCGATGCCAAGGCACGTCTGAAAAGCGTCTATTCGATCTGGAACAAAATGGAGAAAAAACATGTCTCGTTCGAGGAGGTCTACGACCTCTATGCAATGAGAATAATCTTCGACTGCGACGATCCCTCACTCGAAAAACAGATCTGCTGGAGCATCTACAGCGCCATAACCGACATCTACAAGATTCACCCCGAACGCACACGCGACTGGCTCAGTTCGCCGAAAGCAAACGGATATCAGGCACTGCATCTGACCGTTATGGGACAAGACGGAAACTGGGTCGAGATACAGATCAGAAGCCGACGGATGGACGAGATCGCCGAAAAAGGCTTCGCAGCCCACTGGCGTTACAAAATCGGTGACACCGACGAAGAGACCGAACTTCACGCATGGCTGCAGACGATCAAGGAAATTCTTGACAACCCCGACCCCAACGCGATAGATTTTCTCGACACAGTCAAACTCAACCTGTTCGCCACCGAGATCGTGGTCTTCACCCCCAAAGGCGAACTGCTGACACTGCCCGCCGGCGCGACAGTGCTCGATGTCGCGTTTGAACTCCACTCAAAGCTTGGAGAAAAATGCATAGCCGGAAAAGTAAACCACAAACTCGTGCCGCTGAGCCAGACATTGAAAAGCGGAGACCAGGTCGAGGTGCTGACCTCTCAATCACAGACCCCCAAAGAGGAATGGTTCAAATTTCTGGTCACGGCGAGAGCCAAGACCTCGCTTCGTCAGGCACTCAGACAACTGCAGAAACCGGTCATCGCCCGCGGAAAAGAGGTCTATCTGAAGTTTCTCAAAGACAATGCACTGACCGAGACAAACGAGAGCTTCACAAAACTGCTCGGACTCTTCCATGTCAACAACCGCGACGAATTTTACCTCTTGCTCGGAAACGGCGAGGCGCAGCTCGGCGACTATGTCGTCAAGATGCTGAAGAAACAAAGCGACTCGCTGCTGTCGAGACTACTGTTCAGACGAAAGAAACAATCAGACGGACAACAGGCCGAAGCCGACCGGCGCGAACCGGTCAACATGAAGGAGACATATCTGCTCCATTCCGATGAAAACGGCTCCAACTTCAAATTCGGAGGCTGCTGCTCACCAATTCCGGGCGATGCCGCACTCGGATTTGTCGACGACAACAACGAAGTTGAAGTACACTCGATCGACTGCCCGAGGGCACTCGCGTTGAAATCGAGCTACGGACCGCGCATCGTCACAGTCAAATGGGACGTTCAGACAGGCAAATTTCTCGCCCACGTCCACATCGAGGGCATCGACCGTTTCGGAATCTTGCAGGAACTGATATCGATGATCTCGTCTCACATGGCGATCGACATCAGAAAACTCTTCATCGAAGCAGAGAAAGAAGTGTTCCACTGCGACCTCTATGTCAAGGTAGAGGACAGCGAGATCGTCAACAGCCTTTGTCAGAAAATAAAGAAAATCAACGGGGTGCAGAAAGTGGCCCGCATAAACTGACCGACATGAGAAACCGGCTTGCACTTTACCGAACAATAATTTTCGTGGCTGCGATCGCCGTGGCAATCTTCTTTCTGCCCGACCGCGACCGCAACTCGTTCACCTATGAGATCAACCGTCCGTGGAGCTACCCAATGCTGACCGCACCGTTTGACATTCCGGTCTACCGCGACACCACAACCGTCAGACAGATGAGAGATTCGCTGGAGGCAACCTTCATTCCGGTTTTCAAACGCGACGAGACAATCTCCAGAGACCTGATGCGCAATCTGCTCGCGGTCGAAGGCATAGGCCCCGACGAGCGCAAGCGTCTCCGCGATGCCGTCTCGCGCATTTACGCCGACGGCGTCACCGATGCCGATTCCTACGCGATGATCAGGTCTCGCAAGCTCGACCACATCCGCTATGTCGACGACAATGCCACAACCACCCGCCACCGGGCGTCGAAACTGCGGTCTCCGCGCGTCGCCTATTCCCGACTCGACTCGATGTTCCGCGGAACGGAAGTGCAGAAGGCGATGCAACGCATGGAGCTGATCTCCAAACTTGTTCCGAACGTGACACTCGACACAGCGGTCAACGACCGTCTCCACTCCAAACACCTCGAGATTGTCGACTATCCTGTCGGTGTCATTCAGCAGGGTGAACGCATCATCAATACCGGAGACATCGTGACACCCCAGCTTGAGATGATTCTGACGACCTACCAGCAGAAAGTTGATTCTCGCGACGAGACCGCCGACCGCGGACGCCTGTTTTTTGTCACAGGCCAGGTGTTGTTTGTCTTCCTTCTGTTCGGCGCGCTCTATCTCTACCTCTATCTTTTCCGTCGCCGCATCTATGACAACATACACCATGTCGCGGCTATAATGTCGGCTGTTATCGGTCTGTATCTGATCGCGATTTTCATGTCGTCACACCTGCAGTCGTGGATCTATATGATTCCGTTCGCTATACTTCCGATCATGTTTGTCGTCTTTTTCGACGCCCGGACCGCATTTTTCTGCCACGTCATCGAGGTGCTTCTTGTGGCTACGATGTCATCGTCGTCGTTTGAGTTCATCTTTCTGGAGACGACAGCCGGCATGGCGGCCATATTCTCCCTGAAAGAGCTGACCCGACGCTCCCAGCTCCTGAAAACCGCGGTAGCCGTCTTCCTTACCTACTCTGTCGGCTATGTCGCCATCGAGCTGATGATGACCGGCACCCTTGCATCGACAACCTGGAACCTGATCATGTATTTCGCCATAAACGGCATCTTGATCTCGTTTGCCTACATTCTGATCTTTGTTTTCGAGAAACTGTTCGGCATGACCTCGATGGTCTCTCTGGTCGAACTGTCAGACATCAACAACAAGCTGCTGCGCGAGCTGTCGGAAGAATGCCCCGGAACGTTCCAACACTCGATGTCGGTCAGCAACCTGGCGAGTGACGCCGCACGCAAGATCGACGCCAATGTTCTGATTGTCAGAGCCGGCGCGCTCTATCACGACATCGGCAAGATCAAGAATCCGGCATTTTTCACAGAGAATCAACATGGTGTCAACCCCCACAACGCCCTCGATCCGATTCAGAGCGCGCGTATTATCATCAGCCATGTGACCGAGGGATTGAAAATGGCCGAGAAAGAGAAACTGCCACAGGTGTTGAGCGACATGATCGCGCAGCATCACGGCAAGGGGCTTGCGAAATATTTCTACACCACCTGGTGCAACACTCATCCGGGCGAGGAAGCCGATGCTACACCGTTCACCTATCCCGGGCCCAACCCGCAGTCGCGCGAGGCATCTCTTCTCATGATGGCCGACTCGGTCGAGGCCGCTTCACGCTCGTTGAGCGAGCACACCACCGAGGCGATCACGGATCTTGTGAACCGGATAGTCGACGGACAGGTCGCAGCCGGCCTCCACAACGAGTCACCGATCTCATTCCGCGACATCAAACGCATCAAGGAAGCGTTCATTCAGCGTCTGCGCTCGGTTTACCATGTCAGAATCGCCTATCCAAAAGAAATCAAACCCAACACTCCACAACCATGAAAACCAGTTCTGTCGCCGCAGCCATGCTGCTGACAGCATGTTTACCGTCAGGTGCCGCCTCGGCCGTGCGTGTCAATCAGGTCGGATATCTCACCGACGACATCAAGACCGCGGTCGTCATGCTCGACTCAGCGACTGTCTCCTCGATGTCGGGCCGACCTTCCATATCGGTGGTCGACCTTACGACCGGCGCACATCTGCGTCCCGACGAAATTCAACAGGCGACCCCGTGGGAGCCGATGGCCGCATGCTACAGGGTCGATTTCAGCAATGTGGTCGCTCCGGGACGCTATGTCGTTGAATGTGAAGGCTTGAGATCGCCCGTGTTCAACATCGGCGATGATGTCTATGAGGGTCTCAACGAAATTCCGCTCCGGTACATGCGCCAGCAGCGGTGTGGATTCAATCCGACACTCGGCACCGGGTGTCACCGTCATGACGGCAGGCTCGTTCTGAGCGGCGACCGCGACGGCGAACATATCGATGTTACCGGCGGATGGCACGATGCATCGGACTATCTTCAGTATCTGACCACATCGGCCAATGCCGTTTTCCAGATGTTGTTCGCCTACAGCGAGACACCCGCTGTCTGGGCCGACAGTTTCAAGGCCGACGGCACTCCCGGAAGCAACGGTGTTCCCGACATACTTGACGAGGCACGCTGGGGTCTTGAATGGATGATGCGCATGAATCCGTCAGACAGTCTCTATCTCAACCAGATAGCCGATGACCGTGATCACAAGTTCTACGGACTTCCGGCCGACGACAATGTCGACTATGGCTGGGGTGAGGGTAAGGATCGTCCGGTGTACCCCTGTTCGGGCACACCCTACGGGTTGAAAGGCAATCTGAACCGTTCGACCGGACTGGCCTCATCAGTTGCCAAATTCAGTTCGGCATTCACACTCGGTTCAGAGATTTTCAAAAACATCGACGCAGGTTTCGCCTCAGAACTCGCGCGACGTGGAGCGGTATCGTACGAAGTAGCCAAGGCTAACCCCGGGGCATGTCAGACCGCGCCCTGTGTATCGCCCTATTTCTATGAAGAAGACAACTGGACCGACGACATGGAGCTTGCAGCCGCAAAACGGTTTCATGTCACCGGCGACATCAAATTCAGAAATGACGCGATCAATTATGGCCGTATGGAGCCTGTCACCCCCTGGTTCGGAGCCGACTCGGCCCGTCACTACCAGTGGTATCCGTTCATCAATCTCGGCCATGTCATGCTTGCCCGCGACAAAGAGCAGAAAGTCAGCGGGGAATTTCTGCGTAACCTGCGGTCAGGGCTTCAACGGGTCAGAGACCGGGCCGACGGCAATGCATTCATGAACGGAGTTCCGTTCATCTGGTGCAGCAACAACCTTACGGTGGCGTTGATCACACAGGCCATGCTCTACCGCGAGCTCACCGGCGACACGACATTCAAGGCTCTCGAGACTGCCGCACGCGACTGGCTGATGGGTCTTAACCCGTGGGGCAAGACAATGATAGTCGGGCTCTCGGAGGGAACAGATTCGCCCGAGAACCCGCACTCGGCACTGTCTCACAAATATGGCACGCCAGTGACCGGCGGTCTTGTCGATGGTCCGGTCTACACCTCGATATTCAATTCGTTGCGTGGAGTACACCTCGAACGCGACGATAAATATGCACCATTCCAGAACTCGACAGTTGTCTACCACGACGACAACGCCGATTATTCAACCAACGAACCAACAATGGACGGCACAGCCTCGACAACCTACTTTCTGTCGCGGTTGGCCGCAGCCACAAAAAAATAAGACGATGAACAACCTGCCCCCCTTTGAAGAGAAATTTGTGATAACCGTCGGACGCCGATTCGGCAGTGGCGGACGTGATCTCGGCCGACATCTTGCCGAGGCTTTCAATATTCAGTATTACGACAAAGAGCTGCTTGTCGAGGCTGCAAAAGAGGCCGGAATGAGTACTGAATTTTTCGAGCACAGCGACGAGCGGGTGCCGACATTTCTGAGCGGTGTGTTCTCGTTCAACATGGGTTTGAATCCCAATGTCTGGTATCACGGATCAAACTCGATCAGCGATGACTCGATCTACAACACGCAGAGCGATGTGATCAGGCGTCTTGCCGATTCAGGGTCTTGTGTGATCGTAGGCCGGACGGCCGACTATGTCTTGCGCGAACATCCGCGTGCGATACACATTTTCGTCCATGCCCCCGAGGATGAATGCGTCAGGCGCATCATGGAACGTGGAGACTGCAGCTCAGAGGCAGAGGCTCGGTCACGGTCACGGAAAATCAACAAACTTCGGTCAAACTACTATAATTTCTATACCGACAAACGCTGGGGAGACTCATCGGGTTATGATCTGACATTTGATTCATCGAAAATCTCGATGCCCGACATGGTCGGCGTGATAGCAGAATATATTCGCCGCCGCTACGGCATAGACCCATATAAATGTCAATCCAGATGATTGCCGGACATCTCAAGCCCGGTCTGCTTCCGCGCATCGTGATCGCCATCGCGCTCGGCATCGGTGCAGGATTTCTTTTCCCGGGTTGGCTGACACGCGTCTTCGTGACGTTCAACTCGATTTTCAGTGAATTTCTATCGTTCTGCATTCCGTTGATCATTCTCGGATTTGTCGCACCGGCAATCGCCGACATCGGCAACCGGGCAGGCAAGATGCTTGTGGTGACGGCTCTGATAGCCTATTTCGCGACGATCTGTGCCGGATTGCTGTCATATTTCACCGGTGCCACGGTTTTTCCAGAGATGATCGGCTCTGACGGCTATCTTCAGTCCATAGCATCTTCGGGTGAGTGTCCTGCACCCTATTTCGAGGTCAAGATGCCACCGCTGATGAGCGTCATGACTTCGCTTGTGCTTGCGTTCGTGCTCGGTGTCGGAGCCTCCCGGATTCAGGGTCAGACCCTCCGCGGATTTCTCAACGATCTGCGCGACGTCATATCGATCGTAATCAGCGGTGCGATCATTCCGCTTCTGCCTGTCTACATTTTCGGCATCTTCCTCAACATGACAGTGACGGGACAAGTCGGACCGATTCTTTCGACCTTCGCCAAGATCATTGTTGTCATTTTCGTGCTCCATGTCTTGATTCTGGTGGTTCAGTATTGCATCGCGTCACTCTTCTCACGGGGGATCCGCAATCCGCTGAAGATGCTCAAAACAATGCTTCCGGCCTATTTCACCGCCCTTGGGACCCAGTCGAGCGCGGCAACCATACCAGTCACACTCCGTCAGACTATCGAAATGGGGGTCTCGAAAGATATAGCCGGATTTGTGGTGCCGCTTTGTGCTACGATCCACATGTCGGGCAGCACTCTGAAGATTGTCGCGTGTGCTCTCGCGCTTATGATCACCCAGGGACACCACTACGATCTGCCGATGTTTGCCGGATTCATAGCGATGCTTGGCATCACGATCATCGCAGCCCCCGGTGTTCCAGGCGGAGCAATCATGGCGTCTCTCGGTCTGCTGTCGTCGATGCTCGGTTTCTCTGAGGCCGACAATGCACTTATGATCGCCCTTTACATCGCCATGGACAGTTTCGGCACAGCCTGCAATGTCACGGGTGACGGTGCTATCGCAGTCATCATAAACCGTTTTTTCGGCAAATGAACTATCATTTTGCCGGGACCCGGTTTTGGTCTGATCGGATCTGTAGGGCTCGCCGCGCAGAATTGATTTCAGGGCGTCGGGGTTGAGCCGGTAGTGGTCTCTTCGGTCGA
>CAJUPY010000026.1 GCA_910588035.1 uncultured Muribaculaceae bacterium | reverse complement strand
CAGCCTCACGTTTGTTGAGGGCGATGATGGTACCTTCGATTACTTCTTTGTCCTTGACGGTGTTGAGCGATTCGTCATAGGTCTTTGTAAGTTCCTCGCGTGATTTCTCGCCGCGGGTCTCGCCTTTTTCATAGGCCTCCCAGTCGAAATCTTCGATCGGGCTGTTTTTTACTTCTTCAGTCATTTAAATAGGTTAATAAATAATGTTGATTAATCTGCCTGACGGTCAGATCCGTCAAAAGCGCGACAAAGTTACGAAACTTCAATCGATTACGCAAATATAATTGTGTTATTTTTTTGTCTCGTCGCCGGTGGTGGCGGCATCGGGGTCACGGGGGGCGTCAATGGCTTCCATGAGCTTCATGGCGTCGACATATTGAATGATGCCCTCAGCTACCTGCTGTGCGTCGTGCATCGCATGGACCACTGTTGCCGGGCGGTTTGTGACATCGCCTCCGGCAAACACACCCTTGCGGGTTGTCATGCCGTATGGGAATTCACGTGTCTTGACATATCCTTTCTCGTCGACTTCAATTCCGGTGGTTGTGGAGACAATGCGGCTTGCGGGCGAGCTGCCCACGGCAAGAATCACTTTGTCGGCCGGCAGAATCTCGCGTTCGCCCTCGCTTTCGACGACAATCTCGTTGAGTGTGCCGTCGGTGTCGCGAATGCCGGTTATGCTTGATTTCCAGCGGAATTTAACGCCTTCTGAGACTGCGTCGTCATATTCTGCCCTGAGTGCGCTCATTTCGTTTATCGTACGGTGGTATACGACAGTGACTTCGGCGGCACCGAGTCTGATCGCTGTCCGCGCGGCGTCCATGGCGGTGTTTCCACACCCTACGACATAGACCTTGTCACCCTCTTTGACAGGAACTTCGTTGCGGCTGATGTAGCCGGCGTTGTAGAGGCTTACACGGCGCAGAAAGTAGATTGCCTGCCTTACTCCGTCGAGTCTCGCGCCGGGAATGTCGAGACGTTTGGGTTTCCCGGTTCCGGTTCCCATGAAGATAGCGTCGAACCCACGGTCAAAAAGTTCGTCGATTGTCAGTCCGGTGCCGGCGGTTGTGTTGCAGTGGAACACGACGCCGAGCTGCTCGATTTTCTTTATTTCTTTGTTGACTACTTCTTTCGGGAGCCTGTATTCGGGAATTCCATATCGGAGCACGCCGCCGGGTTCGGGTTCCATTTCAAATATTTCGACGGCAAACCCTTTGCGCGATAGTTCGCCGGCGATAGTCAGTCCGGCCGGTCCACTTCCGATAACGGCTACGCGTCCGCGGTTTTTTTCGACAATTTTGTCGTGAATAAGCCCCATCGAACCGTCGAAATCAGCGATGAAGCGTTCGAGTTTGCCGATGTTTATGTGGGCTCCTTTTTTGTTCAGAATGCAGTTTCCTTCACATTGGCGTTCGTGGGCGCACACGCGTCCGCACACAGCGGGAAGGTTGCTTTTGGCATTTATGATAGCCATTGCATTACCGAGGTTACCCATTGACAACTCGTGAATCCAGTCGGGTATGTCGTTGCTGATCGGGCAGCCTTTCTTGCATTGGGGCACTTTGCAGTGGAGGCATCGTTTGGCCTCGTTGATAGCCTCAAGCATTGAATAATTTCCGTCACTCATGTTTGTAGGTTTTAATAAAGTGAAGTGCCGCAGGCCATAAAAACTGCGGCACCCGTAAGATTGGTTTTCTAAGATTATTTGTCGCTTGTCACGCGCTCAAGCCAGTTCACCATAGCGAACATCACGCCCATTGAGATGAGGCAGACGATGAGGAACACACCCCAACACTGCCACAGGGGCCAGTTGTTGTACATAAGCGGTCCGATCCATAGAAGCAGGTTGCCAAGGGCTGTCGCTCCGAGCCAGAGACCCTGGCAGAGACCCTGCATGTGGCTCGGTGCCACTTTTGAGACAAATGACAGACCGAGGGGGGAGATGAAAAGCTCGGCCACTGTCAGGAAGAAGTACAGGAGAATCAACACCCATGGTCCGGACAGCAGGCTTTGAGACTCTGCAACGGGCAGAGCGCGGAAGGTTTCTGCCGACGGATAGTCCATCGCGCCTGAGAAGATTGAAAGGAAGAGGAACGCGAGTCCGGCGAGACCCATTCCGATGCCGATTTTCTTGGGAGTCGAAATCTCGATTCCGCGGCTTTTCAGAGAGCTGAAGAACCACATTACGACCGGTGTCAGGACTATGACGAAGAATGGGTTGATCAGCTGCCAGACTTCGGGGGCGATAGAGTCGGTCTTGACGAAGTCGCGTGCGAAAAGCGACAGGGAGGTTCCGTTCTGGTGGAATGAGAACCAGAAGAAGATCACGACACCGAGCACGGCGAAGAGGGCAAGCATGCGCTGACGAATTTCCTTTGCCATTGCCTGACGCTCTTCGGCAGAGATGGTCGTTTTGTCGGCAGCGGCTTTTTTGACCGGTGTCGGCAGGCCTTTTTTGCTGGCAAGGAAAATCACAAGCGAGATCACCATGGCGGCTACCGAGGCGATGAACGAGTAGTGGATGCCGGTGTTGAATACATCGAGATATTGTGTGCAGAAAGCGGCGATATCACCCGCGGCATCACCACCGGTGGCTGTTATCAGTTCATAGAGGTTGTTTGCGTTCTCCATTGACATGTTGTCGGTCACACTCAGGTATTCATGACACAGGGCAGGCAGTTTGGCATTGTAGGTCAGGTTGTGGACACCGAGCCACCAGCTGCGCAACATAGGGGCGATCAGCGGAGCGAAAACGCCGCCGATGTTGATGAACACATAGAAAATCTGGAATCCGGAGTCACGTTTGTCGGCATATCGCGGATTGTCATAGAGCTGGCCGACAATCGCCTGGAGGTTTCCTTTGAAAAGGCCGTTGCCGAAGGCGATGAGAAACAGTGCGAAGCATGTCATTGGCAGAAGCCATGAAATGTTGTCGCTTGTGGAGAGAATCGGAATGGAGAGTATGAGATAACCTGCGGTCATGATCACAAGACCGCTGATGATCGTCCCTTTGTAGTTCTGGGTGCGGTCGGCGATCACACCGCCGACGAGGCTTAACAAATAGATGCCGGCATAGAAAAATGAATAGACGAGGGCACTCGTTTCTTCCGATAGGCCGAATTTGGAACAGAGAAAGAGAACGAGCACGGCGTTCATGATGTAGTAGCCGAATCGTTCGCCCATGTTGCTGAGGGCTGCGGGAATCAGTCCCTTGGGTTGGTCTTTGAACATAATGATATTGGTTTGTTTAAGGTGTTAGTGTTGTCATTTGTCGGCATTTTCCTTTGCCAGGAAAGCGAGGGCATAGAGTCTCATCTGCTTGACCATGGCCAGAAGGCCGTTTGATCGGGTAGGTGACAGATGTTCTGAAAGGCCTATCTCGTCAATGAATTTCAGGTCGGCGTCGACAATCTCCCTGGGGGTGTGTTCCGACAGAACCTTTATCAACATCGAGATTATGCCTTTGACGATCAAAGCGTCGGAGTCGGCCGTGAAGATGACTTTCCCGTCTTTGAGGTCGGCATTCAGCCACACACGGCTCTGGCAGCCTTCAATGAGGTGTGAGGGTGTGCGGTATTTTTCATCGATCGGTGGCAGGGAGTGTCCCATGTCAATGATCATGGCATACCGGTCCATCCAGTCTTCGATGTCGGCAAATTCGTCTATTATTTCATTTTCAGTATCTTGTATTGTCATATGGTTGATGTGTTATTATTGTTTTTCGTTAACGATAGTGTTGACCACTACTTGTCCGACAGCCTCGATAGTCGAGCGGTCGATGTTGCGGAAATTGTCGTCAAGAGTGTGCCATGTCGGGTTGAAAGAGCCTGTCTGCGGGTTCTTGCTCTCGATGATGTCCACGGTTTTGATTCCTGCGCGGTTCAACACAACATGATCATCTGTTATGGCTCCGCCCTGTTCGTTTGGAAATCGTGAGGCAAAGCCGCTTACCGAGGCTGTTGACCAGATTTTGTCAACAATCTGACGTGCAAAAAGATCTGAGAAATATTCCCTGTGGAATTTCGCATTCCGTCCACCGACCATGTCGAGCAGAATGGCAAAGCGTGGCATTTCGCGCGGACCGTACGGCATCTGTCTGACCCATTGCTGAGATCCGATGCACCATGAGTCTTCATCGTTGTCGTTGCCTGAGTCTTCGGCATCGACAAACAGAATGTCTATGCCGATCTGTGGCATAGACTGGTTGATCAGACGAGCCACTTCAAGCAGCACTCCGACACCGCTTGCTCCGTCATTTGCTCCGACAATCGGTTTGTCGCGGTTTGCCGGATCGGGATCGCGGTCGGCCACGGGACGCGTGTCGTAATGTGCCAGGAGCAGTATTCTTGATTTTTTGTCTGTTCCCCACCGTCCCATGATGTTTGTGACGTCTATTTTTTTCCCGTCAGGCATGACAGCCGGATTGACATTGGTTATCAGCGTGTCGGGATTGTGGCGTTTAAGTTCGCCGGCAAGATATGCCGCCGCGAGACGGTGTGCTTCACTGCCCGGGTTGCGCGGACCGAGATCGGTCTGTTTCTTGATATATGACATGGCACTGTCGGCGTTGAACAAAACCTTGGTCTGTTCTTTCTGTTCAACGACGGTGTCTGCCGGTTTGTCGGCTTGTCTGGCCGAACAGGAAACCAGCATGATGATTGTGGCTACAGTTGATGTCAGTTTGCTTAAGAAATGCATGATTAAATCTATAGTGCCCCAAAGTTACAAAAAAACTTCGGGTTTCAACGCAGTTTCGTGATGTGAATGGCGAAACCGCCGCCCGGAGCGAGATGCAGGTCGAGTGTAGAACTGTTGTTCACGGTCATTTGTGAGCGTCGGTAATCGCGGCCGGCGCGGTGGGCGTTAACGCCGTCGGCATAGATGTCGGCTTTGTATCGGGTCGCGGGATTGAGAAACCTGAGATCGACCTTGAGGTCGCGCGGGGAGTTGTCGGTCAGACCTCCGATGTACCAGTCGTCGCCCTTACGTCGTGCGGTTATGATGTAGTCGCCCATTTTTCCGTCGAGCACGATTGTTTCGTCCCATGTCGTCGGAACTGCGGCGATGAAGTCTGTGCACTCTTGGTTGCGCATGTAGTTGCTCGGGGTGTCGCAGAGCATGTTCAGCGGTGAGTCATAGATCATGTACATGGCGAGCTGGCGACAGCGTGTGCCGCGGCTCATAGGTTCGCTGTAGCAGGGGTAATAGTTCTTTCCGGTTGCATTGTTCATCGCGCCCTGGGTGTAGTCCATAGGACCTGCTGACTGACGGATAAACGGAATCATGACGTCATATTCGATCTGGTCGACCGAAGCCGGATTCCATTTCATCTGTTCAAGACCGTGTACGCCCTCGAAATTGAGAATGTTGGGATATGTGCGGTTCAGACCCGCCGGTTTGCTCGTTCCATGCAGGTCGAGTACAAGGTTGTATTTTGCGCACATCTCGGCGGCGCGGGCGTTGAAGTCGGTGATGATCTGGTCATCGCGGTCCATGAAGTCGACCTTGAAACCTTTCACGCCCATGTCTGCATAGTGTCTGCACACTTTCTCCATGTCTCGGTCAAAAGCGTGGTATCCGGCCCACAGAATTATGCCGACGTTTTTTGATGAAGCATAATCGACAAGTTCTTTAAGGTCGATTTCGGGGACGACTTGAAAAAGGTCGGCCTGAAGGTTTACGGCCCAGCCTTCGTCGAGAATAACATATTCGATTCCGTTTTCAGAAGCGAAATCGATATAATATTTATAGGTTTCGTTGTTTATTCCCGAGACAAAATCGACTCCGTCGATGTTCCAGTTGTTCCACCAGTCCCAGGCGACTTTGCCAGGTTTTATCCACGATGTGTCGGCTATTCTCGACGGTTCGGCGAGCAGATAGGAGATGTTGCTCGAGGCAAGTGTGACATCGTCGGGGGCAACGTTCATGACGCGCCACGGAAAGGATCTCGGTCTGTCGACATGTGCTATGTGGCTCTCGCGCTCGGTGACGAGCATCTGCAGGTTGTTGTGGCCTCCTTGTTTGAGTGTCTTGGGATAGGGGGCGAAAACTCCGTCGAGACTGTTTGGGGTTTGGGTGTCGTTGTTCAGATAGAGACCGGGATAGTCGATCAGGTCTGCTTCTGTCAGGAGTACCTTGATGTCGTCGGACGGAGTGACTACCAAGGGAAGGAATGACAGCCGTCGTTTGTCAAGTTCAGACAGGCGGCAGGTCGTGTAGATATTCTCGAACGACCGGGAGAACTGTGGCTCGAAACTGTCAATGTCTTTGGCGTTTACATATGGTGCGGCAACGGGAATATCACCCGGAAAACGCATGCTTACAATCTCGTTGACAACATTGAACGGCTGTCGTGCAGTTGTGGAGAAGCGGTAGGCCACGGCATCGTCATAGGCCCTGAATGTCACCTGCCACTCTTTGTCGACATTGAATGCCAGTTGGTTGTACCGGTCATCTGCTTCATTGGCACGGTAAAGTGTCATCGGAACCTTGCGGTCGATGCTCTCACGTTTGATTTTTGAAATTCGCATGTCACGACCTATTGTCTTGCCGTTGTCGAGAATCATGGCGGCTACCGACGGACTGACAAGCGTTTTTCCGTCGTAGCTGACAGTGTAGGTCAGAATGCTGTCGGTGTTTATGTCGACTTTGAGTTTGCCGTCGGGTGAAGACAGTGAAAGGTCGCGTGCTGAAGCAGCGAAGGTAAGTGTCGTCAGGCAAAGAATCAGTGAAATCAGATGTCTGTTTGTCATGGTTGGTCGGTATCAGATGTTTTTATAGTTTTCAAGCAGGGCGATGACATCGCTGTGTGACAGATTGAAGCGTGTCAGCAAAATGGTGAATTCGCTCAGGTCTCTGATAGAACGTTCGATTCCGCGTCGGTTGTCTTCGTCGCGGAAGCGTTCGAAGTTGCGTGCGGCCACTCTGAACTTGTGTTCGAGATCGGCCAGTTTTATCATCGCGGCCGCGTTGTCATAATCCTCACGTTCGGCATAGAGTGTCTTGGCTCTTGTGAAGTCTCTGTTAGTCAGTGCCGTCTCGATCTCGTCGACCGATGGACGCGCTGGGCGTGGCTTGCCGTTGATGTCACATGACAGGCATTCGAGCCTCCACCACAGCAGTTTGTCTGTTATCTGGCTGCCCCGAAGGTCGTTTATCAGTCCGTTGACACGCGCCGATGCCAATTGTCGGTCGGTAGACATCAGTGTGCCAAGCTCGTTTTCAAGCCTGGCTACGGCATTTTCAAAGGCTGCAAGCGGCGATGATTGGTTGTTCATGGTTGTGAAGTGTTGGTTTGTTTGACGCGGGGCTGTTCAGGCACCGAATATTTTTAGAAATTGAGTGGATATGCCGACATAGATTATCAGTCCGAAGATGTCGTTTGAGATTTGAATGAACGGACCGGTTGCGAGTGCCGGGTTGATGTGGAGTTTCTCAAGAGTCAGCGGTACCACAGTCCCGAGGATCGTGGCAAACATGACCACGACAAACAGAGATACGGCGACAGAAAGCGTGACTGCGAAATTTCCCGGCAACATCAGCAGGTTATATAGGAAGATCACACCGGCGATGACCGTTGCGTTGAGCAGGCCGATCAGCACCTCCTTTCCGAGCTGAGATGCGAATTCCTTGATCTCGAGGGTTCCGTTGGCGAGAGACTGAACCACTATGGCCGAGGCCTGCACTCCTACATTTCCGCCGGTTCCGCCGATGATCGGAATGAAAAGGGCGAGGGTGGTGACTGCGGCGAGCTGACTTTCAAAAGTGGCGAGGATTATCGAGGCGAGTATGCCTGAGCCTATGCCGATCAGCAACCACGGAATGCGGGCTTTGGTCTGTGCTAAAATCGTGTCGTCGGCATCAACGTCAGACGAGATACCCGAGGCCAGCTGGTAGTCGCGTTCGTTAGACTCGCGCACCTGGTCCATCACGTCGTCGACAGTGATGCGGCCGACCAACCGGCCTATGGAGTCAATGACGGGCATCGCGACAAGGTCATATTTCTCGAAATCGAGAGCCACCTCGTCTATCGGGGTGTCGGTCTTGACTGATGCGGGGTCTGTTTCCATCACATGTTTTATTTTTGAGACCGATGGGTGTGTGAGCAGTGTCTTCAGCGGTAAGATTCCTTTCAGGCGGTCTTCGTTGTCGACAACATAGACATAGTAGATCTCATCGAGGTCCTCTGCCTGCATTCTCATCTGTTTGATGCATTCAGGCATCGACCAGTTTTCATTGACGACAATCATCTCTTTACCCATCAGACCGCCGGCGGTGTCTTCGTCATATTTCAGAAGGTCGATGATGTCGCCTGCCTGCTCGACGTCATCGATGTGAGACAGAATCTCGTCACGGTCTTCTTCGTCGAGCTCCTGGATGAGATCGACAGCCTCGTCTGTGTCGAGGTGATCGATAAACTGTTGGGCGATGTCTTCTGCGGTCATGTCACTGAGAAGCCGTTTTCGGTCTTCCTCGTCAAGTTCCATGACGACATCGGCTGCCGTGTCCGGATCGAGCAGTTTGTAGAGGAATTCGGCTTCGTCTATGTCGAGTTCCTGATATAGCTCGGCAATGTCGGCAGGGTGCATGTCGGCCAGTATCTTGCTTGCCGCCTGTTGATCGCCCGCTGCGATTATGTTCCTGATTTTGTCGAGATAGTCGGGAGTGAATTCCTTCATGGTCTGGAGTTTATGCTTTGTTTGAAATCATGTTGGTCAGGGCAATGAACTGTTCGACAGAGAGCTGTTCGGGTCGTTTGCCCCATAGGTCATTGTCGGGTTGCGGCAACTGTGCTCCCGCAGGCAAGATGCCGCGTAGAGAGTTGCGCAGTGTCTTGCGGCGTTGTCCGAAGGCGGTCTTGACGACTTTTTTAAATTCGGCAGTGTCACACCCGAGGTCGGTGGCCTCGTTGCGGATCATTCTGATCACGCCCGATTTTACTTTTGGCGGTGGGTTGAAGACGTGTTCACTGACGGTGAACAGATAGTCTATGTCGTACCACGCCTGGAGAAGAACAGACAGAATGCCTCTCGATTTGGTTCCGGGTCCTGCGGCGAGACGTTCGGCAACCTCGCGTTGCAGCATTCCGGAGCAGCAGATTACCCGGTCTTTGTAGTCGAGAACATGGAAGAATATCTGTGATGATATGTTATAGGGATAGTTGCCTATGACGCAGAACCTGGTGTCGCCGGGAACGATATCGTTGAGATCGAGCGTCAGAAAGTCTTTCTCGATTATGCGTCCTTCGAGTTCGGGAAACTCAGATTTTAGATATGAGACACTCTCGCTGTCGATTTCGACGACTCTGACATCATGTCCGCGGTCAAGCAGAAAGCGGGTGAGCACGCCCATGCCTGGCCCGACTTCGATGACGGGCAGTCCGCGGTAGTCGTCTAATGTCGATGCTATGCGGTCAGCTATGCTTAGGTCGGTCAGAAAATGCTGGCCAAGTGCCTTTTTGGGTTTTACCTGTTGCATGGAAGATTTGTTTTAACTCACAAAATTAATAAAAAACTTTTTTTGACGTTTCATAATTGTGGAAAATATAAAATTGACATAAATTTGTATCGTATGAAATAATAGAAATCATGAAACGGAAATTATTTATTGTTCTCGCCCTGTTGGGTGTCGCGTTTACATCGTTGGCACAAGTTGACTGGACCTGCTCGTTTGTCAAAACGGGAGATGCTACGGGCGAGGCTGTGTTTAAGGCGGTGATGTCACCGGGTTGGCATCTTTATGCGTCAGATGCCGAAGGTGTGCCGGCTCCGCTTAAAATTTCATTTGAGAACGGTGCGTTTGAATCAGACGGGAGGCTTGAGGCCGACAAGGGTGTGACTGTGGCGGTAGATGAATTGACCGGCTGTCGCCAGACATGGTGGGCCGATTCGGTCACAATCGTGAAAAAATTCAGAAATCTCCGGAATGTGGAGGTTATAAAAGGGTCGATCAGGTATTCTGCCTGTGATAACAACTCATGCATGCCCCCGAAGAGGCTTGATTTCATTCTGAAGGTGCCGTCGCATGATACTCGACAAGCCCGGGCATTGAGGCCGGAATGATCTTTTTTATCTCGATGCCGAAATCGGCGGCTGCTCTGATCAGTATCTCACGAAATTTACAGGCTGTTGATCCGACGATGTGCACCGCTGTCGAACGGTAGTCGTACGACACTATGTTTCTTGTGAAAAACTTCATGAAAGCCTCATAAATGAGATTGTTGACATATTCGTTGTCGAGATTGTGGGCCAGGAAGTTGGAGTAGGCAGAGAGGGTTACTGCAGCGAGTGAGCCGGTGTAGACCGCGTCCATGACGGCATCGGGTCTGATGTTGTATTCCTCGTAAAATGATTGTGTCAGATCGGCCGGGGCAAGTCCTTTCAGACAGTCGCTTATGAACATTTTGCCTATGTAGCTGCCACCTCCTTCGTCACCGAGAATATAGCCGAGTGACCTGACGTGTCGGGTTATTCGCGAACCGTCATAAAGACATGAGTTTGTGCCGGTGCCGATGATACAGGCAAGGCCGGCATCGTGAACCAGAAGACCGCGTGCGGCTCCGAGAAGGTCGCTTTCGACTGTGATCGGGGTTTTGAATTGTGCGACAAGCGATGACTCCATGATCTTGCACTTCTCGATGTTGGCGCAGCCGGCTCCGTAATAATAGACATGCTCCCATCTCTTCCTGAAAAATACTTCCGGAAGTTCGAGCCTGATGTTGTGGCTGATTTCACGTCGTGACTGGAAATAGGGGTTGAGTCCGCATGTGACGGCTGTCTCAACGATCTTACGGCCGTCTACTAACGCCCACTCAGTGCGGGTTGAACTACTTTCGGCAATGACTTTCATGTTGCAGAGATGTGATGCCTCTAAGGCTGATTGGAAAATGTGCTGACTGGATTTTTGCAAATTTAAGACTTTTATTCTTGAATTCCAATTTTTTTCTGTTCTGTGACCTCATGAAACGGTGTTGGCAGCTCTTTACCGGTCTATTTATCCGGAATTTTTGAAAAAATAGCGAAAAAATTTTGAGGATCGAAAAGAAATGTTTACCTTTGCAGTCGCAAATGCGAAGCAAGCGTGCTTTAGTTTAAATGGCGGGATAGCTCAGTTGGTTAGAGCGTCGGATTCATAACCCGGAGGTCCCGAGTTCAATTCTCGGTCCCGCTACAAAAGACATCAGGAAAATTTTCCTGATGTCTTTTTTTATGCTTTATTTTGTGTGTTCGCGGTTTTTGGCTAATTTCACGGCATGAAAATCGGTTGTGATGAAGAAACTGTTCCGATCGATGAAAAGAAATTTGAAGCATACTGAAAACATAGTCATGAAGAGATGATAGCTCAGAACATTAGAAAACAGATCATCGAACTGATGAACCGCGAGGTCGTTCCCGCCATGGGTTGTACAGAGCCGATCGCGGTGGCTCTGTGTGCGGCACGCTGCGCCGAGACACTTGGGCGGCGTCCAGACACGATTGAGGTATTTCTCAGTGCCAATATACTGAAGAACGCCATGGGGGTCGGCATCCCGGGCACAGGGATGATCGGGCTTCCGATTGCCGTTGCGCTTGGAGTGACTGTTGGCAAGTCGGAATATAACCTCGAGGTTTTGCGCGATGTTACTCCCGGAGCTGTTGCCGAAGCGAAGAAAATAGTCGATTCACGACAGATCTCAATCGCACTCAAGAGTGGAATTAAGGAAAAGCTTTATGCTGAAGTCGTCTGCCGTGGTGAGGGCCATGAGGCTGTGGCTGTGATCTCGGGCGGACACACGAATTTTGTCCATATCGAACGCGACGGCGAAGTGTTGTTTGACAACCGTGGCGACGGAAGTGAAGACGGGGGTAGTGAAGATGTCAGACTTTCGATGAGGCTTGTCTATGACTTCGCGATGACAACGCCGCTCAGTGAACTGCGGTTCATACTTGATGCGCGTCGGTTGAATAAATCTATCGCCGAGCAGTCATTTGCCGGAAAATACGGGCATTCGGTTGGTCGAACACTTCACAGTGCCCGTCAACGCCAGATTATGGGCGACAGCACTTTCTCGCGCATGATCAGTTACACTACGGCTGCGTGTGACGCACGCATGGCCGGTGCCCCGATTGCCGTCATGAGCAACAGCGGCAGCGGAAACCAGGGCATTGCCGCGACTCTGCCGGTTGTGGTCTATGCCGAGGAGACTTTCGCAAGTGAGGAGCAGACCGTGAGAGCACTGGTGCTCAGCCATCTGACCGTAATCTATATAAAGCAGAGTCTCGGACGTCTGTCAGCTCTTTGTGGCTGTGTGGTTGCGGCTACGGGTTCGGCCTGCGCTCTCTGCTATCTGATGGGTGGTGACTATGACCGCATAGTCGCTACTGCAAAAAATATGGTCGCGAATCTGACAGGAATGATATGCGACGGTGCTAAGCCGAGTTGCTCGATGAAACTCTCGAGCGGAGTCTCTACGGCAATGATTTCTGCGATGATGGCCATGGAGGGCCATTGTGTGACGCCTGTAGAGGGTATCATTGATGAGGATATAGACAAGACTATAGGTAATCTCACGCGCATCGGACGTGACGGAATGAACGACACCGACCGTCTGATTCTTGAAATAATGACAGATAAATGAAAAAGATAACCATACTTGTGCCGAACGATGACCTTGACTCCGTCACGCGCAACATGCTCTCTGAAGTTGCCCGTGACGAAAGGTTTGAAGTTGTCACGGCCGGTCCCGGTGAAGGAAGCAGGGGAGGAGTCGAGGCTCCGGTCATAAAATCGAAATTTGACCTGAAAGCGATCAAAGCCTATCGTCAGATAGCCCGGCGGTCGGGTGCGGCGGTTACATTCTCGCCGAGTACCTCAGGCCTGTCGACAATGCTCATGGCGACGCTCGGCACCGGAATCAGAAACATAGGCTATCGGGGGACTCAGGCGCGGGTTCGCCGCAGCGACCCGACCAATTGGCTCGCCCTGCTCAATCCGCGTGTAGCCCATGTCGTCTGTGAGACACCTGACATCAAGCAATATCTTTCGACGCGCATCGCTCCGCGAAAACTTTCTGTGGCGGTCAAGCCGTTCATGCTCGAATGGGTGGCCGATGCCATGGCTGCGCCGGCGAAAGTCGACGGGTTGCCCGGTGACGCGCTCAAGCTTATATATATAGGTATGTCGAAGGGGCGTCCTCACAAAGGTTTGCGACAGCTCATCGACGCAATGGCCAAGTTGCGCGACCGCCGTGTCACACTCACGGTGATAGGCAGTGTCGACGAGGCCGACATCGAGGCGGCCCGAGGTCTGGCGGTGACTTTTCTCGGTCCGCGTCGCGATGCTGTCAGCTTTCTGCCGTCGCACGATCTCTATGTGCTCCCCTCTTTGCGCGATGCATCTCCGAGGGTGGTGCGTGAGGCACAGGCGTGCGGGGTGCCGTGTCTTGTGAGCGATATTCCCGGAGCGCGTGATTTGATCGCACCAGAGGTCACCGGCTTATATATCAGACCGGGCGATGCTGAAGATATCGCGCTGAAAATAACCACATTAGACGATGACCGCGAACGTCTTGCACGCTATGCGTCAAACACAAGAAAATTTATCGTCGATAATTTCGACATGGACGCTTATGTAGTGTATTTTAAAAATCTTTTTGACGCTATTTCATCTTAGTTAATCATATTCTGAAAGTGAATAGAGGGTCGGTTGTGGCTATATGTCGCATCCGACCCTCTTTCTTTATCATATTTTCACCTGAATTGTTAATAACTCACCAAAAATAAGTGTTAAAATTACAAAATTGGTATTTTTTAAGAAGTGCTGTTACAAATTCAATACTTTTTTAGAATAAAATTGTAAAATTATTTGATTAATTGAAAAACTTGAAATATATTTGCCAATCGTTAAGTGGTCTTAAAACTATTTAGCCCTAAAAAATGCTAAAAAACATGTAAACTAATTTCTAATCAATCGTTGTTTCACATTATGAAGAAAAGTATTTTAATGCTTTTGGTCATGATTCTGACAGGAATCGGACTTGCAGCCGCCCAGGCGCCCCGGGGGGTGTCGGGAACAGTCTATTCGGCTGAGGACAATGAGCCTATTGCCGGAGCAAGTGTCATGGTGAAAGGAACCCAGCTCGGTTCGTTCACTGATGCCGATGGTAACTTCACCATCAATAACTTGCCCGCCAAAGCAAAGACTCTTGTGATCACTTTCGTCGGTATGAACCCGAAAGAGGTCGCCATTCAGCAGGGTAAAATGGAAATTTATCTTGAGTCATCGGCAGAACAGCTCGAAGAAGTTGTCGTTACCGGTATGACAAAAATGGATAAACGACTCTTTACCGGTGCCGCCACCAAAGTCAATGCCCAGGAAGCCCGCATCAGCGGTATGGCCGACATCAGCCGAAGCCTTGAAGGCCGTGCTGCCGGTGTATCGGTGCAGAACGTGTCGGGTACCTTCGGTACAGCTCCGAAGATCCGCGTGCGTGGTGCCACATCAATCTACGGTAGCTCGAAACCTCTGTGGGTTGTCGACGGTGTCATCATGGAAGACGTCATGAACGTTTCTGCCGACGAACTCTCGTCAGGTAACGCCGAAACCCTCATCTCTTCTGCTATCGCCGGTCTCAACGCCGACGACATCGAGAGCTTCGACATCTTGAAAGACGGTTCTGCGACCTCTATCTACGGTGCACGCGCTATGGCGGGTGTGATCGTTGTGACAACCAAACGTGGTAAAGCCGGTTCAAACTCAATCAGCTACACCGGTGAGTTCACAATGCGTCTCAAACCGAGCTACAAGAACTTCAACATCATGAATTCACAAGACCAGATGGACATGTATCAGGAGCTTGCCAAGAAGGGTTATCTGAACTATGCCGAGATCGCCAATGCATCGACAAGCGGTGTCTACGGTAAGATGTACCAGCTCATCTCTGACTACAACTCGACAACAGGCCAGTTCGGTATCCCCAACACCGCCGAGGCCCGCGCCGACTATCTCCGCGCAGCCGAGTATCGCAACACCGACTGGTTTGACCAACTCTTCACCACCTCGATCATGCACAACCACTCGATCGCTATTTCTTCAGGTACTGAAAAAGCACAGCACTATGTGTCTGCATCGGTGATGTACGATCCGGGTTGGTACAAACAGAGCAACGTTCAGCGTTACACCGCCAACCTCAACTCTAACTTCAACATCTCTGACAAGGTCTCTTTCAACCTGATCAGCAACGCTTCGTTCCGTAAACAGAAAGCTCCCGGCACGCTCGGAAGCGAGATCGACGCCGTCTCGGGTGAGGTTAAACGTGACTTCGACATCAACCCCTACTCTTATTCAATGAACACCTCGCGTACGCTCAGCGCAACGGAATTCTATACCCGCAGCTACGCACCGTTCAACATTCTCCATGAACTCGGCAGCAACTACATGCGCCTTGGTGTCAACGACTTCCGTCTGACAGGTATCCTCACCTACAAACCGATCCGCAAGCTTGAGTTCCAGCTCCTCGGCGGTGTCCAGAACACATCTACCTCTCAAGAACACCACATTCTCGACGATTCTAACCAGGCTGAGGCTTACCGCGCTATGCCGACATCGGCTATCCGCGATAAGAACAACCTGCTCTACAAAGATCCCGACAATGTCTACGCTCTCCCGATCTCCATTCTTCCCAACGGTGGTATCTACGAGCGCACTGACCGCAACATGTTCAAATGGGACATGCGTGCATCTGCCCGCTACAACGACGTGTTCAACGAAAGCCACATCGTAAACGCATATGCCGGTATGGAGACCAACTCTGTAAACCGCCACAACTCATGGTTCCGCGGCTGGGGTATGCAGTACTCTATGGGTGAGGTTGCAAACTACGCCTACGAAGCATTCAAACGTGGTAAAGAGGAGAACACCGACTACTTCACGATGGGTAACACCCGCGAGCGCAGCGTCGCTTTCTTCGGTAACGCAACCTATTCTTATCAGGGTAAGTACACAATCAACGGAACTCTCCGCTACGAGGGTACCAACTTCCTTGGCAAAAGCCGCTCGGCACGCTGGTTGCCTACATGGAACATCTCTGGATCTTGGAACATGCACAGCGAGTCTTGGTTCCAGAACTTCAACCCGATCTGGAGCCACATGACCCTCAAGGCATCTTACTCTCTGACCGGTGACCGTCCCTCGATCAGCAACGCATACGCTATCATCGGTGCCGCCAACATCTGGCGTCCCTTCACCGGCGACAACGAGAGCCGCTTCTACATTGAGGACCTCGCCAACGGCGAACTCACCTATGAGAAGAAACATGAGCTCAACATCGGTCTCTCGACCGGTTTCATCGACAACCGCATCAACCTCGAGTTCGACTGGTACAAACGTAACAACTATGACCTCATCGGTGTCGCCACATCACAGGGTATCGGTGGTCAGGTTACCAAACTCGGTAACGTTGCCGAAATGAAATCTCACGGTGTCGAGCTTTCACTCACAACAAAGAACATCGTCACCAAAGACTTCAGCTGGACAACCAACTTCATCTACTCACACAGCAAAAATGAGGTTTCGAAGCTGAAAACTTCAAAACGTATGATCGACCTCATCTCGGGTAACGGTTTCGCAATGGAAGGCTATCCCGTCCGCTCACTCTTCTCGATTCCTTTCAAAGGTCTTAACGAAGAGGGTCTCCCGACATTCCTCGATCAAGACGGCAACATCTCAGTCAGCGGAATCTATTTCCAGACCTCTGATCCCGAGAAACTCAAATTCCTTGAGTACTCAGGCAGCGTCGATCCCACCGACGTCGGTTCTTTCGGTAACATCTTCCGTTACAAAGGCCTCACTCTTAATGTCTACATCACCTACTCGTTCGGTAACGTGATCCGTCTCGATCCGGTCTTCAAGAAAGAATATAACGACATGACCGCTACTCCCAAGGAGTTCAACAACCGTTGGCGTAACCCCGGCGACGAAGCGTTCACAACTATCCCCGTCATTGCCTCAAAACGTCAGAACAAAAACGACTCTGACCTCGGCTATGCCTACAATGCCTACAACTACTCGACAGAGCGTATCGCCAAAGGTGACTTCATCCGCATGAAAGAGATCTCTGTAAGCTACAACCTTCCCAAAAAGGTCACAAACGCTTGCCGCCTCTCCAATGCAATGGTGAAACTCCAGGCAACCAACCTCTTCCTGATCTATGCCGACAAGAAACTCAACGGCCAGGATCCCGAGTTCTTCAACACCGGTGGTGTGGCTGCCCCGACTCCCAAGCAGTTCACTCTCACAGTTAACTTAGGTTTCTAATCTCAGAAAGAAAGAATTATGAAAAAATATATAAACTATGCATTTGCATTCGCGTTGTCGACAGTAGCCCTCACCGGCTGCGACGATTATCTCGACACAATGCCTGATAACCGCGCGACTCTCGACTCTGAAGAGAAAATCGGACGCATGTTGGTTTCGGCTTATCCGACCCACACCTACGTGACATTTTGCGAGATAAGTTCTGATAATGTCGACCACTATGGAATGGATAACCCTTACACCAAACGTTGGCTTGATGAAATTTATTCCTATCGTGAGGAAACCGAGTCTGACAATGAGTCAACCGAGCGTTTCTGGAGCGACTGCTATATCTCGATCGCTGCCTGCAACGAGTCGCTCAAGGCTCTCGATGAGCTTGGTTTGACCACAGCCACCGCTGCAGAAATGAGAGGTGAGGCTTTGGTTGCACGCGCCTACAACCACTTCATGCTCGCCAGTGTGTTCTGCGATCCCTATTGCCAGGCCAACCTTGAGAAACAGGGCCTCCCCTACATGGAGGAACCTGAAACGGAGCTGTTGCCCAAGTATGAGCGCGGTAAACTCGGTGAATTCTATGAAAAGATCCAGAAAGACCTTGAAGAAGGACTTCCCATCATCGGTGACGCCCATCTCACGATTCCGAGATATCACCTGAACCAGCAGGCCGCGTGGGCTTTCGCAACCCGCTTCTACCTCTACACAGAGCAATGGGAAAAAGCAGTCGAGGCAGCCGGCAGGTGCCTTGGCGAGCAGCCCAAGACGATGCTTCGCAACTGGGCGGAGGTTGCAACGATGCCTTCTAACCAGGAAGCTGTCACCAATGAGTATATCAGCTCGAGCGTGAATGCCAATCTGTTGATTCTCACCGCATACTCTCAGCTCGGAACAACATTCGGCGCATATTTCACCAACAGCCGTTATTCTCATGGCAAGTATATCGCCACCCATGAGGATATGAGCGCGACAAACATTTGGGGTTCCAACACGATGTTCCGTGTGACTCCTAAAGTTTATACCGGTACCAACCTCGACAAGACTATCTTCTGGAAGTTCCCCTACAAGTTTGAGTACACCGACCTTATCGCAGGTGCCGGATATGTTCACACCGTCTATCCCGCTTTTACTACCGACGAATGTCTGTTGAACCGCGCCGAGGCTCTGATCATGCTCAAACGCTATGACGAGGCTGCCGCCGACATGACTTTGTGGATGCAGAACATCACTAAATCGACAAAGACACTGACACCAGACAACATCGTGGCGTTCTATAAACCTAAAGCATATTCTTATGCTGACGAGAAAGATCCATTGGCTTCAACCATCAAAAAGACACTTAATCCGCTCTTTGCGATCGATGAACCCGGCTCGGTTCAGGAATGCATGCTCCAGTGTGTGCTCGGCTTCCTCAGAATTGAGAATATGCACAACGGTCTCCGTTGGTTTGACGTTCGCCGTTTCGGAATCGAGTATCCCCGCCGAATGATGAATATGGCAGGTGTACCTGAAAAGCAGATTGATTTCCTCGGTAAAGATGATCCCCGCCGAACAATACAGATTCCTCTCAAGGTGCGTGATGCAGGACTTGCCCCCAACCCGCGCTGATTACAGGATAAGTTAATTGTATAATCTACTAAAAGTTTGATTGCAATGAAAAAATTCAATATATTAGGACTCGCGATGCTCTCGGTTGCGTCAGTGGCTTTCACCGGATGTGAATCTGACGATCCCAACACCGACATCACGGTCATTACTCAGACAAACACCGAAAAAAATGATCTTGACCGCTGGCTTGACGTCAATTTCAGAGAGCCATATAACATTGACGTGAAATATCGTTATGAAGATGTCGAGAGCGACATGAACTACTATCTGATTCCATGCGCTTATAAAGATGCGATCGTTATGTCTCATCTTGTCAAGTATCTTTGCGTGGAGACATATAATGAGGTAGCCGGAACCGACTTCACATGTCGCTATTTCCCCAAGATGTTCTTCTATGTAGGCAGCTGGGAATTCAAGAACAACGGTACTATCGTGCTCGGTACTGCCGAGGGTGGACGCAAGATCTTCCTTGCCGGTCTCAATGAGCTCGATAGACACATGAAGAGTGCAGACGGTCTCAATACCTACTATTTCAAGACTATCCACCACGAGTTCACCCACATCATGAACCAGACGAAGCCTATCCCCCCGAGCTATCAGCTTGTGAATGGAACAGGCTATGTGGCTGACCTTTGGAATACGGAACCGTATAATTCTCAATCTTATTTCCTGAATGCGGGATTTATTTCGGCATACGCCCAGCACTCCTACGGTGAGGATTTCGCTGAAATGCTGTCGATGTATATCACGAAAAGCACCAGCGAATGGAACACGCTCGTAAATAAGGCAAATGCAGACGGTAAAGCGTTTATTAACCAGAAACTTGACATCGTTAGAACTTACATGGACGAAAACTTCGGAATCGACATTGACGATCTCCGTGCCGCTCTTCAGCGCCGTCAGAAAGATGTAGTCGATGGCAAAGTCGATCTGACAGATCTTACGATTAAATAAACAATCAAAACGAAACTACTATGAGATATAATAAATTATTCCTCGTTTCTATGTTCGCGATTGTAGCTTCGATGTTCCAATCGTGTCTCAAAGATCAGGAAGACATCTTCGATGACAACGGAGCCGTGCGTTCTCAGGAATATCTTGACAACGCCAAAAAAGTGTTGACATCTTCAGAGCATGGCTGGATTTTCAATTATTTTCCCAATAGAGACATCAAGTTTGGCGGTTGTGTATATACCCTCAAGTTTGAAGGTTCTGAAGTTTTTGCCCGCTATGAGAAGAAAACGACACAGAAAACGCCTTATATCGAGGCTAATACTGAAGTGAAGAGCCTTTATTCACTCTGTGAAGACAATGGTCCGACACTCACTTTTGACACCTACAATGAGCTGCTCCATGAATTTGCCACCCCTTCAAGCGGAGCATATCAGGGCAAGGACGGTGACTTTGAGTTCATGATCATGGAGGTCGCTGATGACGTCATCAAACTCCGTGGAAAACGTACCGGCAACACAATGTATCTCCGCCGTCTGACAGAACCGGCTGAAGATTACATGGCAAAAGTTATTGCCAGTGCCGATAATGTTTTCTTGACGCAAGCTGCAGGAACAATCGGTTCACTTCAGATTACAGCAGACATTGATCTTGATGTGCGCTATCTTCAGGTAAATTGGGGCGAAGGTCAGGGTGATGGAAATTACTTCTTTCCGGTTCCCGGCGGTATAAGCTTCGATGAACCGATTGAAGTTAACGGAGCCAAGATCAGTCAACTTAATTTCGATGTTGACCAGCTGATTTACAGTGGCAAAGATTCAAACGGCAACGACATTTCGATGACCGGTTTCGTGCCTGACGATTACACTTACTTTGATGAGTTTGCCGGTGACTATATGATTATTGGTAGAGAAGCAAACTTCAACACCACCCTTGTTGCCGACAAAGACAACAATTGCTATAGGTTTACCGGTTTGAACAGCAAATGGGATCTGATCGCCCAATACAACAAATCAAAAGGTTCTCTTGAAATTTACACTCAGGAACTGGGTGTTGACAATGGTAGAAACATCTACTTCCTTATGGCCGACGAAACCAATGACAGTGGAAGCTTTAGCTTCATGACAAATTTTGACGGACATTTCACCATTATGAAAGATCTTGAGAATCCTGGTGACTTCAAGTTCATTTATAATGCGAATGGCAATCAAATTCAAAATTCTGCCATGTTCTATTATTACACAGGCGGTATGGGCACTGAACCGAGGGGATGGGCTCCGACTGCATGGAGACCGGTTACAACCGAAGGCAAAAATAACCTTGGTGCGCTTGCCAAACCTACTCGATTGGTTAAACGTTAAAATTGAATTGCAATGAAAAAATTATTTAGCATAATGTTGCTCGCGCTCTCGTCGGCATGTGTTTTCACCGCATGCAACGATGACGATGTCGAATACGTTAGCGAGCACGAGAATTCACTTCCTGTAGTCAGCCGCGAGACTTCTTTCCCCGCCAATGCTTCTCAAGGTTCGATTGTTGTCGATGCCAGCGGTCCGTTGACGGTGACTAAAGATGCCGGTGAGTGGCTTACAACGACCATTGACGGAAACAAAGTTCTCATTGATGTTGAATTTAACGCCGCTCTTGACGGTCGCACAGCGATGTTGAATATCAGCGACGGTTCACGTTCGACCAATGTCGCCGTAATTCAGGCCGGTTGCATCATAGACCTCGGTGGCCTCACATCTCTCACTCGCAACGATAACGCCGTTACACTTAGCTATACTTTCAAGGAAAATTGCGGTGTCGTGTTCTCAAGTGATGCCGACTGGATCCACACTGAGGTCGCAGACGATAAACTGACAGTCAAGCTTGATGCCAATGCTACCGGTATGGTTCGTAACGGTAACATCGTCTGGACAGCAGGTACCTTACAGGGTACTATTCCGGTTAGCCAGGCCGATTTTGCCAAAGATATCGCAGGTGACTACTACATGTATTATACCGATCAGAACAAGAAGGCCAAATACACTAAGGCTGTCGTTAAAAAGTCAGGTACGAAATATTATATCGATATGTTGAATCTGTCTTATCCTATCACGTATAACGACTCAGAGCGAGCCCTTGTTTACCGTGGAGCGCAATATGTCAATACTTTTACTTATCAAGGTGAAACAACCTATGTCTATACGATTGCCGGAGCCAGTGACGGATATATCACATGGTCTAACGTTGGAATGACTGCTACGCCGACTCTGGAGACAATCAATGATAATCAGACACAGGTATTCCGTTTCATGGATGATGGTTCATGGGGTTCGCACCCGACCAACGCGATTCAACTTGAACTTTTCAAGGCAAAATCATGCACATCAGACAATCGTCTGAAAGTGCGCCTCAATGATGTCATGTCTGATCCTTATCTTGTCAAGATAGTGTCGACATCGAATGCTCCCCAAATGGTAGAGCAAGCGGTTTCATCAGTCGAGACCGCGACAGCTCCCGCTATCTGATAACAGTTATCTGACAATAATCGTCCGGCCTGACCCTTCTTTCGGTCAGGCCGGATTTGTCATATCCTTGTCTGACTCAAAATAAAAGCGTAACTTTGCAGTCAGAAAACAAATAAATCATCATATATGGCACTTCAATGTGGTATTGTCGGACTGCCCAATGTCGGCAAGTCGACTCTTTTCAACTGTCTTTCAAACGCCAAGGCCCAGTCGGCCAACTTCCCGTTTTGCACCATAGAACCCAATGTCGGAGTGATCACCGTTCCCGACGACCGTCTGACCCGTCTGGTCGAGATGTGCCAGCCCAAGAGCGTGGTGCCCGCCACCGTCGAGATTGTCGACATTGCCGGACTGGTCAAGGGCGCGAGCAAGGGTGAGGGACTCGGCAACAAGTTTCTTGCCAACATTCGTGAGACTGATGCCATTATCCACGTTTTGCGTTGCTTTGATGATGACAACATCACCCATGTCGACGGATCGGTCGACCCCGTGCGCGACAAAGAGATCATTGACTATGAACTTCAGCTCAAAGACCTCGAGACTGTCGAGAGCCGCATAGCCAAGACCCAGAAAGCGGCTCAGACCGGCGGTGACAAGGTGGCCAAGCTGCAATATGAGGTGCTCCGTCAGTTCAAGGAGGCACTCGATGCCGGCAAGCCGGCCCGTTCGGTCAAGTTCGAGACCGTCGACGAGCAGAAATATGCCAAGGAACTGTTCCTGCTCACCAATAAACCGGTTCTGTATGTCTGCAACGTAGATGACGCGTCGGCTGTTTCGGGCAACAGATATGTCGAGGCGGTCAGAGAGGCGGTCAAAGATGAGAATGCGCAGATTCTGATCGTGGCGGCCCAGACCGAAAGCGACATAGCCGAACTCGACACCTGGGAGGAGCGCAAGGAATTTCTTGAGGAAATCGGCCTCGAGGAGTCGGGAGTCAGCCGCCTGATTCGTGCCGCCTATGCACTTCTTGACTTGCAGACCTATTTCACGGCCGGACCCGACGAGGTCAGGGCATGGACCTTCATGCGCGGATCGAAGGCACCGCAGTGTGCCGGAATTATCCACACCGACTTTGAGAAGGGCTTTATCCGCGCCGAGGTGATAAAATATGACGACTATGTGACACTCGGGGGTGAGACCGCCGTCAAAGAAGCGGGTAAACTCTCGGTTGAAGGTAAGGAATATGTCGTTCAAGACGGCGACATCATGCACTTCCGTTTCAATGTCTGACAACTGACCGCCTCAATGTTCAAACCTGTTCTGCCCCCATTGAAGGTTTTCGTCACGCTCACCGTCGTGATGATGTTGCTGAAACCATTGTTTATGGTTTTCAATGGAGCGGAGTATGCGGAATATGGTTTCTTCGACGCATTGTCGGTGATGTTCGGCGGACTCAGAATGGACGCCTCCATGGCGGCATATCTGACCGTCGTTCCTGCTTTTTTGTCGATTGTATCAATCTGGACCGGCTTGAGAAAATGGCTTCTGGTTTCATTGAGAGTCTGGTTTGGAGTGTCGGCATTTCTGATCAGTGTGGTTTTCGTGCTCGACACTGTGCTCTATGGCTATTGGGGGTTCAAACTCGACACGACACCGTTGTTCTATTTTTCGTCGTCGCCGTCGCTTGCATTGGCGAGTGCGTCGGCTTGGGAGATTGCGGGCGGACTGGTTGCTACGACCCTTCTAGCTACTTCCATTTATCTGCTGCTTGACCGAATCGGACGTCTGCAACCTGTTTCAGCCGCTAAAAGGGGGCGACAGACAGCAGTGGCTGTGTTCGCTACCGGTTTGCTGTTCATACCAATACGCGGTGGATTCTCAGTGTCGACCATGAACCTCAGCGCGGCATATTTCAGCAGCGACCGGCGGTTGAACCATGCGGCGGTCAACCCGATGTTCAGCCTGATTTATTCGGCAACACATGTCAACGATCTCTCATCGGCGTTTCTCTACTATGACGAAGAGACCGCCATGGAAAACATGAATGAATTGAACCGTAATGCAGCGTCTTCAGACACGGTAGCGGTTCCTTTGCTTGCAAATAGCCGTCCCGACATCTGCATCATAATTCTTGAAAGTTTCTCAAACCATCTGTTCCCGTCGCTCGGAGGCGAGTCTGTGGCCACGGAACTTGACAGCATAGCTCGGTCCGGACTCCTGTTTGAGCGGATTTATGCGTCGGGGTTCCGTACCGACCGCGGCATTCCGGCCATTTTGAGCGGGTATCCCGCGCAGCCGACAACAAGCGTGATGAAAGATGTTGCCAAGGCAGAGACGTTGCCGTCGATTGCGGGCGTTCTGGCCGATGCCGGATATGATGCACGATACTACTATGGCGGTGACGACAATTTCACCAACATGCGGGCTTATCTGATGTCGTCGGGTTTCTCTGAAATCGTCAACGACAAATCGTTTCCGCTGTCTCAGCGGCTGTCGAAATGGGGTGTGCCCGACGGCCCGGTTTTCCAACGTGCGTTGGACGACCTACTTGCGCGGACCGGCAACCGTCCACTTCTGACTGTCATTCAGACCTCGAGCAGTCATGAACCGTTTGATGTTCCACGGTCTCCCCGCAAACCCGATGAACCGAAAGCTGTGACGGCATTCCAGTATGCCGACAGTTGTGCAGCCGCATTCATCAACAACCTTACTGAGGCAGGTAAGGCCGATAACACATTGTTCATTCTGGTTCCTGACCATTATGGTTCTTACCCCAAGGGATTGGAACGGGCATCTGACCGTCATTCAATTCCGATCATCATGACCGGCGGTGCTTTGCAACGTCGCGGAAGAGTGGGGCGCACCGGTGGCCAGACTGACATCGCCGCCACCATTCTCGGGGCAATGGGCCTCGATACATCATCATTCCGCTTCAGCCACAATCTGCTCGACCCCGATGCTCCGGGCTACTCCTTTTTCAGTGATCCGGGAGAGATAGGCCTTGTGACCGATTCGGCTACCGTGGTCTATGACCTCGATGCCGGCGAGACCACCTTTGCCGAAGGTGATACGGCTCGTCTGGCCCGAATGGCTAAAAGCTATCTTCAGATTTTATACCGCGACCTCGACGCACGATAACATACACGCTTATGCTGACACAACTTCTCGACCTCGACCAATCAGTGTTCCTGTTTTTCAACGGCCTCCATTCGCCATTCTGGGACCGAGCCATGTTCATGTTCTCCGGCCGTTTCATCTGGGTTCCGATGTACGCGGCTTTTCTGATCGCTTTTTTCAAGGGATTCAATTGGCGCATTGCCCTTGTGTGGACAATCGCGGTGGTTCTGACGATCACGCTCGCTGACCAGATATGTGCGACCTACATTCGTCCCTACTTCATGAGGCTGCGTCCGTCCAACCTTGAGAACCCGATGTCGGAACTCGTACACATTGTCAGCAACTACCGCGGAGGCCGTTACGGTTTCCCGTCGTGTCATGCCGCCAATTCGTTTGGTCTGGCGACGATCATGGCCCTGATATGGCGCGGTACACGTCTGAAATGGTTCATTTTTCTGTGGGCGTTTGTCAACTCCTACTCGCGCATCTATCTCGGTGTGCATTATCCCGGCGACCTGATCGTAGGCGGCATAATCGGTTCGTTGATAGCCATTGTCGTCTGGTGTGTGTTCAGGCTGATCGTGCGGCAACTTGTGCACGGAGAGATGAAGCGTGCGCGGCCAAAGCAATATTTCCTTACTGTCAACGGCCGCACAATCGCTTATCGCAGCATCGACGGTAGCGTTGTCATAGGACTCGCGATCATCATCGCGATCATGTTGCTTGCTCTCGATTGACAAACCAAACGGTTGCATGGATTGTTAATAATTAACAACGTTTATTTATGAGCAAACCATGCAGTTAACTCAGTATTTAGCCAAACTCAAGGCCGAGATTTTGTCATATTTCAATATCTCGGCCGATCTGCTCGACCAGAATCAGGTCGAGAGCGAGGTTGTAGCCGGTGTCTCGTTCAAGGGATCACAGTTGCTGATTCTTATAATCGCCATGATCATCGCATCGGTGGGTCTCAACACAAACAGTGTTCCGGTCATCATCGGCGCGATGTTGATCTCCCCGCTGATGGGGCCTATCATCGGCATGGGTGTCGCGATCGGGACCAGTGACTATCCTTTGTTGAGACGCAGCATGAAAAATATCTTCATGGCCGTCGTAATGTCGCTCGCCACATCGGCAGTCTACTTTCTCATATCGCCTGTTTATGGCGGCAGCAGCCAGCTGCTGGCCCGCACCTCTCCGACAATCTACGATGTTTTTGTCGGACTTTTCGGCGGAGCGGCCGCCATTGTCAGCATAGCATGCCGGAATAAAGGTCAGGTGATGCCGGGGGTCGCGATAGCAACGTCTCTGATGCCTCCACTCTGCACGGCGGGATATGGCATAGCGACACTTCAGCCCCACTATTTCTTCGGCGCGCTCTATCTTTTCTTTATAAATGCCATTTTCATTCTCTTCGCGACATGGATCGGAGTGAAACTGATGGGCTACAGACCGGCTGTTGTCAAAGATGACGCGCGTGCCCACCGCGTGAAGACAGTGGTGTCGGTGTGTGTGGTGGCGACTGTCATTCTCAGCGCGTATCTCACGATTGTGATGGTCAAGAACAACCGTTTTACGGAGGCGGCCTCTTATTTTGTCGAAAATGAGATGGTCTTCCCGAACACGCAGGTGCTTTCCCATCGCGAATTTGTGGAGCAGGGTAAACGCCACATCAATGTGACCCTCATCGGACAAGAGCTACCGAAAGACTCATTGCAGCTGGCTATGATGAATAAACTCGATTCTGCCGGTCTCGGCGGAACGGTGCTCACGATAAAACAGGGCTACTCGATAGGCAACCGTGATGACAGCCGTGATGCAGGCCAATTCTATGCCGTACTTCAGCAGGAAATCGACCGGCGTCAGCAAATGGTCGACTCTCTCAGAAATCTGCTCGCATCAACCGACCGCTTCTCGCGCTCGACCCGTGATGTGCTTCCTGAAGTAAAAGTATTGTTCCCGAAGGTAGAGTCTCTCGCACTCTCGCAGTTGATAGTCTCTGATGTCGACAGCGGAAGTAAAACCAACACCGACACCGTTTTCATGGCTTTTGTCAATGCCCCGGAGGGTCTGGTCCCAAAACAACGGGAGGAGCTCGCCCGATATCTCGAGGTGAGATTAAAGGAACCTGAAGTTGAAGTAGCTGTCAATACAGTCAATTTTCAGAAGAATAAAAGGTGAAAAGTTGGCAATTATGGAGAAAAACACACGAAATTGAGATTTTTTTTTGAAAATGCTTGCAAGGTTCAGAATTCTGTTATACCTTTGCACTCGCAAACGAGAGATAACTCAAGCGCAAATTGAAATAGAAAAACAAACTCTGGTGCGTTAGTTCAGCTGGTTAGAATGCCTGCCTGTCACGCAGGAGGTCACGG
>CAJUPY010000025.1 GCA_910588035.1 uncultured Muribaculaceae bacterium | reverse complement strand
GTGGGTGAGATAGAGTGGATAAGATATCATCGCGATCCAGCCAAGAGCCTTGACGATGACGTTGTCGTTGCAGATGATCTTGTCGAGGCGGTCGAGAGTGAGCAGAACAGCGGCAGTGAGGGCAAAGAACACTGTCGGAGGTGTGAACGCGCCTGACCACACGATGCTGTTTGTCAGACACAGAACCAGAGTCAGCATCTCGGCCGGTGAGAGACGGTTCCTTCCTGACATAGAGAAGCGGCAGATAACTATTCCTGCGATGAAATTGTGGCAATATGCCCCGATTGTCACGATTCTGAACACCCTTAGCGGCTTGATGCCTGTAGTGAACGACAGCGCGATTGCAAGCGCGATCCAGACAATCAATGCTCTGTCGAGTTTTCGACCTCCGCCGAGAAACATAAGCGAGGCGGCGATCAGACAGAACAGCAGCTCGCACTGCATCGACCAGTAGACACCGTCGACAAACGGCACCCTGAACAGTTGGGAGACCATTGTCAGATTGACAAGATAGCCGCTCAACGACACACTTTCCTCTTTGAAAAAGAGATATAACACAATGGCTGTGACGGTCATCGAGACCCAATAGGCCGGATAAAACCGTTTCAGTTTCTTGAATATGAATTTTCGGGGATCGGGCTGCCGGTCAATGATGTGGGGCGTCGCGAGATAACCGCTCATCATGAAGAATGTCGCTACGGCGGCATAGCCCCACCAGACGCTCCACGGCCAGTCGGTGGCGTAGACGCCCGAATTGACCGACTTGTCGTTATAGGCCCATGTGAAGTGAAACAACACAATCATCAAGGCGGCCGCTCCCCTGACCGCCATGATGGTTGTAGATCGTTTCATCAGAACTTATAGCCGGCCGCTTCAAGAATTCTGACCGGAATGACAGTGTTGTTGTTGATGCCGGCAAACTCCGAAGCACCGGCACCGACAGCGTAAATGGGCACGGGGTTGCCTGTGTGGGTGTTTGAGGTCCAGCCGATTCCGGCTTTAGTCGACAGAATGTTGAATACGTCGGCTGCAAAAGCGTTGAAGTTGCTGTACCAGGTCTTTTCGTCGCTGCTGTTCCGGTTTTCAAAAGTCTCGACAAAAGCCTTCTGAAGACGGTCTGTCTCGGCGTCGGTCAACGGAACAACGTTCCAGAAGCCGAAATTATCGGTCAGATATTCTTTCATGTCGTCCCATTTGTAGATGCGGCGTGATTTCAGAATTCCCTTGCAATAGTCAGAGAACATCTCTTTAGAGACTCTCTGTGAGGCCAGATAGTCAAACTTGACAGTCATTCCGTTTGCACGGTTTCCTACCGACATGCCTCCGGTGTCATGGTCGGCGGTCACGACGATGAGAGTCTCGTCGGGATGCTTGAGATAGAACTGATAGGCGATGTCAATCGCTTCGTTGAAATTGAAGATCTCGGTGATTGCCGCTCCGCCGTCGTTGCCGTGGAGGGCGTGGTCAATGTTTCCTCCTTCAATCATCATGAAGAAGTGTGACGGTGACTTTTTCTCAAGGAACGACAGGCAGGCCTCGGTCATCTGCGGCAACGTGAGCATGCCGGGAATAGAGTCGATTGTGTAGCCCATGTTGCCTGCTTCAAACGGTTCGGTTCCGAGAAGCACCATTTTGCCGTTGTGATTGCCCGCTTTAGCCAATTCGTCAAGACCGCGTACAACCTTGACATTGTTCTTGTCATAGAGCTGGAGCACACCTGTGTCGTTGCCCTCTTTGTCTTTGGCACCGCGCAGGGTGGTTCCGGCGAGGAAATCGACGTTGGCGGTGGCAAACTGCTTGTTGATCTCGGTCGACATAGAACGTTTGGGTACATGGGCATAGAATGCGCCGGGGGTGGCATCGTCGGGTGCTACGCTGGTGACCACACCGATGCCGTATCCGTTGTCTTTGAGCACATCGGCCATTGATCTGACCGAGAGAGTGTCGGCGTCCATGCCGAGCATTCCGTTGTTGGTCTTGTGGCCTGTCGACAGTGCCGTTCCTGCCGCAGCCGAGTCGGTTATCGGGTTTGATGCCGAGTAGGTGAGCACTTGTCCGGCTACGGGGAACGTCATCATAAGCGGCAGATTGTCGTTTCCGAGAACAACGCGGTTGTAGGTCGACGCGGCGAGCACGGGCCCCATGCCCATTCCGTCGCCGATGAAATAGAAAATGTACTTGGCCGATGATGCCGAGACGGTCAATGCCGCGCCAAGAGAGAGAGTGGTGAATAATGATTTCAGTTTCATGTAGATTTTATGTTGTTTGATTTTAAGATCGAATTCAAGGTCATAGGGTCGTTGCTCAGACGCGGAATTTTTCTTTGTCCGCCAAGTTTGCCTGTCGATTCCAGCCAACGGTCGAAGACACCCTCCGGAGCCTCTATCAGTTCGAGACGGTCAAGAAAAATGTTGCCTGAGCGTTTGGCCTGATAGTCGGAGTTCTCTTCGGTCAGACACCGGTCAAGAATGTCTGCAAACCGCTCTAAGTCGGCCGGCGGCGTGGAAAATTCGACAAGCCACCGGTGATGTCCGCGGTGACCGCTGTCGGCGAAAACAGGAGCGGCCGTGTAGTTGGATACCGATGCTCCGGTCATCGCTGAAGCCCTTGAAATGGCGGCATCGGCATTGTAGACCATAAGTTCCTCGCCAAAGGCGTTGATGAAGTGCCGTGTGCGTCCGGCAATCGTGATGCGCAGCGGATCGACGGTCTCGACTCTGACAGTGTCGCCTATCATATATCGCCACAATCCGTTGCATGAGGTGATGACAAGTGCGTAGACATGCCCCGGTTCCACTTCCCATGACGTGAGAGTCTCCGGATAGGGGTCGCCGAGATTGTCGAGCGGAACGAATTCATAGAATGTCGCGAGATCCTGCAACAGCAACATCGCTCTTGAATCGCGCCTGTCTTGAACGGCAAAGAAACCTTCGCTTGCGTTGTAGGTCTCGAGATAGTGCATTTTTGACGGGTCGGTAATCTGTCTGTATTGCTCGCGGTAGGGCTCAAAAGAGATGCCTCCGTGGAAAAACACCTCGAGATTGGGCCACACATCGTGAATGGTCGTCGCTCCGGTCTTTTTCAGAATTTCCTTGAGCACGGTCATGAACCATGACGGAACACCGGAGATGTTGGTCACATTCCGGCCGATCGCCTCATTGACCAGACGGGGCAGTTTCTCTGACCAGTCTTCAAGTAATGCTGTCTCTTTCGACGGAATGCGCACTTTGTCGGCCAGAGGATTGATGTTGTCTATAAGATGAGCCGAGAGGTCTCCTACTTTCACTCCCGGTTTGAGGTCGAGCGCATTGCCATAGCTGCCGCCGAGAATAAAACTTTCGCCTGAAAAAAGCTTCGATCCGGGATAGAGCGACAGATAGGTGGCCACTACATCGGCCCCGCCGCGATAATGACAATGTTTCAGAGATTCGTCGGTCAACGGAATATATTTGCTCTTGCCGTCGCTTGTGCCTGACGACTGGGCGAACCGGTGGGTAGTGCCTGGCCAGAGAATGTCGCGTTGTCCGTCAACCATTCTCATGACATATTCTCTGACCTCGGGATATTCCACAACTGGAACACGGTGGCGGAAATCATCGACCGTCTTGATCTTGTCAAAGCCGTGGTCATGACCATATAGTGTCGAACGTCCGTTGGACAGCAGACGGTTCAACTGACGTGTCTGGACATTTCTGACATCTTCAGACCTGCGTTTGGCCAAAGTGTTCAGGTAATGGAAATAGGGTCGTATTATCGGTGTATAGTTCAGCATTGTTTTTTCTTCATCACAAATTTAGTCATTTAAAACAAATCAATGGCAAATGCTTAACTATTAATTTAACCAAATTGTTTGTTCTGCCCTTTCATAAAGGTAAGTTTTGACTGCTTGTTCAGATTTTAGTGTTGATTTTGACTCCTATTTTTTGTAAATCAAAAAAAACTCCCTACCTTTGCCCAACCGTTAGCCCAAATGGCGGAATCGGTAGACGCGCTGGTCTCAAACACCAGTGGAGCAATCCGTGCCGGTTCGATCCCGGCTTTGGGTACAGATAATGGCTGATGATCTCATGATTGTCGGCCATTATTTTTGTCTTGATTCACCGCTCCTGTCCGCTGCCCCCCTAAATTGTCATAAACAATAATCGGCTTCCTGAACGTGTTGTGCAGGAAGCCGATTATTGTTTTATCAGCGACGATTATTTAACCATGACTTTGAGCGGAACGCGTTGCTCATCGGTAATGATCAGGTAAACGCCGTAGGGCAGAAGCACCTCGGTGTCGTTTTCTACCGTCGGGAGGGTCATCACCAGCTGACCTGAGATGTCGTAGAAGCGTGCGTTGTGGTGAGCCTTGCCACAGACGAAGCGAACTCCACCTTCCATGAAGACGGTGCCGAGGCTGAGACCGGCGTCAACACCGGTCACGCCCGAGTGGTCGACGATGATTTCGTTGGAGCGTGGCGACCTTTCGCCCAGACGACATGACTGGACATAGTATGTTTCAGATGTCGAAGCCGCAAAATCGGTGATCTCAAGCGAGTTGTTTTCGGCGACAAGTTCCTCGACCGATGAGTTTCCGTCAGAAATGCGTGTGCGTGTGACGACATAGTAGTCAACTACGTCTCCTTCGGGTATCTCCCAGTTGGCCGTGTAGCTGTTTTCGGTGATGTCTGTGGCCGGAAGAGCCTTAAAGGCTGACAATTCAGGCATCGGAAGACATTCACCTTTCAGGCCGATGCCTCGCGAGCCGGGTATGCCACCGTCGGAAACGATAAGCCGGGCCTCATGTGTGCCGGTCGATGTAGGTTTGTATGTGACCTCGAGCCAGTAGCCGTTTTCAGTGTTTACAAGGCTTGTCGAGATTGTTCGGGTTGGAATGGAGAACATAGCGCGGTCGGGTTTGCTCAACAGCAGCGACAGAGCACCTGTGAGATTCTCTCCTCTGAATTGCAGACGCATGGTCGCTGATTTTCCGATGGCAACCTGACCGAAGTCAAGTTCCATGTTCTGTAACGGTGTGATCAGGTTTGGTTCTCCTCCAGGCACAGAGACCGACGATTCGTTGAAGATCTGCCCTTTTTTGTTTCCCCACAGATATTCGGCGAGTTCGGGATAGTCGATGAACGGATTTCGGTTGTTCTGTATGGTGTAGACCACGTTGTTGCGGTCTATTTCTTTCTGGCTGACCGGATCCTCGCGATGCCATTTCATCAGAAGGTTTATAGACCATGCGTTTAGGGTGGGATAGAGGTTCTGGTCGACCATATAGGTGTATTTCCAGGTCAGATTCTGGTAGGTTGAGACCATATAGAAGTAGGTGCGGGCGAAGTCGCCGCGGTATTCGCGGGCCGGCTCGAATACCTTCTGTGCTCCTCCTCCCTGACCTGCGACGGGTGTGCCGACTTTGCAAATTCCGTTGTCGAACGAAGCCGACGAGACAACGCCGAGCGGAAAATTGTTTTTTGCAGTGTTGGCATTCCTCTCCGAGGGATAGAGATGGTTCAGGTCGATGTAGGCCGGAGTTGACGTGGAGCCGCCCCACCAGCTTTTAGGAAACGCGTGCTCGCGGTTTAGCCCTGTGAAATTTGGTGCATACAGCGGAATGTCGCTATACATGTCCCACCAGCGGCTTGATCCGTCGGGATAGACGTCGGTGCGTTGGAAATATTTTGGCAGGTCGCTGTAGGAGGAGACGTGGGTGTGGTTGTAGAGAAGGTTGTGAATGGCTGTCTTCAGCGCACCCTCTGATTTTCCGTTTAGCGACGAATAGTAGCCGGCAGGCACCTGGGCCTGCAGTGAGATCACCGATAGAATGACCATGGCCAGCGCGGTGGCGAAATGGTTGAGTTTGTTCATTTTCTGTGGTGTTGTGATGAGCGGTTAGTTGAAACGTGTCAGTTGTCGTTGCAAAATTAGCTATAACAACTCATAAGTCAAAACAATGTCGGGTTAATTTGGTTCATTGAGTCGCCGGGTATTACACAAAAAGCGACCGGGCAGAGTGTTCTGCCCGGTCTACGTTTCGTGTTATGTTTGTCTGTTAGTTTTGTCTGATTGATCAGTCGATGAGTTCGTCGGCTTTGTAACCGCCCATTTCGCGGATAGCGTTCTTGAGCATCACATACTGTTGGAAGAGGTGGTTGACAGGTACCTCGCCCTTGGTGTAGTCGTGCATCGGGCTCTTGAGGAAGAAGCTGAGGAAACGCTGGATTCCGTAACGTCCGTTGCGTGCCGCGAGGTCGCTCAGAAGAACGAGGTCGAGACAGAGGGGAGCGGCGAGAATGGAGTCGCGGCAGAGGAAGTTGATCTTGATCTGCATCGGGTAGCCCATCCAACCGAAGATGTCGATGTTGTCCCAGCCCTCTTTGTTGTCGTTGCGCGGGGGATAGTAGTTGATGCGCACCTTGTGGTAGTACTGGGTATCTTCGTCGTTGCCATGTCCGTAGAGATCGGGCTGGTCTTCTGGAACGAGGATTGATTCGAGTGTAGAGAGCTTGCTGACCTCTTTTGTGCGGAAGTTGGCGGGTTCGTCAAGAACAAGACCGTCGCGGTTTCCGAGAATGTTGGTCGAGAACCAGCCTGCCAGACCGAGGCAACGTGTGCCGATGATCGGGGCAAAACCCGATTTGACGAGAGTCTGTCCGGTTTTGAAGTCTTTGCCGGCGATAGGCATCTTGGTCTGTTCTGCGAGCTCCCACATAGCGGGAATGTCGACGGTGGTGTTGGGGGCACCCATGATGAAGGGACAACCCTCTTTGAGTGCTGCATAGGCGTAGCACATTGAAGGAGCGATGTGCTCTTTGTCGTCGGCCTTCATTGCTGCTTCGAGAGCTTCGAGAGTGCCGTGGATTTTCTCGTCAACCGGAACATACACTTCGGTAGAGGCGGCCCAGAGAACGACAACGCGGTTGACTCCGGTCTCTTTCTTGAAGTTGCGGATATCTTCGCGGAGCTGCTCGGCCATGTCCCAACGGTCTTTCACATCTTTGATGTTGTCACCTGTCAGACGCTTTGCGTAGTTGTGGTCGAAAGCAGCCTTGAGGGGCACGATCTTCACGAGTTCGTCCTTGACCGGCTCAATATCTTTTTCTTTGAGAACCTCGGCATTGATGGCCGATTCATAGGCGTTTGCGGGATAAACGTCCCACGCGCCGAAAACGATGTCGTTGAGGTCGGCCAGAGGTACGATTTCGTTATATTTGAGATATTTTTTGTCAGCTCCCTCACCAACACGCATTTTGTCGTATTGGGTCATAGAACCTACCGGTTTTGCAAGGCCTTTGCGAGCCATAAGAACGCCGGTCATGAAAGTTGTTGTGACAGCTCCGAGACCAACGACCATAACACCGAGTTTGCCCTCGGCTTTCTTTACGTTACTCATGATTTAAATTGTTATATTACAGTAGTTTATTTTCTATTGCTTTTGTGAATTCAGATGGTTGCTCTTTTTGAGCGTGTAAAAGTAGCTATTGTTTTCCAATTGCAAAAGCAATTGCATGTCAAAAAATGTTATTTAATGTAATGTTACACTAAAATTAGGTTTGTATTGTGAATATGGGTTAAAATATGTGGTTTTGCCCCTCATTTATGTTTTGTAGTGTTAATTGACCTTGGTTCTTTTCTACGACGTTTTTCAACATATGAGTGACAGAAGGTCGTCAAGAGAGCTTATCCGGGCATTGTCGGTCTGACTGTCTTCCTCTTCTGTCCAACCTTTGCCTTTGAGCCACGCTGTCATGCAACCGATCTGTCTCGCCGGCATTATATCTTTGCGGAGACTGTCTCCGACAACCAGAACTTCATCGGGATTAAAACCAAGAGCGACGACCCCGAGCATGAATATCCGGGGGTCGGGTTTGCGCACTCCGACAACCGCGCTTTCTATGATTCCGTTGAAATAGCGGCGCACGTCGAAATCGCGCAGCACTTCCTCGACATTTCCATAGAAGTTGCTGACAAGAATCATGGGGAATTTTCCTGACAAAGCCTCCAGCACAGGCCGGGCCTCGTCGACGCTCCGTCGTGCGGACTCATAGCAATACCGGGCCACGCGTTCGATCGTGGAGTCGGTTTTGGCCGACTCGGGCAGTGAACCCGTTTCGACAAGACGGTCGACTTCGATAGCTATTTTCTTGAGCATGAGGTCGAGAAAGTTGTCGGTCGGCAAAATGATGCGCTGACGGGCCAGAGCACGTTCAGCCTCAACATATGCGTCGCGGAAAGCCTCGTGCCTGAGTACGATTCCGGCATTGACATATCCGTCGTTGATGACGTGGCTCCAATGATCGCCGTGGCTGTCGATCGTGCCACCGTAATCAAAGATTATGCCTTTCAGTCGGTTAAAATTTTCCATCTTTCAGTTCTTGGGTGAATTTGCGGCAGATGCTTTCGTGGCGGCATATCATGTAGACAAGCAAGATGTTGAGCACAACGAGTTCGAAAGCGAAATAGAGCCAAGGCATTGTCAGGAACAACGAAGTGAACAAAGCTATCGTTCGCCAGTTGAATGACAGAATGTTTGTATATTTCATCAGAGGCAGGCTCGCTTTGCGGAATGCGTCGCGGAACTGTTGAGGAATTTTGCCGGCAGGGAATCTGACTGACAGTTCCTTGCGCAGTTTCTGCATTGCCGGAGCGGTCGCTTCTTGCTGTACGGTGTAATTGGTGTAGGTCGACAGTGTCAGTTTCTGCCAGAAATTTCTGCTCCAGCTGAGCGTTGACAATTTCTTTTTCAGATCGCTGCTGCTCTCAAGTTCGCTTCCGTCCTCGCCTTTGAGAAAGTAGAGGTGAAACTGTCGGTAGTAGTCGGCCATTGCGGCTTGTTTCGCATGACAGATTCCTGTCACGACAGCTATTACCCAGATTAGCCACGGGTGGGCCATGAAGAATGCCGAGGTGTGGTTTTCTCTGAGGCAGATCGCGACATAGATCGTTGCGAACCAGAAATCGCCTGACAGTCCGTCGAGAATTCGTCCCAGCCGTGAGTATTGTCTGGTCATTCGTGCGAGCTGACCGTCGGCACTGTCAAATGAATTTGCCCAGATCAGCAGCAGCATGCCTATCACATTTATGAACAGGTTGTTGTAGTAGAATGCGACGCCGGCGCCAATGCCGAGAAAAATCGAGGCTATTGTGATTGCGTTGGGGGTGACTCCGAGTCTGGCGGCCAGACATGCCCATGCATATCCGATCGGCCGATAGAAAGCAAGGTCAATGTGCTCTTCCGTGTCCATCGACTTGAGCGAGTCGCGGTAGCTTGACTTGGTCGGGGTCGTCGGTTGAGAATAATCCATTTTTCAGTTTTGTTTCTTGTGTTGCTTTACGGCTGCGAGAATGCATTTTGCGATGTGTGGGGCAGCCTCGTTACGGCATGGTGCGAATGAAGGCCAGTCGTTGAAGTCGATGATTCGTATGTCGCCTTCGGGAGAGACGATGCAGTCACCTCCGTATATCTTGACATCAAGCACCTCGGCTGCTTTCTTGCAGATGTCATGCAGGTGGTCTTTGTCAAATGGAATTCCGCGGCTTTTTCCATTGATCGCTTCGTGGCCATATTTGCTGTGTCCTTCGTCATAGGGATAGAACCAGAAGAAGAACGGGGTGTCGGTGACACCGTAGAATTTGATCAGGTCGCCGACCAGGTGGCGGTTGATGACGGCGCGTTTGATGCCGCGCAGGAAATATTCCTGAAGCACCTCCTGGGCTTCTTCGGGATGACGCACATATGAGACATCCTCTTTGTGCATGGCGTGGAAGTCACCGCGTTTGATCCAGGCTTGTGATATGCCGGCATCGGCCAGCGCGGGTTTGATCACCTCATCGGTGTTGACGATCAGGCTGTCGGGATAGGGAATGTTGCTTGCGAGCAAAATGCGGGTCATTCTCTCGCGTGTGCAGTTCTCGATGCCATAGCCCGAGTTGATCACCAGACAACCGTCATCTTCCATTTTCTGGAGAATCTCGATTGATTTCTGCTCGCGGCACATGTTGACGATGATGCGCTCGGTGATTTTTCCCGCCATCAGTTGCTCCTCGCTGTAGACATTCACCTCGCAGCCTCTCTTGCGCAGCTGTTCGGCTACAATGTTGAAGATCGCGGCGTCATTGCCTATGTGGTTTGGCGAAAACGCTCCGGCTCTCATCACGCCGGCTATTTTAATGTCTGCCATGGTTAGTTTCTGTTTATGGGATTTGTTAATTACCTGAGTTCAGGAACTCTTCGGCGGTGACGATGTCGGCCTGGTGATCGACGTCGACAATTTTGCCCATCGGATAGGCCTTGAGTCTGAGGCCTGCCTCGACAAGGGCGCGCTGATAGTTGCGCATGCGGCTGACACCGCGTCTGATGCAGTCGCTAAGAACGGTAAGTGCCGGCGGGGTCAGTCCGTAGATTCCGCCGGAAATATATCTCACGCCTTCGAAGGGCTTGTCGCAGAAGGCAGTGATGTTCATCTCGCTGTCGGTGTCGATGTAGAGTGGTTTCTCGTCGTCGATAAACGGTGTGACAGCCATGTAGCCGTCGGCACTCTCATCGGCGGCGAAGGCCTCGACATAGCGTCTGAAGTCTTCAGGGCGGAAAATGGTGTCGACAGTCGTAAGCACAAATTTTCCTGAGGTGAAGGTTTTGCTTACTTCATAAAAACTGTGCATAGAACTCGGGGTAGACTTGACGACCAGGTGCAAGGGCACGTTGATCTTCAGGTTTTCCACGTATTCTCTGACTTCTGTCATCTGTTCGTTTACGATGACCGCCACCGATTCGGCTCCACATCCGACGAAAATGTCAATCAGACGGCGAATCATCGGGGTGCCGTTCAGGTTGACAAGCGGTTTTGGGAGTTTGACACCTTCCTGGGCGAGACGTGAGCCCTCGCCTGCGGCTATGATAGCGAAATGCATATTGTCAGTTATCTGAAGTGAGGTCAAGAACGACATTGTCTTTCGACTTGTCGAAATATTGTTTTTTGAGAGGGTTTCGGGTCATTTCGGCATATCGGCGTCTGTTGCGGACAATATCACATGCCGCATAAATGGCCCGGCGCATCGATCCGGCGTCGGCTTCTCCTTTCCCGGCAATGTCATAGGCGGTGCCATGGTCGGGCGATGTGCGCACGAAAGGTAGTCCGGCGGTGAAATTTACGCCGCCCCCCATTTCAAGGGCTTTGAATGCCACCAGACCCTGGTCGTGAAACATTGCCAGAATGCCATCGAACTTGGCGAAACTTCCGCTTCCGAAAAATCCGTCGGCGGCATAGGGGCCGAAAGCCATGATTTTTTTCTCACGGGCATCGGCGATTGCCGGAGAGATTACCTCCTGCTCTTCTTTGCCGAGCACACCTTCGTCGCCGGCGTGGGGGTTCAGGCCGAGTACGGCAATGCGGGGTCTGACGATAGCGTAGTCGCGTTTGAGCGAATCGTTCAGAATCTCGATTTTCTCGAGAACACTCTCGCGTGTGATGTGTGACGCCACCTCGCTGACAGGCAGATGGGTCGTGGCCAACGCCACCCTGAGTTTGTCCCCTGCCAGAATCATCAGTGCCTTCGAGCCGTTGCCGAGCCGTTGTTCAAGATATTCGGTGTGGCCCGGAAAGGTGAATTCCTCTGACTGAATGTTGTGTTTGTTGATCGGCGATGTCACGATGACATCGATGTGTCCGGCCTTGAGATCGTCGACCGCACGCTCGAGGGCGGCCAAGGCTGCTTCACCTCCGGCTTTGGTTTCGTTTCCCGGTTCGACCTTGACATCTTCGCCGATGACATTGACAATGTTGTATGTGCCGTCTTTGATCTCGGCGCCATCAACTGCCGTGTTGAAAGTGATTGCCGGAATCTCGAGTGCTTTCCGGTAGAAACCGGCTATTTTGGCCGAGCCGTAGACTACAGGCGTGCACAACTCGAGAATGCGGTTGTCTTCAAGCGACTTGAGAATGACCTCATATCCGATTCCGTTTATATCGCCGTGTGTGATTCCGACTCTGATTTTTCTTGTTTCGCTCATTGTTCAGGGCTTATTTTTTCAACATGTCGCCGACTTCGGCCAATCTCGCGAGATATTTGCCGATGATGTCAAACTCGATGTTGACTCTCGAACCCACCTTTATCTCCTTGAAGTTGGTGTGTTCGAGCGTGTAAGGAATGATTGCGACTCTAAACGAGTTGATCTCGCTGTCGCAGACGGTCAAAGAGACGCCGTTGACTGTAACTGAGCCTTTTTCAACGGTGACATAGCCTTTTGGAGCCAGTTTCTGATCAACGTCATATTCAAATTTGAAATAGCGGCTTCCGTCGACCTCTTCGATTCCGGTGCAAATTGCCGTGGTGTCGACATGGCCTTGCACAATGTGTCCGTCAAGACGTCCGTTGACTCTCATTGAACGCTCGAGGTTGATCAGGTCACCGGCTTTCAGATCGCCGAGGTTGCTGCGGTCGAGTGTTTCCTGAATTGCTGTGACTGTGTATGTGTTGTCATCATTGAGAGAGACTACCGTCAGACACACTCCGTTGTGAGCCACCGACTGATCGATGGTCAGCTCGTTTCCGAAAGTGCAGCTGACAGAGATGTTGACGTTGCCGCCCGTGCGGTCGACGCGTGTGACGGTCGCCGCTTCTTCTACTATTCCTGAAAACATGTCAGGTTGTTTGAGAGACGTGAAAGCCTGCAGATCAGGCTTCCTCGTCTTCTTCTTTCATGTTGTGGAACACATTCTGAACGTCCTCGTCTTCCTCGAGTTTCTCAAGGAGTTTGTCGAGGGTGACACGTTGCTCGGCGGTGACTTCCTTAAGTTCGTGGGGAATACGTTCGAATTCGGCTGAAACAATCTCGTAGCCGTTGTTTTCGAGATATTTCTGAATGTTGGCGAATTCCTCAAATGCGCCATAGAGAACGATTTCTTCCTCGTCGGGCACGATCTCGTCAACTCCATAGTCGATCAGCTCAAGCTCGAGATCGTCGAGCGACACACCTTCGTGGGCCTTGATCTTGAATACGCTTTTGTGGTCGAACAAGAAAGTCAGCGAACCTTGTGTTCCCAGGCTGCCGCCGTGTTTTGTGAAATAAGAGCGCACGTTGGCAACTGTGCGAGTGTTGTTGTCGGTCGCGGCTTCGACGAAGATTGCGATTCCGAAGGGTCCATATCCTTCATATGTGATTTCCTTGTAGTCGCCCGAATCTTTATCGGTTGCCTTCTTGATTGCGCGTTCGACGGTGTCTTTAGGCATGTTGGCGGCTTTGGCGTTCTGCATCAGCACACGCAGACGCGGGTTGGTCGACGGGTCGGGACCTCCGGCCTTGACGGCGATGGTGATTTCTTTACCGATGCGTGTGAACGTACGCGACATGTTTCCCCAGCGTTTGAGTTTTCTTGCTTTGCGATATTCAAAAGCTCTTCCCATATTGTGTTGTGATATAATTGTTGTTAAGTAGTTGTTTCAGATTGGTTATCTCAGTTCGGCACCGAGACGTTTTGTGAGGTTGTTTATTATCTTTGACATTATGGCATCGATCTGTTTGTCGTTCATGGTCTTCTCGTCATCGCGCAAGATGATCGAGATAGCATATGATTTTTTGCCTTCGGGCAGATTTTTACCTTCATAGACATCAAACAGACTGACACTCTTGAGCAGTTTTTTCTCACTTTCTCTGACAACAGCCTCGACCTGTGCCATTGTCACACTGTTGTCGAGCAGCAGGGCGAGGTCGCGGTTGACGGCCTGTGTCTTGGGCAGCGGAGTGTAGCTGATATGCTTTTTCAGAGACATTGTTGTCAGCACATTCCAGTCGAGTTCGGCATAGACGACTTCTTGTTTGATGTCAGCTTTTTTGAGTATTTTTTTCGAGAGTATGCCAATAGATCCTATCTGTTTTCCCGAACGTGTCGCGATAGCCAGCGACGCGCTGTAGAGTTCATTGTCGGCGGGTGTGAGGGTGATCTCCCGGCTCTCGATGCCGAGGCGGGCGAAGATGTTGGCCACGACGGCTTTGAGATCATAGAATGTGGCTTGTTCCGCCTGGCGGTTCCATGAAGTCTTGCGCATGTCTCCCGTCATCCAGAGTGCGAGACGCGGAGCCTCGGAGTAGGGGGCGAGAGGTGTTTCAGCGGTTGACTCTGCCGATTGGTTGAAGAAATAGACGTTGCCGAATTCATACATGGCCAGATCGGCTTCTTTTCTGTTTATGTTGTAGGCCAATGAGTTGAGACCTCCAAACAGCAGGGTCTGCCTCATCACGTTGAGATCGTTGCTCAGCGGGTTGAGCAATTTTACACAGCGGTTCGCCGGATAGATGGTCAGGTCGCTGTAGAATGCCTCGGCCGTCAGTGAATTATTGAGAATTTCGTTGAAACCTTGGGCGGTCAGCTGCTCGCTGATGAGCCTGCGCAGGTGGTCGGCGCTGTCAGTCGCGCTCTTGAACGAGAGCGAGGAGTGAAGTGTCTCTGATATTTCAACGTTGTTGTAGCCGTAGATTCTGAGAACATCTTCAACGACGTCACACGGACGAGTCACGTCGACGCGGTAGGTCGGAACGGCAAGGTCAACGGTGTCTTCGCTTCGGCCTTCGATTGCGATCTCAAGCGATTTCAGTATGCTGTCGACGGTCTCTGACGGAATTTCCTTACCGACAAGATCGTTGAGATATTTATAGGAAAGAGTCACCTTGGCCGGCTCTGTGACAACCGGATATATGTCGACCGGATCGCCGCAGATTTCTCCGCCGGCGAGTTCCTTGACCATCAGTGCCGCTAATTTCAACACATAGAGCGACCGGTTTGGGTCAACGCCGCGTTCGAAGCGGAATGAGGAGTCGGTGTTCAGACCGTGGCGACGTGCGGTTTTGCGGACGCGTGTCGGATTGAAACATGCGCTCTCGAGAAATATCGAGGTCGCGCTCTCAGTGACGCCTGAGTCGAGTCCTCCGAATACGCCGGCTATACACATCGGTTCTTTCTCATTGCAGATCATCAGATCGCGGCTGTCGAGGGTGCGCTCCACACCGTCGAGAGTTGTGAATCTGGTTCCTTCCGCACAGGTGTCGACGATAATGCGGTCACCGGTGATTTTGGCGAGATCGAAGCAGTGGAGCGGCTGTCCGTAGGCGTGCAACAGATAGTTGGTGATGTCGACCACGTTGTTGATCGGACGAAGCCCGATCGCACTCAGACAGTTGCGGAGCCACTCGGGACTTTCCTTGACCTCGACGCCCCTGACGGTGATGCCACAGTAGCGTGTGCAGCCTTCTGTGTCTTTCACCTCGACACCGATCGCTCCCTCTTTGGTGTCGGCCTTGAATGCGTCGACTGAATCGCTGTGGAGCGTCGCGGCTGTCTTGTGTTGGGCAAGCCAGGCGGCGAGATCGCGTGCGACGCCATAGTGTGAGGCTGCGTCTATACGGTTGGGAGTGATGTCTACTTCGAGAACGTAGTCGGAGGTCAGGTTGTAGAATTCGGCAGCCGGTGTGCCCGGTTTGACATCAGAGTCGATGACGATGATTCCGTCGTGGCTGTTTCCTACGCCGATCTCATCTTCGGCACATATCATTCCGAACGATTCGACGCCGCGAATTTTAGATTTCTTGATTTTAAATTCCTGGTCACCGTCATAGAGTGTAGTGCCTACTGTGGCGACCACTACAGTCTGTCCTGCTGCCACATTTGGCGCGCCACAGACAATCTGGGTCGCTTGGCCGTCTCCTAGGTCGACTGTCGTGATGTGGAGGTGGTCGCTGTCGGGGTGATCCACGCAGGTGAGAACTTTTCCGATGACGATTCCGCGGAGGCCGCCGCGAATCGATTCGACTTCCTCAAATCCGCCTGTCTCAAGGCCGATAGAGGTCAGAGCGTCTGACAGCTGTTCGGGGCTGAGGTCGAAATCGACATATTTTTTTAACCAGTTGTATGAAATATTCATTGTGCTGTGATATAGACTGTTACATGTGACAACCGACACGTCGTCGGTCGACGCGTCGATGTGCCGTTAATTATGTGCGCAAAGTTACAAAGAATGGGGCAATTATGCAAATATCGGACCTTGTTACGCGTGTTCATTATTTTTTGCCGACCGAAATGCGTATGCAACCGGCAAAAGGTGCTATATTTGCATTAAAACGACGATTGAATCTTCTCGAAATGAAAAAATCAGTAATGACATTGGTTGTGATGTTCATGGTAATGACCTTGACATCAGCCTCGGACTATGCCTCGCTTCAGTTAAAGGCCTCACGTTTCATCGACCAGAAAGAATGGGCCAGTGCTGCCGCCATGCTTGATCTGATGCTGGAGGATAATCCGGCCGATGCCTCTGTCTACGGGCGTGCGATCGTAGTGGCCGACATCAGGGAAGATTCGGTCGGTGCGCTCAGGCTGGTGGATCGCGCAATGGAGTTCCATGTGCCTTTCGACTCGGTGTTCTCATCGGTGAAAAAAGAAAGTTTCAGGCTCGGACGGTCAGATCTTTATGAGCGGTTTCTTCTGTCTGTGACGGTTCATCAGCCATGGTTGTCAAGGGCGATTGATGGATATCTGACCGATTACTATGCTTTTCGGAGGAATGGACCTGAGATGATAAAATATTCGTCACGAATGTTGAAAGGGTTGCCCGACAATGTGGGTTTTCTCAAAATTCTTGCGCAGGGATACCTTCTGACCGGGCAGACCCGAGACGCTGTCGACACTTACCGCCATATCAATGCGGTTGCCCCCGACGACTATGAGACATTGCTTTATCTCGGCAATTATTATTTTGACCAGTCGTCTCAAAACCGGAGTGTCAAAGAGTATCGGGCACTCGCCGCCACATATCTCTCGCGTGCCGCCGCAATCAGGCAGACGCCCTATGTCGGGAGAAAACTCCGGGAATTGGAGAAAAAGAGTTTTTGAGTTTGATTGATTCGGTAATGCTGTGTCAATCCAGTGCCAGACAGAGTGCCTGGAGGGGAGTGTCGGCGACGAGCCATAGCGGACGGTCGGCGGGTCTCATGAAATTCATGTCATGGGCTTTCTGTAGCATCTCGAGGAGCGGATCGTAGTAGCCCGATGTGTTGAGAATCACAACGTTGCCGTCAAACAGACCGAGCTGTCGCCAGGTTATGATCTCGAGCAGTTCTTCAAACGTGCCGCAGCCACCGGGCAATGCGATTGCCGCACACGCCATTTGTGCCATTTTTTCTTTTCTGACATGCATGTCGGGGGTGACTATCAGCTGTGACAGGCGGTCATGTTGCCACCCATGTTCAACCATGAACCGCGGAATGACACCGACTGCAGTGCCTCCGGCTTCGAGACATGCATCGTTGATCTCACCCATCAGTCCCCGGTTTCCGGCACCGGTGACAAGGGGGTGTCCCGACCGGGCGATCAGTGTGCCCAACTCACGGGCGGCGGCGAAAAACGCCCCGTCGACGTTTGCCGACGAGGCGCAATAGACGGTTATGGCGTTTTTGATTGAGTTCATCGGGTCGTGAACACTTTGTACTCACCCGGTGTGAGTTCGGTCGGCAGAACGGCAGCCTCTCCGCTGAACCAGTCGATCATGCCGTCGGCCAGTTCCGGTGAATTGTCTTTATATTTGAGTTCGTCGGTAGTGTCACCGAGATTGACCATTACGATTACCTCAGACTCTCCGGCAGAACGTGAGAACACATAGAGGTTGTCAGATTCGGTCGGGTAGCGCACGATTTCGCCACCGGCATTGCCCGCTTTCAGGGCTGCATGCGTGTGTTTCAGATCGTTGAGCTTCCGGTAGAAGGTGAAGTACCGGTTACGCGGTTCAAATTGCGGTGCGCTGTCTTTCTCGAAAAATTCAAAAGCACGGTTCATGCCAGTTTCCTGGCCGGTATAGATCAGCGGCATTCCGGGCAAGGTGTAGCTCAACACGGCGAACGCGTCGGTCAGATTTCCGAGACGCTCGAACTCTGTGCCTTCCCATGAGTTTAGATCGTGGTTTGTGATCATGTTCATCAGATAGCTGTCGCCGGGATATTCAGCCGCCTGCTCGGCAAGCAGTGAGTCTATGGCTACGGCATGTCTGACGGGGAAAGTGGCGTCGGGTTTGAATGTGTATTGTCCGGCAGTGGCGGCGATCGCGCTGAACAGATCTTTCATAGGCCAGTTGTAGCCCATGTTGAACGCGTTTTTCTGAAGTTCAGGCTTGCTTGCTTCGGCGAGCATGAACACACCTCCGGTCTTGACTGAGTCGAGTTGAGGCCGTGCCTCGTCCCAATAGTCGGTCGGCACTTCTCCGGCGACGTCACATCTGAAACCGTCGATATCTGCTTCTGTCAGCCAGAATTTCATGGCCTCGGTCATGGCCTTACGGGTTTCGGCATTTGAATAGTCGAGTTTGTAGACATCGGTCCAGTCATACGGGCCATACATCTTTCCTGAGTCGTTGAGTGCGTAGTATTCGGGGTGTTCGGTTACCCATGGGTTGTCACAGCCTGTGTGGTTCGGCACCCAGTCGATGATCACCTTCATGCCGTTTTCGTGGGCTTTGGCAACGAACTGCTTGAACTGGTCGAGCGTGCCGAGTTCCGGATTGACGGCCGTGTAGTCTTTGACTGCATAGTAGCTGCCGAGTGTCCCTTTTCGGTTTGCTTCAGAAATCGGGTGGATCGGCATGAGCCATAGAATGTCGACACCGAGATCTTTGAGGCGTGGCAGTTGTTGCTCAAGTTGTTGCAGATTGCCCGAATCGGTCATCTGACGCCAGTTTACCTCATAGATTACGGCGTTGCGACTCCATTCGGGCTGGGTGAGAGTGGTTGGGTCAGCTTGTTGCGTCCCGGCCTTTTTCGCGGGGCTGCCGCAGCCGAAAAGTGAGGCTATCAGTCCCGCTACGGCTGAAAGAATGAATATTTTTCTCATGGAAGTTTGTTGAAAAATGTGTATGATAAATGTAATTATAGTTCCAATGTCAGTTGCGTGTCAAGCAGAGTGAATGACATGCGGTGGTGGGGGGTTGGGCCAAAACGCGCTATCGCCTCGCGGTGGGCCTTTGTCGGATAGCCTTTGTTGACGTTCCAGCCATATTGCGGAAATTCTTCATGAATGCGTCTCATGTACTCGTCGCGGTGGGTTTTGGCGAGGATCGATGCCGCGGCTATGTTGGCAAACTTGCCGTCACCTTTGACAAATGTTTCCCACGGAATGTCACCGTAGGGCTTGAATCGGTTGCCGTCGACGATTACACCACCCGGTCTGACTCCAAGGGCGTCAAGGGCGCGGTGCATGGCCAGTATGGACGCGTTAAGAATGTTTATGCGGTCAATCTCTTCGGCGCTGACCTGTGCGACAGCCCAAGCCGTAGCCTCGGCTTCGATGACCGGACGGAGCAACTCGCGGCGGCGTTCAGTCAGCTTTTTCGAATCGTTGATATCAGGCAAACTGAAATCATCGGGAAGAATTACTGCGGCGGCAAACACCGGTCCGGCCAGACATCCGCGTCCGGCCTCGTCGGTTCCCGCTTCGAGGCGGCAGGCTATGTGACACGCAGGCAGCATCGTCAGGCGACTTGCGGCGCGTGGGTGTATTCGGCCTTGATCGAGTCGACCACGTTGACAATGTAGTCGCCGGTTTTCTCAATGTCGGAGACGAGGTCCATGTAGTAGATGCCGGCCTGATATTCATAGTGCTTGTTGTTGATGTTCTCGACATTGGCACTGCGCAACTGGTTGCGGAGGTTGTTGATCTCGCGTTCTTTGTTATAGCTTGCGTTGATATCGGCCATGTTGGCGTTCTCGATGTTTTTCAGAAGCAGCAACATGTTTTGCATTGCGGAGTCGGCGAGGTCAAACATCGAGTCGAGGTTGTGGTAGATGCCGTCGGTGAAGGTGACACCGGCCTGCTGTTTGCGAAGCAGAATCTTGCCGGCACCCATGCAGCAGTCGGCAATGCTTTCGATTTCGGAAACGATGTGGAGCATTCCGGCTATGTGGCGTTTACCTTCGTTTGACAGACGGCCTTCGGCACAACGGTTCAGGTAGCGTGCGATCTCGATCTCCATGCGGTCTGAGATATCTTCATATTTTTCCAGTCGCGAATAAAGTTTGACAAACTCATCGCTTCCGTCGCGGGTATGGACCAGATCGCGCGCCATTGTCAACATGCGTTGCACCCGTTCGGCATAGACATAGAGTTCTTTTTCGGCCTGGGTGATGTTGAGTTCTGAGGCAGAGAGCAGACCGCCCGAGATGAACTTGAGCTGGAATTCCTCATCATCTTTACGTTTGGCCGGAATGAGCCATTCGACAATCCTTACGTATATGTTTGTCATCCAGATCATGATCGAGAGGTTGATCAGGTTGAAGACGGTGTGGAACATCGAGAGTCCGAAAGACACACTGACCTGCATCTGCAACACTTTTGCCAAGGTTTCGTGTCCCTGGGGCAACGATCCGTCAAAGAGGTGGTCATAGATGTCGGGAGCTGTCACATGGAGTTGGTTGACGAATGAGAACAGGCTTTCAGGGTCGCCCTGTCCTATCGCCTCTGTGATCCAGCAGTTGAGGTTGACGAAAGGATAGAAGACGGCGAGAGTCCAGATTGTGCCTAAGAAGTTGAAGAGGAAGTGTCCCATTGCGGTTCGTTTCGCTGCCACATTACCGCTCATGGCCGCCAGAATCGGGGTTATTGTTGTTCCGATGTTTGATCCGAGAACGATTGCGCATGCCAGATCAAACGTGATCCACCCCTTGCTGCACATGATCAGTGTGATGGCGAAAGTGGCGGCTGACGACTGTATTATCATTGTCACCACAAGACCGACAAGAGTGAATATCAAGACTGATCCGAAGCCGAGCGAGGTGTATTGCTGCAGAAACGCGAACATCTCGGGGTTGCTCTGGAGATCAGGCACATATTTACTGATCAGAGACAGACCCATGAAAAGGAACGCGAATCCGACCATGAACTCGCCTATCGATTTGTTGCGGCTCTTGCTCGAGAACAGCAGCGGTATGGCCAGACCGATCAACGGTAACGCGAAAGCAGAGATGTCGACTTTGAAGCCAAACAGGGCAATCACCCACGCCGTGAACGTGGTTCCGACATTTGCTCCCATGATGACTGCCATTGACTGGGCCAGGGTCATGAGTCCGGCATTTACGAAACTGACGACCATGACAGTCGAGGCCGATGAGCTCTGGATAAGTGCGGTGATGAAAAATCCGGTCAGAGTGCCGGTGAATCGGTTGCGGGTCATCGCGCCGAGAATGTTGCGCAGTCTGTCTCCCGCGGCCTTCTGAAGGCCCTCGCTCATCACTTTCATGCCGTAGAGGAAAAGACCGACGGCACCGATGAGGCAAAAAAGGTCTAAAATACTGTAGTTCATCGAGTTGAATGTGTGAAGAGACCTGCAGTCGAGGTCAGGTCCCGGTTTCTTGTCGCAAAGATAAAAAATAATTCATAACCATTCAACAATTCGCGACCATAATTCGCTCATTGGTTGGTGAGATTGGTGTGAGATTGATGTGACGGTTGGTCTTGGCGTGTCTTGAAGCGTGCCGTTTGACTGCGTGCCTCGCTCTTCGCACCACAATAGTGGCAAATGTTGCAGCCTGCAACATATAATTCTTCATATCTTTTTGACATTCAGTTACAAAGTGCGATATTTGTTGAGACAATCAGACCAAATTAATCTATCGGACTATATCACATGAATTCTTTCAGACTATTTTTTTATTTTCTCTGTCTGGTGTTATTATCGGCTTGCTCGGTCTCGCCGGGCGATTTCCCGGAAGAAGATGTCTACTGCATGGAAAACGGAGTTTTCTTCGTTTATAATGGTAACGGTGCATACACAAGCTACGATGCTGACGGAGATAAAATGTCTGATAAATGGTGGCAAAAAGATGTGCAGGATAAATGGATTTTGATTGGCATGGGCGATAGCGTGACAGTTGCATTGCCGCGTGACAAGAACCCTGAAGATTTTCTTGTTTCAACGACGCGTCACCCCGAATGGACGGACTATGGCCGTAAAATTATTAGAGTCTCAGACGAGGAGCCGGTTCCTGGGCTGACGGCGGCCGACTTCGGACTGACGCCCGGGGTTCTGCCTGATTCGGCTAAGTTTTATATGAAAGCTGACAATGGTGATGAGTTGTCGGTGTTCATATCGCAAACAGGGAATTACTACACATGTATGGCCAATAATCTCGAAGGTTGGGTATTCTCGTGTGTAGATCCAAGTCAGATTATCGATTCGGGCGATAATTGGACAATCGGTGGTCCGACATTCGTCTCGGTTGACTTTACCCAAGACAGGCCATATCTTTTCATCGCCAAAGATTGGTCATGGGTGCAGGTAAGTAATGTCGACGGCTTTTTTAATCAATATGTAACAGAGCAGGAATTCAAGCAAAAAAGTGAGAAACTTTGCGCCGAGATTCGTGCCAGAGGGGAAAATCCACGCAATCCAATGGCTGTTATACTTGATCAGGCTAACGCACATATAGACACAAGATCAAAGGCTTTGACAGCTGAAATAAAGGCGGCCGTCGACGCGCCGTCGACAAGCGGATATTCGTCGTCACGTTCGGTTCCCTCAGGTAATTCACGGTCTTATGTGCGCGTGAAAGAATACTCGCCCAATTACACCGGCTCAGACGAAGTGGTCTATTGCGCCGAGTGTGGAAGGTATGACTATCCACATATCCATTACAACAAGACCTATTAGGCTCCAAAAAATTCAAATCTCCTTTTTGGAGATGTTGATGACGTAGCCGGTGCTGTCGGTGACGACGGCGGTCGCGTCGAGGCCGTTGTCGCGCATGATTTCGGCCAGGGCGGCGGCGGGGGGCAGGAAGTCGCTGTCGGAGTGGCGTTCTCGGTGGACGTTGTTGATAAAACGCTCATCGGTCGGGAACGCTACGGTTATGGTGCCTCCGTCGGCCAGATTGACGGCTCTTAGCCATTTAATGGTGTCTCCTGGAGTGTGTAGGTGGGGATAGACGCAATATAAAATTATGTTGTCATAGATCCCGTCGACGGTCTCGGTCTCGAAATCGAGCTGCATGAAGCGGGGCTCGGGTGTGAGAGCTGAGTTTTTGGCGATTGCTTTTTCAAGCATTCCCGTCGAGTAGTCGACGGCGGTTATAGAGCCGTCGGGTCCGACGAGCCGCGCGATCTCGGGGAGCAATACGCCCGTTCCCGTGCCGAGATCGAGTACACGTGCACCTGGTTTGATGTCCATGTAGGCGAGAATCTCTCTCACTTTGTCGGGGGTGGAGATATGCTCTCTTGCGTCCCAGTTTTCTGACAGACGGTCAAAAAAATTGCGTTCGTCCATGTTTTGGTGTGTATTTTTAGTAAAATTTAAAAAACAGTGCACCAATACAACAAAAATTATCTTAATTTTGTTTTAGAATTGACTCTCTCACCAACCACGTTAACAACTATATTTCGTCAATTATGCTAAACAAAAATCTAATTGTTACCACTGTCTTGGCGTCGGCAGCCGTTTTGCCGGTAATGGCGGTGAATATGTCAGACACACTCAAACTCACCGAAATCGAAGTTATTGCACCACGTAAGACATCGGTCGAACTGACTCCGCTCACGGTCTCGACCGTAGGCTCTGAGACTATCGAGAACAGCGGACAGAGCAGTCTTCTACCGGTGCTTCAGAATCAGATTCCGGGTCTTTTTGTCAGCGAACGTGGTTTCGCAGGCTATGGTGTCTCGGGAGGTTCGGCCGGGTCGGTAAGCATTCGTGGAGTCGGGCAGGGAAACAAGGTGTTGTTCATGATCGACGGTCAGCCGCAGTGGGCCGGAGTGTTCGGCCACTCGCTCCCCGACACCTATGTCGCCAACGGGGTGGAGAGAGTCGAGGTCGTGAGAGGTCCGTCATCATTGCTCTACGGCTCTAACGCAATGGGAGGTTCGATCAACATTGTGACCAAACGTGCCACTAAAGAAGGGTTGTCAGGTCGCTCACGTGCTATGTTCGGCTCGTTCACGACCCAGAAATTCAACACGGCCGTTTCCTATCGCAAGGGAAAATTCGGCGCGACCGCTGCTGGTCAGGTCGATCGCAGCAACGGCAACCGTGCAGGCTCTGATTTCTGGCTCGCCAACGAGTATCTGCAGCTGCAATACAAGGCCGACAGCCACTGGCAATTAGGCTCAAATGTCGATATGACCCAGTCTAAAGCCAACAATCCGGGAACAATACAAGATCCGCTTGTCAGCATGTGGACCAAAATTTTCCGCGGAACTGCCTCGGTTTTTGTCCACGACAATTTCGGTCCTGCAAAGGGTGGCTTCCAGAGCTATATCAACTGGGGCTCGCATCATGTAGATGATGGTTATGCCCCCGATGCCGATCCTACCGACTATATTTTCCGCTCCACCGATTATAATATGGGTTTGATCGCGTTCCAGAATTTCAATCTCTGGAAGAGCAACGAGATCTCTGTCGGCATCGACTTCGTTCATTGGGGCGGTCACACCTGGAATTACAAGAAAGCTGACAACAGCAAGTATGGTGATTTCACGGCACATGAAAACGAGGTGGCCGGATATGTCATGATGCAGCAAGGCTTCTTCAACGATATGGTCAACATCAACGGAGGTGTGCGTCTGCAACATTCGTCGCAATATGGCAACGAGTGGGTTCCCCAGGCCGGTTTCATTCTGAAGCCGTTTGCGGGTAATTCGCTCAAGTTCTCATTCGGTAAAGGTTTCCGTGCGCCCAATCTACGCGAGCTCTATCTCTATGCCCCGGCAAATCCCGACCTTAAACCGGAGTATCTCTACAACTATGAGGTCGAGATCCGTCAGTCGGCTCTTGATAACCGGCTGAACGGTGGAATCAGTCTTTATTTCATTGACGGAAAAGACATGATTCAGGTGCAGCGTGTTGACGGACGTCCGAGAAACATGAACATCGGTTCGTTTATCAACAAAGGTTTTGAAATCGATCTGTCATACATGATCACCCCCCGTCTCACTGCTATGGCAAACTACAGCTATCTCCACACCGACGGCGATGTGCTCTACGCGCCGAAAAACAAACTGTCGGCACAGATGACATATACTCCCGACCGTTGGTCTTTCACAGTCGAGTCAAACTCGATCTGGGGACTCAAGACCGGAGGACCCGACAAAAGCAACTATTCGCTGCTCAACCTTCGCGGATCATATACCATTCCCGGCAATGCGCCTGTCACCCTTATGATCAAGGCCGACAACCTCACCGACAAACACTATGAGATTGTCTATGGATGTCCGATGCCGGGAGCTACGGTCATGGGTGGAGTCGAAATTAAATTTTAATGCCTGACCAATGGCTCAAAGGAAGATGCTGTCTGCACGTCTGTCGTTGATGACATTTCTCCAGTTTGCTGTCTGGGGTTGCTATCTTGTGTCGCTGGGCCAGTTTCTCGGATCGTCGGGACTGGGCCGCGACATACAGTGGTTTTACGCCGCAGGTGGTTTTTCAGCATTGATAATGCCAGCCTTGGCCGGAGCAGTCGCCGACCGCTATGTTCCGGCACAGCGTATGCTCGGGCTGTGTCATTTTCTGTCGGCGTTGTTCATGTTTGCCGTCTGGGGCTATGCCGTGACGGCCGTCGAGGTGAGATTCTGGCCGTTGTTCGCGCTGTTTGCCCTCTCGTCGGCATTTTTCGCACCGACAGTCGCGTTGTGCAATTCAACATGTTTCGCCAACCTCAAACAATCGGGAATCGATCCTGTAAAAGCATTCCCGTCGATCAGAATATGGGGTACGATCGGCTTTGTCGCCATGATGTGGCTGGTCAATTCTCTCTGGGTCGCCGACGGATCGTTCGGTTTCACGCTTTCAGAAACACATCCCCACGCCATGTCGCGCCTGCAATACACGGCAGGTCAGCTTTGCGCGTCGGCCGTCACCGGAGTTATCGCCGCTCTCTATGCCGTCACTCTTCCTGATGTGCCACCGATGAGAAATTCAGCAGACAGCCGGCTTAAAGGGTGGCGTGCAATGCCGGTGATCGGTTCGTTCAGACTGCTTGCGTTGCCCCAGCTGCTGCCTTTTTTTCTGTTCGCGATGTTCATCGGAGTGGCATTGCAGATCAACAACGGCTATGTGACGCCCTATCTCACTCATTTCAGGGCTATGCCGGAGTTTTCCACGACTTTCGGTGCGTCTAACGCGACATTGCTCACATCGCTGTCTCAAATTTCAGAGGCTGTCTGGATTCTACCCGTCGGCTGTGTTCTCGCACGCATCGGAATTAAGAAAACCATTATGTGTGCGATCGGCGCATGGGTCATCAATTTTATCAGTTTCGCGTTCGGAAATACCGGTGACGGTCTATGGCTGATTGTCTCGGCTATGATAGTCTATGGTGTGGCGTTCGATTTCTACAACATCGCCGGCGCACTCTTCATCGACCGACAGGCTCCTCAGGCCGACAAGTCGGCTGCCCAGGGTTTCATGATCATGATGTCGCGGGGTGTGGGATCGAGTCTCGGAATGATAGCTGCCGGAGCCGTCGTCAACACATTCTGCCGCTGGGAGGTGACGGGCGGTATGCGGAGTTTCATGGGCGACTGGCAATCGGTGTGGCTTATTTTCACCGCCTATGCCGCCATACTCCTCATTGCTTTCTCGATTTTTTTCAAACAGCGATAAGAAGAGAGGCGTGTCGCACAGGCAAAGGTTTGCTGCCCGGGTGATTGACATCATTTGCGCCAGAATGCAGAGACAAAAAACACCAGTACCGAAAAGAGTTCGAGTCGTCCGGCCAACATCAGAAATGAAAGCACCCATTTCGGTATGTCGGCAAGATAGTGGAATCCGCCGGATACTGCTGTCTCGCCATATCCTAATCCGTTGTTGCCGATGCATGAGACTACGGCAAATGTTGAATCGACAAGATTCATTCCGTATGCCGTAAGCACCGCAGTCCCGGCAATGACAAGCGCAAGATAGATGAGAATGAATGCGTGCAGCCTGTCAAGACCACGGTGGGCGATTATCCCGTCGTTGACTCTCACGGTATACACCCTGTTGGGATATAGCGAGCTTTTTATCTGATTGAGCAGATTGTGTCTTGTCGCTACAAGACGGTCAACTTTGATGGCACCTGAGGTTGACCCGGCGCAGCCACCCGAAAACATCAGCAGAAAAGTGATCAGCAGACAGAGTGAACCCCATGATGCGAAATCAGACAATCCGAATCCGGTGCTTGTTATTGCCGAGACCACGTGAAACAGCGGTTTGACAAGGTTATCAGAGATGCCGGGCGTTTTTCCGTCTGATAGCAGGCTGAGCGAGATAGCGACACAACATACGGCAATTGTTGTCAGATATGCCGTGAAGACATCATTTTTCAACAGACGTGAGAACCGGCCTTTGCAAAACAGGTATATCAACGCGAAATTCACCCCGCCGAGAAACATGAATATTGTAAGAACTGTGTATACGTAATCAGAATTCCAATATTCTATTCCTGCGTTACGGGTTGAAAAGCCTCCGGTGGCAATTGTGGTGAATGCATGACATACGCTGTCATAAAAATTCATCGGGCCGGCCCAGAGCAATAAAATCAGTATCGATGTCAGCCCGATATACACAGTCCATAGTGTGGCTGCGGTGTTGCGTATTCTCGGGTGGAGCTTCTCATGTGTTATTCCTGAAGTTTCCGCATTAAACATCGGCACTCCGCCGTTCTCGTTGAGCGCGGGCAAGATTGCAAGTATGAAAAGAATGATTCCCAAACCTCCGATCCATTGCGTCATTGACCGCCAGAGAAGAACTCCCTTTCCGAGTGATTCCACATCTTCGATTGTCGTGGCTCCGGTGGTTGTGAATCCAGACATGGTCTCGAAAAATGCATCACTGATCACCAGATGCTGTGAGCTCATCATGAAAGGAATCATACCGAATGCCGAATAGAGAATCCAGACAAGATTGACCAACATAAAACCTTCGCGCCGGCCGATAAGCAATCTATGGAACCTCAGTTTGTATGATAATATGCCCCCGGCGAGGATACTGCCGGAAATGGCTGAGACAAATCCCGGCCATTCGTTGCCCCCGACGCATATTTCCACCACTAAGGGAATAAGCATCATTAGGCTCAGTGCGATCATGAGCCAACCTATCACTTTAAGCACCGATTTATATTCTATTTCAACTTTCATTGTAGCCGGAAAAAAGAATGAATCAGAAAAAATTTATGCGCGGTTTTTTTGTCTGAGAATACTCTGTGGGCCTGATTGGTTTTTTACCTGAAAAGACTTCTTACTTTCAATAGAGCTCCGGGACGAAAGATGACCAACACTCTGTCTCCCTGACATAACTGAGTCGAACCCATGATAATCTCACCTTGTCCTTGACGTATGAGACCTCCGAGAGTAAGTTCCGGTGGCAGGTTAAGATTCTTTATCTGTGTTCTGGCGATGCGTGCACCGGGTAGCACTTCAATCTCGGCAACGTCTGCGTCTTCAAGGGAGAAAAGACTGCCGACTTTGATGTCGGAGTTCAGAACCTGCCTCAGTATAGCACCAGATGTTATTAGCTTTTTATTGACAACCTTGTCGATCGACAGATTCTCGACTTCAGTTATATATGAGAGGTCTTCAATCTGGGCAACTGTTTTCTTTGCTCCGGCCTCCTTTGCCACCATGCAGCTGACAATATTGGTCTCGTCGCTATCGGTGAGAGCTATGAAGATGTCCATTTTACCGACTTCTTCCTCTCTCAATACCGACAACTGACATGGGTTGGCGTTGACAACGGTTACTTCAGGAAAACGTTCGGCAAATCTGCGTGCCCTCGTGCGGTCTGCCTCGATGACCGTGAATTTATATTTTGACACCCCTTTTTCACAAATCATAGAGGCGATTTTTCCACCTCCGGTGATCATGATGTTTTTAACTTCAACTCCTCTTTTTCCTGTCGCGTCTGCAATTTTCATGAGGTCAGACGGTTTCACGACGAAATAGACCGTGTCTCCATGTAAAAGGCAATCGTCGCCATGGGGTATGATCAGCTCTTTGCCACGGCGGATAAGCGCCACATGGAAATTATGTTCACCACTCCAGAGCTGTTTCAGGGTTTTGCCGTTGACAGGAGCCGACTCTGTCAGTTTCACTGTCACCATGTTAAGCTGTCCCGGGTGTATGTCAAGGAATTTCGATATCCAGTTGCGCTCCATGAAGGTCAGGATTTCATCTGCCACAAGAAGTTCGGGATATACAAGCGTTTGAATTCCATTGCGGAAGAACAACCGGCTGATATTATCGCGTAGTGTGTCACACGATTCCACCCTGGCTACACATTTTCCGGCCCCGAGATGTGCTGCCAGAAGAGAAGATGTCAGATTGACAGACTGATGAGGGGTGACGGCTACGAACAGATCTACCTTGCCGGCCCCGGCCTTGATGAGGTCGTCTACCGATTCCGGATTGCCTTCGACGGTCATTATGTTGCACAGTGAGTCCAATCCGTCGAGATGATCTTTGTCTGATCCCATCAGAATAACTTCTTGATTTTCATCAGCAAGCATCTTGGCAAGATGAGTGCCGGTGTCTCCGCTGCCTGCAATAAGTATTTTCATGTGACCTGGTTGATGCTTTCAAGGTGATATCCCGATAGTAAGTCTAACGGAAAATATCGCACAAAGGTAAACTTTTGATATGGAATTTACTGAATGTCTGCTTTAATAATTGTGAAATTCAGGGAGGGAAAGAATATGATTGCATGCGTTTCGTGTTTTACAGAATAAACGAGGGTGTACCACGCAATCGATGATACACCCTTTTTCTATGTCAGTAAAATGAAAATCAGAACACACCTTCGTGTTTGAGTTCATTGACACGATTCTGTATAATTTGATATTTTGAACCGAGTTTGTTTTGCTTAATGTTTTGAGGTCACGGTGGCGGTGGCCGGTTTCAGTCCCTTTGCTGTTGCCTTGAGAGTAATTGATCCGGGTTTGCCGGTGGTTCTGACAATTGCGGTGGCAGCGCCGCTGAAAAGATCCATTTCTGGGTTCTGGAACGGGAGCAGGCATGTCGGGTCACCGTTGGCGGTAGCTTCAAACGATCCTTCGCCAACGACGGCGAACTTGACGCGCCGCGAATCGGTCGGAACGATGTTGCCCTCTTTGTCAACGACCTGAACTGTGAAGTAGACAAGTTCGTCACCGTCGGCAACCGCCTCGTTGCGGTTGGGCGTCAGCTTTAGCGCGTAGGGCTTTCCGGCTGTCTTCACGATTTTTTCATCAGCCGGTTTGCCTTCTGCATCGTAGGCGACGACACGCAACTCGCCGGGACGGTAGACCACGTCGTTCCACATCAGACGATATCGTGTCTGCATGGTCGAGTCATTTTTGTGACGGCGTCCCTGACTCTCTCCGTTGATGAAAAGCTCGGCTTCGGGATAGCTTGTGTAGACATAGACCGGAGTCACTTTGCCGACGCGGTCGGGCCAATTCCAATGGGGGAGAACATGGAGTGTCGGAGATGAGGTGTTCCATTGTGACCTGTAGAGATAATAACGGTCTTTGGGCAGTGAAGCGAGATCGACAATGCCGAATACCGAACTGTGGTTTGGCCATGCGTCGGTATCATAAGGTGACGGTTCGCCAAGATAGTCAAATCCGGTCCACACAAACTGACCTATCACCCACGGTTTCTCGTCCATCAAAAAGTCATATTCGGGGGTGTTGGCCCATGAGCAAGACTCGGTGTCGTAGCTCGACGACTGGTGGTCGGGGTGGGTTACGTTTTTCTTGACCTTATATTCCACCGGAAAATGGTATACTCCGCGCGAGGAGACGGTCGATGCGGTCTCGGAACCAAGAATGAGTTTCTGTGGCAGCATCTCGTATGCGCGCTCATAGTGCTGAGGTTTGTAGTTGAAGCCCGGAATGTCGAGTGCGGCTGCAAAACCGTTCTTGAGCACGATGTCGATGCGGTCCATGCCACATGTCACAGGGCGTGTCGGGTCGAGGCGGTGAACCAGATTCTGAAGCATCTGAAGTTCACTCATTCCGACTGCCGCTCCCTGGCTCGGGACCTCATTGCCGATCGACCACATCACGACAGAGGGTGAGTTGCGGTAGTGTTCAACCATGTTGGTGACATCGCGTTCAGCCCATTCTTTGAAAACCGCACCGTAGCCATTGGGCGATTTCGGCCTGTGGCTCCAGTCGTCAAACGGTTCGATCATCATCATGAAACCCATTTCGTCACACAATTCCACAAGCTCGGGCGCAGGCATGTTGTGTGACGTTCTGATCGCGTTCACACCCATGTCTTTCAAAATTTCAAGCTGGTGGCGAAGTGCCGAACGGTTGACTGCCGCACCGAGAGGGCCAAGATCGTGGTGGTTGCATACTCCTTTGAACTTTTCGGGTTTTCCGTTGAGAAAAAAACCTTTTTCAGGAATGTATTCGATTGATCTGATGCCGAAACGCGTCCGGTAGGTGTCGAGAGTCTTGCCGTCGGAACTGACCGTGGTGACGGCGGTGTATAGCGCGGGGTTCTCCGGCGACCACAGGTCGGGGTTCTTAACGGTCAGATTCATGAATGCCTCCTGGCCGCGTGCCACAAACGGAACAGTGTCGGCCGCCACGACTTTACGACCGGAATCGAGAATCTCTGTGGCGATCTGAAGCCGCTGATTGTTGACGGTGCCGTCGATTTTGAATCTGATATTGACCGATGCCAGTTGCGGGTCGACATGTGGTGTGGTGATCTGAGTTCCCCAGACCGGAATGTGGACACGGTTTGTCTCAATCACATGTACGTTTCTGTAGATTCCGGCTCCGGGATACCATCGTGATGCCCGCTCATAGTTCTCAAGCGAGACCTCGAGATCGTTGACTCCCGGTTTCACGACACTGTCAACGCCAACCGAGAAAGAGTTGTAGCCATAGGGCCAGTAGATGACCTCATGTCCGTTTACCTTTACGCGGGCATTGCTCATGGCTCCGTCAAAGAGAAGGGCGACTGAGCGTCCGGTCGTGTCGGCTACGTTGAATGTGGTCTTGTAATATCCCTTTCCGATGAATGGCAGTCCGCCGGTGCGTCCTGTTTTTTCAGTCTTGGTCTTCTCGCCGTTCTGTTCGACAGCTACTGTCTGAAGATCATTGTTACGGTCAAACGGACCGTAGATAGCCCAGTCGTGTGGCACTCTGACTGTCTGCCATTGACTCTCGGCCGACGGTGTGCCCTTTGTAAACTGCCACCCGTCGTTAAGCGTGGTCTCTGTTCTCTGGCCTGCCATTTGAAATGCTACTATGGCGGTCAAGGCGAGTGATGATTTAAGGTTACGATAGAACATTGATATAAAATATTGTATGTTTATTGGATAATTATGCGATATAATTGGTTATAATGTTAAATTAGGTTAATTGAATGAATATTCTATGCATAAGACATTGCGGTTATTCATAAAATTCTTACCTTTGCACCAGTTTTTCATGGTATTAGATTTAAGGTAAGAAGATTATTCGTC
>CAJUPY010000024.1 GCA_910588035.1 uncultured Muribaculaceae bacterium | reverse complement strand
TGGCAAAGGTAAGGTGTGGTGGTGGGGTGTGCGACGGAAAGTTATGGGAATTTCTATGTGGTGGAAATGGGAAATGTGGCGGGAATGGGCGGGGAATATAGTGGAAGGCAGGGTGTTAGGTGTGAACTATGATTTAATCGGCGTCCTTTGCGGACGCCACTTCTTTGGTCAGTGACTTGCCGGGCACGCCTAACGGCGTACCGCGGTTACTCGGGAATCGTCGTCCTGGCCGGACGACCTCGGTGGGGTGACTAGCGGATGAAAATAGGTGGGGAACGAGGTGTGATTTAATCGGCGTCCTTAAATCGGACGCCACATCTTAGGTCTGTGACTTACCGGGCACGCCTAACGGCGTACCGCGGTTACTCGGGAATCGTCGTCCTGACGGACGACATCGGTGTGACAACGGTATCATCTGACTCACGACAGCTGCGGGGCAACTGGCGGAAGTGGAATCGTTATGACAGTCTTATCTGTGTGTTTTCCGGAACCGGACCATGGGACGGTCGGAGTGAGAGTCTTTGATGTCGGCCGAATCGCCGAGTGGTTTTATCTTTGATCCGTGGTGAAGGTGCCATGAATGGTTCATCAGGGTACATTTTATGACAAATATATAGTCGGGGGCGGTGTAGGCTGTGTCGGTGTATACGATAGGGAAATCTTTGAACATCCGTTTGAGAAATGGGCGGTTGTCGACCTCGGCCGCGTTGTTCACCAAGGTGTCGCCGGCCGTTGCCGGCGTATGTGCCGAAACAGCCGATGAGAATAGAGCCAGCACCGGCAACGCTATATTTTTAAGATTGAGTCTCATCGTACATTGAAAAACGCTGCGGCAAATGATTTGGTTGTCGCCATGCGGTTAAAAATTCGTAACTTTGCAGCCTGTTATGAAACTGAATCTCGAAAACTACAAATCGATATTGCGACTGGGACTGCCGATATTGATCGCGCAGCTCGGACTGATCGTGGTCGGATTTGCCGACAACATCATGGTCGGACGCTACTCGACCGAGGCACTGGCATCGGCATCATTTGTCAACAATCTTTTCAACACCGTTATTTTCGCGTGCATGGGATTTTCGTATGGTCTCACGCCTATAGTGGCGATGCTCTACACCCGTGGCAGCCACGATGAGATCGGAGCGACGGTGAAAGGAGCTTTGATAGTCAACGTGTTGTTCGCCTTAGGCGCAACGGCTGTCATGACGTTTGTCTATCTGAACATTGACCGCATGGGTCAACCCGAGGAATTGCTGCCGACGATCAGGCCCTATTTTCTGATCTATCTGTCGGGGCTTGTTCCGATCGCTGTGTTCAACGTATTCGCACAATGGAGCTACGCTATCAACAATTCGCGAATGCCGATGTGGATTCTACTGTCGGCGAACGTTCTGAACATCATCGGCAACTACGTGCTGATCTACGGTCATTTCGGTATGCCCGAGCTCGGACTCAACGGTGCGGGAATCAGCACCCTTGTCGCCCGCATTATCTGTCCGGTAGTCATAGCCGGTGTGTTTTTCATGAGAGGCCGCTACCGGCAGTATGCCCACGGATTCCGCCGCAACCGGGTTACGGGAGTTATCATGCGGCGCATCAACCGCACGTCGTGGCCTGTTTCGATGCAGATGACATTTGAGTCGGGATCGTTCACGTTTGCAGCTGTTGTCGCCGGTTGGACCGGCGCAATCGCGCTCGCGTCGTTTCAGGTGATAGTCATCGTCGGCACTCTGGGCTTCTGCATCTACTACAGCATAGGGTCGGCTATCAGTGTTCTTGTTGCCAATGCCCACGGATTGTCAGACCGCCGGGCGATGAGAGGAATCGCATTTTCGGGCTATCACCTGATGTTGCTGTTAGCGGGTGTGTCGTCGACAATTTTCATTGTCTTCGGCCGCTACATGGTCGGAGCGTTCACCGAAGACACGGCAGTGATCTCGACGACACTGACTCTGATTTTTCCGCTTGTTCTCTACCAACTGGGCGACGCGACTCAGATCACGTTCGCCAATGCGCTCAGAGGCACTTCAAACGTGATGCCGATGCTGTGGATCGCGTTCGTGAGCTATCTTGTGATCGGTATGCCGGCAACCTATCTGCTGGCAATTCCAGCGGGTATGGGGATCTTCGGAATCATACTCAGTTTCTCGGTGTCGCTCTTTGTCGCCGCAGCCTTCTTCTCAGTCTATTTTTTCAGATCGACATCGGAAAGAACAAGAGTGTAGAAAAGACAATCTTTTGGTTGGGGTGATTGATTTCAGTATCTTTGTGGAAATACTCAACCACCTAATCAAATGAAGAAATTAGCCAATCTTTTCTCACGTTCACTTGCAATTATTTTGGCCGCCATGTCGTTTACGGCAACCGATGCGGCAGAAAACCCGACTGCTCGTAAAGAAGCGGTCGTCACCCACGGCAATGCCCGGTTCACGGTGCTGACTCCACAACTGATCAGAATGGAGTGGAGCGATGACGGAAGTTTTGAAGACCGCAAGACGCTGACAGTAGTAAACCGCGATCTCGATGTTCCCCGGTTCAATGTCAGCCGATCGGGTAAGAAACTGACGCTGAAAACCGACCGTGTCACCCTGACCTATAAAGATAACGGCCAACCGTTTGACGGTTCAAACCTGAAAGCGACGTTTGATGTCAACGGCAAGAAGACCGAGTGGACACCCGCCTCTGAAAGCAACGGCAACCTGCTGGGCACGACACGCACTCTCGACGGTTGTGACGGAACGAACTGCAAATTCGAGCCCGGACTGATTTCGCGCGACGGGTGGACTGTTGTCGACGACACGCGGCGTCATGTTCTCAAGCCCGACAGTTCGGAGTGGGGCGAATGGGTCGAAGTTGCCCGCGAGGGCAACCGTCAGGATCTGTACCTGTTTGCCCACGGCCACGACTACAAGCAGGCGTTGGCCGATTATCAGAAAATAGCGGGACGCGCTCCCCTTCCGCCAAAATACACGTTCGGCTACTGGTGGAGCCGCTACTGGCAATACTCCGACGACGAGCTGGTCGACCTCGTGGGAAAAATGAAGTCAATGGGCATTCCGATCGATGTTCTGATCGTTGACATGGACTGGCACGACACGTGGGCCGACATAGCGTCCAAGACACCGAAAGATGAGTATGGCCAGAGGGTAGGCTGGACCGGTTACACCTGGCAGAAAGAGCTGTTTCCACACCCGGCCAACTTCCTGAAATGGACCGATAACGAGAATCTGAAGGTCGCGCTGAACCTTCACCCCGCATCGGGCATACAGCCCTATGAGGAATGCTACGGCCGGTTTGTCAAAGAGTATGGCCAGGCCGACACGACCCGTAGCGTGCCGTTCAAGATCGATGAGAAGAAATGGGCCGACGCCTACTTCAAGACCGTGCTCGAACCGATGGAACAGATCGGTGTCGACTTCTGGTGGCTCGACTGGCAGCAGTGGAAGGAATCGAAATACACACCCGGACTCTCAAACACCTTCTGGCTCAACCACACCTTTTTCAAGCATGCTTCAAACCGCGACAGCCGTGAGCGTCCGTTCATCTATCACCGCTGGGGCGGACTGGGCAGTCACCGCTACCCGCTTGGATTCTCGGGCGACACCCACATCAAGTGGTCAACGCTGGCATTCCTGCCCTACTTCACCTCGACCGCCTCTAATGTGAACTACGGTTACTGGGGTCACGACATCGGCGGACACTATTTCAAGAACGACGGCACACCCCACGTCACCGATCCGGAGCTTTACCTGCGCTGGCTGCAATATGGTGTGTTCACCCCGATCTTCAAGACCCACTCGACCAAAGACATGAACATTGTGCGCTACATGTGGGCTTTCCCCGACCATATGTTCAGAATGCGCGACGCGATGAAGCTCCGCTACGCGCTTGTTCCCTATATCTACAACGCCGCGCGTGAGAACTATGACACGGGTGTCGCGATGTCGCGACCGATGTATTATGAATATCCCGAGTCGTCCGAAGCCTATGATTTCCGTCAGCAATTTTTCTTCGGAAACGACATCATCGCGACGGCTGTGACCGAACCGGTCGACAGCGTTACGGGTCTTGCAGACCGCACCATGTGGTTTCCGGAAGGAAAATGGTATGACTACGCGACAGGCGAGATGATTGACGGCGGACGCACGGTGACATTGCAGTATACGCTCGACGAGAATCCGTTTTATGTCAAGGCGGGAGCGATTCTGCCGATGAATGCCGACAACGTCGTGAGCCTTCAGCAACCGAGCGACACGCTGGTTCTGACATTCATTCCGGGCGGTGACGGAGAGTTGAGACACTATGAAGATGACGGCATCTCACGCGACTATGACAACAATCACGCCACGACGGTGGTCAGCAAGACAACCTCGGGCAACAAGGTGAAGGTCAGGATAGCAGCCCGCGAGGGAAAATATGAGGGAGCACCCGACAGACGCGGCTACCAGCTCCGCTTCCCTGCCATGCTGCCTCCGTCGTCAGTAACCGTCAACGGTGAGAATGCCGTTTACAGCCGTTTCCCGGAAAACGGCCAGTGGGGTTACGACGCCCGGTCGCTTCAGCCGGTTGTCTATATCGGCCCGTCGGATGTCGACCGTGATCTCGAGATCGTTCTCGACTATGAAGGAGTCGAAGGAGACCCCGCGTCGGTTTATGGCCGCAAAGGACTGTTCAACCGATGCCGCGTGCTGACTCCCGACTTCAAGATCGAGCAGGCACTTCATGGCGGCGGTCACCTTCTTCAGCCGACAGAGTATCTGAAAGTGTCGCAGTGTGCGAGCGCGATCATGGAAGACCCGGCCTCTGCAAGCCGTCATCTGGCAGAGTGTGACGACAACCTGAACCGTCTGCCGTCAGTCATCGATTCGATGAAGATTATCGGCGATGATTTCAAGACCAGACTCAAGAAACAGATCACCGATCAGTTCAACCGCCAGTGACCGTCGCCTGCCGCTATGAAAAAAATGTTTCTCACGGCACTGGTTCTGTCGGTGTTTCCGGTCATTGGATCGGCACGTCAGTTCTGGAACATTGACCATGACCGCAATTCAATAGTGTGGTCAGTCGGTCAAGACGATGTCCATTCAGACCATGTCGAAATGGCCGGACGTCAGATTGCCGCGGTCGTCCGCTACGGGGTCAACCCCGACAAGACACTGTCGCTCAACAAGAGCCTGGTGTGGCCAATGCTACGTACTGTTCCAAACAACACCCACGCCTCGCTGATGCGCCGCTATGACTGGAGTCCGCTCAACGCCACTACTGTCAACGGCCGATCGGTCAAGCAGCATGTCGACACTATCGTGTTTGACGGGGTTCTGACAATTGTGTCGACAGTGGCAGCAGGGCGTGACATGAGGCTTAAGCTCACTCAAACCTGTTTTCCGTCAGTGACGGAGCCGTCGCTTGTCGAGACTTTCAGATTTGTCAACACGGGTAATAAAGATGTCACAATCGAGTTTCCGGAGATGCACGATGTCGCCACCACCAATAGCGACAAAGGGGTTTACGGAGGCTACAAGATCGTAATGGAGACTTATGGCGGAGGCAGCGTGACCCTCAAGCCGGGCGAAGAGGCCGCATTTTCCTCGTCGATCTCCGCCTTCCGCGCCTCAACTGACCGCCCGAAGCCTATCGACGCTGCCGCCGAGCTATCAGACCGCCGCAAGTCAGTTGCGCAACGGTCGTCGTCGCTGGTTCTGGAAACTCCCGACAGCGTGATCAACAAGATGTTTGACTTCGCGAAACTGCGTGCTTGCGAGAGCATTTTCGCCACCAAAGGAGGGCCGATGCACGGTCCGGGAGGTGAGTCATACTATGCCGCGATCTGGGCCAACGACCAGGCGGAGTATGTCAATCCGTTTTTCCCGTTCACCGGCTATGACTATGCCAACGAGTCGGCACTGAACTCATTCAGGCATTTCGCGCGCTACATGAACGACCGCTGGGATCCGATTCCGAGCTCTATCATCGCTGAAGGCGACAGCTACTGGAACGGAGCCGGCGACCGTGGAGACGCTGCCATGATAGGCTATGGCGCGGCCCGTTATCTTCTGGCACGCAACGACATTGAGGAAACGCGCGAGCTGTGGCCACTGATAGTCTGGTGTCTGGAATACAACCGCCGCAAGCTCAACAGCGACGGTACTGTCAACTCAAACAGCGACGAACTCGAGGGGCGTTTTCCGTCGGGAGAGGCTAACCTCTGCACATCGTCGCTCTACTACGACGCGCTGATCTCAGCCTCATATATCGCCGATGAGCTCAAACAACACAAGACCGCACGAAGCTACCGCAAACAGGCGGAGCGTCTGCGCAAAGACATAGACCGTTATTTCGCCTCTGAGGTCGAGGGATTTGACACGTATGCCTATTACAAAGGCAACGATGTTTTGAGAGCCTGGATATGCATTCCGCTGACCGCCGGCATCACCGAACGGGCCGAAGGCACACTCGCCGCCCTTTTCTCACCACGCCTATGGACCGAAAACGGACTTCTCACCCAGGCCGGCGACTCAACGTTCTGGGACCGTTCGACACTCTACGCCCTGCGCGGCGCATTCATTGCCGGGGAGACAGAAAAGGCGATCGATTTTGTCAGGAAATATTCGCGTACCCGTCTGCTGGGCGAGCATGTTCCATATGCTGTCGAAGCGTGGCCCGAAGGAGGCCAACGTCACCTGTCGGCTGAAAGCGGCCTTTACGGGCGCATCTTCACCGAAGGCATGTTCGGAATACGTCCGACCGGATTCCGCTCCTTCAGCGTCACGCCACGGTTGCCGCGCGACTGGAACAGCATGGCTCTGAGAAAAATACGCGCTTTCGGCGGCGACTTTGACATTGAGGTCAGGCGTGTCAATGACAACAAAATGCGCGTCTTGATCACCGATAGCGGTAAAACCGTTCTCGACCGTGAGATCAGAATCGGATCGACAGTGAGCTGCAAACTCTAATTTCAATTTTTCATGAATATGTATAACAATGACGTAAACATCACACCCAGGATCGTCAAGAACGGTCTGTGGGGTATCTGCGCACTAATCGTTCTGATTGCCGCGCTGGCATTCATTCTACCATGGTATAATGTCTGGTCACAGGAAATGGAAGGCAAGGCCGAATTTGCCAAAGCCGAGCAAAACCGCAAGATCAAGATCGAGGAGGCACGTGCGAACCTCGAGGCCGAGAAACTCAATGCGCAGGCCGAGATCGAACGCGCCAAAGGTGCAGCCGAGGCTATACGCATCGAAAACGGCTCGATCACCCCGACCTACATTCAATATCTGTGGGTTCGCCAACAGGCTGATCTCAACAACAAGACGGTGATCTATGTGCCGACGGAAACCAATCTTCCGATTCTGGAGTCGACCCGTGTTCTGACCAATGCGATTCAGTAAAACCGGGCAGATTACAAAACGAGAGGCCACGCTATCGGGCGCGGCCTCTCTGCTTCTTTCAATCAATAAAAATAAAGGTATGGATTATGAGGGGAGTGTGTTTCGGCGGTCAACCGACCGTGGGGTAAAATAATGTAAGCACATGGTTGTCGGAGTGATGATATATCTCAATAAGCGTAGTCCTTGAGCATCTCCTGGAGACGCTGGCGGGCAAAGAAGATGCGGCTTTTGACCGTTCCGAGCGGAAGATTCATTTTCTCTGCAATTTCGTTGTATTTGTAGCCTGCGACGTGCATCGAGAAAGGAATGCGATATTCGTCGCTGAAAGAGTTTATGGCAGCGGTGATCTCATTGGCCGCAAAAGAACCTTCGGGAGTCTCGAAACCTGACTCCTGGGGAAGATTGAGGTGATAGAGGTCTTCGGTCTTATCGACAACGGTAGCTGTGCGGACAACACGGCGGTAGTTGTTGATGAAGATGTTTCTCATGATCGTGAAGACCCAGCCTTTGAAGTTTGTTCCTTCTGCAAATTTCGATTCGCTGTCGAGAACTTTCAGAGTTGTGTCCTGAAGAAGATCCTGGGCGTCGTCGCTGTTGTTTGTGAGTTTGTATGCGAAGTTGAGAAGGTTGCTTTGCATTGCGATGAGTTGTGATTGAAAAGAAGCAGTTGCCATGATGAATATCTTTTAGAGTTAATGTATGTTTTGGTTTCAATCAGATTGCATCGTTGTTACAATCTGATTACGACGCAAAGATACAACCTTTTTTTAATATGCAAAAATTTTTCGCACTTTTTTTGCTAAATTTTTATTTTTTTTGCCTCAAATTTGTTAACAAGCTATCAATCAATTACTTGAAGTTATAAAATAATTTTACATAGCTGTTACAACGTTGAAACACAGCCTGTAACATCTTCAAAATCATTGTAACAAGTTTGAAATATCGCATCTACCGTGCGTTTTCGGACATGAGCGTCATTTCTCAGATATATCGGTTAACGCAAGTTAAATTTATCGAAATAGGAATTAAAAAGCGTTCACCCGGTAACAAACAGCGAGCGAAATTCATTATTTTTGTAGAAACATAAACAAAAAACGAATGACACTATGGCTTGTAACCGGCGTATTACTGCTCAGTGCGGCAATCGTGTTGCTGTTCAGACCATTCATGCCGTCAGTTCTGGCAGCTTACGCCGGACTGTGGGTCATGAACCTGAGTGGTCTGACACATTTTCAGTCAAATGAGATCGTGTTCTGGGGCATCGCGACCGTCATTGTGCTCGGCATCGACTATCTGCGGGTCAGACCGGCCGTCACGACCGGCTATCAGCGTGCATATGTCGCCGGTGGAACATTGACAGGCATGATACTCGGTCTGTTGATCTCACCGACATATGGCGGCGTAGCGGGGTCGGCAGCCGGATCGGTTCTCGGCCTTGTCGCCTACAGAATGACTCCGGCCGGCAGAGGCAGCTCCACTGCTGTCATAGGTTCATTGTGTTCGGTCGGGCTACCGGCCATAGTCACCTGTTCGATCGTCGCTCTCGCCCTCAGGGCAGTGATCGCGGCATCAATAATCACCCAATGAAAAGAAGATCTATGTACAAGATATCATACCGCATCATCTCAGTAATCATATTTGCGGCTGTCGCCATAATTGCGGGAGCTGTCACCAAACATGCCGAAAAGAAAATCACGATCGAGCGTCCCGACATGGAGCAGATCAAAAAAGAAGTCAACGATCCGACATCGAAATACTATTATCCGAAACTGATGAAAATGTATGAGCAGAACGAGACAATCATGAATCTCGATCAATATCGCCATCTCTATCTGGGCACCATTTTCCAGGAGGATTACAATCCCTACCGTCACAACCACCGTTCGGAGTCGGTCAGAAACCTATATTATAAGGAGAACCACACCCGCGCCGAACTTGATTCGATCATCAACTATGCCGAGGAAGCCTTGAGCGACGATCCGTTTGACCTGACACAGATGAACTTTCTCATTTTCGCCCTTCAGGGACGCGGTAAGAAAAACCGTGCCGCGATATGGCAATATCGGCTTAACCATTTGCTTGAGGCGATTATCTCGACCGGAACGGGCACCGACACCGACAACGCATGGTTCGTGATCAATCCGCGTCACGAATACAACATTATCAACTTCCAGAACACGATTGCCGAAAAGCAGGAGTTTGTCGAGCCCTATTTCGACTATATCAGAATCAAGAAGACCGGAGACAAGCAACCCGACGGATATTTTTTCAACATAAAGAATATTCTGGAGGAATATAACCGCAAATTTCCGGAATGATCAGAGACAGTCTCACATGAAGCCTACCTTTCTGTGGCCTTTTTCTCCGCCTCTGTTTTCAAAACGGTCGCGGAGTTTTTCATAGGCCGACAGTTCTGCCTTTGACAGACTCGGTTTCCGACCGGTGACTGCCGCGGAGAGCAATTTCATCGAAATTTCCGACTTAGCTTTGAAAGCCATGCGCGATGCCTGCTGAACGATTGCCTCGATATCGCTCGCGACGTAACCGTCGGTCATATCGGCGAGCATGTCGCAATCGACATCGCCGGCACACGGCCGTCGGTCAAGAAGGAGGGAGAATAGCGCGTGCCGGGCCTTCACGTCGGGAATTCCGACATAGACAGGATAATCGATACGCCCCGAGCGGAGAACGGCGTTGTCGATGTGGTCAGGACGGTTGGAGGTCGCGATGACAAATACGCCGTCTTTGCCGCAGTTGTTCATTTGAGACAGAAACTCATTGACCTCGGCACTGTGGCTCGCGTTGCTGATGTCGTCACGTCGAGGCACCAGAGCGTCAAACTCGTCAAAACACAAGATCGCCGGCGCGTTGCGCCGTGCCTCGTCAAACAGAGCGGCGATTTTTTCCTGGGCACCGTGAAGATAGGTGCTTGCCAGATCGCTTGATTTCACAAGCCGGTAGAAGCTGGCGGTCTCCTCCGCAAACCGTTCGGCAATAAAAGTCTTTCCACAACCCGGCGGACCATAAAGCAACATGCCGTTTGGAATCTCGAGACCGTAGCGTGCCGCCCCCTCGCGGTCAGCGAGTATGTCGATCACCTCGTTTCTCAGCTTCTCTTTCAGGCTGTCCATTCCGGCTACGGCCGAAAAACCGGGACCCGCCGGTGCCGGCACATCTCGGGTCTTGTCTATTCCACGGAGACATTCGAGCATTGCGTCGGCCGAGTCAAACCCGGAGGCCAGCGCACGTAGCATCGTGTTTCTGACCTGAGAGGCGGCACCGGTCACCCTGACCTTGACTTCATGCGGCTCATCGGCCGGCTGTCCGTCAAGCATAAGGGCGGCAAGATGTCCTGTCATCACAATGTCTTCACGAAGATCATCGCCGACGGCACGATGTAGTTTTCCGAGACCCACAATGTAAGCTTCGGGCTTCATTCCACTCAGGTCGACAACGACATTGTCGGCTGTCAGGTTTGCATGCGCCAATCCGTTACGATGGAAGTCATTGAGCCTGACAAGTATATCTGTGAGCAAATCCGTGGCCTCGTCGTCATCAATGCGACCGAGCCGTGACACCCGCTGAAGCAGTGTCTCACCTGAGATGTGGCGATAGAGAACATAACGGTCGTTCACAGCAACTGTCAGAGGTGAAAACCCACAATATCTCCGCTCGTTTTCATTAACGCCCAGCTTCAAGACAAACAACCTGCCCGAGGCGTCTCTCACACGACATGTCTCCACCCCTTGATTTTCCTTCAATGTCATCGAGACCTTGTAGCCGTCGATATATGTACCTTTTTGGTGAGCCATTGTTTCAGATAGATAAAATATCAATTTTACGGCCGGAACCAGATGTTGATTTTCCGCCTCCTTTATCATGTATGATCATTGCATAGAACTTCTCGGTCACCTCTTTTATCTCAGACAACGGAGCTTCAGAATTCCTGCGCAAGATCGCCGCAGCCTCGAGCACCAGTTTCTGTGCCCGCTCACGGTCAGTCCATTTTATTGTCGCGAAATCAGCTTCGGCCCAACGAATCACATCGCGATAGATCTTGTCCTGATTCAGTGAGTATCGATAGTCTTCGATCTGATGTTGCAGAAAGCGTGCCTTGGCCACATCTTTGATCCCGGTGATTCGACTGACCTGAGCCTTCAGACTGCCAATCATCGATGTCACCGTCACATCGTCTCGGTGACGCATTCCGTCGAGTTCAAGAGCGAACATAGCCTTGCCCAGCGAATTGGACGCCCGCTTCCATTCCGACCCCGTCTCTAACTCCTCGACCTGCCTCATAACCTCTTTTATGTGCTGCTCCACCTGGCGCGACTGCGCACCGGCTTTCAGCGACTCCTCGATTCTGCCGGTCGCCTCGATCAGCCGTGCGACCTCGTCGTCACTGTCGAGCGAATCCATGACCGAGTGCAAACGAGAGTATGTCTGCGAGATGAGATCGGCAAGATATTCTTCAGAGAGCGACTTCTGACGCACCGATGTGTCGAGACGCTTCCTGACAGTCTGAGAGGTTTGCGGAAACTCACACTCCACAGACATCATCTCAGAGCGGTCAACCTCGATTCTGACGTTGACATGGCTGCCGGAGGGAATGAACGAGATGATATCGTCGCCCGTGACCACTACATCGGAAACATGCTCAGACAGAGCGGCCGTTTTCCCTTCGGCGTCGGAGTCACCCTGATATATCGCTATTCTGACAGCCGAGGTCTCATCTCCGGCAATCAGGTCTGACATTGTCTTGAGTCCGTAGACCATTCCGCTTGCAGGCAACGGCCGGTTTTTCTCAAGTCCGGTCATGGATGTGAAGACACACTTGTTGTTGCGTGGATTGAAAACCTCGATGCCGATGTTATAGGGCAGTATCGCCGAACCTGCTTTCGTTCCCTGAACCACCGTGATCTCAGACGGAAATGATTTGACCTTCACGCCGTTTACAAAGGCGTTTATGGCGAATGTGTTCGGACATCCGGGCAGAAGTTCGGCAACCGCAAGAGCACCGGCCGGACCGACCGGGAGCAATGGCGACTCATTTCCGTCGTTAACTCTTGTCAACCCGACCTGCAGATTCTCGACAAAAGGCTGTGTCCTGAAAGTGACATATGACTCGGTGTCGACCGACGACGACTCAAACGAGACCTCAAGCCGCAACAGATCGCCGTCGGCCGGAGCCTCGCGTCTGAGTGCCACCGACGATGCGTAGATCGCGGCCCCACGCGCCACAGCCGTCATCGGATCTATCGACGTCTCGACATTGGGGGTCACCTGCTCACGCAACATCTGACGAAGCAGCGGTATGTAGGTCGGACCTCCGATCAGAATCAGGTGAGACAACCTCTCTGACGAGATGTCGTTGCGCACTACCAGCGTCTTGCACACATCGACTGCTTTCTGCAGAACAGGTCTCACGGCACTCTCAAACATCTGACGGGTCACCGTCAGTTCCAATTCAATCTCCTCACCGTCATCATCGTCGCCCCAGTCTCCGGCTTCAAGAAAAACAGTTTCCTCCTCTTTGTAAGAGAGCGCGTTCTTGAGCTTCTCAGCAACGACTTTCAGCGCGTCGGTCAGCAAAGCATGCCTTACCGGATCGCTTATGTCGATGACATGTCTCGACAACAATTCAGGCATCAGAATTTTCGAGACTACAGCTTCATCGATGTTTTTACCACCGAGATAGTTGTCGCCTTCCGTGTCAAAGACCTGCATGATTCCGTCGCTCACATGCACAAGAGCCACATCGAGAGTTCCTCCGCCGAAATCAAAAACGATCCAGATTCCGTTTTTCTCCTCAGCCGTCAATCCATATGCCATCGATGCCGCGATCGGTTCCTGCAGCAACTCAACCTGATCGAGTCCGGCAAGACGTGCAGCCTCCAGGGTGGCGTCTTTCTGATTGACGGTGAATTTTGCCGGAACGGTTATTACCGCCGCTTTCACATCGTCATCAGTGACAAACGAGCAGAGCGACCCGATTACCTTCGCCGAGAGTTCTTCGGGAGTCAGACGGTGGTCAGTGTAAAATTCATCGTAGGTTGTATCAGACCCCATGTGGCGTTTGAACTCGGTAAAAGAGCCTGATATGCCCTGCGATCTCTTTCTCAGAGCTTTCAGCTTCAAGCCGGCAAGCTCGGCATAAGCCGCCGAACCCACAGACATTCTGCCACCCTTCTTGAATGTCACACACGATGGCATGGTATCCATGCCTGTATCAGACCTTATTATCACGGGCACCCCCTTCTCCATCCGGCATATGGCCGAGTTGGTCGTGCCAAGGTCGATGCCGTAGTCAACAGTCAGATGTTCCATTTCTTGCATTGAATTTTTTCACACTAAACAATAAATTAAAGACAACACCAGCAACCAGAGCGCGACGCCCACCGTTTTCCGCTTAGTGTTGGCCGACACAGCTTTTTTGATTTCTGCCCCCGACCCGGTGTGACAACGGCCGAACGCACCTTCGAGCATCACCCGGGCCGGACTGATTATTTCCATAGAATCTGACGACAACCCCAGACCTCCGACAGTCGTGACGGCAAAATCATACGTCTCCTGAATGAACTTCATAGCCTGCACCACACATATGAACGAATGATTCGCGTTCAGCTTCCCTTTACGGTAGTCTGACCAGGTCCAGTCTCCCACTTTCTCGATTATCTTCACACACCGGCGATAAAGGCTTATGGATATTTTCTCAGCAAAAAATTTATAACGCAGGCTTTCCTTTCCATCGACCTCTCCGAGGGCATGCAACAACGGAGTCAATGACGACATTGTCTCCCTGAGATGTTCGAAATCACTGTAAAACTGTTCGTCTGACTCAACATCGACAGATCGTTCCAACGCTTCTATTCTGTCAAGACAATTCGCCTCGAAGAGAGCGGTCGTCAACAGACCGCGGCACAAAGGCCGTCCAGAGGTCATGTAGCCTGCTATGTCGTCGCAGCAGTCGGTCAATATCCGGCAGACCATGTCGGTGAGCCTTTCTTTCGAGACCGTCATCATGCCATGGGTGACAGCCTCGACAAAATCGCGGGCAGAACCGTCATCTGAAAGCAATTTGTCATAGTTCATGATAGCCTGCCCTATGTCGCCGTCAAGCAATGCCGAGACCGCCCGGTCGAGCATACGCCCCCAGTCAGTCGTGCCGTCGCTGAACCAGACGAGGGCATTTTTCAGGCGGTCGGCAGGAAGCGACAGTGTACTTGCCGCCAGAGTCGCCGTCTCCCCGTCGCGCGTGATTACGGGCAAACCCTCCTCACCGGCTATCTTGAACACGGCACTCTGTCCGACTCTCGAGAATGCGAGAATGCGGTTTTGGTTACGCAGCTCCTCTGCTACCGAAGCTCCGACATTGACACCCAGAACACGATAGGGATTCTCAGTTATCAGTTTTCTTAGCCTCATGGTACATTTCTTTCATCAGGTTTTCCTTCATCTTTCTTCTCATATAGAAGCTGTCAAGGCGCAACGGTTCATTGGAGAATCTTAAGAACGGATCGTATCTTCTTTTGATTGCAAATCTGACCGATTGTATGTTGTAGACTGCCGCGGAGATACTGTCGAGATACCATTTTGTCTTGTTTGAGAACCGTTCGCTGTCAGATACCGAAATAGGCTCATAGGGTGGCGAGAACCAGCTTGTGAGATAGCGGTCGATGTATGTGAACTTGCCTGGCTCAATCTTGGCTATTTCATCGGCAGAAGCCGCTTCTTTGAACTTTCCGTCATAGAATGACACCCAATATAAGCCCAGGTCAAAATCTGAACGGTTATGCAGATATTGGTGACGTGTGAGCGGACATACATGCCCGTCGTAATAGAACGGGACATAGACACGTCTGACCTCAAATTTTTCGTCTTTCCATTCACTTCCGGTCACGATCAACAGCTGCGGAGTCACACACACTCCTATCACAGCTATAACCGGAGCCAACAGCCAGCCTGATTGTCTGAACAGTTTGATACGCTCCGTCATCTTCTCATATTCCACCACATCGAAACGTTCATGACGGCCATAGCGGCGGTGTCGCCGCCAGATCATTAACAGCCAGATTGCGACATAGATGATAATGCCGAACCGTAGAAAATCTCCCGATGAAAATGTGATGTTCATTTGGTCGTGTCTTTTGACATAATGTCATTCGGGTGACATTTGTAACCCATGTGTCTGCCACAAATTTAGAGATTTTTCACGATACAGACAAAAAACGGCTGCACCCGATCAATAGAAGCGGCTTCTGACTTTTCGGTTTATGGTGATCAGATTGACGGTGGTGACAGCTGCAATGACCGCGAGACCGATGACTATGGCCGGTAACGGCGATGAAGCCTCGGCTCCTATTGCGGCAAACGGAGTGCGCAACAGAGACACAACGGCGATCATCACCACCGACGACGCGGCAAACACGGCTATATTTACCATGGCGACGAGCCGGCTGTAATATGCGGCGACATTGCGTGGCTCATAGCCAAGGAGCATCAGACTGTGGATCTTATCGCCGTTTTTCTGCATCAGCAGATGAAGGCTCAGCATCAGAATGAACAGGGAAAGAAGACAGATGACCGCACCTATTCCCGCGACAACCGTGACCAGCACAGAGAGAATGAAACGGTTTTGGGAAGTGTTCATGCCGGCTCCTACATCGAGAGAATGTGATTCAAGATAGTCTTTGACATCTTTACCACCGCGATCAGACACCTCGACGATGAGTCTCGACGGAGAGGAATCATCGCCCTCTCCGAACGTAGCGTTTGCCCATTGCATGAACTGTTCGGGAACGGCGATCGTGTTCAGGCGCGACGAGAAGCCGACAATGCGGCCCCTGAAATACTGCTGCCGTCCGTTTCCGCTCACCGACACTCTCAGAGGGACCATTCCGATCATGGCCTCGCTGACCGTTGGAAGTCCGCGGGCAGCCGCAAATCCGAAGTTATAGAGTGACAGATAGTCTTTAGACATAATTATCGGAATCTCGGTATCACCGGGCTCAAACGTCCAAAACGCCGGGACTATATCGAGAAAACGGTCGGGAACAGACTCAAAGAACAATGCTGTCGACATCTGGTTGCCGTTGAAATCGACTGCCGCGTTCACGTTGAACCGCGATGCCGTGAACTGACCCACATCGGCGACCCACGGCTGCGAACGCAGGGTGTCTATTTCTGAACCAGAGAAGCGTGTGTCAGACAGGCCGAACGCTCCGACACGTTTCGACACCGTGATATATTCGCTATTGTCAGCCGTGCGGCCGCTGATGAAACTGTCGGCATCGCGGTAGAACTGAACCGCGATCATCACAATCGACAGACCGACCAGATTGGCAACCGCATATCCGGCGATCTGCGCCACACTTATGTTCTTGCGTAAAAGACGCCATACGAGATCAGCTTCCTTCATAGCTTCAGACATATTGTATTTTCTATCATGATGTCATTTCCAACCGAAGTGGCCACTATCGCCGCCCCCCGTCTGGAAGCCTCGTCGGCAAGCAAATCTGAGACTATCATGTTGTTGCGGCGGTCGAGATGGCTCACCGGCTCGTCGAGCAACAGAAAGTCAAACGGCTGGCACAATGCCCTGACGACAGCGACACGCTGTTGCTGGCCCACCGACATCATGGCAGCCCGGCGGTCAGCCAGACCGGCCACTCCGAGCATGTCGAGCATTTCCACGATACGGCTTACGGAGCAGTAGCCCGTCAGCCGGTTTTTGATCAATATGTTTTCCATGGCTGTCAGTTCGGGAAACAATCTCAGTTCCTGAGGCAGAATTGAAATGGCATTCTGTCTGAGCCGCGACCACTTCCGGGGAGAGAACGTGCGCACATCGTCAGAGTCAAACATGATTCGCCCGGCATAGTCGGTTCGGTTGCCATAGATGTAACTGCACAGCGAAGACTTTCCGGTGCCGGAATCGGCAGAAATCAGGTATAGCCGACCGCGATGCAGTGTCAGATCGGTATTCCACACATCTGACCTTTCACACAATGGCCCGTCACCGTTGCCGACGAACACTTCCGGCACAACATGGTCGAGAGTGACAGACTCTATGACCGGCATTTCATTCAACCGGCTCAAGATCTGCATATTCAGGATCGTCAGAGAAATCATCATAGGCAGCCACAATCTGCCCGGAAGCATCAACCTCTGCATTTCTGGCCGCCAACGCCGCCAATGCCTCGAGAACAGGAGTGTCGACACCGTTCAGCCTGAATTTCGCCTTCGCAATGTCATCTTCAAGACAAAGCGAGCAATAGAAACCCCACGGCAGGTTCAACGCTTTGGCTGTCTCACCTCCGAACGGGACATCGACCACGGCAGCAGCAAGTTTTCCCGAGAAAACCTGTGTGAACGAATTGTTGCGGTTTCCCGAAATCTGTCTGGTGGATCCGATCAGATATCCGTCAACCGAACCCAGATAGCAGGTCATGTTTCCGTTTCTGTAGGCTGTCACCCCGTCACCGTTGTCTTCAGCAGTGAAACCGGCATGGGAGCAGAACATTCGGGCCATTGTCAGCAACGAGTTCGTCTCTGATTGTTTCAGATGTGTCATGGCAGTGACGTCCCATGAATCGAGATCGAGACTGCGAAGATATTGCGCGCTCGCAGCCGGATTGGCAGCCACCGAAGTTGTCCCGTCGATAGCCCGCAGATAGGGCATCACCGACCTAAGATCGCCGCGCAAACCGCCCGAGAGCCACGGATCAACCGCCTTGAAAATGTCGTCGATGTCATTTATCTTGCCGATCGAGGCTACAAATTCGCTGTTTTCGGGCACGAACCTGAGAAAATCAATGTCAATCGGTCCGATGTAAGGCGACATCTCAAACCGCTGTCCGTCGTCACCCATGACAAACATGTCGAGTCCGGCAATCGAACGGTTGAACTCAAGGGTGGCACATAACCACGCATTGCCGATCTGCCGGCGTGAGCCATTTACCGGACCCTGCTCAAGATCACCGTCACAGTTTACCGCCATGGCGACCGCCTTGGTGTGCTCGTCGAGCAGACCGGCCACGTTGCTGAAACGGCTGAATCTGTTATCATCGCCCGCAATCGCCTGTTTCAAATCATCGGGTGCTGTTGCCACCCAGCCCTGATCACCGTCGGCAGCCACCACATAGCCGTCAAAACGATAGACTGTCATGTCGCTGTCTTTGCCAGACGACTTGGCGGCGGCAGCGGCAAGAGTGGCAAACGAGGCGGGAGAGGTGATTCGGAACGTAGCCACCGGTCTGTTTGCCGGCGTGATATAGATGACGAGACCGGTCATGTCGACTGTCGGTGCGATCGCAGCTGCCGCCTGAACAAGCGACTGATTGACGGCCGACATCGACTCGACGACGATTTGCAGATCTTCGGTCAGGACAATTTGTCGGTCAGAAACTTTACACCCGGCGTTTTTCAACAGTTTTTCGACATTGACAACCGCAACGGCCCGCGAGTCTGATGGCACAGTCTCGAGCAGGTTCCGGCTCCCGTCGCTGCCACAGCCTGTCATCAGCAGACCCGACAACGCCGTCGCCACACAGAAAAGCACGACCGCAATCGCATTGCGAAGAGTAGATACATTCATAGATGAAACGTTTTTTAATTGGTGCAAAGTTATGAATACTCCGCCGATAGAAAAACAATTTTACAAGGTAATATCATATTTTCTCAGAATCATCGTCGGCCGATATGATTCTTTTGACCGCCGCAAGCCTTCATCTCCGGCATCTTCCTCACGGTTGACATAGCGCAACGACGGAAACTTCGCGAGCATGGCCTCTGCAAACAGTTTGCTGACAGTCTCACCGGCTCCCGCAACCTCATGGTTCATCTTTTCGACATGGACATAGAGGGTGTCACCGACAATCTCGCCTAAGGTAAAGGCTACAGGGCGTCCGGCGGCATCTCGCAGAACAGCTCCCTCAAACGGATAGCATATCAGATTCTCAAGCACCGAGATCACCTCGTCGTGCTCGGTCAGGGCCGTAGGGCCGGTAGCCGGATCGTCATTCTGCCATTTTTCGCAACATGAGATCAATGTGGCGATGTCAGACCGCGTGACACGCGTGAACGAATATCCGGGGTTGTCGGCCATGAACCGGTTGACATGGTTGCGCTTCTTGTTCATTTTCTTGCCTGACAGAGTCGCCATTGTCTCGATGTCATAGAGATAGTCGCTCCAGTCGGTGAGCAGCTCCGAGTCGGTCAGGCCGACCGAGATGAAATCTGACAGCCGGTCTTCAGGTATGGCTGAGAAACGCAGTGTTATTCCGTTTTCCTCACAGTAGTGCCGCAGCAGTTCTATAGCCTCTGAGACCGGCAACCGTCCGATCGGCAGAGAGAACGCCGTCGACCTGAGATCAAGTTCAGAGATGCCCTTGATGAAAAGGGTTTCCCTGAAGATGCAGTATTGATAGCGGAAATATTTGATCCACATGAATATGCCGCCAATCGTGTAGTCACACGTACGGCTTGCAGACATCTGGACGATGCGGTTGATAACCGGCATATCAGCCAGTGTTATATCCTTGAATTTCAGTGTGTTTTCACGAACTCTCGAGGTTCCTTTCAATTTGACGGGCCGAGCCGTCATCGGTCTGTAGTTGAAGCGTCGCATATATCTGATTTTTTAATATACAACACCCTTGACGTCAAGACTGTTCGGTTACAAAAAAAGGTTCACCTCAACGCTGCATATCTTGTTGAGGTGAACCTTTAATCATGTGGTTTCAGCCGGTCAGATATATTTTGAAAGCGATGAGTCGAGTTTCGCGATGCTCTCGACTCGCTCGACAACCTCTCCCGACCGGTCGAGGATATACATTGTCGGGACGGTTGAGACATTATATTGATTCAGCACCTTGGGGTCATTGACTCCGTTGTAGACCGACACCCAGGGAAGATTGCGGGCAGCCTGACGCCATGCAAATTCATCGGGATCGATGCTGACCTGATAGATCTCGAATCCGTTTTTATGGTACTTCTCGTAGATTTTTGCCAGTTCGAGATTATAGGCAGGCGACTCGTTGGCAGTCAATGCGGTGAAGTTCAGTAACACTACATTGCCGTTGAGACACAGTTCGCTAAGTTTCACTTCCTTACCCGAGGGATCGAGCAACGCTATGTCGATCATAGGCACCTCGGCCAGTTTCAACGAATCGAGCAGCGCGGTGCTGATTCCCTGGTTGGGACGGTTGTTCAGAAACAGCGATGTCAGGTAGGCTGTGCGCGGGTCATTGGGCCGGTTAACCGTAAAGGCGTTGGCAACCGCACCGAGAATGCGCAAGTCATCGCGGTTGGCGGGATCATATAGTGGTGTGGCCCCTATGTGTTTGTTGATGATGTAGTAGGCCACGACACTCGACGGATCTTCAAGAATTATCTGTGCCATGTCGCGTTTGAAAGCCTCATCGTTGACGAGCTTTGCCGCACCCATTGTCTTGAGGCCCTGGGCCAGACGGTTCTCGACACGCATGAATGCATCGGTTCGCGGCGAACCGGCAAGGGTATATCCCGACGAGAAATTGTCGCCCGAGGCAGTCACGGTCACAGTCTCGATGCTGTCGATCGGAAAATAGACCGATTTGTCACCGATGGTCAGACGATAGACGTCGGGATATCCTGCGGCATCTTGCTCGAATGAGAATTTGCCATCAGCCGCGAGGGTCACGGTGTCGACCTGATACCAGCGTCCGTTGTTTGAAGCCTCGAGAGTGAGCAATTTGCCCTCGGCCTTGTCTACGGTTCCATTGACCTCCCATGTCGGTTTGCTGCCGCACCCCGTGAACATCGCCGCCAGAGTGGCCGGAACGATGAAAAGTTTCAACAGTCTGTTCATTGCGATATCTATCATTTGTTTCTTTTGGTGAATGCCTCACCGATGGCATCGGCGATGTGTCTCATCTCTGTCTCTGAAAGCGACAGCTTGGGTTTGCGGAAATCCATGTCGGCCTCGCTGTTGAGCGGAATCAGATGTATGTGGGCATGAGGCACCTCAAGTCCCATCACTGCCACCCCCACCCTTTTGCACGGCATTACCTCGGCGACCGCACGGGCCACATCGGCAGCAAACGACTGTAGCGACAGATAGTCGTCGCGGTCAAGGTCGAATATATAGTCCACTTCTTTCTTCGGCACCACAAGCACATGGCCGGGAGCGACCGGATTGATGTCGAGAAAGGCATAGTTGCGGTCATTCTCGGCGACACGATAGCTCGGAATCTCTCCGGCTATGATACGTGAAAAAATTGTCGGCATCTCGGTTGTGGCGGTTAGAAGCTGATTTCCATGATCTCGAATTTCATCATGCCCGACGGCACTTTGATGTCGACTACCTCCCCGATTTTATGTCCGAGCAGACCCTGAGCGATCGGAGTCGACGATGCGATCTTCTTCTCCTTGAGGTTTGCCTCGCTGTCGGCTACGATCGTATACTCGACGACCATGCCGTTGGCCACGTTCTTGATTTTCACACGGTTCATGATCTGTACCTCGTCGGTGTTGAGCTTGCTCTCGTCGATGATGCGTGCGTTGGCCACAAGATCCTTGAGCTGCGCGATTTTCATCTCAAGCATGCCCTGCGCCTCTTTGGCCGCATCATATTCGGCATTTTCCGACAGGTCACCCTTGTCGCGTGCTTCAGCTATCGCTCTTGATATCTCGGGTCGTTTAACGTTTTCAAGGTAGGCTATCTCTTCCATTTTTTTCTTGTAGCCTTCCTTAGTCATGAATGTAATTGCCATTGTTATTTCTGTTTTTTAATTTTTCAAATAAATATAAAAAGAAAAGAATCTCGGCCGGTAAAAGGCGAGACCCCCTCGTGATATCCATTGTTTTTTCAACGGCAAAGATATGACTTTGTTTTTGATTTTCAAAATTAAGTGAGTCATAAAAATACATAAAAAAAAACTCCATGAATGCTTGTTTCAGAAAAAAGTGATAACTTAGAGGTTCAAAAATTCAGAATATTCATCACATCAACCTGTAACAACCCAATTTCAGACAGTCATGAATAAAAACCATAGATATTGCGTGATCATGTGCGGCGGCATCGGCAGCCGATTCTGGCCATATAGCCGCACGGACCGACCGAAACAGTTCATCGACTTCCTGGGCACCGGCCGCTCGCTGCTCCAGATGAGTTATGACCGTATACTTCCGATCATTCCGAAAGAAAATATCTTTGTCGTCACAAACGCGGTCTATGCCGATGTCGTAAAAGAGCAACTGCCCGACATCACCGATGACCGCATCTTGCTCGAGCCCGCCCGCCGCAACACCGCCCCGTGCATCGCCTGGGCGACATACCACATCGCGGCGATCGATTCCGAGGCGAGCATAATGTTCTGTCCGAGCGACCACCTGATCACACGTGAGCGCGAGTTTGAGCAGAGCATAGTCAAAGGATTTGAGTTTATCGAGAACAATGACGCGCTGCTTACTCTCGGAATCAAACCGACACGTCCCGAGACCGGATACGGCTACATTCAAATCGGCCAACCTGTCAATGACAACATCATGAAAGTCAAGACATTTACCGAGAAGCCCAATCGTGAACTCGCACAAGTTTTCATTGACAGCGGCGAATTTTTCTGGAATTCAGGCATCTTTTTATGGAGCGCGCGGGCCATCACCGATGCATTGCGCACCCATGTGCCCGATCTCGCCAATGTTTTTGACAAGGGTGACGGAGTGTTCGGCACTGCAGATGAGCGCAGGTTCATCGAAGAGAATTTTCCCGGCTGCATGTCGATCTCGATCGATTTCGCCGTCATGGAGAAAGCATCTAATGTCTATGTCGAATGTGTCACCTTCGGTTGGTCTGACCTCGGCACCTGGAGCTCGCTGCGCGACAACTCGCCGAAAAACAGCGACGGCAACGTCACCCAGAACTGCGAGGTGCTGTCTTACAACTCATCGGGGAATATCTTCGCCATAAAAGGACGCAAACTGGTTGCGGTAAACGGCTTGAAGAACTATGTGGTCGCCGATTCAGACGATGTGCTGCTGATCTGTCCGCTTGAGGAGGAACAACACATCAGACAGATTGTGAACGATGCGAAACTGCGCTACGGCGAGAAATATCTGTAGGCCGATGAACGACGATTTCGACATCAGGCAGTCGGGTTCCGAACGCGAGGACTTCGAGCGCGCGCTGCGTCCGTCGCAGTTTGACGCATTTTCCGGTCAGGAGAAGATCGTCGCGAACCTGAAAATCTTTGTGGAAGCGGCACGCATGCGCGGAGAGCCGCTCGACCACCTGCTGCTGCACGGACCTCCCGGCCTGGGCAAGACAACTCTGTCGGGCATCATCGCCAACGAGCTCGGCGTGGGCTTCAAGGTGACATCCGGACCGGTGCTCGACAAACCGGGAGACCTGGCCGGCATACTGACTTCACTTGAGACCAACGATGTCTTGTTCATTGACGAGATTCACCGTCTGAGTCCCGTGGTAGAGGAATATCTCTACTCGGCGATGGAAGACTTCCGCATCGACATCATGATCGACAAAGGACCCGGAGCGCGGTCAGTACAGCTGTCGCTTAACCCCTTCACCCTCGTCGGGGCAACTACCCGGAGCGGCCTGCTGACATCGCCACTGAGAGCACGTTTCGGCATCAACTGCCACCTCGAATATTACGACCATGAGGTTCTCGAACGAATCATTCTGCGGTCGTCACGCCTGCTCGGAATCTCGTGCAGCGGCGAGGCAGCCCACGAGATCGCGATGAGAAGCCGCGGCACCCCACGAATCGCGAATGCCCTTCTGCGCCGCGTCAGAGACTTCGCCCAGGTTGTCGGCAACGGCTCGATCGATCCGAAAATCGCCCGTTTCGCCCTCGAGGCTCTCAACATCGACCGATATGGACTCGATGAGACCGACAACAAGATTCTGGTCACTATCATCACCAAGTTCAAAGGCGGGCCTGTCGGCCTCAACACGATAGCCACGGCCCTGGGTGAGGACCCCGGAACGATTGAAGATGTCTATGAACCGTTCCTGATAAAGGAAGGGTTCATAAAACGGACTCCGCGCGGACGCGAGGTCACCGATCTGGCCTACAGCCATCTCGGACGCCAACGCCCGACGGGTGGTCTTTTTGACTGAACTGAAGAAAACACATCTAACACAACAACATAATTTTGGGAGGTATAAAAAGTCTGGCCAAGGATACGGCCATATATGGACTGAGCAGCATTGTCGGCCGGTTTCTGAACTGGTGTCTTGTTCCGATCTACACCAATGTGCTGCCAAAGAACGAATTTGGCGTAGTCACCTACATCTATTCGCTGACCGCGCTGCTGCTGATCATTCTGACCTACGGCATGGAGACAGGGTTCTTCAGATTTGCCAACCACGACCGTTGGCGCGACCCTGTACAGGTCTACACCACATCGCTGATCTCGCTCGGGTTCACATCGGTTTTGTTCATGATCGGAGCCTGCGCTTTCTGCGGGCCGCTTGCCGAGCTGGCCCAGTGCGGCGACCACAGTTCGTTCATCTGCATGATGGCGATTGTCGTCGGCGTCGACGCCTACACCTCGATTCCGTTCGCATGGTTGCGCTACCAGAAACGTCCTGTCAGATTCGCGACCCTCAAACTTGTCTCTATAGCTGTCAATATCTGTCTGAACCTGTTTTTCCTTCTGGTGTGCCCGTGGCTGATGAACACCGCCCCTGCGGCAGTCTCGTGGTTCTATGACCCTGCTTACGGTGTCGGCTACATCTTCCTGGCCAACCTGTTCAGCTCGCTTGTGACGCTCATGCTGCTCTATCCGGAGATCACCGGTGTCGGCTATTCATTCAACGGCCGGCTCCTCAAGCAGATGCTCACCTACTCTTTTCCGCTGTTGATTCTCGGCATCGCCGGAGTGATGAACCAGTCGGTCGACAAGATTCTCTATCCCTATCTCGCCCCCGACAAGACCACAGCGTTGGAGGAGCTCGGCATCTATGGAGCCAATTACAAGATCGCCATTGTGATGGTGATGTTCATTCAGGCTTTCAGATTCGCATATGAGCCGTTTATCTTCGCGCGTCACCGCGACCGTGGCGACGGAGACGAGACCAAAGCCTACAGCGACGCGATGAAGTATTTCATAATTTTCGCACTTCTGATTTTCCTGACAGTCATGTTCTATCTCGACATAATCAGATATTTCATCGCCCCGAGCTATTTCTCGGGCCTGAAGGTTGTGCCGGTGGTGATGCTGGCCGAGCTATTTTTCGGCATTTTCTTCAATCTGTCACTGTGGTACAAACTGACCGACCAGACAATCTGGGGCACATGGTTTTCCCTGGCGGGACTGGCTGTCACACTTTTGCTCAACGCGCTCCTGGTGCCGCGCATGGGCTACATGGGGTGTGCATGGGCCGCTCTCGCATGCTATGGCGTCATGATGACGGCAAGCTATATCATCGGGCAACGTAAATTTCCGATAAACTATGATCTGAAGACAATTGTTTTCTATTCGGTCGTCACCGCCGGTCTCTATTTTCTGGCCGAAGCCATCACGACACCGTCTGAAATCGTGAACTACGGTTTACGCACTCTGATTCTCGCGGCCTTCTGCACGCTTGTAATCAGGCGCGAGCACATTCCACTTCCATTTGTAACGAAACACAATTAGCAACATAACATATGTCCCAGCAGCTCAAAGTAGCACTCATAAACCACAGCGACAGCAACGGCGGTGCCGCCGTAGTGACCTATCGTCTTATGCATGCCCTCAGACGCGCCGGGGTAGACGCACGCATGGTCGTCTTCACCAAATATACATCTGATCCGGCGGTAATGACGGTCTCCACCCGTCTCTGGCGCGGTGTCACGTTCGTTCTCGAGAGACTGGCGATCATGTTCAACAACGGGTTCAGACGAGAGAATCTGTTCAAGGTGTCGACGGCCACCGTCGGGGTCGACGTCTCGAGAAACAAATTTGTCAGAGAAGCCGATGTGGTCGTTCTGTCGTGGGTTAACCAGGGCCTGATCACCCCAAGGGCGATCAGGAAACTGTCGCAGATGGGCAAACCTATAGTCTGGACCATGCACGACATGTGGTGCATGACCGGCATATGCCATCACTCCCTTGGTTGCCTCAACTTTTTCGACAGTTGTGGAAATTGCCCGTTTCTCGGGTCGGCGTCACGTCCCGACGATCTCAGCCACCGCTGCTGGGAGATGAAGAACAATCTGTTTGAGAATGTGCCCATACATTTCATCGCCGTCAGCAACTGGCTGCTCGGGCAGGCGAAGTCGAGCTCGCTGCTGCGCGACAAAACAGTCGAGGTCATTCCTAACGCATTTCCGATAGAATCTTTCACGACAAGCCTCTCGGAAGACGATCCTGATTTCCTCCGGGTCGATGGCAAGCGGTTCATTCTGATGGGGGCTGCGCGTCTCGATGACCCGATAAAGAATCTGCCCGACGCCATTGCCGCGCTGAACCTGATTTTCGACGAGAAACCTGAAGTTGCAAACAATGCCGAGGCTATTTTCTTCGGTGACCTGCGCGATCAAGACGCATTGGCCGACCTCAGATTTCCCCACCGCTATGTAGGCCGCATAAAAGATCCGGCTTTTCTCAGAAAAATGTTTGCCGCAGGCAGCATCGTCTTGTCGACTTCACTGTTCGAGACACTTCCGGGCACACTGATCGAGGGACAGGCCGCCGGTTGCCTCCCCGTCACGTATGGACGCGGCGGTCAGAGTGACATCGTCGACCACCTCAGAAACGGCTACATAGCCCGGTTTGGTGATGTAGCCGACTTCGCCAACGGCATAGTCTGGGCTCTGAACCAGGAGATCGATGCCGGTGAACTGCACAACGAAGTGGGCCGCAAATTCTCGTCAGGAGAAATTGCAGCCCGCTACATTGATCTGTTCAATCGTCTGACCGGAAGAAATCAATGACGGTGGCCGGCACGGCCGGCAAAAAACGCGCCGACAGCAAGCATGCCGAGTCCGGCGATCAGAATACGGTGAATTTTTTCACGACGCTCACGGCGTGCGATTCGGTTTTCAATTTTCTGCAGCATCTCGATTTCACGCTGCTCTTCATTTTCGATGAGTTTCATAGCTATAGGTTGTTATAAGTTCATTTATCGCTGTTGAACCTATAACAAACTCAGCCACACGCATGCTCACACGTTAACAATTTTTGGGTCAATAGTGAAACGAGCTGCCGCCGAGAAACTCTCTCAGAAGACTGGTGGGCGGAATAAGCTTCTCACCGATCGGCGAGAAGAAACTGAGAAACTTCAGCAGGCGGTAGGCCTCACTGTACTCGGGACAGTCGTGGGGAACACGACCGAGAATCTCGAGTCCGTAGTCTTTCATCACCCCGAGCTCAAATATAAGCGACGAGTTGAATGTCGAGTCGGCATTTTCCTGAAACGGAAAAATCCACTTCTGCTCGCCGCGTTGCACGCTCGGCCAGCGGCGTATGGTCTCGATGGCCGACGTTCCGCGATATTTGTGGTCGCGTATTATGCGGCGCAACAGACGGTTGTCTGAGGTAGGCACCCAGTTGTGGTCATCGATCGACAGAGTGGTCAGCGCGGAGACATATACACGATATTTCATCTTCTCGTCGATCGAGGGCGTCAGACCGGGGTTGAGGCCGTGAATGCCCTCGATGAGCAGAATCGAATTTTCCTCGAGCCTCATCTTGTCTTTCTCCTTGAACATACGTGTGCCGGTCTCGAAGTTGTAGGTCGGCAGGTGAACCTCCTTGCCGGCGATCAGATCGTTCAGGTTTTGATTGAACAAGTCGAGATCGAGCGCGTAGAGCGACTCGTAGTCGTAGTCTCCCGACTCGTCTCGCGGAGTCTTGGTGCGGTCGACAAAATAGTTGTCGAGCGAGATCATTTTCGGGCGGAGCAGATTGGTCATCAGATAAATGGCCAACCGTTTGGTCGTGGTCGTCTTGCCCGACGACGACGGTCCGGCAATCAAGACCACCCTCGCCCCACCCTCGTTGTAGCGTCGGGCGATCTCGTCGGCGATAGAGGCAATCTTCTTGTCGTGGAGAGCCTCGGCGACATTGATCAGATCGGCCGTGCGGCGGTGTGCCACTGTCTCGTTCAGCTCGCCGACATTGGCTACCCCGATGATGTGGTTGAACGCCAGGTGCTCGTTGAACGCACGGTGCATCTTGTCTTGCACGACCGGAGTCTGCGCCACCGACGGATTTGACGGCGACGGGCCGAGCAGCAACATGCCGTCGCGGTAGGCTATCAGGTCAAACACCTTGAGCGAGCCTGTAGACGGTGCCAGCGGACCGTAGTAGCTGTCACACAGTCCGTCAAGACGATAGTAGACCACATAGAGATCATCTATGGTCTCGAAAAGACGCACCTTGTCATCGAGACCCTGACGGCGGAAAATCTCGATCACATCTTTGCGCAACCGCTCCTTGCGTTCAAACGCAATGTCTCTATCGACCAGACGGCGCATCTCATCTCTGATTGACGCGACAATCTCTTCGGTCAGCGGACCGACACCCTCGAGACGGCAGTAATAGCCTTTTGACAGCGAATGCTCGATGATCAGCCGTGCCCCGCGGTAACATTCATGCACAGCCCGGTAGAGCAACATGCAGAGTGACCTGATGTAGACCCGGCGTCCGCTCGCGCTGTCGCCCGACAGAAACTCGACCACTTTCGGGGCGAAGACCTGAAACGACAGATCTTCGGTCTTGTTGTTGACACGTGCGCAGATCGGCTCCGTGGCCACACGGTCTTTCAGGCGCGCATAGATTTCCGACAGGGTCTCGCCGCCGGCGATGTCGACATATTGTGAGATGTTCTCGCAGTAGATTTTCAATTGTGAGCTCATTGTGGTGAACAGGGTGGAAAAATTGCGGAACCGCGGCTCACCGCGGCCCCGCACAATTCAGTTATGGTTCAAATCAAAGTTCGAGCGCGTGACACTCCATGCCGAATGCCTCCGCTACGCCCGGATAAACGATTTTTCCGTCGACAATGTTCACTCCCTCGGCCAGAGCCTTGTTGTCCTGGCAGGCCTTCCTCCAGCCTTTGTCGGCCAGACTGACCGCATAGGGCAGCGTGGCGTTGGTCAATGCCAGAGTCGAAGTCATCGGCACGGCTCCCGGAATGTTGGCCACGGCATAGTGCACGATGCCGTCGACAGTGTAGATCGGCTCGCTGTGGGTCGTCGGGTGTGAGGTCTCGAAACATCCGCCCTGGTCGATTGCGATATCGACAAGAAGCGCGCCTGGCTGCATCAGGCTCAACATTTCACGCGTCACAAGCTTCGGTGCCTTGGCTCCGGGAATCAACACCGAACCGACGACCATGTCGGTGTCGGGAAGCTCGGTCTCGATGTTGTGGCGCGACGAATAGACCGTCTTGACCGACGGCATGATTTCAGCTATGTGACGCAATGTCGGCAGGCTTATGTCGGTGATCGTCACATCGGCACCCATGCCGACAGCAATCTTGGCGGCGTTGCGTCCGACGACACCTCCGCCGAGAATCAACACCTTGGCCGGTCTGACACCCGGCACTCCACCCATCAGCTTGCCCATGCCCCCCTGGGGACGTTCAAGAAAACGTGCGCCCTCCTGAACAGACATGCGCCCCGCCACCTCGCTCATCGGAACGAGAAGCGGCAAAGTGTTGTCGGCCAGACGCACCGTCTCATAGGCGATGCACACCGCGCCCGAAGCGAGCATGGCCTCGGTCAGAGGCAGATCACACGCGAAATGGAAATAGGTGAAAACAACCTGATTTTTGCGTATCAGTTTATACTCGGGCTCGATCGGCTCCTTGACCTTCACGATCATCTCGGCTATTCCGTAGACATCTTCTATCGTCGGCAATATCTCGGCTCCTGCCGCAATATATTTCTCGTCGGGAAATCCGCTTCCCTCTCCCGCTGTTTTCTGAACATAGACCTTATGGCCGTGGGCTATGAGTTCTTTTACTCCCGCCGGGGTCATGCCGACGCGGTTCTCATTGTTCTTGATCTCTTTTGGTACACCGATGATCATAGTCGTAACGTAAGTTTTGGTGGTTAGTTTATTCATGGCCGGCATTCTCAGAATTACATTGGAAATCTACCGATGCCGATGCTGCAAATTTACACTATTTGCTGAATTTTGCAAACGAAAAATAAGATTTTTTTCGTCTTCAGATTGAATTTTTAAGAAACGCAGTTCTCATTAACCGGCAATAATTTCAAAATAAATTTGTCTGAGCGACAAATTATTCATATTTTTGTCTTCCGGCTAACAAATCGATTTGATGAGACATCTGATTCTGATATTATTTCTTGCAGCTGCGTTGACCGCATGCAACCGGACGAACGACCGGCTGATCGGGCGGGCGGCCGCGCTGATCGACTCTCACCCCGACTCTGCCCTCGCCGCGCTCGACTACGTCGACCGGTCGCGGCTCGGCTCCGGACGCCGCCTCGCCACCTTCGCCATGCTCTACGCTCAGGCTCGCGACAAAAACTATTTCTATGACACCGACGACTCCCTGATCTCCGTTGCCGCTGACTATTTTGACCGACACGGAACTGCCGACGAAGCTATGAAAGCCCACTACTACAAGGCCCTGACCCTTTATTACGGCAACGATGACCATTCAGCTGTATCTGAAATACGACTCGCAGATGAGATGTCACGCTCTTCCGATGACACTTTTCTCAAAGGTAAAATCAACGAGTTAATTGCCGATATATATCATCAGTCGTACAATATCAGCGAATCGATTCCCTATCGGAAGAAATCGGTGGAATATTTCATGCAATCCGGTAAGTTGGACTTCTATTTCTATGCAGTAAAAAATCTTGCGGTGTCCTATCTCGATAACGGGAACTATTATGAGGGAATGAAATTATTGAAAGAAACTGACATCAGTCCAATGCACCAGGACTCAACATTCATGTGCCTGTATCACTTGACCGGAATGATGCTGTCTAACGCTGCCGACATTCCGGATGAAGCTTTGAGAAGCTATCATGAGGCTTCAAAATTTATTAACCGAAAGATGATTCCATTCGTCAATTACCCACAGGTCGCCTTGGCATATCTTAAAAACGGCATGACCGACAGTGCCCGCCATTATCTGGAAATTGCTGCTGAGCGTGATCGTGCCAATAACGATTCGTTGAACGGTGTATTCCACCATGTCAGACGCCTTTACTTCGAAAAATTAGGCTATACCGATTCGGCTTTTCTGGAACTCAAGAGCCAATTCAGGATACAAAATGTTAAATTAGACAAAGTATTGAATCAGAACGTAGCCATATCTGACAGAGACTATTTCACCAAAAAATCTGAAGCCGAAAAAGTCAAAGCCGACAATGAACGTCGCTTGTCTACTATTATAATAGTCACCATTATTTTGGTTCTGGCCATTACAATTGTTTTGCATCGTAAACGAATCAGTCGGGAGAAAGAAAAATTTGGCGAACAAATCGCCAATGTCAGCGAAATGCTTGAAAATCTTGAGCTTCAGAAGAAGTCTTTGATGCTTGAGAAGACACAATTGCAAGACGAAAACGATCGGTCAGCTGATAAAATCAACAGAAAAAATCTGATGATCGAATCGCTGTTATCTGACAATTTCAGAAACCTTAACAAAATTTGCGAGGAATATTTTGATGCTGAAAACACTTCCTCCGCGCATAATTCATTAAAAAACAGGTTTGAAGACGAGATAGGACGTTTAAGAGCTGATGAATCGTTTGATTTGATCGAATCGTTTGTCAATCGACATAATGACAACATTATCTTGAAAATGCGTCAGCAATTGACAAAGGTCAAAGAAGTGGACGTTAAAGCATATACTTTAATGCTCGCAGGCTTCTCTTGCCGTTCAGTTTGCCTGCTCTGTGATATCAGCTCTTCAAACTACTATAACAGGCGATCACGATTCAGAAATAAAATTCTCGAATCAAATGCGCCCGACAAAGATTTGTTCATATCCAACTTCATCTGACGATACGATAAACATCTATCAACCACCAATCCACATCATCCACAATCAGCTGATATACAGCAAGTTACAAAAGTGATAGAAACTACTTTTCTATCACTTTTACAATTACCTGATAATCAATTACTTACATATGTGTTTTTAGAAAATGATAGATCGCGTTTCTTGCCAAAATATTTGTTTATAAGCATCAATGTTTATTATCTTTGCGATATTCAATCCCTAACATAGTATGTCTAATCAACAAGCAAGCCACAATAATAAATCTCATTACTAACTAAATTCCGCCTCCACCCGAAAAAACAAGCACCAAATAAACCATATGAATATCTGCCATGAAACGTATATCATCAATCATAATTGCCTTTGTTTGCCTCTCAGGAATAAATACGTTTTGTTTTGGAGACAATAATGACCGAACTGACATCAACATCTACAGACACGGTCCCGGGCCGAAAGACACCGGTGTCACCGGTTTCACTTCCTATTATGAAAACGGCACGCTTTACCTCCAATTTGACGAACCCGAGGGCATCGCTACCATAACCTTGACCAACCTTGAAGCTTGCTCTTCTTTGACCACCTCCTTCATGACCGACCAACCGTTCTCACTTTTCATCGGTACAGCCCCCGCCACATACATAATCGAAATCACGACATCGACCGGCAACTGTTACAATGCAACCCTGACGACTTTCTGATTTTCACTAACCAATAAAAACTTTTCGACATGAAACAAATCACATTTTTATTGCTCTGCCTGTCATGGCTGCAAAGCTGGGCTTACATTCCGGCCGAACCTGAAAAACCCACAGAACCGATCACTGAAATCTCTGTTGAAATGGCTCTTAACGGAGTAAAAAATGCATTAGGTGATAAAGATGCAGACTATTATCTCATTAATGATGATAACCCATCTTATTGGACAATTTTTGTTGACGCTGCACCATTGGAACTGTTAGGACACGAATGTTACATCTATCAAATGCCAAAAAGTATTGATCCGAATTCGTCTTATCCTCAAGCTGTTCTCAACGAAAGTTTGACATTTCCTCCTTCTGACGTTGCGATAGAACCACTTGAAATAAGAGACAGAACTTCTGATTATGAAGTGCCTGTTGTACCCTACGCTGAAATATCAAATGAACAAGCAGAAGTGGCAGCACGCACATATGCTATAATAATTAGTGGTGGGTTGGATATCGTTAACAATCGTATACGTTATTGGAATGATTGTTCATATATTTATCGAACCCTTACCAACAAATATGGTATTTTAAAAAGCCATATATTCCCTATAATGGCCGACGGTGACAACCCAGCGCATGATTTATTTGATCAAAAAACAAATACTACTTACTCTCAGAATCTTGATCTGGATAATGACGGTATAAACGAAATCAAAATGTCAGCGACGAAAAACAATATACAGAATACATTTTCTTCGTTGATAGATAAGATGAACAGCAACGACCACCTGTTTGTATTTGTTACAGATCATGGTAAATGGCACAACGGTGAATATATGAGGTCTAAGATGTATATTTGGGGTGATTCTATTGAAGATTATGAATTTGCAGAAATGCTATCTCCTTTTGCAAAAAAATCTGTAAACGTCAACGTTGTAATGGGTCAGTGTTATTCCGGCGGTTTCATTGATGATTTGGCAAATATTGGTTGTGTCGTATCTACATCTACACACTATACTGAACAATCTTTCCAATGGCCTGATTTTCCTTATAATGAATTCCTTTATTCGTGGACATCCGCATTAAACAAATCTCCCTATTCTACAGATTGTGATATTGACATGAACGGCCGTATCACCATGGATGAGGCATTCAAATATGCGTTAAAACATGATAGATATCATGTGCTGCTACATGTAAAAACGCCCCAATATTCTTCCTCACCTGAAATGCTCGGAGACGAGCTCTCATTTGATCATATTCCCACTCCCCTAATGGATCTTTACATAAAGGATAATTTGAACGAGAAGGACAATGACGGTGAGGACACCGGTAAAGAACCAAACATCACTACTGAAAAATTCTGGACAAGTCCTGATATTTGGG
>CAJUPY010000023.1 GCA_910588035.1 uncultured Muribaculaceae bacterium | reverse complement strand
ACGCCTAACGGCGTACCGCGGTTACTGAGGAATCGTCGTCCTGGCCGGACGACCTCGGTGTGACGACTGGCGGAAGCGATACAGGGCGGACGACATCGGTGTGACGACTAGTGGAAGCGATGCCTGGCAGACGACATCGGGCGGGAACGAACGGTGGATGAATCTGCTTACAGAGGATGATCTGTGTGAGGTAAAACCTGGTGTGACAAAATAAGTTTATGATTTTAGGAGATGAGTACAATTTTTCGTATTTTTGCATTTCGAAATGGAAAAATTGAAACTCACATACCTTATAGCCGTTCTACTGATAGCATTCACACTTCACAGCGAAGAGAGTCAGAAACGTCAGTTGACAGTATCTTTGCTGACATGCGATGCCGGCAGGAACATATATGAGCTTGAAGGCCATGAAGCGATGCGTTTTGTGAGTCGTGACAGTTTTGATATTACTGTAAACTGGGGTCTGTTTGATTTTGACACTCCAAATTTCGTTTACCGGTTCACAAAAGGAGAAACAGATTACAAGTGTGGATACAGTCCGACCGGCATGTTTGTCGGTTCGTATGTTTATGACGGCCGCAGAGTCACCGAACAGGTTCTCAATCTGACCGACGACGAGGCCCATCGCCTATTGGATCTGGTCATGGAGAACCTGAAGCCAGAAAACGCCACCTACCGTTATAACTATGTCAAAGACAACTGTTCGACCCGTCCGTTGGCAATGATCGAGAAAGCGGTCGGTGACAGTGTCACACTTGGTCAATCGCAAAACTTTCCGGCAGATCGTGCGGAGACATTCAGGACTATGATGAGACGATATCATGCCAACTATCCCTGGTATCAGTTCGGCATTGATCTTGCCTTAGGCAGCGGCATTGACTACCGGCTTTCGGAACGGGAGAAAACTTTTTCGCCATTGGCACTATCGGAAATGCTGACAGGTGCTTCAATCGGAACCCGCCCTCTTGTAAGAGAGACACATGTTCTTGCCAATATACCGGAACGGGCATCGGTCGCCCCTCCCACCCCGTTTTGGTTGACACCGATGTCTGTCTCATTGCTTATACTTGCATTGACAATCATGGTCAGCGTCCGCGATGTGCGCCGCAAGAGGCTGACACGCTGGTTTGACACCGTGCTCTACGGTCTGTTCGGGACAGCGAGTCTTGTCATTACCTTTCTGATATTTGTCTCGGTTCATGAAGCGACATCGCCAAATTGGCTATATCTATGGCTTAATCCGACAACAATCATAGCCGCAGGATTGTTATGGATAAAAGCCGCACGAACCTTGCTTTATTGGTGGCAAATTGTTAACTTTGCGGCTCTTATAGTGCTGCTGACAATAGGCGCGTGTGAGGTCCAGAGTCTGAACATCGCATTTTACCCACTCATTGTCAGTGATTTATTACGTTCAATAACATATATTCACACATATAGATGTCGCGAAAATCGCAACTCCTGACAACACGCATAGTCAGCGTTCTTGTAGCCTCAATGGTTACCATGGGACTTTCGGGTCAGATGCCCGCAAAACGTCCCACGCTCGTTGTCGGCATCATGGTTGACGGTCTGTCGCTCGACAATCTCGATCTACTGAAAGGATATTTCGGCAACGGCGGACTGATGCGTCTACTCAACGAAGGAATCACAGTTACCGATGTCGACTACGGTTCACAACTTGATGCCGCATCGGCGACAGCCGTAGTATTCACCGGTTCATCACCGGCAGTCAACGGCATAGCCGACGAGACGGTCTATGACCGCACATCACGTCGTGTCGTTCCATTCTTCCTTGACAATTCCACAATCGGCAACTACACCGACGAGACCTTGTCTCCGAAAGCGCTGAATGTGTCAACAATCGGCGACGAGATACGCATTTCATCGGGAGGTCTCGGCCATATCCATTCAATCGCGCCTTCACCGGCCCAAGCACTGGTAATGGGATCACACGCGGGCAACAGTGCGTTCTGGATCAATGACATAACCGGCAAATGGGCCACGTCGACCCATTACAAGGATGTTCCGACAGCGATACAGAGCCGCAACCACCGCATGCCGCTTGAGAACCGGCTTGACACGATGGCCTGGTCATCGCTGCTTAAGCCGGAGGAGTATCCCGACATGCCTTCCTACAAAAAACTGTTCTCGTTCAGACACACATTTTACCGGAACGATCCGGACCGTTACCGCCGTTTCAAGGCATCGCCTCTTGTCAACCGCGAGATCACTGAATTAGCCTCAGACTACATCAGGTCAATGAATCTCGGCAAGGGAGAGAATATCGACATGATCAATATCGCCTATACGGTGTCGCCTTATCTGTACGGCAAAGACAGCGATACGCGCATGGAACTGATGGACAGCTACATCAGGCTCGACAAAGAGATTGAATCGCTGTTCAAATCGATAGATGTCCGCGGCCCCGGCATGAACAACACGCTTGTATTTCTCGCAGGGACCCCCGCCACAATCACATGTCGTCGCGAAGATGAGAAATGGGCACTTACATCAGGCGAATTCTCACCGCGCCGTGCCATTTCACTTCTGAACATGTATCTCATCGCCATTCACGGCAACGGCGATTGGGTTGTCGGCTTTCATGACAACCAGTTTTTCCTGAACCACGATCTGATCAAGACCCGTGACAAAGACCTCAGATCTATCAGGCATGATGCAGCCGATTTCATAAAACGAATGGCCGGCATCACGGAGGCATATTCCCTCGACGACATAATCGACGGCAAGAACGCAGACACACAGTCTACCCCTCGCCGCAACATCAATATAGAGACCGCGGGCGATGTGTTCGCCTCAATTTTACCCGGGTGGGAAGTAATTGACGACGGAACAACCGCTCCCGACCCAAACAGCTACCCTATGTCACAACGTGTGGTAGCCCCATTTGCGCCGGCATTCATTCTCACTCCGGCTTTAGCACCGCAAACCATATCGAGTCCGGTCGATGCTCGTGCAATAGCCCCGACTATCACGTCAATTTTGCGCATCAGGTCTCCCAATTCGGCACAAAAAGCACCATTGAGGCTAAAGGCCAAATAAAATAACCCCAAATCAGTAACTTTATACCCCACATAAATATATATGTCATTCATAAACTTTTTAGGGAAACTGTTCGGAAACAAATCTGAACGCGACCTTAAGGAAATCAGACCTATCGTCGATAAAATCAATGCACTCGGTCCGGAGTTGAAAGATCTGACAAACGACCAACTGCGTCAGCGCATAGACGCCGTAAGAGCCCGCATCGCCGAATCAATAGCAGACGACGAGGCAGCTGTTGTCGAATTGAAAGAAAAAGTCGAGACGCTTCCCTTTGGCGAACGCCAGCCACTATGGGACGAAATAGACGTTCATGAAAAAAATATCATAGAGACCCTTGACAAACAACTTGACGAGGCACTTCCCGAAGTATTCGCCACGATGCGCGAGACTGCCGCACGCTTTGCCAACAATGAGATTGTCGAGGTGACCGCCACTGAACTTGATCGTGAGCTCGCAGCGCAAGGCCGCGATTTCGTGTCGATCGAAGGCGACAAGGCACTCTGGAAAAACCATTGGATTGCCGGTGGAAATGAGATGAAATGGGACATGATCCATTACGACGTTCAGCTGATCGGAGGTATCGTGCTTCATCAAGGTAAAATCGCCGAAATGGCGACAGGTGAGGGAAAGACCCTCGTGGCCACCCTGCCGGTGTTTCTACGTTCGCTTTCGAAACGCGGTGTTCATGTCGTCACGGTCAACGACTATCTTGCCAAACGAGACTCGGAATGGATGGGTCCGCTCTACATGTTCCACGGCTCAACAGTCGACTGTATCGACAAACACCAGCCCAACACCCCCCAACGCCGCGCAGCCTACAACTGCGACATCACGTTTGGAACAAACAACGAATTCGGTTTCGACTATCTGCGCGACAACATGGCCATGGCCCCTCAGGATATGGTTCAGCGCAAACACTATTATGCAATCGTGGATGAGGTCGACTCCGTGCTTATCGACGACGCACGTACACCTCTGATCATCTCCGGTCCCGTTCCCAAGGGCGATGACCAGCTTTTCAATGAGTACAAGAGCAACGTTGAAAAGGTAGTGAATGCCCAGCGCAAACTGATCACACAAATACTTGTCGACGCCAAGGCCAAGATTGCCAGCGACGACAAAGAGACCAGGAAAGAGGGTGCCCTGCTTCTTTTCCGCGCGTTCAAAGGTCTTCCCAAAAACAGCGCTCTGATCAAATTCCTGAGCCAGGAAGGCATGAAAAACCTCCTGCTCGAGACAGAGGCATATTATCTTCAGGACAACCAGCGCGAGATGCCTGTCGTGACCGATCCGTTGTATTTCATAATCGACGAGAAGAACCGCAGCGTCGAGCTTACCGACAAGGGCATAGACGAACTCACCGGCAAAAGCGGCGACCCGAAATTTTTCGTTCTTCCCGACATCGCATCAGAACTGTCAGAACTTGAACACATCTCAGATCTGACCGAACGCCAGCAACGCAAAGACGAAGCGATGCAGAACTATGCCGTCAAAGCCGAGCGTGTCCACACCGTCACCCAGTTGCTGAAAGCATACACGTTGTTTGAGAAAGATGTCGAGTATGTCATCGACGACAACAAAATCAAGATTGTAGACGAGCAGACAGGACGTATCATGGAGGGCCGCAGATATTCAGACGGACTCCACCAGGCAATCGAGGCCAAAGAAGGTGTGAAAGTCGAGGCCGCGACACAGACTTTTGCAACGATCACCCTTCAGAACTACTTCAGAATGTATCACAAACTTGCCGGTATGACAGGTACTGCCGAAACCGAAGCCGGTGAGTTCTGGGACATCTACAAACTCGATGTCGTCACGATTCCGACCAACCGTCCGATCGCCCGCATCGACATGAACGACCGCGTTTACCGAACCAAACGCGAGAAATATAAAGCCGTAATCGATGAGATTGTGCGTCTTCACAATATCGGACGCCCGGTTCTTGTCGGAACAACCTCGGTCGAAATTTCAGAGTTGTTGAGCAAGATGTTGAAAATGGCACGTATCGAACACAACGTGCTCAACGCGAAACTACACCAGAAAGAGGCTGACATCGTGGCATTGGCCGGACTTCCTGGAGCTGTCACCATCGCCACCAACATGGCGGGACGTGGTACGGACATCAAGCTGCCCAAAGATGTCAAGGAAATGAACGACACCGAGATTGCAAAAGGCAAATCAGTTGGCGGGCTCGCGATCATCGGCACCGAGCGTCATGAATCACGCCGCGTCGACCGCCAGCTACGCGGACGTGCCGGACGTCAGGGTGACCCGGGTTCATCGGTGTTCTATGTGTCTTTCGAAGATCAGCTCATGAGACTCTTCGCAACCGACTCGGTCATGAAAATGATCGACAAACTCGGTCTTGAAGAGGGAGAGATGATCGAGAGCGGCATGGTTACCCGCGCGATCGAAAACGCGCAGAAGCGTGTCGAGGAAAACAACTTCGGAATTCGCAAACGCCTTCTCGAATATGACGACGTGATGAACAAGCAGCGCACGTATATTTACGCACGCCGTCACCACGCCCTGATCGGCGAACGAGTCGGAATCGATCTTGAGAACATGCTCTATGACACAATCGAGAATCTGGTGAACCAATATGACCAACCGACCGATTTCGAAGATTTCTCAATGGAGCTGATGAAGGTGCTCACAATCGAACCTCCGTTTGACGCAAAAGCTTTTGCCTCACTGTCAAATGAAGACAAGATCGAGCAGATTCATGCAGCAGCAGCCGAGACACGCGAACGCCGCAGTGAGAGAATCTGTGAAATCGCACGTCCGGTTATCAAAGAATGGGTTGAAAACCGCGGCGCGACAGGCAAGATCATCGTTCCGATCACAGACGGAAAACGCTTGTTCAACATTGCAGTCGACATCAACGAGGCTTACCGCACTGACTGCCGTTCAATAGTCAAGGAATGGCACAAGACAATACTGCTTGTAACGATCGACGAACTCTGGAAAGAACATCTGCGCGAACTCGACCAACTGCGCCAGTCGGTTCAGAATGCGTCATATGAGCAGAAAGACCCGCTTGTGATCTACAAAGTCGAGTCGTTCCATCTGTTTGAGACAATGCTCAACGCCCTGAATGTGAAGACACTGTCAGCTCTGATGCGAGGCCAGATTTTCGTTCAGCCTCCGCGTCAGCCGATGCCCGGAACAACTCCGGCCGATACGACGACCACCACGGCTGATCCAAAAGTAAGAGAACAGACAAAGCCAGAGACACGTTTGCCCGAGGTAAAAAAGGCGATGCCAGACCGTCCGACCGACTATTCGCGCTACACCGCCAGCAAAGAAGAGATGCCCGGAGACGACAACCGACGTGCGGCATCGGCCAACCAAGGCGCACCCTCTCCGATAATGCCAGCCAAGGCAGGTCCGAAAATCGGACGTAACGATCCATGTCCATGCGGAAGTGGCAAAAAATATAAAAACTGTCACGGAAAGGGACAGTAAGCAGTAGTAAAAATTCTTTATTAAAGAGGGTGTTCATTATGAACATCCTCTTTTTTATATATCGTAAGTATCATTATTTTTCAAGCAATCGATTTATTGATAAAAAAATACTTTGCTAAGCTCGTCTGCCTTTACAAAAATTTCCATAACTTTGTATTCGGGAGTATAGCGACAAAAGTTTTCTGTTTTAAATTCAGTTCTTTAAATTTAATACTTTTATCGTCATCGACTATTTTTCAGCTACTTAATTTTCATCGAACTTACTTTAATCAATCTACATGGCAAGGCTGAATGATTTTCTATTCAACGTCAATCTCAAAGAACTAAACAGTTTTATTGAGAAACAAGGCACTACCCGATTTTATCTAAAGGGCGAAAGTATGTGCGAACAAGGTCAGGTATGTCGCCGGGTAGCTATTGTCCGCAAGGGCTATTTCAAATATTCAGTCATCAATGCCATAGGTGATGTATGTGTCACAGGTTTTTCATTTCACGGGGAGGTAGTTACAGATTTTGTATGCTCGTTTATGTTCGGCAAAGCTGCTTTTACTTCAATTTCCGCCGGTTGCGATGCAGAGGTTATCGAGATTGACTTAGACACTGTTAGACAATATATGGCGGAGAGATATCCCGATTTCGTGTGGCAAACTTCGGCACAACTTCTTGTCGAGGCATATAACCGCTATCTCGACTTGCACACCAAGCCCCCTAAACAGCGGTACATCGAACTTATTTCACACTGTAATGAAGACATATCATTGATTCCTTTGCAAGAAATCGCTTCATATCTTTCCATCTCGCGCCGACAATTGCAACGTATTCGCGAGACAATCGTATAATTTTACGTCATTGGGACAAATGTCCCACGATTTCTCAATTCTTAACCCTAAATTTGTGCATTAAGCAAATCCATAATGTTATGAAATTGAGAATCTATGTACTGGCAATATCGGCAGTAATGATGATTGCATTTTCAGCAAATGCCAAAAATGAAGCTCGTGCAGATATATTTTTCAACAATGGTACGGTGACCGAATGCGTGGAGCTGAAACTGCCATCCAGCTGGCACGAAAAGTTTGAATACGTAGCCGACGGCAAAAAACAAAAGATTCACGCCGACAGCATAGACCATATTTTGTTGTATCACGTGGAAGCACCCGAGCGCAAGGCTTATGTACGCCGGAATCCTGTTGGTGAGTTCGATCACAAGAAAAATGAAGTGAAGGATTGTAAAGCCAAAAATTGGCAATTTCTTGAATCGGCGGGGGAACATCTGTGTTATTGGGTGGCATTTTGGAAAGTGAAAGTTAAGAAAGATGGTTTTTCATTTACCCTCGGGGCAAATGCAAGTTCCTACGACACCCCATATTATTTCCAGAAACCGGGAAACGCACTGTCACTCAATATTCCGGCGAATCCCTACCGCACAGGCACAACACGCGATTGGCTCGTAACCTATCTTGACGATGACCCGGAACTGGTGAAACGGATTTCCGAAAAAGGTTATTACAGCAAAAAGGCGAAAGACGGCTGGAGACATGGTGGCAACGATTTTAACCCGTTTTTCTTTGAGGAGATTGCTGTCGACTATAATCCCCGGTAAGCTTGGCAGCTAAGAATCAATAATGTACGACAAATCATGAAAAGACTTGTAAACTTTATCCTCGTTTTGATTTTTGCCACGGTTACAACGACTGTGTCTGCATTTGGCTCAGGAACCTGGACCTATGGTAACATACACCTTAAAAATGGAGAATTACTGAACTCGGTCAGGTTAAATATGCCGGTAATGCACGAAACGAAAATCACTGTTATAATAAATGAGAAAAAACAGGTTTTGCTTGCCGACAGCATTGACCGCATAATTCTGTGGAGTGAGAAATATCCGGAGGAAAAACATCTTTTCAAATCATTCAGACCCAATTATTTCAAATCTAAGGACATCACATTCAAACAGTCATCAGACGCTATATGGCTATGCCTTAAAGAAGTCGGCAAAAACTGTTCTTCATGGCTGGAGATAGGGCGACCTGATTTCAAGAAAGGACGGTTACGGTTTAAATTCAACAAGATGTATTCTTATCTAAGCAATCTTCATATCATGAAGAATACGGAATCTGTGCCCTGCCATGTCCCTGACAAGACCAAAGATCAGAAAAAATGGGCGGAAATATTTTTCAATGACGACCCTGTGTTGATTGAAAGATTCAAAAACGGAGGGTACGATGCTTCAGATTGGGGACACAAGTACATAGATTATTCCAAGATAATCGAGGACTATGTCCCGTCGCCCGGCAACAACTAATCATGCATAAAGACGCATTATCATTTTACATCATGAATAAACTTCTAATATTTGTAATATCAGTCGCTTTCACGTTTTGCATTACAACATCCGCCTATGCAAAGGAGAAGCAGGAAGTCAAGTTGGCAAAAGTATGGTTTAAGGACGGTAAGATTTACGAAGGTCCATTGGTTAAGCATTGGGTGACGTATGGCCAGCGATTCACACGGTCGAAGCACAATTTTCACATACTTCCCGATGACGGACGTAAAACTATCAAATGTTATCCGTCGCAAATAGATTCTATCTATATCATAAGCAGCACACATCGTGAATTATCGGATAGCGTAATGTATGTGCCGATGGTTGACGGCATTGTGCCTATGAACGGACCGAAGAAAAATACTAACAAGATGTTGCGGCGCATCAAACAAGGAACGAATGTCGACTTCTGTACACTTCTCTATATGGGAAACTATATGAGCGGCTTGAAAAATCGTGACCAACTGCTTTCATACTGGTTGGTGAGGTTTCATGACAATGGCGAAGCTTTTGTATTCTATTCTGTGCCGATAGGAAAGGGAGCCAATGGAAACGTTAATTACGTATCTTATTTCTATAACTGCATCAAGGACACTCGTCCGAGATTGGCAGAAGCAGTAAAAGCTAAATACTTCCCCGATAAAGAAACGTCAAAGAAAATGGCCGTTACAGTTGACAATAAACTGGAATTTATTGATTTTATAGACGATTACATTTCAGAACACCCCGAATGAAACGAATCGGAGTCCTCATTGCTTTATGTGTGCTGCTTGTCGGTTGTCAAAACAATGGCGAAGATGAGCCGCAGGTGCGCGAGCCTGACTATGTGAAGCTGGAGAATCACGTGACGGTCTTTGAGGCTCCTGCAGACGGGTGCGACCTGACAATCAACTTCTCCACAAATGCCGATTGGAAAGTTGAATACGGCAGATACGCAGAGGGAAATGTTGCATCTCTTTTGCAGGAGAAGGGGCCGGCTGGCGAGTAGGAATTGGTGGTTGTCGTGGCGCCTAACGTCGGCATTGACGCCAGGGCGCGGTCTTACCAATTCACCATCACGGCCGGACATGCAACTGCCGAAATCACCATCAGTCAGGAACCTAAGATAATCGAATTGCCCGAGGAAGCCGAAGTGCGGGCCTACCTGATGCGTCTTTACAACGACGCCGGTCTGGCCGACTGCAAATGGGCGGCCAAATGGGGTAGCGACTTGCCGATCAACGACTGGGGCACCGAGGTGAATTATGAGAAAGACCGGCTTAATTTATATCTGAGCGACCGCGACTTGAAAGGAAAAATCAACCTTGCCGGCTGTAAGGCACTCGAGAGTCTGCGATGCTCCAAAAATCAGATTTCGGAAATCGACGTGTCAGAGTGTCCGCTACTCAACTATATTGACGCAACAAATGTCGGCCTTAAGAAAATAGATCTCGAAGGATGTCTGAATATCAGTCGTTTGTCATTGGGATACAATCTTTTGACAGAGATCAATATCGGTTGGTCGTCAACCATTGCCGAGTTATATGTCAACGATTGCAATTTAAAATCAATCGACTTGGAGCGATGTGATTGGCTTACGACTGCGGAACTTTACAGAAACCAACTCCGTGAAATAAATATCCCTCGCCGAGGCAGTTTAAGGTCGTTGTTTTGCTATTCCAACGAACTCACCTCTCTCGACCTGAGCAATTCTTCTCTGCTTCATTTGCTTAACTGCGGAGAAAACAACCTCACCGAGCTTAATGTCAAGGGTTGCCCCAACCTTAGCGGCCTCTTTTGCTATGACAATCGTCTCAAAAGCGTTGATGTGAGCGACCAAAAGAAAGTGCTCTCGCAATATTACTGCTATTCCAACCAATTTGGAACGCTCAACCTCGACGGCTACCGCAATCTCAGCGAACTGCACTGTTCAGACAACGGGCTCACGAGCCTCAGCATAGCCGGATGTAAAAATATCCGCTGGCTATATTGCAGTTACAATAAGTTGGACGAACTCGACATCAGTGCACCGAACCGCGACACCTTCGAGCGGCTCGACTGCTCTTACAACCGTATGCAAAAAATAGACATCACTTCCATGAAACCGTTGCGCATCTGGTGCCAAGGCAACCGTATCGGAGGCGAAATACCTGAGCATTTCGACCGTATGCTTGAATTTGAATATGATGTCAGATATGAATACCACACCGAAAACGGCACATACACCGACCGCGGCTATGGTTGGTGGTATCCCGGCGAACCCGAAAAGATGCGACACTGCCGCTGATAAGTTTTTCCACGAAAAATTTCGATAGTGATTTCTCTCAAATGGGACAAATGTCCCACGATTTCTCGCTTCTTGTCTTTAAATTTGCGCATACACCAAACTTTCACATCTATGAAATCAATGAGTTTAATTTTAACAGTGTTGGCAGTGCTTACAACTATCCCGGCATTCGCCAAAGACGACAATCCTGAAGACTACCATATTCGAGGTATTCTTGCTGACGGAACTGAGATCGAGGGATATAACGAAACTGTTTTTACAAACTTCATGCGTCCCTGGGTCACCGAGGTCAAACTCGCCGATACCTATAAGGGCGAAACCAAGACATATTCGTCTGAAGAACTTAAAGCCGTGTGGTTTACTGCTGTTGGAAAAGACTCGGTGCCTCACATCTATGAATCGGTCAAGGCACAGAAAAGTATGCCTAATCTTTTGAATAAGAAACCAAAGCCATACAAAAAGCCTGTTTTTCTTCGTCTGATCTACAACGGCGAGAATGTAAAAGGCTACGTCAGGCCAGTCGCCGACTATACCCACGGTCGAACGATGTCTGTTTCGACCTACACATACATGATTTACTATCTCACCAAGGATAGCGATGTCGCTGTGGCATTCTGGTGCGAGACCGGCGACATTGTACCCGCTATGCGCAAGGTCATGAAGTTCTACCTCAGAGAATTTCCCGAATTGGTTGAAATGGTAGAAAACAAAGAATTGACCCCTAATGAATTTCGCGATAACCCCGCGATCGTCCTTCCACTGATGAATAAATTCTACAAACCTAAAAAATAAACCTGTTCCAAATCACCAAAAGCGGACTCCCGGAGTAATCAGAGAGTCTGCAATTTCTATATTCCATCACAATAGTCGAGGAAATCTTTCGAAAATATATTTTGTTCATTGAGCAAAAAACGTTAATTTTGCAGTAATGAATGAGATTACGCGTCATATCGAATATCTGTTGCGCAGCCATGAATGTGTGGTTGTGCCCGGTTTCGGTGCATTCATCGCCCAACACCGTCCGGCGCACTATGACGCTGAAAATCATCTATTTTACCCACCATCGACGACCGTAATATTCAATCCGTCGCTTACCCATAACGACGGACTGTTAGCTTCGTCGGTCGCCCGGCGTGATGGCATCTCGTTTGAACGTGCCGCCAGGTTGGTCAATGACGAGACGGCAGCGATGAGATCTCAATTGCAAAACGACGGAGAGCTGCGTGCCGGACATCTCGGCAGATTCACCTTTGAAGAAGGTAAGACAATTTTTTATCCTACAGATACCTACAGTGTCGCGCCTGCCAACTTCAGACTGAAGCCGGTCAGTGTGGCGCGCATCTGTGACCGTATCGGACAGCCACAGAAAACAATCGAGCACAGCCGCCCGACAATAATCGGCATGCACCGCTACCTGAAAGTGGCCGCATCAATAGTCGTGATTCTGATGATGGGCATTCTGTTTTCAACGCCTGTTTCTATCGACCGGTCAAGAGTCAACTATGCAGCAATCTCTCTTCCGGAAGTCAAAGTCACTCAACCTTCAGTTGTGACTGAGATGATCGAGCTGAACATTCTGGTTCCAGCAGTCGCCGACGGATATGCAGTCGCTGACACGACATTCAGTTCATTGACGGTCAGAACACGTTTCAACGACAATGACCCTTACTATCTGGTTGTCGCATCTCTCGCCAACCGGACACAGGCAGAGACATTTGTCAAACAACACAGCGGATGTTGCCGTCTCGAGATTATCGAACGTACGGGCAAAACCCGCGTGATCGCTGCGACAGGCACATCGGCACACGAAGCAATGGAGCCTGCATCACTACCTGAATTCACAAAACAATTTCCCGACGCATGGCCGTGTCACCGATGACACCCACCCCATTTTGACAATGGGAAAAATGCGTCAAAACATGAAACATATATGGAAAATTTCCACGATCTGGTCATTAACCGACGAAGCATAAGACGTTACACGGATCAACAGCTCGACCCGGAACAGGTCAAACTCATTCTTGAAGCAGCCTTGATGGCACCGACTTCAAAAAACAGCCGTTCATGGCATTTCGTGCTTGTCGAAGATAAAGAAACACTTGAAAAACTGAGTCAGTGCAAGAAAGCCGGAGCACTTCCGGTCAAGAATGCCACCCTGGCCGTGGTGGTAACGGTCAATCCGGAGCAATCGGAGGCTTGGGTTGAAGACGGATCTATAGCAGCAGCATACATGCAGCTTCAGGCTACCGATCTCGGTCTCGGATCATGTTGGATAGAGGTGGCCGGACGCCATGCCGCCGACGGAACACCTGCCGAGGAAATTGTCAGAAATGAGCTTGACATTCCTGAGGAAATGAGGGTTCTGTGTATCGCTACCTTCGGTTACAAAGACGAGGAACGCAAACCGATGAACACAGAAAAACTGCTTTGGGAACAAGTGCACACAGATAAATGGTGAAACAGACACGGATTGTCATCATCGGATCGGGCAATGTGGCCACACACATGGCTCTCGCGCTCGACCGTACGGCCGATGTGTGTTGTGTGTTCAGTCCCACACCGGGCCATGCATCCCGGTTGTCAGAGAAACTGAAGGCAGCAAGTGCGACAAACGATGTTTCATCGATTCCTGACGATGCCGACCTTTACATCGTGGCCGTCAAAGATGATGCAATTGCCGATGTCGCCCGCTCTATTGAAATTACCAACGGCATCTGGGCGCACACCTCGGGCAGCGTTCCGGCGGAAGTATTCGAAGGGATCAAACCGAAATACGGAGTGTTCTACCCATTGCAGACATTCAACCTGACAACCGAAGTCGATTTCTCAAAAGTGCCCATGCTCGTCGAAGGAAATTCTCCCGTCACGACCGCCGATCTGATCAAAGTGGCACAGACGATAAGCGACCGGGTGAGTGAGGCCGACAGCGCGACACGCGGCAAATTTCATCTGGCGGCTGTTTTCGCTTGTAACTTCGTCAACTACATGTGGCTGATCGCCGACTCCATTTTGAAGCAGGACTCGTTTGATCTGAGCTATCTCGAACCATTGCTCAAGATGACACTTGCAAATGCGCTGCAATCATCACCCGAAAAAACCCAGACAGGTCCCGCTCGGCGAGGAGACATGCACATTATTGAAAAGCATCGGTCAATGTTACCGACAGAAGATGCGGAAATCTACGATCTGATTTCGAGACAGATCATGAACCATTTCAAAAAATGAGCAAAATAAACTACGATCTAAAACAAATCAAGGCATTGGTATTTGACGTCGACGGTGTTCTGTCACCATCGACAATTCCATTGTCACCAGACGGTCAACCGACGCGCATGGTCAACATAAAAGATGGTTATGCGCTTCAACTGGCAATCAAACTCGGATATAAAATCGCAATTCTGACAGGTGCGGCGACAGAAGCCATAAAAGTCAGATTCAACGGGCTCGGAATCACAGATGTATTTCTGAAAGCATCGGTAAAATTGCCGGTGTTTGAACGTTGGATTTCAGAAAACCGGCTCAAACCCGAAGAAGTGGTCTTTGTCGGTGATGACATTCCCGATTACGAGTGTATGAGTGCTGCCGGTTTAGCGGTTTGTCCGGCTGATGCCGCCGTCGACATCAGAGAAATTGCCGGTTACATATCGCCAATAAATGGAGGATATGGAGTCGCACGCGACATTATCGAAGAGATTTTACGTGCCAACGGCCAATGGGTAATGAACGGAAAAGCATTCGGATGGTGACAATCGACTCGATACTGCCGGTGGCCGGCAGAAAAAGAATCTATCTTGCAAGCGCGTCACCACGACGCAGGGCACTTTTGAAAGATCTCGATATCGAAGTTGAAATAGCACGTACGATCGAGGTTGATGAAAGCTATCCCGACGATATCAAAGCCGAAGATGTCGCCCCCTATATTTCCGGAAAAAAAGCAACAGCATACGATGGGATCATCGATGAAGACTCCATTTTAATTACCGCCGACACGGTAGTAGTTGCCGGAGACAAGGTGCTTGGAAAACCGGCCGATAGAAATGATGCTATGGAAATGCTACGGACGCTATCAGGTCAGGCACACCGCGTGATCACAGGTGTAACACTGACTACAGCCGGAAAAAGAGAGACATTCTCAACCGTGACCAACGTCTATTTTGACCACCTGACCGATGATGAGATCGAATATTACATTGACAGATACAGCCCGTTTGACAAAGCCGGAGCCTACGGCATTCAGGAATGGATCGGTTGCATCGGCATAAGTCACATCGAGGGGTGCTTCTATAATGTCATGGGACTTCCGCTCCACGACCTGTTTGACCACCTCAAGAAGTTCTGACTCAAAAAATGATGCGTGCAAGTGAGTCTGATTCGGCCCTGACCGTAGCCTCAAAGATCGAAATATAGTTGTCGGCAGCCTTGTCAAATCCGGCCTCCCTGAGTTTGAACTCATTGCTTCTGATCTCAAGAATGCGTGACTGCAGCTGCATGTCATTCATCGGCTGATCGGCAATAAGTTTCCTTGCCGCTTCGACTGCCGCAGTCTCGGCCTGATCGGTGCGTTTAGATGACTCAGACTTACAAGACAGGCAAAATGACAATATTGCAAAGCAAATTATGATAAGTTCACGTGATTTCATCATGACATATTTTTTGAAGAACAAAGTTATGAATAATATTCGAGACACAAAAGGTTATCGTGGTGTGTGGCAAAAAGCACCTCAATTTTCATGTCATACATATTTTTCAATCGCTTTATACTAACTTTGCACAATAAACACTAACCTGACCATTATGACATATCGCACCTATCTATCATTTCTGTTCACTCTCTCTATTTCAATTCCGGTCATGGCCGATGCGACCGAAGGCTATTATTCAAAGGCCGAAGGTAAAACCGGACAGGCACTTCTGGCTGCATTGCATGACATTGTAGGCAAGCATAACACAGTCAGCTACAGCAAACTGTGGGACGTCTACCAGACATCAGACATCTATCCCGACGGAAAGTTCTGGGACATGTATTCGACAAAACATTGGAACACAACCGGCGAACGATGTGGAGACTACAAGTATGTAGGCGACTGCATAAACCGAGAGCATTCATTTCCCAAAAGCTGGTTCAACGACGCTTCACCGATGTATTCCGATGCATACCACATTTATCCGACCGACGGAAAAGTGAACGGTCAACGTTTAAACTTTCCATATGGCGAATGCAGCAACGGCACCACTCTGCCATCAAGCGGAAACATAAAGCCTCTCGGACGTCTTGGAAACTCTACATTCACGGGCTATTCAGGAAAAGTGTTCGAGCCCGACGATCAGTACAAAGGCGACTTCGCCCGCTCATACTTCTACATGGCGGCTGCATATTACGACCGTATCGCGGGTTGGAAGAGCGATATGCTCGCCGGTAACTCCTATCCCGCATTTTCAAAGTGGTCGGTCGATCTGCTGATGAAATGGCATAGACAAGACGAGGTCAGCGAAAAGGAAACGACGCGCAATGACGCAGTCAGCCGTCACCAGACCAACCGCAACCCATTTATCGATCACCCTGAATTGGCAGAATTCATCTGGGGATCAAAAGTCGGAACACCATGGTATCCCGGTACGACAGGTGCATCTGCCATCGTCACTCCGGCCGACGGTTCGACCATTGACATGGGCTTGGCCTCGACCGGACGTCCACGCTCTATAGACATTTCCGTCAAAGGCACAGCTCTTGAAGATGATGTCACAGCATATGTCACACCGGCCGCCAACTTCTCTATATCGCCCAATACGTTAAAAAAAGAAGCGGTCAACAACGGCACGGCATCGGTTACGCTGACTTTCAGTTCAGATGTCACCGGATCGTTCACCGGACATCTCATACTGAGATCAGCCTCCCTGTCATCTTCGGTCAACGTCATGGCGACAGCCGTTAACGGCATTCCTGCCCAACCGGCCACTTCAATCACATCTGAATCGTTTGTGGCAAGCTGGATCAATATATCGGGGGAAAATGACATATACACACTCCATGTTGAGCAAAACGGCTCATCGATTGACAATTTTCCGCGAGAGGTGGAAGCTAACGCCCAATCATGTCTCGTAGACGGTCTGGAGCATTCGACTGCCTATGTCTACTATCTCACATCAGGCGATTTACACTCAAACCATGTGAGCGTCACCACTGCCGGACTGCAACCTGTCATAACACTGACCCCTAACGGATCAACCGAGTTTGAGTCAACGGCAGGCTATCCTTCAGAACCGCTTGAGATTTTCGCCGACATCGAAAATATTGAAGGTAACATCAAGTTTACCGTCAAAGAACCGTTCCAGCTCTCCACTGACAAAACATCGTGGAGTTCAGAGCTGATTCTCGTTCCCGGTGAAGACCGATTCTACATCAGGCTGTTCAGCACCTCCGCCGGATCGTTCAAAACCATTCTGGCAGCCTCGGCCGACGGCTATTTCAATGACGATTTTGAAGTGACAGGCGTTGTCTCTAAAGCAACCGGAACTTTCCTTGAAGACTTCGAGGCCAACAACAAAGACAACTATACCAACGGTGTTTATGAAGGTTCTGCTGCAATGTGGAACTGCCGAAATGTCGGTGTCTACAATAGTGACAGCAAATATGCCAACAGCGGTGTGCTGTGCGCACGATTCGGCAAAAACAGCGACAGCAGTCTCGAAATGGCTGAAAATAAAACGCGCGGAGCCGCAACTGTGTCGTTCCAGGCACGCAACTGGACTAATGACGGTACATCAACCATAGAAGTTGAATACTCGACCGACAACGGCCAATCATGGAACTCATGTGGCTCAGCAAAAGTCGACTCCGAAAACTACACCGGTTTCAGCTATCGACCCAACATTGCCGGAAATGTACGTATCAGGCTGCGTCAGACATCAGGAAAACGCATTCTGGTCGACGATATCGAGATAACCGACCACTCGTCGTCAGTCACTCCCCCCGAATTCAACACCTGGGACGCTTATTGCCTCAACGGCAATCTTGTCATCGAAAACTCGGTTGACAAAGCGTCAGCTGCCGTATACTCAACCGACGGAATGTGCCGCTACTCCTCCTCTTTGAAAAACGAGACCGTCACACTCACTCTCGCTCCAGGACTCTACATTGTCGTCGTCAATGACTTCGCACGCCGGGTGGTAGTAAAATAAAATTTCACTTAAAAGGCACCTGGACTACAAAACGTAAAGAGTCCCAAAAGTCAGATACAAAACTTTTGGGACTCTTTACGTTTTAACTAATTTTAATATAGTATATCAATTCCACATACCATTAATTCAAAATAGTCTGGCTATATTTGTGAAATAATTATAAATCAATCATTTATGAAAAACTTTCTGAAAGCCTACCTGTTTCTGATGCTGGCCGTTATTTCGTGGGCAGTGTGTTTCGGCTATGGTCCGCTCAGGCCATTCGCTCTTTCCAAAGATGCCGTAACCCAGTTTATCATCAGCCTCTCAATCACTGTCGCATATGGCATAGCCTGGTTTGTCGCCACAAGAAAGGCCCGCCACCTTGAAGCACTGTTTGCCATTTGTGGCGCAAGCTCAGCTGCCGGAATGTTGATGTCACTAATGGCCATATTGTCGACAGAACACTGGCACAAAGTCGATTTCGGAGAAGGTTTCATGCTCTGGATTGTGACAACACCTGTGTTTGCCGCGTTCGTCGCAGCTTTTGGCGCATGTCTGAAAAATCTGGTCATGTCACTTTTCAGATTTGATTTCATCACCATGCTGTTCTCTACCATGCTCGGAATCACATCGGGCTATCTCGCACTCGGAATGATAGCCATGACCGCCCAAATGGGCATTGCGTTGATGATAGGCATGCTCTTTGGTCTTGTCGGTGGTGTGTCGGTGAAGAACAGCGACACGATCAATTCAGATGACTACATAGTGCATGATGCGAACGGCAACCTCCACTTCATTTCATCTTTCAGATCAGGCCGAACCGCTATTGACACTGACGGTAACACTATTCGCCGGCGTGCCGACAATAATTGGGAATAATCATGGACACTCAGAAATCACTCACACTGCAGTTGGCGGCATTAGCTGCACTCGCCACTGTCATTCTCTTATGCGTTGCGGGCTATAAACTTGAAGAAGTTGCCGAACTGCGCCAACAACAGAAAGAAGAGGCTGCAAAAGCAGCGATGCTTGAAGATTTCAACAAGCATGTGAACCACATTAAAAACGATCTGACTTTCGACGAAATAGCCGGTACATTGAAATTTCCGACAACAGTGAAACAAACCGGACGGACTGTCACGTTCAAAGGTGTGTCCATACAAGACAGCACACTGTGTGTGACAATAGACTATATTGGATACGCCGGATATCAATATGCACCCGAAAACACAGAAGATATCGACTTTAACCCCTACGGAAAAAAATATGAGAAAGATGTCTGCTGCGGCAAATTGCTTGATATTTTCTTCTCGACCTATGGCACCGATATGACCGATTTCGCCGTGTTCAACAACATGCCGATAGTTTTCCGCGCACCAGAATACGTGACGGTCAAAGGAGAAGCCAAGCCGTTTGAAGTATCTATGACAGCCTCTTCATTGGCATGTCGTTACCCGACCGAGTGTCTCGACAGATTCAGACAATCGGAAGATGACGGCCAACCCTACTATGATTGGTATGTAGCAACCTACGGCGAACAATAGAAATTCGGAAGAAACCCACTTCTTCAATCTCCACTGCGCGTATCAATTTTGCGTAGTGGAGATTTTCGTTTACAACCGACACTAATAAATAATGTTTTCAAAAAAAATGTGCAAAATTTGCAACTGCCGACATTTTAGTATAATTTTGTAAAATCCTTGCCTATACCCGGCAGATATTCATCTGTTACTAACGATTATTCACGAATACAATAAAAAAGACATAAAGAAAACTACAATGCTTAAACGATTTTTCATCACGGTGCTTGGCACCATCACCGGCCTGTGGATTTCGTTCGGCCTGATGTTTCTCTCGCTGATCATGTTCGGCGTCGTGGCCGCAATCAAGGGAGAGAACACAACCGACATCGAGAAACACTCAATTTTGTATCTCAATCTCGAAGGAATGATGAGCGACCGACAGGTTCCCGCAGATGTGTTTGAAGAACTGCTCGACCGCGCACAAACCACAATTCCGGTTGATCAGACGATAGCCGCGATACGCTCTGCAGCCGATGACAGCAAAATCGACGGAATTTTCATTGACGCAGCAGGGTCTGCCGGCGGAATCGCCACAAGACTGGACATCTGCCAAGCTCTTGACAAGTTCAAGGAAAGTGGAAAATGGATCGTTGCCTACGGCGACAGCTACGCCCAGGGTGACTACTTCAACGCCTCGGTAGCCGACGAGATCTATGTGAACCCGGTAGGTGCGGTCGACATTCACGGAATGGCCGTCAGCACCTATTTCTACAAAGATCTTCTCGACAAACTCGGCGTGAAGATGCAGATCATAAAAGTAGGCACATACAAGAGTGCCGTAGAACCATACATTTTAAGCGACATCAGTGAAGCCAACCGCGAGCAGCAGAAACTGTTCGTTGACCAGATCTGGAAAAATGTGGCCGGAACAATCGCGACAAACCGTTCAACCGACTTTGTCACCGTCAACAATTGGGCCGACAGCCTGATAGTGACAGAAGACCCTGCGTCATACGTCGGAAGCAACGTCGTCACGGCACTCAAATATCGCCACGAAGTCATCGATCTTTTGAAAGAAAAAACCGACATCAAAAAAAGTGACGAACTCAAACTGGTCACTCCCGTGGAATATTGCTCGTCTACAACAATGCCCCATACATCATCAACCGACAACAACATTGCGGTGCTTTATTGCCTCGGCGACATAGTAGACACCGGTAAGGAAGGTATTGTCGGACCTGAAGTTGTCAAACAGATTCAGTCAATCATTGACGATGAAGACAATGACGGACTTGTTTTGCGCGTCAACTCGGGAGGGGGCAGCGCATTTGCTTCTGAGCAGATCTGGGAGGCACTCCAACGCTATAAAGAGACCGGACGCCCGTTCTACGTCTCAATGGGTGACTATGCCGCTTCAGGAGGCTATTACATTTCTTGTGGGGCAGACCGCATCTATGCCCAGCCCGTCACCTTGACCGGTTCGATCGGCATATTCGGCATGATACCATGCATCGACGGATTGCTCAATGACAAACTCGGCGTGCACGAATCGGTTGTAGCAACCGGCAAGAACGCCGATTTCATCTCGATTACAAAGCCGTTCAGCGGCTTCCAGATGGCTCAGATGCAAAAAATGATCAACCGTGGTTACGAGACTTTCACAAGCCGCTGTGCCCAAGGCAGGAACATGCCTGTCGACTCGATTAAAGCAATCGCTGAAGGCCGCGTCTGGGACGGTGAGACCGCACTCAAAATCGGGCTGGTTGACGAACTCGGCAACCTGAATGACGTGATTGAGGCTATGGCAGCCGAACTTGACTTTGGCGACGAGTACACCGTAACCGAATATCCCAAACTTAAACTCTCATTCTGGGATCGGCTCGACGAACTTGAGAACAGCCAATTCAAATCGTCATTGATTACCCGCATGCTTGGAAACGACTGGCAGATGCTGAACAGTGTCGAGAAGATCGCAAACATGAACCGGGTGCAGGCACGCATGGAACCGATCACTGTGAACTGAAAATTCCGACCAGATCAATGGCACGCAACAAGATTCTTTCCACACTTGTGCTCTACCCTCTTTCCAAACTGTTTGGCATCGGGGTGGAGTTAAGGAATCTTTTGTTCAAATGGCACATTTTAAAACAACATATATTTCCGGTACCGGTAATTGTCGTCGGCAACATCGCTGTCGGTGGCACAGGCAAGACACCGCATGCAGAATACATAATCGGATTGCTTAAAACACGCTATCATGTCGGAGTGCTGAGCCGCGGATATCGCAGGTCAACAAAAGGCTACATTCCTGTAACCGACCGGTCGACACCTCTTGACGTTGGCGATGAACCCTACCAGATGTTCCACAAATATTCCGGCGACGATACTTTTTTCGCCGTGTGTGAAGACCGGTGTAAAGGAATCAGACGCATGCTTGCCGATGACAATAAAATCGATCTTATTGTTCTCGACGACGCCTATCAGCACCGTTATGTCAAACCGACTGTCTCAATTGTTCTCACAGAGTTCAACCGACCGGCGTTTTTCGACCACCTGATGCCTTACGGACGTCTGCGTGAACCGGCCGACGCACTTGAGAGGGCAGAGATAGTGGTTGTCACGAAATGTCCGGAAAAACTCAAGCCACTCGAGTACCGCATTTTCAAGAACAACCTCAAATTGTTCCACTACCAGAAACTGTTTTTCTCTCGTTTCGTCTACCGCGAGCCGGTTCCGTTGTTTCCGAATGACGCCATGTCGCGTCCATCCATGCCCTATCTCGGGGCTGACACTACGATTCTGGCCATTCCGGGCATTGCCAATCCCCGCCCGTTTGTCAACTATCTGAAACGTTTCCGTGCCAATGTCAAAGTGAAGGTCTATCCCGACCACCACAACTTCAGCCGTAAAGATCTCGAAATGATAGCCTCACGGTTCAAAAGCATCGATGCACCGAATAAATTCATCATCACTACAGAAAAAGATGCGGTCAGACTGCTCAACAACCCCTACTTCCCGATTGAGTTGAGACCCTACATTTTCTTTATTCCTATAGTTGTTGAATTTGAATCGCAAAATGGCGAGACATTTGACCAGACCTTGCTGACACTTGTCAGAAACTCGACCCTGTCGGTCGAACGCAAATCAAAAACAAATGACGTCTGAATGACGTTTATAACGATAAAATCAAACCCGATAACACTGAATACCAGACCATGTTAGAACAAATCAAGCAATCGGCAGACTTTCTGCGTGAACGCATCGACGGCAAAATGCCTGAAATAGCGATTATTCTCGGAACCGGACTCGGCCCCATAGTCGATTATATCGAAGAGAAACAGTTCATTCCATATGCCGAGATACCCAACTTCCCGATCTCAACTGTGGCAGGCCACAGCGGAAACCTGATTTTCGGAACAATGTCGGGAAAACGTGTCATGGCGATGCAGGGACGTTTCCACTACTATGAAGGCTACGACATGAAACAGGTGACTTTCCCCGTCAGAGTGATGCGTGATCTCGGCATCAAAACCCTTTTTGTCAGCAACGCTGCCGGAGGCATGAACAAAGATTTCATGGTCGGCGACGTGATGGTCATCGACGACCACATCAATCTGTTTCCTGAAAATCCGCTCCGAGGCCACAACTATGAAGAACTCGGCACCCGCTTTCCGTCTATGACCGAAGCATATGACGACCGCTTTATCGCACTTGCCGACGAGATTGCAAAAGAACGTCAGATGAGAATCATGCACGGCGTTTATGTCGGCACTCCCGGTCCGACATTCGAGACACCTGCCGAATATGAATATTTCAGAATCATCGGCGGTGATGCGGTCGGCATGTCGACAGTCCCCGAAGTCATTGTCGCCAACCATGCCGGAATGAAGGTCTTCGGCATCTCTGTCATTACCGACCTCGGAGGCAAGGACATCAAGATTGCCCCGAGCCACGAAGAAGTACAGCAGGCTGCCGTCAAAGCCCAGCCGACGACTGTCGCCCTGATTACCGAAATGGTCAAACGGGTCTGAGACTATGAGTGAGAATTTGACAGAAATAGCATCTTTAGGTGAGTTCGGACTGATTGACCGGCTCACCAAAGGGCTTGAGAACCACAACGAATCAACACTCAGAGGCGTCGGTGACGATTGTGCCGTCATGCGCTACAAAGACACCGATGTGCTTGTCTCGACCGACCTTCTTCTCGAAGGGGTTCACTTCGACCTCACTTATGTTCCGTTAAAACACCTCGGCTACAAAGCAGCCGTCGTCAATTTCTCCGACATATATGCGATGAACGGAACACCGCGCCAGATAACTGTTTCGCTCGGCATCTCAAAACGGTTTGCAGTTGAACATATCGAGGAACTCTACAGCGGAATCAGGCTTGCATGTGAAATCTACGGTGTGGATCTCGTCGGAGGCGACACCACTTCAAGCCGTCAGGGACTTGTCATCAGCATCACCGCCATTGGCGATGCTCCTGCAGACAAGATCGTGAGCCGGTCAGGTGCCAAAGATACAGACCTGATCTGTGTGACAGGAGATCTCGGAGCCGCATACATGGGTCTTCAGCTTCTCGAAAGAGAAAAGTTCGCATCGGCCGGACAGAAAGATTTCCGGCCCGACTTCCAGGGTAAGGAATACATTGTCGAGCGTCAGCTTAAACCCGAAGCCCGCCGCGATGTCATCGAGGAACTTGCAAAAGCCGGAATCACTCCCACGGCAATGATGGACGTTTCAGACGGACTGTCGTCGGAATTGCTCCACATCTGCAAGGCAAGCCAAACCGGTTGCCGGGTTTATGAAGACCGCATTCCGATTGACTATCAGACCGCCCTCATGGCCGAGGAGCTGAACATGAATCTCGTGACAGCCGCGCTCAACGGAGGCGAAGACTATGAACTGCTGTTCACCGTGCCCCTTCACTGCCACGACAAGATAGCCGCCGTGCCGGGTGTCAAAGTCATAGGTTATATCACACGTGAAGACCTCGGTTGCGCCCTCATAACCCGCGATGGCAATGAGATTCCGCTCAAAGCACAAGGCTGGAATCCCCTTAAAGAACAGTAATTTTGACTTAAACGCGGCTCAATTTCATAAAAGTTTTGTAATTTTGCCGTCTGAAAACAAGCTATAAGTTCTAATCAATACATATTTCTAAATCATTATGAGAAAAAAAATTGTTGCAGGCAACTGGAAAATGAACACCACCCTCAACGAGGGAGTGGGTCTTGCAAAAGATGTAAATGAGGCACTCAAGAACGTCACCCCCAAATGTGACGTTATCATCGCCGTTCCTTTCACACATCTGGCATCAATCAACGCAGTCATCGACAGCAACCGCCTCGGTCTTGGTGCTGAAAACTGCGCTGACCACAAATCAGGTGCATATACCGGCGAAGTTTCTGCCTCTATGGTTGCCTCGACAGGCGCGACTTACGTCATTCTTGGTCACTCTGAGCGTCGTCAGTACTATGGAGAGACATCTGAGACTCTCAAAGAAAAAGTCTCTCTCGCTTTTGAAAACAATCTGACTCCGATTTTCTGCATCGGCGAGGTTCTTGAAGAACGTGAGAACGGAACATATCTCGATGTTGTGAAGAAACAGATCGAAGATGCCCTCTTCAACCTTTCGGCAGAAGACTTCGGCAAGATCATTCTCGCTTACGAACCTGTCTGGGCCATCGGCACCGGCAAAACCGCCACTGACGATCAGGCAGAAGAAATGCACGCGTTCATCCGTGGCGTCATAGCTAAAAAATATGGCGACGAGGTAGCAGAAAACACTTCTATTCTCTACGGCGGAAGCTGCAAACCCACCAACGCGGCCGCACTCTTCGCGAAACCCAACGTTGACGGTGGTCTGATTGGCGGTGCTTCACTTGACGCACAGTCGTTCATGGGCATTGTGACAGCATTCTGAACAAACCGTTAGACAATAATCGAACCGCGGCTGCCGGCCGGCCGCGGTTTTCTATTACTCAACCAGAACTATGAACAGACTCAGGTCAACTGTATTGGCAACAGCAGTAGTTGCCGCCGCTTCGGTCCAGGCTATGTCTCAGTCCATTGTCGAGACAATCACAGCCGACAGCATCATAACCGTCATACAACCTGCCCGACTCGCCGACAGGCTCAAAGCCGGCCAACAGTCGCCTACAGCCATACCCGAGACTCCGGCCACAGACAAAACCGAACAACCTGAGATAACGGGCACCCACCGCCAACAGCGCATCGCGGGGTTCAGAGTGCAGGTCTTCTCTGATAACAACGCACGGACTGCCCAGTCAGAAGCGAAAACAAAATCGGCGGCAATTGCCGATGCGATGCCGCAATATCGAACTTATGTGACCTATGACGCACCCTATTGGCGTCTGCGTGTCGGCGATTTCAAATCGCGCATCGATGCCGAGCAGGCAGCCGATGAGATAAAAAACCAGTTTCCGACCTACAGCCGCGAGATCAGAGTTGTCCGCGACCGCATAAATGTCGCTAAATAAAACCTCTTGAGATAATGCATCAACAGCTATCTGAATCAGAACAGCAAACCATCTCCCAACTTGCCGGGCATTTTGAAGCTATCATCAGACTGATCGGCGAGAATCCCGATCGCGAAGGCCTCATAAAAACCCCCATGAGGGCAGCCAAGGCTTTTTACCACGCATGTCAAGGTTATCGTCAGGACGCATCAGAAACACTATGCCAGGCGGTATTTGAACATGCTGGCTCACGGATGGTAATTGTCAAAGACATTGAGTTCTATTCATTTTGCGAACATCATATACTCCCGTTTTTCGGCACGGTCTCCATCGGTTATATTCCCGACGGCAAAATGGTCGGTCTAAGCAAACTTGCCCGTCTTGTCAATGTATATGCACGAAGACTTCAGGTGCAGGAGCGGCTCACCGCAGAAATATGCAGGGAAGTTTTCGAGACACTCGGAGCCAAAGGCGTCATGGTTGTATGCAACGCACAACATCTGTGCATGAAAATGCGCGGCGTGGAGAAGCAGCAATCATCGACAACCACGACCGATTATGCCGGACTATTCGAGCAGTCGCCCGAGCTCAGAGCGGAATTTCTCGCCGCATTAGACAGGTGATCAACCACAACACCTGCATCATGTGACTCCATGAAAAAAAGTTATATCTCACTATGGCTGCTTCTGGCAGTATCTTTCTCGCTGTTTTTTCTGTTTTCAAGCCTCGATAACCAACCGTCAATCTTCGGCCATAGGTTGAAATCATCAAAAATGGCGGAAACAATACTGTGTGATCATGATGTCAGCGAGGCTGAATCTGACACACTGTCTCAGTCTGCGTTTAATGAACCTGCACCGGCATTCCCCGTAGCCACCGACACGGCAACACAGACATTGCTGTTCATAGGCGACTCCATGCTCGACGGACTGTCACCACGACTGGCGGCATATGCCAGTTCATCGGGACATACATTGTACTCTGTCGTGTGGTACAGTTCAACATCTGAGGCATGGGGCAAGAGCAAAAGACTTCAAGAATACATCAACCGCGTCAATCCGACATTCATCTTCATCTGTCTCGGATCAAACGAACTTATGGTTCGTGACATAAAAGAGAAACGCAAACCGTTTGTAAACGAGATTGTCAATGAAATCGGTGATATTCCGTTTCTGTGGATCGGGCCGCCAAACTGGAAAAAAGATACAGGCATCAATGATCTGATCAGGGAATCAGTACCCGAGGGATCTTACTTCAAAAGCGACGGAATGCACTTCGACCGTCGAAAAGACGGCGCGCACCCGACAGCTGCAAGTGCCATCGTGTGGCTTGACAGCGTGGTAAGGTGGATGCCCGACCACTCCAATCATCCGATCAGACTCGAGATGCCACAAAAGAAGACCGACCGGCCCAAGCGCGTCTTCGTTCACCAACCAAGCGAAATATGACCAATGGACATAACGACGGTTCTAAATAATCTTGTCGAGCAACTCAGCTACAGACCCCAGTCGCCCATGCTCTTTTCAAGCGGATTGTTCTGGGCACTGTTTCTGCTGTTTCTTCCCATATACGGCCTCATCAAGAACAGCCACACCAAAATGTCGCTGTTTGTCATTGCGTTCAGCCTCTTCTTCTACTACAAATCAAGCGGTTGTTTTTTGCTGCTGCTGGTTGCCACCTCGCTCATCGACTGGTCTTTGTCAAGACTGCTTGTCAAACTCACGACGCCATATCGCCGACGGCTGTGTGTGACCGCCTCGATAATAGTCTCGTTGTCGGTTCTCGGCTATTTCAAGTATGCCAACTTCTTTTTGTGGAACTGGAATCAAATGGTCGAAGGCAATTTTCAACCTCTCGACATAATATTACCTGTCGGTATATCGTTCTACACATTCCAGTCTATCAGCTACATCGTCGACGTTTATCGCGGATCGGTCAAACCGACTGAGACATGGGGCGAATACCTCTTTTTCCTGTCTTTTTTTCCCGCGCTCGTTGCCGGACCGATCGTGCGTGCCGATTACTTCATTCCACAAATCAGAGAAAACCGCAGAGCGACCCGCGAAGATGTGTTCGGAGGTTTCTGGCTCATCATTCTCGGAATCATCAAGAAAGCGATCATAGCCGACTACATCTCGCAGTACAATGATCTTATCTTCGCCACACCGACCGGATACAGCGGTTTCGAATCGCTGATGGGGGTGATAGGCTACACCATGCAGATCTACTGCGACTTCTCGGGATATTCAGACATGGCTATCGGAATCGCCCTTATCATGGGCTTCCGCCTGTCGATAAATTTCGATTTCCCCTATCAGTCAAAATCACTGACCGAGTTCTGGCGACGCTGGCATATCTCGCTGTCGACATGGCTCCGCGATTATCTCTACATTCCGCTCGGCGGCAACCGTCAAGGCACGTTCAGAACCTATGTGAACAATTTTCTGACCATGCTGATCGGCGGACTGTGGCACGGTGCGGCCTGGAAATTTGTTTTCTGGGGAGCAATGCACGGCGTAGGCTTGGCAGTCAACAAAGCGTGCCGCCCGCTGACAAAACATTTTGACGGTCAACGTTGGTTCACAGCTATATCGTGGTTGCTCACCATTGTCTATGTCTCGCTTCTATGGGTCTTTTTCAGGGCAGATTCATGGACCGACTCTGTCTTGATAATCAAAAATATTTTCTGCAACTTCTCACCGTCACACATCGTTCCGTTTCTAAAGGTGAGATATGTATGGGTTATAATGATGACTGTGATCATCATCAGCCACTCGCTGCCGCGGCGGTTCTACGACAACCTTGCCGACAGTTTCATCAATTCACCGTGGGCAGTGAAACTGTTGGTTTTCATGGTTGTAGTTCAGTTTGTGGTTGAGTTTGCCGGAGAAGAGATCGCTCCGTTCATCTACTTTCAATTCTGATCAGAACGGCTTACGGTATTTATCGGGATCGCAATCCTCGAGAATGCTGAGATAGGAGTTGTAACGCGATTGGGCGATCCGTTGCTCTTCAAGAGCCTCCAGAACCGCGCAATGAGGCTCGTGTGTGTGTGTGCAGTCACCATAACGGCACTGATGTCCGATCTCAAAAATTTCAGGGAAATAATGCGCCACCTCGTTGCGGTTCATCTCAATTGTCCCGAAACCTCTGACCCCCGGTGTGTCGATAATGTAACCGGCGTCATCGCCCGGCAACTGAAACATCTCAGAAAAAGTTGTCGTGTGTATGCCGGTGTCGTGCATTTCGGAAATCTCAGCCGTTTTGAGATCGAGTCCGGGTATAAGATCGTTTATGATCGTGGTTTTTCCCACTCCCGAGTTTCCCGACATCAGCGAAATCTTCCCTTTCAGTTCCTGCATCAACCGGTCGATGCCATCGCCGGTCTTTGCAGACAAATGCAGCACGGTGTAACCGATTGACCGATAAAGATAGGTTACGGCATCGAGATATTCCAGATCATCTTCTCCGAGTAAATCGGTCTTGTTGATCACGATTATTGCCGGAACCCTATAGGCCTCGGCCGTGGCAAGGAAACGGTCAATGAATGTCGTCGAAGTTGTCGGGTGGAACAATGTGACTATCAGAACCGCACAGTCGATGTTGGCAGCCAGAATGTGTGATTCCTTCGACAGGTTGCTCGCGCGCCTGATGATATAATTGCGACGCGGCTCAATGGCGGTGATGTATCCCGTTCCGTCACTGTTGACAGCGACAGTCACACGGTCTCCCACCGCGACAGGGTTGGTCGTACGTATTCCTTTAAGCCTGAAATTACCTTTGATCTTACAGTTTACCTCGGTACCGGTCTCGAGATCTTTCACGACATACCAGCTTCCGGTGTTTCTTATGACGAGTGCTTTCATTAAAAAACCTTTTTTACTTATAACGTTCAGGAAGCCCCGATTTGATTGTATCGAACGTTTTTTTCATCACCTCAGCCATGGCAGCATCTGTTTCAGGAGCCGGAACAGGGCGATGGATAATAAGATTGATAGTTCCGTATCTCGGCAGAATAGCGGTTCTGGGCAACACCTCGAACGCACCGTCAATAGTCACCGGAACAAGTGGCATTGAAAATTCACGCGACAATTGATACGCGCCTCTCTTGAAACGTCCCATTTTGCCGGTGTATGTGCGGGAACCCTCGGGAAAAACCACAAGCGAAATGCCGTCGCGCAATTGTGATTCAGCCTCATGCATGGTTCGCAGCACAGCCGCCGAACTTGAATTGTCTACAAAAATCTGTCCGGCACAACGGCATGCAAAACCTATGAACGGCATTTTCTCAAGACTCTTCTTCATCATCCATTTGAACCGGTGACCAAGATAGCCGTAAATGGCGAAAATGTCATAAGCTCCCTGGTGATTCGCAATGAAAACATAAGACCGGTTCTCCGTGATATTCTCACGCCCGTGAATCCGAACCTTCACCAACGAAAGAATGCAGAAAGCGCGTGACCACAGATGAGGCGGATAATAGCCCCACCATGTGCCACGGAAAATGATTGAACCGAAACCGGTCACCAGTGCTGTCACAATCGTCAGTACAAGCAATAACGGGAATGCGAAACAAAATTGGTAGATGCGATAGAGAATGAGCATTTCAGAGGATGATTTCGTTTCTACAAAAGTAATAACTTGACTTGACATTAACAAACGGCCGAATCACAAAATCATTCAGCCGCCACATAAATCGCGAAATCGGCATTGGGCACGACAAGCGACTGTGTTCCGCTGACAAGCCGGTGGTTGTCGATAACCGGTTGAGAGCCGCCGTCTGTACGGCGATAGTCCACAACAAGACGGCCGTTGACTCCCGGTGCCAGAAAACGCTCACGCCAAATGTGGGCAACCACTCCCATTGTCATTCTCAAATTGATTTCTATACACGGAAATATCGCAGGTCTGCCGGTTGTCCAATCGCGGCAAACCATCATGTCCACTCCCAGATACCCCCTGTAGTATCCACCGACTATATCAGTCAATATCGCAGGCATCGATTCTATCAATGGGTTCAGCGAATCGTCACCGACAAGTCGGCCTATGCGCCGGGCTATGTCATTATCAGACATGAGCAGATTTCCGCTATAGGCGTTTCCCTCATTCACAAAAAGCGACAATCCGACATACCTCACACCCCGGTCACCGCTAAAAAACAACATGGCAAAATCCTGAACTTTGTCAAGTCCCGGCTCAAGCATCACACTTCCCTGTCTGGCGATAATGCCATCACAACGCCTGAATACCTCAGACAACGGCATGTCAGCCGACGAAGCGACTCCACGACCTGTGCTCGACCACGGTGACTTAAAGTAGAACGGTCGTGATTGTTCGCGCGCGAACTTCTCGACATCTGCCACAGTCTGTGCCTCAACGGGAAGATTCGTGACGTTAAACCTGCGTAACACTTCGAGCGACGTGTGTCTGTGGCTCATTTCTCTCAAAATGTCGAGCGTCGCACTGTCCGGCAGCATTTCGTCACTGACCCCGAGATCAGCAAAACGTTTTGCGACATTTACTGACCAACCCCACGGCATCGGTTCGGCATCGGCAGAAAAACGCGCAACTCCATCAACCTCAAGAGCATAATCGGATGAGACACTGTCAAGCCAACGTCTCTGATCTTCAGCAGCCACTATTACCTGCGAACCTGACGGAGCATACCATACGGGCAGCATGCAACCACTGTCGCGCAACAGCCGTGCGTTGCGCGGAGGCGTGTAGGAGACTGTTCCGGCAGCAAGTGCCAGATCGTTTTCAGGATTGAACAGACAAGCTTTCATTTCCGGACACGACAACGTCGCGTTGCTCGATCAAAGGTAACGCGGCGTTGAGATTCTTTGTGAGATTATTCCTGAACGAGAGAGATCATCAACTCTTTTTCGTCGTCGGGATTTGTTTCGATGTTCACTTTGTTTTCACGTGCAAGCCAACCGAGAGCTGCGCAGATCTCTTTCTCTTTCAGCTTGGTGATTTTTTTAAGTTGTTTCATTCCAAGCACGTCGGCCTCATTAAGTGCGTTCCACACAGAGCCGGCCCAAATACCAATAATTTCAGTGTTCATTGTAAGTGTTTATTAGTTAATGTTAGACTATTATAATAAAACTTATCGTGGGATTTTGGTTTTATTTTTGGGCAAATTTACAAAACTTTTATTAAATGCCTAACATTTTTTAATATAAATTCAACATTTGCGACATTTTTGCACCGCTTTCGGTCATCTGAGGCCAATTTTCCACCTTGTCTTCAATGTAGCCTTACAACCGATCGACGCTTTGAAGCGACACAGACCGGGCGACGGAATTCCACCTTTTGACGACGGTCCGACATCAACAATTGAGACTCCGAGGTCATGATAGTGATTGAAAATCCTTGAAGCAAGTTCAAGCATACAATGGTCACCACCTGCAATGCCGGGTATGTCACCCCAATAGATCACCTGAACCACATCTTCAGCCACGTGGTAGACCATTGCAGCGGCAAGATCGGTTCCGCCAACATCGGTCAGCACAAAAAAGTCGGCATCCACCACCTTGATCGTCCGCAAGACATCGTCAAGACTCATGCGCAAGTCATAACCCTTAGAGTTGCGGTTGGCCTCGATCACCCTATAGACACGCTCAGGCAACACACCTGACTCAAACAGCAGTTGTCGACGGCGAACAGAGTTGAGATACCGTAAATTGCGTTTGGCAATCAGACGGTCATAACTACCCGACTCCGTTATTTCACGCGTGTCAAAATGATAATTGATATCAGAATATTCCACCCTGAAGCCTGATGCCTGCAACGCAGCCGCATTAATCGCATCGGAGTCGCGGCAATAGATCGACGGAGGCATGAAAAGTTCGATTGATGACGCTCCGGTCATACTGACATGGTCAACGATTGCACTGTAGACCGATATCAGTTCAGACAAGTCACCACGCCTCACTGTTGTCAGACTGTTGAACGGTGCCGAAAACGGTGCTCTGATAACTCCGTCTGAACCCTTTCCGGCAATCAATCCGGCAACGGTTCGTTCACCTTCAAAGACCGCAAGACACATAACCGATTCAGTTTTGGCCACATTCAGACGATTGAATGAGGCCGTGGCAAAAACATGAGGCTCAAAACCACCGAACAGATGTGAATATTGATCAAAAGTCAGCTCTTTGATTGTCATGGCACAAAGATAGCTATTCCGGCAAAATCTTTCAGCGTTTTTCTGTAACTTTCTTCAAAGCCGTTCTCACACCATTGTGCAAGATCAAGTCGACCATTGTGTCATAGTCATTCACAAAACGCTCCGGCAGAGTGTCAAACACACCACCGAAAGCCGACAGTGACAGAAACACATGCGGATCTTCTGAAGCTATCAGCAATCGGTCTTCTCCGCTCATCGCCGGTTCTGAGATCTCAAATGTCTCACCATTGTCATCGGTGTTATATTTCAGATAATGGCGGTAGGCCGCTATCAGAAAAGAAAGCCTGATCGTGTCATGACCGTCGGCAATCATTTTTCTAAGATTCGGCACGATATAGACCGGAAATTTCGAGATGCCGTCGAAACAGAGACGTGCGATCTGATCGCTCACGCTGTGATTTCGAAAACGTTCGATCAGCGTTTTCTTATACAGGTCAAGATCGGTAGCCGGAGGAGCAGGCACATAGGGTGTCACGTCGATGTTCATGAAATCATTTACCAACGCGGCTATGTCAGCATCGGACATCGCCTCGTCGACTTTGCGATATCCCGTCAGGAAAGATGGATAGCTCAACAACGTGTGGGAGGCATTCAGCAGACTGAGCTTCATGTTCTCATAGGCAGTCACATCGTCGGTGAACTCCACCCCCACTCTCTCCCAGGCCGGACGTCCGGCGGCAAACCGGTCTTCAATAACCCACTGAATAAAGTCCTCGCAAAAGACCGGAACTTTATCATCGCTGCCGTTACGGGAATCAAGACGTTTTAAATCATCGCCACGTGTTGCCGGGGTTATGCGGTCGACCATGCTGTTGGGGAATGTCACATTTTGTTCAACCCACGACGCAAGGTCCGGATCCTGACATCTGAAAAAAGAAATGAACGCATTGCGTGCCGTGTCGCCGTTGTGCTGAAGATTGTCACATGAGAGAATCGTCAGCCGGCCTGCCCCATTTTCACGACGACGGCGCAATCCTTCGGCGAGAAATCCAAAAACCGTCACAGGCTTACCTTCTCTCGCAATATCCCGGGCTATTTCAGGAACATCGACCATGAACTCACCCGATTTTTTATCGATGTTATAGCCGCCCTCAGTTATCGTCATCGAGACAATAGACACCTCGGGTGAGGCAATCCGCTCAATTATATCATCTGGATTTTCCTTTGCCCACAACAGGTCGACAAGCGAACCAATCACCTGTGCCCTGTCAATTCCGTCACGTCCACACACAGTCAACGTATATAATCCGTCCTGAGACTTCAATGCCCTGTAGACATATTCATCTTCGGCTCTCAACATCGCTCCGCAGATGCCCCACCCCGACTGAGTGCTGTCAGATCTGATGAGAGAATCGGTGTAATACTCCATGTGGGCACGGTGGAAGTTACCGACGCCAATGTGGACTATACCATAGGAGACCTGCCCCCGGTCATAGCCGGGAGCAGTCACTGTCTTACTGTCAAATTTCATTTTACCGACCCAGATAAACCCCTTCTTCTTCAAGAGCCGTCTGCAATCCGGCTACATTCAGGTCACGCAGCTTGACGTTATCTTTGATTGACAGGGCAGCAGCTTTTCCGGCAGCCTCGCCCAAAGCCATGGCAGGCCCCATCACGCGTGCCGAAGCAAGAGCGAGGTGAGTCATCGAGACATCTCGTCCGGCGACAATCAGACCATCGATTTTTTTCGGAATCAGGCAACGGTAGGGAATGTCATAACTATCCGGACACCAATAGAGCGAGCAGTCACCACCAACGGGATGATGGAGATCGACCGGATATCCGGCAACAGCCACAACATCGTCGAAGCGGCTGCAATTGAGAATATCTTGCTCAGTCAGAGTGTATTCACCTATGATGCGGCGTGTCTCGCGGATTCCCATGAACGGAGCGACCCTGTCGACATATGCATTCTCAAATCCGGGTATATACTCTTTCAGATATCGCACAATCTCGGCGTTCTGGTCTGAGCAGACCATCTCACCATAGGTGTATTGCTCCGGATCGGTCGCATCGACACCATTTACACGCGACATGTTGACCCACCATTCATCGGGTGCCATGCCGGTCATGAAAATCGTGCGCTCCACCGGAATTTCATATCCGGCCTCACGTGCTTTCTTTATCTGTTTGCGGAAACCGACAACGGTGCAGTTGTCATCGGTTCTGAAAAATTCGTTCGGAATGAAGTCTATGTCATAGAGATCGGGATTGTCGGCTATGGCATCACGCAATTTTCGCGAATCGACTCCTCTCATCGAAAACATCAGGGTCGGAGGCTGTGGAATTCCATTCTCATTTCCGTAGGCCATCTCTGCACCTGCACGAAAAGCGATATCTCCGTCTCCGGTACAGTCAATGATACGTTTTGCGAGAATTGCCTCACGGCCTTTTTTAGAATCTATGATCACACCTTTGACTGTGTTACCGTCCATGATGACATCAGTGGCGAAGACATACATCAGAAGCTCAATGCCACATTCCTTGATAATCTGAAAAGCGAGTCTCTTAGTACCTTCCGGGTCGATCATTGTCAGACTGACATGGAGAGGACATGCTCGGTGGTGGGTTGCCAGACCTTTCTCACGTAGCCTTTCAACAAATTGAAGTGGCAGACCTTTGATGATCTCGTTTCCTTTGCGTCCGAGAAAACCAAGCAGAGGAAGGCCAATAGTCATGTTTCCGCCGAGAATGCCTCGGCTCTCTATAAGCATTACTTTCATTCCGGGAACAAGTGCTGCCGACTGTGCCGCCATAAGTCCGGCCGGACCGGCACCGACCACAAGTACGTCAACTTCAGCACGCACTGGAATTTCACATGCAGGAACCGTAATTGTTTTCATAAATAAAATCGGGGTTGATAGTGAGAGATTTTTGAAAATTTAAAGTGCATTGTTTTTGCACTGCAAAGATAAGTCATTTACGATCTGATCGACAACTGTTTCTACAAAAAAAATCGACAATGAATCAATTTCAGCTAAAAAGCAGTTGCCTCAACCTGAAATCAACAGACTTACACATGGTCAGTTCAAAAAACATTATTTTTGCAACCGAAATAGATCCTTCAAAAAATTTTTCTGATATTATCTGACTAATGAGGTTAGGTTTTTCGATAGAGAAGTGTCTTATTGGTGTATGACAAGAATAAATG
>CAJUPY010000022.1 GCA_910588035.1 uncultured Muribaculaceae bacterium | reverse complement strand
CTACACGACGCTCTTCCGATCTCTGTCTCGGTGTCAACCTGATCATGTTGCTGACCAAAACGACACGCACCGTCAACATCGACCTCTGGAACTACTGGCACTTCGCCTTCATCGGCGCGGTGATCTATTTCGCAAGCGAATCTCTCGCATGGGGTTTCTTCGGCGCGATCATCTGCTATATCATCACCCTGATACTGGCCGACATCACCGCCAAACGTTTCCAGGAATTCTATAAAGACATGGACGGCATCTCGATTCCCCAGCCTTTCTGCGCCGGCTTCGTGCCTTTCGCATGGGCCATAAACAAAGGTCTTGACGCCATTCCCGGCATCTCGAAACTCGAGATCGACGCCGAAGGCATGAAAAAGAAATTCGGTCTGCTCGGCGAACCTCTGTTTCTCGGTGTCATCGTCGGTGTCGGCATCGGCTGCCTGACATGTGAGAGCGGATCTGAGATCGTCAGCCAGATTCCCTACATTCTCGGCCTCGGCATCAAAATGGGTGCCGTCATGGAACTCATTCCCCGTGTGACCGTTCTCTTCATCGAGGGACTCAAACCTATCAGCGAGGCCACCCGTGCCCTGATAGCCCGCAAGTTCAAAGGTGCCGACGGACTCAACATCGGCATGAGCCCCGCTCTTGTCATCGGTCACCCGACCACTCTGGTTGTCTCGCTGCTCCTCATTCCGGTGACCCTCGCCCTGGCGGTGTTGCTTCCCGGCAATGAATTCCTGCCCCTGGCATCACTGGCCGGAATGTTCTACGTATTCCCATTGATTCTCCCCTATACCAAGGGCAACGTCGTCAAATCGTTTATCATCGGCCTTGTAGTCATCGTGATGGGACTCTACATGGTGACCAACCTTTCGGGCGCATTCACCCTGGCCGCACACGACGTCTATGTCCAGACCCAAGACGCGGCAGTTGCCATTCCGGCAGGATTCAAGGGCGGCAGCCTCGACTTCGCAGCAAGCCCGCTTGCATGGGTGATCTATCAGTGTACCGAAAATCTCAAATGGGTCGGTGCCGGCATTCTGGTTGTTCTGACTATGGTCATGATGTGGTGGAACCGTGTCCACATCATCAGAAACCAGAAAGAGATGATCGCTAAAAACTCAAATGAAATTCAATCAATAGAATAATATTTTTTAAACATGAAAAAATTCATATTATCACTCGCCATGAGCGCAATCGCAGTAGCCGGAGCGTCAGCACAGACCTCCTACACCATTCTCCGTGCATGTCACCCCGATGACGTGAAGAAGTATGACACCGAGCAGCTCCGCTCCCACTTCATGATGCCCAAGGTCATGGAGCAGGATAAGATCAACCTGACCTACTCGATGTACGACCGTCTGATCTACGGTGGTGTCATTCCGGTGGCAAAAACCGTCGAACTCGAGACAATCGATCCCCTCAAGGCCAAATATTTTCTGGAACGCCGCGAGCTCGGTGTGATCAACATCGGCGGCCCCGGCATCGTCAGTGTCAACGGCAAGGACTATGAACTGAACTTCAAAGATGCCCTCTATGTCGGCCGTGGTAACGAGAAAGTCACTTTCCGCAGCAAAGATGCGGCAAACCCCGCAAAATTCTACCTTAACTCAACAACTGCACACAAGGCCTACAAGACCCAGCTGATCACAATCGACGGACGCAAGGGCTCTATCAAGGCCAACCGCATCAAAGCCGGTTCTCTCGAAGAAAGCAACGACCGCGTCATCAACCAGCTGATTGTGTCAAATGTGCTCGAGGAAGGTCCCTGCCAGCTGCAGATGGGTCTGACCGAACTTATGCCCGGAAGCGTCTGGAACACTATGCCCGCCCACACCCATGACCGTCGCGTAGAGGCATACTTCTATTTCAACGTGCCTGAAGGCAACGCAATCTGCCACCTCATGGGCGAACCTCAGGAAAGCCGTCTGATCTGGCTCCATAACGAGCAGGCCGTTATGTCACCCGAATGGTCGATCCACGCTGCTGCCGGAACATCAAACTACATGTTCATCTGGGGCATGGGCGGTGAGAACCTCGACTATGGCGACATGGACAAGGTTTCATATCTCGAACTGAAATAATCATCTCAAACATTTGTTGACCCCGTAAGCTTATGTTTACGGGGTCATATTTTTAAATAAGCCAAACGTCACCTATGAGAAAAACTTTACTTGCGGCCGCCGTCATCACGGCTCTTTCGCTCAATGCAACCGACTACTACGTCTCACCTTCGGGAAACGACAACAACAACGGCTCAGTTGAAGCACCGTTTCTAACCCTCAAGAAGGCTATCGAATCAGCTAAGGCCGGAACCACGATATATCTTCGAGAAGGCACCTACAAACCGCTACAGAGCGAGATAATGCGCCCTGGAGCCGAGGGTGCCTATGACGCGATCTATAACCTCGGAACCAAAGGCACCGCAGCCGCCCCGATCACGATCACAGGCTATGAAGATGAAAAAGCGGTCATCGATCTGTCGCTGGTCAAATCAACCGCACGAATGATCGGCTTTTACGTAAAGGCCGACTACTGGAGACTCAAAAACTTCGAGATCGTAGGCATTCAGGTAACCCAGACCGGACATACCCAGAGCATCAATGTCGGACTTTTCGGCGGAAATAACACCATTATTGAAAATGTCTCGATGCATGATGGAATGGGCATCGGCGTCTACGCCACCCGCGGTTCAAACAATCTTGTGCTGAACTGCGATGCCTACAACAACTATGACCCGGTCTCTGAAAACGGTGCCGGAGGCAACTGCGACGGTTTCGGTTTTCACCTCAACAAATCGACCTACACCGGCAACGTCATTCGCGGTTGCCGAGCGTGGCGTAACAGCGACGACGGTTTCGACCTGATCAACAACCAGTCGCCGGTAGTGATCGAGAACTGCTGGGCCTGGGAAAACGGTTATGACGCCGACCGTGTGTCTCGCGGCGACGGAACCGGATTCAAGTCGGGAGGATACGGAATGGGAAGCACTGTCGCCGAGAGTGTCAATGTGCCCCGCAACATTGTCAGAAACTGCATAGCATGGTCTAACAAACAGGCTGGATTCTATGCCAACCACCACCTCGGAGGTCTCGATTTTCTGAACAACACCTCCTACCGCAACAAACGAAACTTCAACATGGTCAACCGCAAGTCGAGGACAGAGGCGGTCGATGTTGACGGATATGAACATCATCTGACCTCCAATCTGTCTTACAAGCCGACAATGTCTGATGCATTGTGTGTCAACATCAACACTTCACTCTGCGAGATCAATAACAACACATTTTTGCCGGCAATGAGTCTGAGCGACGGTGACTTCGAGAGCCTTGACGCCTCTCAGCTTCTGTCGCCCAGAAACAGCGACGGCTCTCTGCCCGAAATAACGTTCATGAAACTGAGATCCGGCACCACTCCCCATGTGAAAAAAATCGGATGGCAATTTCCTTGGAACGGTGAGGCCGGTGTAGAAGATATTACAGCCGACAATGCCGACGACGAGAATGCCCCGCTCTACAACCTTCAGGGAATAAGGGTCGACAATCCGGTTCCGGGAATCTACATCAGAAACGGAAAAAAGATTCTGATAAGATCAAACCGCTGATATTCTTAAGTCCATATAAATAAAAAAAGCGTGCTTGAGCACGCTTTTTTTATTTATATGTATTTGTCAGGCTATCTCACAAACTTGATTGACTTGCCGTTGGCCGAAATAATGTGGATTCCGGCAGGAAGGTCGAGTAGCGAACGCGTCGCGACTACCTCAAACCGGTCGGTCATGACGCCGGAAGGAGAATAGACCGAAACGGTCGAAGGTCTGTCGACGTGCAGCGTCTTGTCTCCGTCAATATAGAAACCTCCGTCGCCGACAATCTCGTCAACACCGGCCTGATCGCTGTAGACAAACGTTCTGACGGCCGAATAGGGCGTTTTCTTGCCTTTACCGGTGGCATTGTCATAAGAACCGATAGAACGTACATAGTATGTTTTTCCGGCCTCAAACTGCTTGCCGGCAATCTTGAATGTCGAGAGTTCGGGAGTTTCGATTGCATTGACCGTATATTTGCTCCGTGAGGGGAACGAAGATGATGCGGCAATCTCGATCGTGTGTTGCTTCAGCCCGGGAACGCGTGAGAGAACGACGGTCGAATTGCTGTGGAGGGTGACCCCGTCGGCCGAGGGAGAGACTATCTCGGGAGCTGAATCAAATTTCATTTCGAGCGTGGTGAACGAAACCGGTTCGCTTACCGACTCAGAATCTCCACGGCGTCCGGTAACGCGGGCATAGTAGGGTGTGTAGGCCCAGAGTTTTAGCTCCGGCACAATGTGTGATGTCGTTGTAGTGGTGACAGAGTGTACCACACCTTTGAAATCGGCCGAGGTCGAGATCTCAAGGTTGTATTCGGTCCCTTCGGCCGCGTTGCTCCATTTGATTTCAGGAGTCAGGGCCACGCCGTCGCCCGGATTCTCGATTTTGATTCTCGAGCATACAAACGAACGTATCGGTGAGGCGGCCTCGTCACAGCCTGTCTTCATCGAAGACACGCGCCAGTAGTAGGTCTGTCCGTCGACAAGATTTGCAAGATCGGCCGATGTCAACCTGGTGGCCGCTGTCTCGATCGAAATGACAAGTTTGGTCATCTCACGGTCGGTTGCCACTTCAAGGCAATATTTCGGTGCATTACCAGTCCACTCGAAGTCAAACAGGTCGACAGGAGTGGAATTGTCGTCGGGATATTGCAGCACGGGGCGTTCGACCGTAGCCGGCGAAGCACCCTCGGCGAGCGCACCATACTCATTGCCATAACGGTCATAGACCGCCACGGCAAAACGGTAGCCGCTTGAGTAGCTGTCGGGAATGGCATATGACTCTCCGGTGACGACAGCAGCCAGATAGTCGCGCTGTTGGTTGAACTGGCCTTCGGCAAGATCAACAGGAACGGCATAGACCGTATATCGGCCTGCGGGGGCGGCTTTCCAAGTCAGTGTAGAGCCCGAACGTACGACATCGGCCACCATCTGAGGCTCACGGCGGTTGGCCCAGGGTACGATCGGCCGCAATGCACGCGTTGTGAACACATTGTCTCCGAGAATCTGACCGAGCGGTGTGAGCACACCGTCAACACGCTCGCGGTGGTCATTGAAGGTCGAGTAGGTGAAAAATGCTATACCAGTCTCATCGGCCGGCGACGCCTGTCTGATATGCTCGATCTGGGCAATATACTCCTTCGAACCATATGTGCTCGAGTTTGAGAGAGTGGTCGAGGCATAGAAATGGCGGTTGAACTTGCGTGCGGCCATCGCCCACCAGTCGACCAACTCATTGAAATTCTGAGAAGTGGGCCAATAGATCTGCGGTGAGATGTAGTCGATGTAGCCGTTCTTGATCCAGTTCAGCGGATCGGAGAACTGACCGTTGTACTGCCAGTCTGTGCCCGGAGCCGGCGGAAGACCGTAAACATCGGTCACGACATTTGTCGGTGAGGCGACTCCCGGAGGTGAGATACCGAAAACAGCCCACGGTTTTACCGATTTTACCGTCTCTCCGATTTTCTTGATCATCAGGTTTACATTCTGACGTCTCCAGTCGGCTTGTGACAACTCACCTTTGGCGGCTTTATATGCCGCATACTGCTCCGCATCGAGCGTCATGTCATTGCCCGAACCGTTGGCATAGAAATAGTCGTCGAAAACAAGACCGTCGACATCGTAGTTGGTGACAATCTCGGTGACGACATCGGCAAGCCTCTGCTGCACCTCGGGAAGAGCCGGGTTAAGAAACAATATCTTGTCGTATTTCAACACCCAGTCGGGGTGGCTGACCTCGTAGTTGAGCGGATGGCTGCCATAGCCACTTCCGTTTGCGGAGTAACGATAGGGGTTGACCCAGGCATATACCTCGATTCCGAAGCTATGTGCTGTTTCGATGACATACTGCATGGGGTCGAAAAACGGTTCCTGACCGCGTGTGCCTGTCAAATACTGTCCCCATGGCTCGAGCGATGAACGATAGGTGGCATCGCACATCGCCCTCGCATGATAATAAATGACGTTTATGCCCCAGTCGGCATAGTTTTTCAGGTTAGCCCTCAGACGCGATTTAGCCAGGTTCGACTCATATTCAGTCGTGATTTTCCCAGGCCATTCACCCTGCATAGGCGACAGCCATATCGCACGGTGTTCCCGCGACAGGCCATTTGAGGCACCGAGCGAAGCCGACACCGTCAAAAGCATGGTAAGTAAGAAGATCAGTTTTCTCATAATTATTATCAGTTCATGGTGGAGGTTTAAAACACCAAAGGTAACCGCCACGACGTTTTAAGCACGCGCCGGCAGTTACCTTTGAATGGTGCAATCAGAGATTTGTTAGAACAGTTTCGTCTTGTTGGGGTTGATAGCGACACCATAGATCGGGTCGGCTACCTCACCATAGCGGTGACATTTGGTGTCGTTCGGATCATAGTAAACAATGCCCTGACCGAGATTTGAGTCATCGTTGGAGACGGGACGGAATCCGAAGAACACGCGTCCGGTCTCTTTGTCAAGAGCGAGCTGGCTCGTGTAGACACCCTCAGAATCGGTCGAGTTGACCGGATCGGCAAACATTGCGATTGTCTGCAACTGGTCGTTCATGCCGAGTTTGGTGGTTGCTGAGGGGAGAGCATAGACATTCAGACCCTCGTTGAGGCCATAGCGCCAGATGTAGAGCTTGCCACGCTGTTCGTCGATCGTGAACGAACGCATCGAGATGCCGCTGCAAACGATCGGGAACGGAGATTCTGCCTTGAGAGCCTCGTCGGCGGTAGCATAGATATCTTTGTTTGCGAAACGGTAGATTCCGTTACCGCTGTAGTTCTTGCCCCACCACCATGTTCCGTCAGATGTGCGCTCCAGACCACATGAGATTGCGCCGTAAGCGATGCCTCGGTTGTAGTAAGGAATGGTGTTGTTCTGAATGAAATAAGAGTCACGCACTTTGTCTTTCGAACCCTGTACGGCACCACGCTTGGTGATCTCGACCGAGCTGACACCGGTGTTACGGTCTGAATAGTAGAGCTGTCCGTCATAGATAGAACCCTGGAACGGGTCGTTGAACGCAAATCCGCCTACATTGGTGATAACAGTGTTCACACCGGTTCCGTCGGTGCGCATGGCGGTGATCATGCCGTCGCCGAGCACACCGTCTTCATCATTGATGTAGGTGTATTGCTTACCTGCATCGACAATGTAGATGTAGCCTTGTTTGTAGTCAACACCGTCGGCATCTGTCTCGTTCTGCTCACCATAGCACAGGTTGAACGGGTTTGTACCCGATTTGACACCCATGTCATAGGGCATGATCTTAGTGCCCTTCGGAAGAAGATTCTCATCAATGATCTTGATAGCCTTGATGTTACCATCTTTGACTGCATAGTAGAGAGTCGGAGCGGCAATGTTGGAACCTACCTGCACATTGAGATAAGAGTCTTCAAGGCGGCGGTTCTCGCCGTCGATATCAAAGAAAGTCTTGATCTCGATTCTCTGTGAACCGATGTTCTTGAAGCTCACCTCACCGGGATATTGAACCGTTCCGTCGCTCTCGGCATAGCCGGTGAACGATGTGAGTGCATTGCCTGCGGCGTCGGTTGTTCCTTCGGGGAATGTCCACTCATAGCGCACGCGCAGATTCTCGGGGTTGGGAAGCGCGATGTTGAAAGACACCTTGGTGTCATTGATCTCGATGATTTCAGTCGACTGGGTCGCGACAGTAAGCTGAGGAGTAATGTCGACAATCATGATCGGCATTTCCTTGAAACCGACACCGTCGAGCGACAGTTTGACGTTGTATTGTCCGGCTTTGTCATATTTGTGTGTCGGGCTTGCCTCTGTCGAGGTCTCACCGTCACCGAAATCCCAGGTGAAAGAGCCTGTCTTGGCCGATCGGTTGTTGAACTTTATTGTCGAGACGACATAGTAGTCGAGCGAATATTCGTCGCCGTCGACATTGAACGTGAAGTCAATGTCAGGATCGGGAATCGTCGTGTAGTCGGCTTCTTTTTCGGTACACGCCGTCATTGCTAACACTCCAAGAGCGATAAAAGCGATTTTATTGAAAAGTTTCATGTCTGTAGCGTTCAAAGAGGTTAATTGATCGAGATTGTTCTGATATCTGAAGCTATACCCTCGTTTCCGGCGGTGTCATAGACTCTGAACTGCGCCTCGAGCGAGTATGTACGTCCGAAAGTGACAGCATAGTTCTGGTTTGCGGAGTCATAGATCCATTCGGGGAATGAGATCTTCGAGATGAGATATTTGAATGCCGGCATGTAGTTGGCTCGGACAGTCGAGATGATCGAACCGGTGTCGTCGTTATAGCGGCAGAACACCCACGGCGCAGAGTCATAGACAGGCCAGAGATTTACGTCGGGGTTGACATAGTCTTTGGCAACCTCATGGATGATAGTACGTCCGTCGCCGTCAATGGTGGTGTAGTAGTAGCCTACGATTTTCGCGGGATCAGCCTCGGTTGTGGCATACCACAGGTCGCTCTTCTCGGCTGAGATGTCTGAACCCTCTTCCTCACCGATATTGGTGGGGAGATTGGTTCCGCAGACATTGTTTGCCTCGGCAAACTGCTCGTTGGTGAAGGGATAGTTGATGTAGACCGTGCGCAGGCTGCTGTAGTAGGTGGAATCTTTTGTCAGATATTCGACAACCTTGTCACAGAATTCTGTGTCGAAACCCGCGGGATAGTATGATTGAAATTTCTCCTGATCCCATTCTTTGGGATTCACCCAGTCGACCGGAGAGAGTGTTGACGAAGTTCCGACAGTCGCGTTGAGCACGAACTGGTTGTTGGCGGCATCGAACTCGGCCATTGAATGGGGGAACGAGACGACGGGGATTGTCGGACGCACGACGTCGGTCTTTGCCTCGGTCTGAGTATAAGAGAGAGAGCCTGCCAGTTTGACTGTGGCGGCCGCGCTCTCGGCACGGGTCACGCTGTACCAGACCTCAGAGTGGTCGGGTGTGGCACCTTTCTCGGTGTAGTAGGTTCCTTTGAACGTGAATTCGTCACCGGCTTTGCAAGCCGAGGAACCGACTTCCCAGTAGACAGTCGGAACAGCGTCGCCGAGCTGAAAATTGTCGTCAAACATGTCGTGTTTGCTACACGAGGCCAAAGCCAGGGCAACGGCTGTGAAAGCGACTGATTTATATATGATGTTCATAATCTGTAAATCAATTTATCGGTTAATGATTTATTCTTCGGTGAGTGAGTGGCGGACACCATATTCCTCACCCCAGATCATCGGCTTGCGAAGCCATAGATGGTTTTTGTATGCACCGAGACGTTCAAGCTCCTTGCGGTTGTATTTCTCCTCGGTCTCGGGGTCGTAATTGTAGCGGTTGACCCAGGTGTTGTCTTTTTCAGCTTCGGTCAGACCGTCGATCCAATATGCGGCATAGAGGTTGTAGGGGCGGCGGAGCGTCGGGTAGACGATCTCCTGACCGTCACCGATGCCGTAACCGTTGCGGTTGTTTGAGAAATGGTAGCGGCGCATGTCGGTCCACTGCTCGGGCTGCATGTACATCGCGATATATTTCTGTTGCATCAGGTCTGACAGGCTGTATTCCGACGGGTTGAAGAACCAGTGCTTGTTACCGATTGCGGTACAGGGCTTGGTGTTCTTAACTTTCTCGTTTTCGAAGAATGCTGTCATCATGCGCTCCCAGCGGTTTTTGTCGTTTGTCTGCTGAGCAGCGACAGAACTGGGTTTGGCACCGTTGCCGGGATAGAGACCACCGTTGTCAGCCAGGAAACGGTCGAGGTGACGCTGAATGTTCCACTGGGTAGCTTCTTTAGCGAGCTGGCATGCGGTTTCCTTGTTGCCCATCCAATACTGAGCCTCGGCCTGAATGAAGTAGAGTTCCTCCATTGTGAAGAGCACGTTGTAGGCATCGACATTGGCAGCATATGCGCCTGCATACATGTCGGGGTAGTTGGTCTGTTTGAATGTTGCGCCAGAGCCGATGTTGTTCTCAAGATAGCGGAGCATCACACGTTTTGTGTCGTTCGATGCAGAGATCGGGCCTTCTTTCGGCACGAAGAGAAGGAGCAGACGGGGGTCTGAGCCATAGCCGTTCTGCGCGTCCCAGTAACCCTGAGACATCTCGACACCCGGGTTGATCACGCCGAGCAGATCCTGTACGAAGAACTTCGACGGAACTGCACCTGTCAGTTCGTTCTTGCGCGACTCCCAAGAGTTGATGCAAGGCTGGGCGGCACTCCAGACAGCGTTCTGTTCACCGGTTCCACCGTCGAAATTGTAACGGGGCTCGTTACCGAACCAAGAACCGTAGCGGAGATTGCCTGAACGCCATGTGTCGATAGCACGCTGGGCGGCATCATAGATTTTCTGGCACATCGCCGGCGAACGGTCGACATTAGGAATGTTGCGGAGCAGAAGACGTGCCTCGATAGCATAGAGAAGACCTTCCCAACCGGTGAGGTCACCGGCATAGATGCGGTCCATCTTCTGTGTGATGGGATAAGCCAGCGGATTGTTGGTCCACTCGGGATCTTTGAAGAGTTTCTTCAGAGTCTCGATCTCTTCGAACATGTATTTGTAGATCGAAGCCTGGGTGTCATAGGCCGGAGCGTTAGACAGATATGCCTCTGAACGCGGCATGTCGCCGAATGCATCGGTTGTGAGCTGCATCGACATGAGCATGATCACGCGTGCGACAAGCTCGGCATTGGGTGAGTTGATTTTCGAGGCGTTCTCGATCAGAATGTTACCGTTGCGGCCGATGTCATAGAAGTGACGACGCCACTGCGGATGACGGTTCATTGTCAGGAACTGCCAACCGCTCTTGTAGGCGTAAGAGCCTGTCTGGCTGCGACCCATTGTCGTCAGACACTGCGACAGGTAAACATTATATTCGGCATGGTCATAGACCGACTGGTTTGCATAGAAAACCAGCACGGGCATTCCCTGCGAGACTTCGTTGGTGTGTGCCTTGTCGGGGTGTACGTTTTCATCGAGCATGTCGTTGCAACCCGTGAGGCCCAACCCCAACAGAAGCGAATATGCTAAATATTTTATTTTATTCATAATCAGATTAAACTATTGAGGCTTGTTAGAATGATACGTTAACAGAGAAATTAAACGTTCTGAGACTCGGCACCGAGAAGTTGTCGATACCCATCTGGCCAGAACCGCGTGCGGCAGTAGGCATGATCTGGGGGTCAGAACCGGTGTACTTGGTCCAGAGGAAGAGATTGCGGCCGGTGAGCGAGCATTTGAGACCCTTGATCGGATTGTTGCCGCCGAGACGCTTCATCAGTCGTGAGAAGTCATAACCGACTGTGACATGGCTCAGACGAATGTAAGAACCATCTTCGATGAAGTTTGAGGCCACGTTGTAGACGTAGTTGTTGATGAACTGCTGGTCGAGGATAACCTTGTTGGTGTTGGGAATGAACGTTCCGTCGGGCTGCTCGACAACGCCCTGGAAGACAACTTCGCGGTTGCGGTAGGTGTCGAGGCGTGACGACATACCGTTGGAAAGAATGTTACGTCCTGTGATGTTGGCGACGTCACCACCCTTGCGGCAGTCGAAGAGGAACGACAGCGAGAGGTCTTTCCAGATGAAGGTAGAGCCGAGACCGACCAGGAAGTCGGGTTCGCGGTTACCGATGAGGTTACCCTTGGCGGGGTTGATTTTCGGACGACCCTGCTCGTCGACAATCACCTGACCGTCGGGGGCACGGAGATAGTCTGTACCGGAGATAGCGGTTGTCGGACCGTGGAGATAGGCACAGGGGAACATGTCACCATATTGTGTGCCCTGGATCTCTGTCATGTCTTCGGGAAGGCTGTTGAGGCGTCCGCGGTTGTAAGAGAAGTTGACATTGGCTGTCCAGTTGAAATCACGGTTGGTGATAATGTCTTGAGAAAGAGAAACCTCGACACCGTGGTTTTCAAGTTCACCCTCGTTGCGGGTCTGAAGAATCGTACCTGAAGCGGGAGAAACACGCACTGTCACGATCTGGTTGTCGACCTTGGTCGAATAGTATGCCACATCAAGACGGGTGTGGTTGTTGAAGAAACGGAGGTCGGCACCGATTTCCCATGTGGTGTTCATCTCAGGCTCAAGGTCATGAGCTGCCACAGATGTCGTCGGGTCAATAGAGAAACCGCCGTCGGGGAATGTCGACCACTGTTTGTAGGTCGGGGTGTAGACATAAGAGGCGCAGTCTTTACCGACTTTCGCCCAGTTACCGCGAATCTTACCGAACGAGAACCATTCGTTTGAAAGTTTGAAGATTTCAGAGAAGATAAGACCACCGGTCACTGAGGGATAGAAGTAGCTCGTTTTGTCTGACTGTTTGAATGCCGACGAACCGTCGAGACGTCCGGTCACAGAAAGTTGAGCCATGCCCTTGTAGTCGAAACGGATCTCACCAAACCAACCATATTTGTTTTTCTTGGTGTGGTAGATCGATACATTCTTGTGTGAGAGCCACTCGTCAGAGGTGTTGTTGAACGAGAAGAAGTCACCGCCGAGCACGAACTGCTGACCGTTGATAGAGGTCTCAACGCCACGTGTGTCGATCCACTCGAAACCGGCGAATGCATTGAGATTGATGTCGTCGGTCATTTTCCACAGGTAGCTTACCAAACCTTGTGCCACGAGTTTCTCGCTGCGGCTGGGCTGGAAGCTCACGCTACCCTGACGTGCTGCATAAGAAGAATAAAGCGGGTTGCTTGGACTTGTCACGTCGCTGATGAACTCGTCGCCCTTGAAACGGGGACGTTCCATTGACTCATAGTTTGAGAAGCTCTTGTCGTAGCTTGCCTTCGCAGTAAAAGTAAGGTTCTTGATCGGTTCCCACTGAACTGATCCGTTGATGAGCATGCGGGTGTTGTCGGTCTTCGAGCTATCCATGTAGCGGCCGTAGAGCGGAGATGTTCCGGCACCTACACGCTGCGCATCGGTCAGTTCTTCCCAGTTGTCATAGCGGTTAGACCAGTTGGGATAGCCTTCGAGAGTGCGGTAGTCTGACATGTCGCGTGTGATCGCCCAGTTGTAGATCGACGACATCGCGTTACCGAAACCACGGCTCGAGCGGTTGATGAAGTTCGAAGAAAGCTGCATCTTGACGGTATTAGAGGGTTTGAACTCACCCTTCAGATAAATACCGAGCTGCTTGCGGTAGTCATCGTGAACGACACCTTCGTTATCCATGAAGTTGGCCGATGCATATGCGTTGACTTTCTCGCTACCACCCGAAACGGCTACGTCATATTTCTGCATGAAGCCCGTTCCGAGGAAGTTGTCCACATTATTATATTTCTTGACTCCGTCGGCAACGACCGGACCCCAGCCGTTGTTGGCATTGGTGACGTAGATTCCGTTTGAACCGGGACCATAGGTTGACTGGATTCCGGGCGTGTTGAGCACGTTAGAGATTTCCCAGCCGCCAGATGCGGTCACCTTGACCTCGCCGGCCTTACCTGATTTTGTGGTGATCAAGATGACACCGTTGGCACCTTCAGAACCATAGAGCGAAGATGCAGCCGCACCCTTGAGCACGCTGATTGTGGCGATGTCGTTGGGGTTGAGGTCACCCATCGCTGTCGCACCACCGCTGACAGCCATACCGTCGATCACGACCAATGCCTCGTTGCTCTGGGTCGAGTTTACTGAAGAGATGCCTCGGATCACAAGCTGAGAAGCCGAGTTGGGCGAACCACCCGACATCGACACATTCACACCCGCGATCTTACCCTGAAGCGAGTTGACCATGTTGGGAGTGACACCGGCAGTCAGCTCATCGCTGTTGAGTGACTGGACGGCATAGTTCAGTTTCTTCTTTTCCTGAACCTGTCCCATGGCGGTGACCACAACTTCGTCGAGCACGGTAGCGTTCTCTGTCATGACTACATCGATGACCGAACGACCGTCAACTTTGACAGTCTCTGTGTTGTAACCGATATAGGTAAACACCAGGACAGCCTTGTTGTTGCTGACTTCGATTGAATATTTTCCGTCAATGTCGGTCATGACACCCGATGATGTTCCTTTCACCATCACAGATGCACCGATGACAGGCTCACCGTCACTTTTCTGAGTGACGGTACCCGTGACTGTGCGTCCGAACAGTGTGACCGAAATGATAGAAAACAACAGAAACAATAACTGTTTTTTCATAATTACTTTTTCGATTAGTTTATTTCAATTGGTTAATTATTTCAGAAAGATGTGCTTAATAATTAATTGTATTTTTAACACCTAAAGTGCCGTAAGAGAAGAGGTTAGTTTTTAACGGTATATCAGGTTTCGCTATTAAAAATAAGATTAGTTTTCAGCGTAATACATTTCACAACAAAGCTACACAATTTTTTTTACTAATAGGTATATCCATTAGTTTATTTGATATAATTTATGAATCGTAAACATTTTTTTACATAAAAATTATTGGTTCGTATAATCTTATCAAGTCAACTTGTTAAAAATCAAATTGCTGCAATCAGTGTGCCTCGAGCCAGTTCTGACCCACACCTGCCGAGACCTCGAGAGGAACGTTACCGCTGTGGGCACCGGTCATACGCTTAACCACAATCTCCTGCATGATCTCGAGTTCATTAGGCACCACGTTGAAAATCAACTCATCGTGAACCTGCATTATCATTCTCGATCTCAGCCCCCGGTCTCTGATGTCACGGTGAATGTCGATCATGGCGTGTTTAATTATGTCGGCCGCACTTCCCTGCAGCGGTGCGTTGACTGCGTTGCGCTCGGCATATCCTCTGACCACCGCGTTCCGCGAATTGATGTCGGGAAGGAAGCGTTTGCGCCCCATGATTGTTGTGACATATCCTTTCTCGCGTGCGTCAGACTTGGCTTTCTCTATATAGTCCATGACTCCCGGAAAAGAATCGAAGTATCCGTCTATCAACATTTTTGCCTCGGCACGCGGAATCGTAAGCCTCTCAGACAAACCGAAAGCCGAGATTCCATAGACAATGCCGAAATTTGCTGTCTTGGCCTTACGGCGCATGTCGGCTGTGACATCGTCAATGTTGAGTTTGTAGATTTTTGCCGCCGTCGCAGCATGAAAGTCAGCACCCGAGCGGAAAGCGTCGATCATGTCACGGTCTCCACTGAGATCGGCAAGCAGACGAAGCTCGATCTGCGAGTAGTCGGCCGACATGAACAGATCGCCGTCGTCGGCAATGAAAGCCCGGCGAATCTCACGCCCGTCGTCGGTTCTGACAGGTATGTTCTGCAGATTGGGGTTTGTAGACGAGATTCGGCCTGTGGCTGTGACAGTCTGGTTGAACGTAGTGTGTATTTTTCCTGTCTCCGGATTGATCAGTGCAGGCAAAGCGTTTATATAGGTTGCGAGCAGTTTTCTCAATCCTCTCACCTTGAGAATAATGTCAACGATCGGGTGGGCATGTCTCAGTTTCTCGAGAATCTCCTCGGTTGTCGAGTAGCTGCCTTTTTTTGTCTTCTTCACCTTGGCATCAATTTTCAACCGTTCAAACAAAATCTCACCGACCTGCATCGGACTGGCGATGTTGAACTCGGTTCCGGCAAGTTCATAGGCCTCCGCGACGAGTTTGTCAAGACGTGCCGTCAGCTGACGCGACAATTCGGCCAGCTCATCGACATCTATCCTCACCCCGGTCCACTCCATGTCGGCAAGAACTTCGACAAAAGGCATCTCGATTTCATTCATCAGTCTTGACAGATTGTTCTCTTCAAGTTTCTGACGGAATGCCGGAAGCAGTCTGAGCATAATGGCTGCAGCCTCTCCAAAACGTCGTGCCTCTGCTTCGACGCCCCCCTCGACAGTACCATAGGGTTTGCGACCGGCGGTAGCATCGGCATAGTCTTCGGTCGTGTAACCGAGCATGGTGAAAGCTACCTGTGGAAGCGAATGGCGCATCTCGGGCTGAATCAGATAATGGGCGACCGAGGTGTCGAAGCTGCGTGCGGTGAACATTACATTCTCACGCCTCAACAAGAGCATGTCACGTTTGACATCGTGGCTGACAATGAGAGTCGACTCTGACGAGAACAACGGAGCGAGCACCGTCATCAGTTCCTGGCGTTCATCTCCGGCGGCCGGAACGGGAACATAGACCGTGCGACCGGCGGCTGACAGTGCTATTCCGTTCAGTTTTGCAGTCATCGCCTCAGGGCCTACCGCATAGATCATGCATCCTGTCTCATTTCCGCGGCATGCCGTCTCGACAAACCGGGCCACTTCGAGACTGTCACGGAGTGTCTCGACTACCGGCCGCTCAAACGAGTCTGCCTCAACCGGCGGTTCTCCCGGCGCGTCAAACAGCGACAGTTGCAGGTTTGAACCTGACTGTGACTTCGGTTGCTCAGTCTCGGGCAACGATTGACGAAGACGTGAAGCAAAGGTCTTGAATTCAAGCTCACCATATATTTCCAGCAATCTGTCGACATTCTCGGGTTTGCGCCTCAGTGAATCTATGTCGATCTCGACCGGAACATCGGTCTTGATAGTGACCAGAAATTTCGAGAATCTGATTTTGTCGGCGTTCTCCTCGATTTTTTTCTTCAGCGCACCTTTGAGCGAACCGACGTTGTCGAGAAGATTCTCAACCGAGCCCCACTCCTTTATCAGTTTCGCCGCGGTTTTCTCACCGACACCGGGACAACCAGGCACATTGTCGCTCGCGTCGCCCTCGAGTGCCAGAAGATCGATGACCTGCGAGGGACGGTCTATGGCATATCGTTCACAAACCTCCCTGACACCTCTGATCTCAAACCCATGCCCTCTCAGTGACGGACGATACATGAAGACACGGTCTGACACAAGCTGACCATAGTCTTTGTCGGGAGTCATCATATATGTATAGTAACCTTCGGCTCCGGCACGGCGCGACAGGGTTCCGATGACATCGTCGGCTTCAAACCCCGGAACCTCGATGACCGGGATATTATATGCCTCGATAATACTTTTTATGTAAGGAACAGACAATGTTATGTCTTCGGGCTGTGCCTGACGCTGTGCCTTGTATTCGGGATAGGCCTCATGGCGGAATGTCGGTCCATGTGGGTCGAAACAGACGGCGATGTGCGACGGATTTTCTTTTCGGAGAATTTCATCGAGCGTGTTCACGAAACCGAAAATAGCCGACGTGTTGAATCCTTTCGACGTGATTCGCGGCGATCTGATCATGGCATAATATGCCCTGTAGATCAAGGCGTATGCATCGAGAAGAAAAAGTTTTTTCTGTTCCATTGTGACTCGCAAGATGAAATTGATGATTTTAGACCTTAATATAACGCAAAAATGTGTCTCATATTGTTTTTCAGATGCATGTTAGTTTTGTATAGCCCGAATAAATGTTTAACTTTGCACCATATTATACCGACACGACCCCAGATGACTGATTTAAGTTCCATTCAGCAGACAATAGCACCAGAGTTAAAATGTCTCAACGACCTGATCGCTGAGACACTCCATTCGTCAAATCCGCTAATGAACAAAGTCATAGATAATTATCTGAAGACAAAAGGTAAACAGATACGTCCGATTCTGGTGTTTCTCAGTGCCCGCATGTTTGGTAAGATTGATGATCGTGTGATCTCGGCCGGAGCAGCTGTCGAGTTGCTCCACAATGCCTCGCTCATTCACGACGATGTGATCGACGAGACAAAACTGCGACGCAATTCACCGACAATAAACGGAATCTGGGACAATCATATCGCCGTTCTCGTCGGTGATTTTTTTGTGTCGTCGTCACTGTCTCAGGCTCTGTCAACAAATGACCGGCGCATCGTGGCGTCGATCGCGTCGCTCGGCAAAATGCTGTCGCTCGGAGAAATTGACCAGATCTACAACGCCCGGTTCCACAATCTCAGTGAAGAAGCCTATTTCGAGACAATCTACCGCAAGACAGCATCGTTGTTTGTCGCATGTGCCGAGATCGGTGCATATGCCGTCAACGCTCAAGAAAAAGATATAGACCGCCTTCGCCAGTTCACGCGTCTGTTAGGTCTTTGTTTCCAGATCAGAGACGACATATTTGATTATTTTGAAGATCCCAAGATAGGCAAACCGACAGGCAACGACCTTCGCGAGGGAAAAATAACCCTTCCGTTGCTCCATGTTCTTCTCGACCCATCACTCCCTCTTCACGACGAAATGCTCACACTGTCGAGAAAAGAATATCTTTCGTCTGAAGAAATCGCCTCATTGATCTCATATGCAAAAGAAAATGGCGGAATAGAGTATGCCCGCGAGACAATGAACCGGTTGCGCGACGAGGCCGTCACCCATCTCTCGGCTTTCGCACCGGGCGACACCGTCGATGCTTTCATCTCTATTTTCGACTATATCATCGACCGCGACAAATAGCGGTCTACAGCCTCGCGAAGCGCGTCAGCAGCCGAATCACGGTCGAGATGTCGCGGCACTACGGTCGAGATGACATCATCACTCTCAAGATTGTCACACACACGTCCGGCGATTACCACACATTCCACCCCGTGACACCGGCACATCTGTCTGAGCGTTCCTGTCACCTTGCCACGGATTGACTGCCTGTCGTAACTGCCTTCGCCGGTAATCACAAGCGACGGCATCTCTATTCCATTGAATATGCCCCAGGCACCGGCCACCGCTTCCGCTCCACCGGTGACATCGGCTTTCATCACACCCTTTAAAGCAAATCCGAGACCACCTCCGGCCCCGCCGAAACGGCAACCGAAATCGACTTGCGGCCTCCAACTGACGTTTTCAACAATATTTTCAACACTCTTTTTCAACACTACCAGTTCTTCACCGGTCACTCCTTTCTGTGCTGCGAAAGAAAGCATGGAGATTCGATCGTCATCATCGAGCAACGGCACATCGACATCACTTACACCGCTGACAGAGGGAAAGGTCGCCGGCAATTCCACACGGGTTACCGACAAAAGGTCGCCGGCACGCAACTGACGGTCAAGCCTGCCCTCAGAAGTGAAAATTCCACACCCGAGAGCCTGAAGAAAACCGAGACCGCAGTCAACGGTAGCTGTGCCACCTACCCCTACGGTGACGTGACCGACACCGCTTTCAATCAGTTTGTTCACAATATCGCCCAATGGCCATGATGTCGCCATCCACGGATCTCGGTCACCGGTGGAAATCATCTGCAGCCCTATCACCCCGCTGCTGTCGACAATCGCTTCTGATTTGTCTGCCGCAACATGACATTCGACTTCTACAGGCCTCATCAAGCAATCATAGCCCTTTACAACGGTCTTGCGGTAACCGAGAATTCGGCCGAGAATGGATGAAGTGGCCTCGCCACCATCAGCCATCGGACATTTTCTTACCCTTACATCATGGCAACGACCCATTACCACGGCCGAAATTATATCGGTCGCTTCGGCGGCGGTAAGAGTATGTTTGAATTTATCGGGAGCGACTACAACAAGCCTGCTATACGTCATAGAGATAACGCTTTATTGATTTCTTTGGCGTCTTTTCAAACTCCTCCGGCACAAGCCTGATTGACTGTATCTGTTCATAAGGAGCCACGATTTTGTTGAGTTCCTGACGGTTGATCTCCATTACGCGCTCAAAATCTTTTGCAGTCATTTTCTCTCCATCGCCCTGCTCATAGTCGGGATAAACAAGAGCCACCAGTCCGTTTCCACGCTGCATCACCAGACTTTCAGACACAAAAGGCATGTTGTTGAGTTTGGCCTCTATTTCCTCGGGATAGATGTTCTGCCCGTTTGCAGACAGAATCATCGTTTTGCAACGTCCCTTGATGAAAAGCGTGTTGTCGGCCGACAGTGTCCCCATGTCGCCCGTGTGGAGCCAGCCATCGCTGTCAAACACAGCCTCGGTAGCCTCCTTATTTTTATAGTAACCGGCCATCACATTCTGGCCTCTGACACATATCTCTCCCGGAATTCTGACCGGATCGGCACTATCTATCCTGACCTCCATGTTGGGCAGAACATGTCCGCAAGATGTCGGAATGAATTCACTCTGGGGTGTGTAGCTGATCAGCGGCGCACATTCGGTCATTCCATAGCCGACTGTAAAAGGAAATTTTATCTTGTAGAGAAATTCCTCAACTTCACCGTTGATCGGTGCGCCACCGACTATCACCTGCGAGAATTCACCTCCGAACGCGTCGACAAGCCTGTTGCGTATCTTCGAGAAGATGACACTGTCGAGATAGGGAATAGCCAGTGCCCAACGTATCGGGCGACGTGTGATCATCGGCACAATCTGCTTGCGGTAAATCTTTTCAAGGATAAGCGGCACACAGCATATCAGCGACGGTTTGACTTTATCAAGCGCATCGAGCAATAACCTCGGCGTAGGTACCCGGCCAAAGACCGTTATGTGGCTGCCTGTGGCAAGAGGTGTCAGCAGGTCGAACGCACACCCGTAGGCATGAGCCAGAGGCAGAAATGCCAGACACCGTGATCCGCGGTAATGCAACTTCGACTCTATGCCGTAGCCGACATTGCCGGCGATGTTGGCAAATTTTATCATCACACCCTTTGAGAATCCTGTAGTTCCCGAAGTGTAGTTTATCTCGGCAATGGCATCGCCAGGTTGTCGACGGTAATCTACATTCTCAGGTTTGAATCCGTCGGGATAAACCTTGTTGAACCGTCGTGTCAGGCTCTTCACAAACTTTGTCACCGGAGTCTTGTTCATGTCTCTCTCATGAATGACCTTTCGGGAATTTAGCGATATGACCACCCTGATCAACGGCATCTCCGACACATCGAGATTCTCCCACAGAGTCTCATCGATGAACAGCATCTCAGACTCCGAGTGGTTGATGATGTGCTGCATGTCGTTGTGATTGAACTCGGGCAAGATCGGAACTATTGTCGCACCGTAAGTTATCGTTGCCATGAAAACTGTTATCCATGTCGGCGTATTCTTGCCCGTCAACGCCACCTTGTCACCCGGCTTGATTCCGACTTCCTTAAACAGAAGATGAATGCGGGCTATGCGACGCGACAGTTGTTCATAAGTGATAGTCTGTTCGGGTGCCCCATAGAGCGACAGAGCCGGCAACTCCCAATTGTCTCTGAAGCTGCGTGCATAAATCCCGATTATATCATCGTCATATATCATCGTCAAAACGTGTAGGGTTGTTTAGTTTACAAAGAAAACTATTTTCTTTTATAACTCCAACATTTTCAGCAGTGAAATAGTTTTTTACCATTCTATTTACCACTATTTGATCTGATCACAGCCACTTCATTTTAAATCATACGGATAATGTTTTAAACATTGTTGAAAACGTTGTTAAGAACAGTTGATAAATGAAACAGACATTTTGAATAATTAATTTGGAAACATCGATATTAAAATCTATTGATAAAACTGTCTTACCGTCCAAATTTAGTTGTTGAGGCGGTTTCAATCGGTTATCAACCGTTTTTTATGTAGTTATTTGCATGAAAGGTTATTAAAAATTACTAACTTTGCACGTTGTTAACACAATGTCAATAACAGATTTAACTCATTGACCCTCAACAGTGTCTAATGTTGATAACCTGTAGATTGCTGTTTCACTCAAATCAATAACCAAACATGCAAGAAAATTGCATGAAAGTTATATCGGTTTTTAACAGCGATTATTATTGTTATTGTGAAAGAGTTTTTTTGAAAAATTTTTTAATTCAATAAATAAAGAATGAATGTCAACAACACCGACGCAGTCGACAAACGACCGTCAGACATCAAAGAAGAGATAGCCCGGCTGAAAAGTGAGAAAGACGCGGTCATACTCGCCCACTACTATGTCAGGGGTGAGATTCAGGAGGTAGCCGATTTCATCGGTGACTCATTGGCTCTGGCCCGCATAGCGACAACACTGCCCAACCGCATGATTGTTTTGTGTGGCGTTCATTTCATGGGTGAGACGGCCAAGATTCTGTGTCCCGGCAAAAAGGTGGTTGTGCCTGACATGAATGCAGGCTGTTCGCTTGCCGACAGCTGTCCGGCCGATGAGTTTGAAAAATTCATCAAGGAACACCCGGACCACACGGTGGTCAGCTATGTCAACACCTCGGCTGCGGTGAAGGCTCTGACCGATGTTGTGGTGACATCATCAAACGCACGTCAGATTGTCGATGCCCTTCCGGCCGATGAGAAAATAATCTTCGGTCCTGACCGCAATCTCGGCAGCTACATCAACAGCGTTACCGGACGCGACATGGTTCTGTGGGATGGAGCATGTCATGTCCACGAACAATTCTCGGTAGAGAAAATCTTGGAACTGAAGAGACAATATCCCGATGCCAAGGTGCTCGTCCACCCCGAATGCAAGAGACCGGTCGTGTTGCTGGCCGACAAGGTAGGGTCGACGGCCGCTCTGCTCGACTATGCCGTCAACAGCGGATTCAACCGTTTTATCGTGGCTACAGAGAGCGGCATTCTTCACGAGATGTGCCGTCGTTGTCCTGACAAGGAATTCATTCCCGCGCCTCCGGCCGATTCGACATGTGGATGCAATGACTGCAGTTACATGAAGCTGAACACCCTTGAGAAACTGCGCGATGCCCTCAGAGACGGGAAGCCGGAGATTTTTGTTGATAAGGAAACTGCGGCCAAAGCGGTCAAGCCTATCGAAAGAATGCTCGAGATGTCGAAATAAACATTTTCTTAACAAGAAATAAACATTATCATAATAAAAAATGGAATATAACCACAGAGAGATTGAACAGCGCTGGCAACAGTACTGGAAAGACAACAACATATATCGTGCCGAAACAGATCATTCACGTCCAAAATTCTACGTGCTCGACATGTTCCCCTATCCGTCGGGAGCCGGTCTGCATGTGGGCCATCCACTCGGCTACATCGCCTCTGACATATATTCACGCTATAAACGTCTGAAGGGCTTCAATGTGTTGCACCCGATGGGCTATGACGCATATGGTCTGCCCGCCGAGCAATATGCCATACAGACCGGACAGCACCCCGAGATAACAACCCGTCAGAACATTGCACGCTATCGCTCGCAGCTCGACAAAATAGGTTTCTGCTACGACTGGTCGAGAGAGATAAAGACATGTGACCCCGAATACTACAAATGGACACAGTGGGCATTCATCGAAATGTTCAACCACTATTATGACACCGAAGCACACCGCGCTCTGCCGGTGGCAGATCTCATCGCCCGATTCGAGAAAAACGGAACCGAGGGAGTGAAGGCTTCCACCACACGCGAGATGTCGTTCACTGCCGACCAGTGGAATGCTATGTCGCCTAAAGAGAAGAGTGACACTTTGATGAACTACCGCATCGCATATCTTGGAAACACGATGGTAAACTGGTGTCCGAAACTCGGAACTGTTCTTGCCAACGATGAGGTGAGCGAGGGTGTCTCATTGCGCGGAGGATATCCGGTTGAACAGAAATTGATGTATCAGTGGTGTCTGCGTGTGTCGGCATACGCACAGCGTCTGCTCGACGGACTTGATACGATCGACTGGACCGAATCGCTCAAAGAGACCCAACGCAACTGGATCGGCCGGTCTGAGGGTGCCGAGATGCGTTTCAAGATCGACAACAGCGACGTGGAGCTCGAGATTTTCACCACCCGTGCCGACACTGTTTTCGGAGTGACATTCATGGTGCTCGCTCCCGAGAGCAAATATGTCGACATGATAACCACCGACGGTCAGAAACAGGCTGTCAAAGACTATATAGACTCCATAAAACACAAGACCGAGCGCGAACGCATGATCGACAAGAAGGTAAGCGGAGTGTTCACAGGCGCATATGCCGTCAATCCTCTCAGCGGAAAGAAAATTCCGGTGTGGGTGAGCGACTATGTGCTTGCCGGTTATGGAACCGGTGCGATCATGGCGGTTCCGGCTCACGACAGCCGTGACTATGCGTTCGCTCGCCATTTCGATCTGCCGGTGATTCCATTGATCGAAGGAGCGGATGTCAGTGAGGAAAGTTTTGATGCCAAAGAAGGCATAATGACAAACTCGGCATCTGATGAACTCAACCTCAACGGACTTCAGGTCAAGGAGGCCATTGCCGTTACCAAACGTTTCATCGAGGAAAAAGGAATAGGTAAGGTAAAAGTGAACTTCCGTCTGCGTGACGCCATATTCAGCCGTCAGCGTTACTGGGGAGAACCGTTCCCGGTCTATTATAAAGAAGGCATACCGACCATGATGACTCTCGACAAACTGCCGCTGCTGCTGCCGGATGTTGACAAATATCTGCCGACCGAGACCGGTGAGCCGCCACTGGGACGTGCCGAGAACTGGAAGACTGAAGACGGTTACCGCATAGAACTGAACACCATGCCGGGTTTCGCCGGTTCGAGCGCGTACTATCTTCGGTATATGGATCCCCACAACGACAAGGCTCTTGTGTCGAAAGAGGCCGATGAATACTGGCGTAATGTCGATCTTTACATCGGTGGTACAGAACATGCTACCGGACACCTTATCTACAGCCGCTTCTGGAATAAATTCCTTTATGATCTCGGTTATGTATGTGAACCCGAACCATTCAAGAAGCTCATAAACCAGGGCATGATTCAGGGACGCAGCAATTTTGTCTACCGTATAAAAGATACAAACACATTTGTATCGGCAGGTTTGAAAGACCAATATGAAGTGACTCCGATACACGTCGATGTCAACATTGTCAGCAACGATATTCTCGACACTGACAGATTCCGCGCCTGGCGTCCGGAGTTCAACAATGCCGAGTTTATTCTGGAAGATGGAAAATATGTCTGTGGATATGCTGTTGAGAAAATGTCGAAATCGATGTTCAATGTAGTCAATCCCGACGACATAGTAGATCGTTACGGTGCCGACACGCTTCGTCTCTACGAGATGTTCCTCGGTCCGCTTGAGCAGAGCAAACCTTGGGATACAAACGGCATCGACGGTGTGAACCGTTTCCTCAAGAAACTCTGGGGAGCGTTCTACAAGGGCGACGAATTGATTATAAATGATGAAGAACCGTCGAAAGAGGCTCTGAAGTCTGTTCACAAACTGATAAAGAAAGTTGGTGGCGACATTGAGAATTTCTCTTACAACACCTCGATCAGCGCGTTCATGATCTGTCTCAACGAGTTGACACAGATGAAGTGCCGTTCGCGTCAGGTGTGGGAGACTTATCTGATTGTGCTCGCACCATTCGCACCACACATCACCGAGGAACTGTGGCACGCGCTCGGAAACACCACCACGATCTGTGACGCCGTGTGGCCGGAATACAACGAGGAATATCTCAAGGAGTCAACGGTGCGTATGGCGGTGTCGTTCAACGGAAAAGCGAGATTCACGATCGACGTTCCGGCCGACCTTCCCTCGGCTGAGGTTGAGAAGGCCGCTCTTGAAAATCCCGCAGCGGCAAAATGGATCGAGGGCAAGACAGTGCGCAAAATCATTGTCGTTCCCGGCAAGATCGTCAATGTTGTAGTAGGTTGAGAAACGAGACTGCAATAGAGAGAGGACACCGGTATTATAATATGGACATAATGAGATATGTCCTTAGTGCCCTTGTTTTCTCAAACCATTTTTTCATTCTGACCGATTCAGGCATGGTGGGCACTATCAGAGGAGGTGTCCAACCATGCTTTTTTGCTCTTAGCGGATTTCTTGCCTGTCACTCGTTTGAGAGATCAAACGGTTTCGTCCACTATGTGGGTAAACGTCTGATAAGGTTGATGCCGCTCTATCTGATTGTCATCATCTCGTTCGCCCTGATCTTGTCGACGGTCTCAACGCTGTCACCGGCAAGCTATTTCACAGATCAGCAGTTCTGGAAATATCTTGTGAGCAACATTTTGACTCTTAATTTCATACAACCCGACCTACCCGGGGTGTTTGCCGATGACCGCTTTGTGACGTCAGCCGTCAACGGCTCTTTGTGGACAATGAAAGTCGAGATATTGCTGACACTGACCTATCCGGTTGTCGCCGCTCTGTTCAGACGGTTCAGCCGCAACAAGGTCATTGTCTCAGTGATCGTTGTCTCCATGATCTACACAATGGTGATGAGACACTACTATAATACAACCGGAGACTTCATCTATGAGATCATGTCGCGTCAGTTTGTCGGTCAGGCCTATGTCTTCTATTTAGGCATGCTGATCTATGTAAATCTCGACATTTTTGTCAGACATAAATGGACTGTTGCAGCGATGTTGGGGGTGTCGGCGGTTCTGCTGGTGACTGTTTTCGACTACAATATAATCGTCAGGTTTGCAATTCTTGCCATTGCCATAATCTGGTTTTCTGTTGTAGGAGACTGGGGACGCCGCCTGTCGAAAAGTGACAACCTCTCCTATGGCATATATCTGTGTCATTACCCCGTTATTCAACTGGCGGTCATGGCAGAACTTCCGTCAAAGATGCCTCTGTCAGTTCTTTTTGTCGCCACATTTGCCATTGTCATATTAATATCGGCCATAATGGTTCCACCGTCAAACCGGCTGTCACGGCTGTTGATGAAAAAAACATTCAAAAGAGCTGATAGACAATAATAAAGCCCAGTTGACGTTCTATATAAGAGATAATAGCCTATAATCAGTAATCTTCCGTAGCATGTCATCAATAAAAGAAATAGTATTTGCAACCAACAATGCCCACAAACTGTCTGAGATACGTGAAATTGTCGGAGACCGTCTGACAATCTTGTCATTGGCCGACATCGGTTGTCACGATGACATTCCCGAAAATGAAGACACTCTCGAGGGCAACGCGCTTGCAAAAGCACGCTTCATAAAAGAACACTACGGCTATGATTGTTTTGCCGACGACACCGGTCTCGAAGTTGACGCGCTCGGAGGTGAACCGGGTGTGAGATCGGCACGCTATGCACCGGGAACCGGACATGACTCTATGGCAAACATGAGACTTCTGTTGAAAAACATGGAGGGAAAGACCGACCGCAAAGCACGTTTCAGAACCGTAATAGCTCTGATCAAAGATGGTTGTGAGACAGTAGTCGACGGAATTGTCGAGGGTACAATCATAGAGTCACAGCGCGGTTGCGACGGTTTTGGCTACGATCCGGTGTTTTTACCTGAAGGCAGCCCGTTGACCTTTGCCGAGATGTCGGCAGAGGCTAAAAATGCAATCAGCCATCGCGGACGTGCGACACGCCGTCTGCTTCAACTGCTCTGATAATCTTTCTCCAACAATCACTATAAGAAATGACAAAAAGAACCTATCTGCTCATAACTATTCTTTTTCCGCTGGTTGCCGCCGCCCAGATGATGACCGGACAGTGGAAAACATATTCGGCTTTCGACGGAACCGAACATCTGCTCGACACCCCCTCGAAAGTATATTTTGTTTCAAACGGCAGTCTCGTCTCCTATGACAAAGATGAAGAAGAGACATATATCTATAACAGTCAGAATAAACTGAACGACAATAATATAGATAATATCTACTATAATCCTGAAAAAAATTATCTGGCTGTTGTCTACGATAACTCAAACATTGATCTGGTCTATGACAACGGAAAGGTGGTGAATCTCGGTGACATCAAAGATTCCAACCTGACGGCTTCTAAAAAAATCAATTACATCACATTTGGTCATGACTGCATTTATGTGGCTGCCGATTTCGGCGTTGTTATCTTCGACGACGAGAAACTTCAGGTTGTGGAGTCGGGGATATACAATGAGACAATCAACATGTTCACACGCCTCGGTGACCACTATGTGATCCATTATAAATGGGCGATGTGGTGTGCTCCGGTGTCGTCAAGAATCAATTCGTTGTCGAAATTTGAAAAATATATTGATTTTGACGCGCTCGCTTTCCAGCCCGTAGACGACACGAGACTTCTCGTTTGCAATCAGTATTATGAACAAGGCAACATTGCATCGGTTACCTTTGATTTCAATTCTAAAAAAGCGGAGTTTGAATATATACTGCAAAATTTCAAATCTGACAGAATTTGTTATTGGAAAAATGGATTCTATATGAATTCCGGTAACGGAATGCTATGGGTCAACGATAGCCTGACTGAAAAAGGTGAGCGACCGCTCGGTCGCGGAAATGCCGTGGTGGCCATATGGGATTCCGCCGACAAAGGTTGGGAAGGTTCAGCTGCCGGTGTCACACCCGTCACCTTCGAGAGCGGTGAATGGACCCCTACGGGAGGAACGATATCACCGGCTACGATGTCGGTGCGTGCCGTCGACCAATTGCAATTCGATAAATCGGGTAATCTGATTGTCAATACTCTGTCTCACAGCCGCTATTTCGGATCTGAGGGTTCGCTCAGAACCCCCGTGAACCTGATTTCAAAAAAGGGAATAGATTACATAGATCCAGAGACTGTCGAATATCCTATTAACGAAAGAGTTCCTGCCGACAAAAAACTTTGGGCTACGACTTGGGTTACGCCCCACCCTACTGAAGAAGGTGTTTATTTCATGTCAAACTACTATCAGGGCATCTACAAGTTCAAGAACCGGCAGACCATGGCCGTCTATAACCACACAAATGCACCGCTTGATAAATGGTGGGGCTGCACGGCGAGTGGTTCGACATTTGACCCCAAGGGAAATTTTTGGATAATAACGACCGGCGAAAAGGTCGCTACCGACACCTATGCTGCCTATCTAACCTATCTCCCAGCTGCAAAAGTCGACAATCCTTCAAAAGAAGACTGGATCAGAATTCCGATTGATCGTACCAACATTATAGTTGACGGACGAATTTTGTATCACACCCGCTCTAATGTCATCATTATCGCCGCAAGCCAGTTTGCCAATCCGATAACATTTTATGACACAAAAGGAACACCTGGCTTGAACGACGACAAGTTTGTTAACATAACAACTTTTGTCGATCAAGACGGCCGCGATTTCTCCAACATAAGAAATTCGGTAATATTTCAGGATCGCCGCGGACGTGTCTGGATCGGAACCGACAACGGTGTTTTTGAGATAGCCGATCCGAAGTCTCTGGTAAACAATCCTTCAACACCTGTGACACGAATAAAAGTGCCGAGAAACGATGGAACCAATCTTGCCGACTATCTGCTGAGCGGACAGTTGATTTTGTCGATCAGCGAAGACAGCTCCGGACGTAAATGGATCGCGACTGCCGAAAACGGTGTGTATCTCGTCAGTGAAGATGGCACACAGATTATTGAAAACTACACTGCCGACAACTCTCCGTTGCCTTCAAACAAAGTAAATGCCGTAGCATGTGATCCAGCCGGAAATTCAGTGTTTTTCGGCACACCTTTCGGCCTTGTGGAATACAGTGCCACATCATCACCCTCAAAACCCGACTATTCTGAGATCATAGCCTATCCAAATCCCGTCCGTCCAGATTTCTCAGGCTGGATCACCATCAAAGGACTCATGGATAATTCGCTGGTAAAAATAGCCGACTCGGCCGGAAATGTCATATTCACCACCCGCAGTGAAGGCGGAATGGCTGTCTGGGACGGGTGCAACAGTTCTGGACAACGTGTGAAAACCGGCGTATACTATGTATTTGCATCTCAGTCGGGTGAAAACACATCTACAAAAGGTGCCGTGACAAAAATTATGGTTGTAAACTGATTATAAAACAAGCTTTAAAGCTTATGGAATCAACATTGAAATATTCAGACGAAACAGACAAATGCTACGGCCTGACCGGCATGGTGATAGGCCTGTTTATCTATGACGGTGAGCAATATCTGTCGTCGATCACACTCGATGGCGGAGCCGACAGCTCGATTGAATTCACTCCCGATTTCTATTTCTCAGGCAACCCGAGATTGTCTCCAAAGAGTGTGTGGGGACATCTTCTGAAACAATATGAGCTGTCGGTCGGCATGACTGTCTCCAACGTCGTGTGCCGATGTCTTGTACACCGCGACTGTCCGATAAATTTTGAACTCAGACGCGCTCTTCACGACGCTGTCGCTCTCGAAGGACGTGAGACTTGCTCGCTCGACGATGATGAGATCGATGCTATCTTCGACAAATGTTATGGTTACATGAACCGCGTTTTCTCTCATCGCTCAGTGCAACCCATTGTCAGAGACTTTGCCGCGCGTTTGAATTCACATCGCACTCTACATCGCGATGAAATGTCTGATTTTCTTAGAGCCTTGCAAGCCCTCTGATCCGCTTCAAATAATTTTTTGAAAAAATCAAGACAAAATTTTGCAGTTCTAAAAATTAGCGGTATCTTTGCACCGCAAAACCCATGGCGGGTATTGCTTACATGATGACTCCGTAGCTCAGTTGGTAGAGCAACTGACTCTTAATCAGTGGGTCGAGGGTTCGAGCCCCTCCGGGGTCACTAAAGGGTCTATCAGACCATAGAAAAGTTCTGAAAATCATTGGTTTTCAGAACTTTTTCTTTTTACCCCGCTACCCAATCGGCGCAAAATATTGAAACTGCGGGTGTGCAAGAAAGGAGCAGTCGTTCCGGCACTTAACCCGGCACAGCCAAGCGTTGCATCTCCGCCTCGTTTCGCCAGTGCAACTGTAATTATAAATAGCCTGTTTCTCAGATAAAATGATTAACTTTGCATATAGTAATGCTCCGATTTTATGAACTTTGATTTAGACTACATACTGCAACTCGCCCAAAATAATGAGGGCGTTGACGTTGAATTTAAGGAATCCACCGGGCAACTTGACCGAGGGATGGAAACGTTGTGCGGTATGCTCAATGGAGACGGGGGTATTGTGGTCTTTGGTATCAAAAATTCGGGCAAGATAGTCGGGCAGGAGATTGGCGACAAGACAACACGCATGATTGGCGAGGCTCTGCGCCGCTTCGAGCCATCGGTTGAAATTCAGCCTCGCTACATCAAACTGCCTGATACGGATAAATATCTGATTGTATTTGAGTCAATCGGAAATAATCCATCTGCGCCTTTCGCGTATGACGGCAGGCCGTATCAGAGGTTTGACAGTGTGACATCCATTATGCCGTTGGAGAAATTGATCCGTCTGCATGAGAAACGCAAAGGTCTAAAATATTGGTGGGAGAAGGAGGTTAATCCAAATCTCAAGATCTCGATGATTGACGAGGGGTTGTTGCTGAAGATGATTTCAGCCGCTGTCAATGAGAACAGGCTCACAGGCTTGGCTCTGCGTGATGATACCACTACGGCGTTGCGCCGTCTTAACCTAATGACTGAGGATGGACTGCGCAACGCGGCTGCCATACTTTTTGGAAAGGATATGCGTGTGGAATATCCGCAATGCTCGCTACGTATGGCTCGATTTAAGGGTGTCAAGAAAGTGGACTTCCTCGACAACCGCTGGGTTGAGGGCAATATCTTCGAACTTATGGATGCGGCGATGTCTTTCTTCTTCAAGCATCTTTCGCTGACTGGTACGACGCATCACCGTATCCGCCGCAAGGAGGAACTTGAAGTGCCGTCAAACGCTTTGAGAGAGGCTTGCCTCAATGCCTTCACCCACAGGGCTTGGCAATTTGACAACCTTCAAGTGAATATCGCCATATATGATAACCGAGTGGAAATTGAAAATCCGGGGCGTTTCCCGGCGGACATCAATCCAAACGCGCTTGAAAGGAGCGAGGAGGAAAATAAGAAAAACACCTCCCAGCCTCAAAATGAGATTATCGCCAATGTTCTTTACCTCACCGGTACCACCGAGCATTGGGGACGCGGACTTGCGCTCATGTATGACGAGTGCGACCGCACGGGTGTGGAACGCCCCCGTTATTTCAACACCGAAAACTTCGTCCGCATCGTATTCAAGCGCCCCGATATGTCGAGATGGACTCATGACGGCTTTGTCAAGGACACATTAGCCCCCGAAAATGACACAGTAGGAGTAAGTAAGGATAAAGTGGGAGTAAGTTCAGAACGGGAAAATTCAAGCGAGCAATCCGACTGTACACAAATTTCATGTAGTCCAAAGATTCGTGAACTTATAAATATTATTGGAGAAAGTTGGCTTTCTGCATCTGATCTTACGGATAAACTGGGCCTTAAATCTCGCAATTCGTTTGTGAGAAATAGACTTAATCCTGCTTTAGAACAGGGTTATATTGAGCTTATGTATCCGGAAAGTCCTAAGGCTCCAAAACAGAGGTATGGACTATCTGATAAAGGAAAGGCTATTTATTACGCTGGGCTAAATTCCTTAAAAAAGGAGTAAGTAGGATATAAGTAGGGCATAGATTAGGAGTAAGTAGAATACAAGTAGGAGTAAGTGAGTATAAGTAAGAGTGCAAGAAGAGCCTAAGTAGCACCCTCTGCTCCGAGGTGGTAGCTGATGACAATTTTTAACGCCGGAAATAGCCTTAAATCAGTCTATTATTGCTATATTTGCGTATATAGATATACGAAATCCGAAGGATTCGACGTAGTCAACAACATTGAAATGTCCGGGTGTGCAAAAAGGGAACAGCCGTGATTTTCGGAAATTCTAAAGTATTGATAGACAAGACACTTAACCCCGTTTCAGATAAATCTCTCCGGGGTCACAAGACAAAATGGCAAATCGCCGCTAAACGCTGAAATCATTTGGTTTTCAGCGTTTTTTCTTTTTTTATCTCTATTCATATCGGCACGAAATATCAGTTGCTTATAACTTAAAAATCACCGGGATTACTGAGAGAAATGGTCGAATGGCGTTATTGCTGTCTGACAAATTGACTGTTTTTTTACTTTGCCACAATCTAAAATCTTTATAACTTTGCACCCGAATTTGGTTTGCCGGGCAGTGATGTCCACTGTTTAAACGGGTAAAAAAACATAAAACCGCAACAATAATATTTCAATAATCTCGTGGATTAGATTTTTGAGGTGATATGTTGAAAGTCTTTTCCACACAAATCATTATCAATTAAATCATGTTTACGATCTTTCACGGATTTCATTTGGTAGAGGAATACCATCAATGGAAAAAAGAACATCGCAACAACCGTAACCCTATCGGTGTAAAGGCAATCAAACTGTTTTTTGCAATAGTGATTCCATTGTTTTTGTGGATAGCACCGTCGTCATTATACGGTCTTCCGGGAATCACACCTGTTGAGCACCGCGTTCTGGCTATATTTGCTTTTGCGGCTCTGATGTGGCTTTTAGATGCCGTTCCGGCATGGACGACATCGCTTGTTGTCGTGGTTTTGTTGTTGTTCTGCACATCAAACAGCGCATTGTGGTTCTTCCAGACCGGTGTCGACGGAGAAAAAATGGCGAATCTCGTCAATAACACCGATATTCTCCACTGTTTCGCCGACCCGACTATAATGCTTTTCATCGGAGGTTTCATCATCGCTATCGCGGCTACGAAATCGGGCCTTGACGTGAAATTGGCTAAAGTGATGCTTATGCCTTTCGGAACAAAGTCTGAGAATGTTCTGCTCGGATTCATACTTGTGACAGCAGTCTTCTCGATGTTTATCAGCAACACGGCCACGGCGGCAATGATGCTCACTTTTCTAACTCCGGTTCTCAATGCGCTTCCGGCCGACGGAAAAGGAAAAATAGGCCTGGCACTGGCTATTCCGGTCGGAGCCAACATCGGCGGAATGGGTACTCCTATCGGCACTCCCCCCAATGCAATCGCCCTCAAGTTTCTCAACGATCCCAACGGCATGGACATGGGCATCGGTTTCGGACAGTGGATGATGGTAATGGTGCCTCTGACTCTTGTTCTTCTGTTCATCGCATGGTTGGTTTTGAAACGCATGTTCCCGTTCAAACAGAAACAGATCACGTTGAAAATTGAATCTAACCATGAGCCGAGCTGGAAAGACACTGTTGTCTACATCACGTTTGGAATCACGATTCTGTTGTGGTTAACCGACTCTGTGACCGGTGTGAACGCAAATGTGGTAGCTATGCTTCCGGTTGGTGTGCTGTGCATGGCCGGTGTGATCACCAAACGCGATCTTGAGCAGTTGTCATGGAGTATTCTGTGGATGATCGCCGGTGCGTTCTCGCTCGGTGTCGCCATGAAGCAGTCGGGACTTGCCACCCACCTTATTGAGGCTGTTCCGTTTGACCAATGGTCTCCGATGGTTGTGATTATCGGTTCCGGTCTGCTATGCTATCTTATGGCCAACTTCATCAGCCACACCGCGACTGCCGCTCTTTTCATTCCTATTCTTGCAATTGCCGGAACCTCGATGTCAGATCAGCTCGCTGCCTTCGGCGGTGTCTCGACTCTTCTCATCGGTGTCGCGATCTGTTCGTCAGTGGCTATGGTGCTCCCGATCTCCACTCCGCCCAATGCGCTGGCCGACGCTACCGGTTTCATCAAGCAGCAATATATGGTCAAGACGGGTCTCATCATGGGTATCGTAGGTCTGATTCTCGGTTATGGAGTCTTGATCTTATGTGGAATTAACGGCATTTTCTAATGCTTCCGCGATAGAAATCTGAAATAAAAAACTGCCACATCGCTTCAAACAGCACGATGTGGCAGTTTTTTTATATGTCATCTCGGTCAGTCTCTATCGAAAAGAGTTGTTGACAGATAGCGTTCGCCCGTGTCGGGGAGAATGGCGACGACAGTCTTACCTTCGTTTTCACTACGGCCGGCAATCTCGATAGCCGCATGTAGAGCCGCACCCGACGAAATACCTGCCAGCAGTCCTTCTTTGCGGGCAAGCAGTCGCGAGGTTCTGAAAGCATCTTCATCGCTGACCTTGATTATCTCGTCAACAACAGTGCGGTCAAAGTTTCCGGGCACGAATCCCGCGCCTATTCCCTGAATTTTGTGAGGTCCGGCCTCACCTCCCGATAGAACGGGTGACGACGATGGCTCAACTGCAACGGCTTTTATGGTGCCGTTGTGGAATTTCAAACCAGAGGCTGTTCCGCTTATTGTTCCGCCAGTGCCGACGCAAGCGACCACTATGTCGACTTTGCCGTCGGTGTCGCGCCAAATTTCCTCAGCCGTGGTCAGGCGGTGGGAAAGCGGATTGGCGTTGTTTTCAAATTGACCGGGAATGAATGCTCCGGGTATCTGACGCTTCAATTCGTCGGCTTTGCGGATTGCTCCGGCCATGCCTTCAGATCCGGGCGTGAGAACAATCTCGGCTCCGAGCGCGGAAAGCAGTTTCCGGCGTTCGACACTCATGGTCTCCGGCATCGTGAGAATCAGTCTGTAGCCTTTCAGCGATGAGATCCATGCCAGACCGATGCCGGTGTTGCCGCTCGTCGGTTCGATGATAGTGTCGCCCGGTTTGAGTGTGCCCGAGATCTCGGCATCTTCGATCATGAACATCGCCGCACGATCTTTGGTGCTTCCGCCGGGGTTGAATGATTCGATCTTGACAAGAAGGCGTGCTTTCAGATTTTCAGATCGCTCTATGTTGCATACTTCAAGCAAAGGGGTGTTGCCGATCAGTTGGGTCAGACTCTTGTAGATGTGTTCCATTTTTTAGAGGATGTTTACAGATTCAGATATTCGCGAAGAGCATCGACATAGGCTTCGAATGCCATTCGGCCTTTTGCAGTCACACGACAGACTGTTCTCGGCCGTTTTCCGGCGAAACTTTTTTCCACCTCCAGATATCCGGCCGCCGCGAGTTTGTCAATCTGCACACTCAGGTTGCCGGCCGTCGACTCGGTCTTCTCTTTGAGATAAACAAAATCGGCCTCGTCGACGTTCATCAGAATCGACATCACGCCCAGGCGCAGCTGTGAGTGGAGCAGTTGATCAAGCTCTTTCATTCTCTTTTTTAGCTTTGTGATTGAGAATGTGTCCCGGAATAATCATCATGACGATGAATGAGACAATGAAGAGGAGAGAAGAATAGGCTTGAAGCCAAATGGCGCCTGCCAGCACACCTGACACCAGAAATCCACCGCAGATGACGCTGAATGCTCCGCCATAGATCAGAGATTTCTCCTTGATGATGATTCCCTGAACCGAAGCGGCCATGCCTACGATAAAGAACGTGAACAGTTCAATGACATACCACACATGGAAACCTGATATGAAGAATATCATGCCGACAGCGATTGCGGCAAGTGCCAGTACGATCACATATTTCCACAAAGTGGCTGATATCCGGTCGGTGTATGAGACAACATCGAAGAGATGTCGGTTTTTGCGGGTCACTACGATTGTGTAGGGTATTCCGATTATCGGTATTGCCCACCATACAAGTAATGCCGGAATCGGCAGGTCAACGCCCTTGGCGAACTGAAGATATGAACAGACGTTGGCTATTATCGCGATAGCTACGCAAAGATATCCCCAGAAAAGGAGCATGTTGCCATCGCCACGGGTGAGGCGGCGGCGGGTGTTTCTGATCATCGAGGCTATGAGGTCGATGCTCTCGGTCGGTGTGAGTTGTTTTTCTTCCATTTTGCAATAAGTTTATTTTATAAACCAAATTCTCAATTAAAAAAGAGCAGTCGCGCGCATTTTGCTCTTCAATGTTGCAAAGATAAATAAGTTTATTTTATAAACCAAATGTTTTAGTAAAAAATTCCGGAAATTTCATCGGGTTTTATTGATAGTTTTTTGTTGGTTGCTGAAAAAACGAAAACTTTCGTATCTTTGCAAAAATAATCCAACCGGTTTCATTTAAACAGATTTACTTTAAAGATGAAAAAAGTGTTATTGCTCGGCTCGGGAGCCTTGAAAATCGGCCAAGCGGGCGAATTTGACTACTCTGGATCCCAAGCTCTCAAAGCGATGAGAGAAGAGGGAATAGAAACAGTGCTCATCAACCCCAATATCGCCACGATCCAGACATCGGAAGGCGTGGCAGACAAGGTCTATTTTCTCCCGATAACCCCTGAGTTTGTTGAGGAAGTAATCAAGAAAGAACGTCCCGACGGCATATTGCTCGCTTTCGGTGGTCAGACTGCCTTGAACTGTGGCACAAAGCTATATCTTGACGGTACACTTGAAAAATATGGTGTCAAAGTGCTCGGAACTTCTGTCGAAGCCATCATGATTACCGAAGACCGAGATCTGTTTGTAAAGAAACTTAACGAAATCGAAGTCAAGACTCCGGTTTCTCAGGCTGTGGAAAATATTGACGACGCGTTGAAAGTGGCGCACCGCCTCGGATATCCGGTCATGGTCCGCTCTGCTTACGCACTTGGAGGACTCGGATCAGGCATCTGCAACAACGACGAAGAGTTTCTGACCCTCTGCGAGAGCGCGTTGACCTATTCAAATCAGATTCTGGTCGAGGAATCGCTCAAAGGATGGAAAGAGATTGAGTTCGAGGTTATACGCGACAGTTCTGACCTCTGTTTCACGGTTGTGCCGATGGAGAATTTCGATCCGCTCGGCATCCACACCGGTGAGAGCATCGTCGTGGCTCCGATAGTCTCGCTCAGACAAGATCAGATCGAGATGCTCCAGAACATCGCTACCCGCGTCGTCCGCCACATCGGCATCGTCGGTGAGTGTAACATTCAGTATGCGTTCAACGCAGAGACCAACGACTACCGCATCATCGAGATCAACGCACGTCTGAGCCGTTCGTCGGCACTCGCCTCAAAGGCTTCGGGATATCCTCTGGCATTCGTGGCAGCCAAACTCGCACTTGGCTACACCCTTGATCAGATCGGCGAACCCGGCACCCCCTATTCGGCCGCCAAAGCACCCGAGGTCGACTACATGATTGTGAAGATTCCGCGTTGGGACCTCTCTAAATTTGTCGGTGTCGACCGCGAGATCGGTTCATCGATGAAATCGGTCGGAGAGATCATGTCAATCGGCAAGAGCTTTGAGGAGATCATTCAGAAAGGTCTGCGCATGATCGGTCAGGGAATGCACGGTTTCGTAGGCAACAGCGACATTCATTTCGACGACATAGAGCATGCGCTCACCCACCCCACCGACACACGCATCTTTGCCATAGCCCAGGCTCTTGAAGAGGGTTACACTCCTCAGCAGGTGGCCGATCTGACAAAGATCGACATATGGTTCATCGAGCGTCTCGACGGCATTGTGAAATTTACAGACTCGTTGCGCAAACGCGGCGGTAAGGTCGAGGATCTCGACCGCGAGACTATGCTCGAGGCCAAGCGTCTCGGTTTCTCCGACTTCCAGATCTCGCGTCTGGTGGAAAATCCTGAAGGCAACATGGAAGCTGAGGTGCTTCGTGTGCGCAACCGCCGCAAGGAGCTCGATGTCACTCCCAAGGTGCGCCGCATCAACACCGTCAGATCGGAAGAGCGTCGTG
>CAJUPY010000021.1 GCA_910588035.1 uncultured Muribaculaceae bacterium | reverse complement strand
TCGACCGAAGAGACCACTACCGGCTCAACCCCGACGCCCTGAAATCAATTCTGCGTGGCGAGCCCTACAGATCCGATCAGGCCGAAGAAAACGAATCTCTCCCTGAGGTGGAGCATATATCCAGGCATGAATCAAGCTGTGATGAGTCGTCTGATTCCGATGAAAAGACAGATGATAATCTTGTCACTACCGGTTTCATGGCTCCACCAAGTCCGTCAGATTCTCCGGAAACGGCAAGTTGCTGGTTTAATAGACTTTATGACAATTGCGTGAATGTGATATACGGGTCCATTCTGTCAACAATCTCGACTGACACATCACAGATGTTTGTACCAATCGAGATCTGTAAATTTATGCTGGTTAATGACTTAAGAGCCCGTGGTGCACCGCCGGCTGACAGTGCCCGAGTGGCACGCAAATCAACTTTGAAACTCAATTGTTCTTATTAAAATAAGCAATTGTGTTGCCGTCAATAATTTCAGTCAACTGAGGTAGGCATGGAAGCTCCGGTGCGCGGTTTCCTCCCGACTTCCCAAGTGTGACAGGCGATATTTCTACTCTTATGCTATCCCATAGTCCGGCCTTGATCATTGCCTTGAGGAATGTCGGACCCGCCTCGACGAGTATGGAGTTTAAACCGCGTCGGCACGCCGATTCAATTATCTCATGAAGATCATCTTGTGTGACCACGGTTTCGGCACCATTGAAAACCAAAGCGTCGGGCTTGACCCGTCTGTTTCGGTCAACTATGATTTTAACAGGCGAGCGTCCCGCGGACCATAGCCTGCAGTCCAGGCGAGGATTGTCTGCCATGACGGTCGATGATGTCGTCAGAATGGCATCATGCTCCGACCTGAGTTTGTGAACGAGGGTAGAGGTTAACGGGGTGGAGAATCTGAATGGGCTGCCGTCTGATTTTGACATGAATCCGTCGTGACTTTGGGCCCATTTCAAGGTGATGTAGGGCCGGCCGTTGACTAAACGCGACATGAATTTCTGATCGAGCCGGCGACATTCATCTCCGATTTCACCGTCGAGAACGGTCACCTCTACACCGGCTTCACGTAACATCGCAAAACCGCGTCCGTTGACTTTCGGGTTCGGATCTGCTGTGCCGGCTACAACACGCCTGATGCCTGTGTCTATGATCAGCTTGGAGCAAGGCGGAGTCTTGCCGTAGTGACTGCACGGCTCAAGTGTCACATAGATCGTGGCCTCGCTCAGCAGTGGACGGTCTTCGGGCTTGACTGAGGCTATGGCGTTGACCTCTGCATGTCCTGAACCACACCGGCGGTGATATCCCTCACCTATGATGCGGTCACCGTAAACGACTACAGCTCCGACATGTGGGTTTGGGGAGACGTTAGAAAGACCGAGACGGGCAAGGTCAATTGCCCGTCTCATAAATCTGATGTCTGTTTCCTGTTGCTTTTGATTCATTGGCTATCGGTTGATTTTCACTATTTGCTTCACACCGTCGACTGTGAGCGATAAAATATAGACTCCGGCAATGTCGGGACAGTCTATCTCGGTGCAATGGTCTTGACGGGCGATAAGATTGCCTGAAACCGAATGTATCTCCACTGTGTCGACAGCGCGCGAGAATACTATCCTGTTGCCGTTTCTGCCGATTGTCAGAGCTGACTGTTCAAGATCGTCGATCGACGTAGGCGATGCTTTGTCGACACGATAGGCTGCAAGGCCGTTTCCTGGTGCGAACGTGTAGATGAACACCGGTTGGGATGCTGATCGGGTCATCACCGTTGATCCGTAGGTCTTTACAAGAACACCGCGGTCGTTTTTCGGGTCGGAAGTGCCAAGCCCGTTTTCGTGTGACGGAAATTCCCACAGCGACGTCAGCCCGCTGTAAGAGGCCGGAAGCGATTTGCCGTATGTCAGGCGATATCTCACTCCCGACGTATAGTTGCCTGTCGCATAGACAAGCATCGGCATGCCGTCATATGTGAAATAGGCTCCGCCGTCAGTAATGGTGGTTGTCGGTTTGAGTGATGTGGCCGAGTCGAAAGTGCCCGTTGGTGTTCCTGATCCCCATGTATAATAACCTATTGTCGAGGCAGTTCCGTCAATGAAAATGTGCGATTCGTCAAGCGCGAATACACGCGGATTGTAACCGGGATTACTGATTGTCATTGTCTCGGTTTTTGACAGTTTCCCATTGACGACTTTCCACCTGTATACAGTCTGGTCGTTGCTTGTGGCCGCAAAAAGATAGAAGGTGCCGTCGACATCACCGACCAACGCTGTGTGGTCTATGCGTTTGCTTGATTCCGGAATGCTGACAACAGTCGTTACGCTACCGCTGGCGGGATCGATTTTTCCGACCGATATCTGTTTGCCTCCTGCGAGTTTCATACCGGTCACGCAGATGTTGCCCTTGTCGTCGGTCATCAATGTGTTGGCAAGACCGTGAAGTCCGGTGGTGTAGGAATCATCCATCGACAGGTTGACTGTCTTGAGTTCGCGGCCGGTTTCTGACTCGTAGCTGATCAGCTGTGCGGCAGCAGTGCCGGGTTGACATTTGATGATGTAGATGGTCTCTCCGTCTCCGCTGACAGTGAAATCGCGTGTGTGGTTGTCTCCCGCCACGAAGTCGATAGCGTTGCCATGTATGCCCGATCTGATCCAGAGATTTGTCAGACGGTAGTTCGCGCCGAGTTTTGCCGGATCGCGGTAAGGATAGCTTGTCGATTCTGCGATCGAGACATATCCGTCACCTGTGTAATGGCTGTTGACCGTGAAGTTTCGTGTTTCCGATGTGGAGTTAAGATAACCCGATTTTCGGGTGATGATGCGCCAGTAATATGTACCGTTTTTTAAAAGTGAAGCCGGCAGAACATATTGCATTGTGCCCGATTGGTCTGACACCGGTTGTTCGGTCGACTCATAGTCGACGCGGTTGAAATTGTAGTCGCTTGAAATCTGTAGGGTATAGCTGTCAACATTGGCCTTGGTGAAGACAAAGTAGATGTCTTCGCTTGCTTCGGTTCCGTTCTCGGGGGCTATCAGACTGGTCGCAGGTGCGGTTTGCGATGCAGGCTCGTCAAGAGTGCAAAGTGTCCATTCATTGCCATATCGGTCGAGAGGAGCGACGGCATACCAGTAGCCGCTGCGCTTTCCACTCGGTATGGTCAGCGAGTTGGTATACGTAACCCCGATAATGTACTTTGCTTTCAGGCCTTTGCCTGAGTCAGACATCGCTGCCGGGCGTGCTGTCTCTGTCGGAATGGCATAGAAAATATATCGTGTGCCGGTGAGCGATGTGCAGCTCAGCTTGTTGCTGCTTCGGGTCAGTGACTTGATCGTGCCGGGGTTGGGTGCGTCATACCATGTCATCGGAGGCACTGTCGCAAGATATTTGAACTTCTTTTTGATCGGGGCTGCCGACTTATTGATGAACGTAGATGAGGTGTTGAACATGACTGAACCGGGGCAACCGTCGAGAGTCTCGGCGCGGTTGGTGTCAATCTGTTTGGCTACTTCATCGGTGCCGACGGCACTGGTCGAGTGACTTGCGAAGAAATGGCGGTTGAAACGGACTGCCACCTCGCTCCACCATTTGGCTATCGGCTGATAGGGGTTTGTAGAGTGGGTGTGCGCCCAGTAGATCTGTGGTGAGATGTAGTCGAGTGAACCTTGGGCAAGCCATGCCAACGGGTCGCAGTAGATGCCGTCATAGACCCAGTCGGTTCCTTTGTAGCAAGCGGGCAGATCATATTTCGACGATGATTTGCCGTTGCCGCCTGCCACACCGGCTGGACCGATTCCGAAACGGACATAAGGTTTACGTGAGTTGATGGCTTCTGCAACCTTTTTAATCAGAGTATTGCAGTTGTCACGGCGCCAGTCAGACTGTGACAGCTTTGTTCCCGATGCTTTCCATTCGTTGTAGTCATATCCGCTGCCAAGTGGCAATCCTTCGGGATAGAAGTAGTCGTCAAACATGACACCATCGATGTCGTAGTTGGTGACTATCTCGGTTATCACCTTGACCACATGGTTCTGAACATCGACATTACCGGGATCGAGAATATAGCTTGTGGTTGTTTTCCCTTCTGAGTTTGTCGTGGTGTGGGTTATTACCCATCCCTTTGATTTGGCACTTGTGTCAAATGATGTCGATCCGTTGCGGGTGCGGTAGGGATTTATCCAGACATGCGCTTCAAGACCACGGTTATGACACTGTGTCACAAAATACTCCAGCGGATCGTATGTCGGGGCACTGCCGCGTTTGCCCGTGAGCCATTCCGACCACGGTTCATACGATGATTTGTAGAGTGCGTCACTTGCCGGCCTGACCTGCAGTGATGCGCAATTGAAGTTTGCTTTGACAAGGGAATCAAGCAATGCAGTCAGCTCTGCTTTTTGTGATGTGGCATTTGAGGCAGTAGTTCCTTTTGTCTTGGGCCAGTCGCCGTTCCAGACTGACTGCAACCAGACGGAGCGCATTTCGTAGCGTGGATTTGTTTCGGCGTTTGCCGGTTGCTTGATCAGAGCCAAGATCATAAAAATCAGGCAAAGGGAGAGGGGTAGTCTCATAAGTGGATGAATAAAATGATGTTAATCTGTTTAAACTGTGATGAATTGGCTGACAAATATACGATTATTTTTGAATTGATAGAAATATTTAAATAATTTTAGTAATTATGTGTCTGAGATATGCCGCTAAACCAAATTGCTTGTTTTTTAAAACCTGTTATTGTCAATGCAATAAAGTAGCGTAACCTTCGTTACTTATTCAAATGAAACTTAAACAGGCATATTCAATCATCTTTGTCTTGTTTTGCATGTCGATGTCGATGCAGGCTGTCTCTCAGACCTTGAACGATAAGTTGCAGAACAGACCGTATACCGACTTGAGAAAATGGCATCTCGGGTTTGGTGTCGGTGTCCACACTCAGGATCTTCAGTTTACCCACAACGGGTTTGTGGCTGAGAACGGCCAGACTTGGTTCATGGATCAACCTTCATTTTCCCCGGGGTTCAATGTGTGTGGTCTCATTGATTTCAGATTGAACACCTATTTCAGCGTCAGAGTGTCGCCTGGAATGTATTTCGGCAACCGTGAAATAAAAATGGTCGACACCTCGGGTGACGGTCAGGAAACACAGAACATCAAATCGGCTTTTGTCATGTTGCCGGTTGATCTGAAATTCGCCGCGATGAGATATCAGAATGCCAGACCTTATGTGGTCGGTGGCATCATGCCGGCATTTGACGTGACCAAAAAAAGATCTGATTTCCTGAAACTGAAATCTGCCGATTTCTATCTCTCTATCGGTGTAGGATGCGATTTCTATCTCCCTTATTTCAAGCTTATTCCGGAACTGAAATTCTGTTTCGGTCTGACAGATGTCATTGACCGCAACCGCCCTGATCTGGCCGATAATCCCGATAAACTCAAGTTCACGCAGTCATTGAAAAAGGCTACGTCGTCAATGGTTGTGCTAACGTTTTATTTTGAGTGAGAAATTGATGAAAAAGTCATTGTCAGTTATAATCGCGGTCGTCGGTCTGGTAATTTTATCGTCCTTGAAAACATCGGCTCAGGTCGATGCCCAGTTCACGCAGTATTACGAGGTCCCGACGTTTTACAACGCCGCAGCCACCGGCCAGACAGATTTCATACGTCTCCGCGGAGGAACACGCATGCAGTGGGTCGGCATCGAGAATGCCCCGAAAACATTTCTTCTGACCGGTGACATGCCGTTTAAATTCATCAACCGCCGGTTTGGAACAGGACTCATCGTCAATCAGGAAAGTATGGGCCTGTATAAGAATCTCAATCTTGGTGCCCAGATAGCCTATAAACTGAAATTTATGAAAGGAGAGCTGTCTATCGGACTTCAGGTGGGCTTCATGAACCAGACATTCAAGGGTTCGGATGTCGTGCTACCCGATGATGACGATTACCACGAGGGAAGTGATGACGGCATACCTACCACCGATCTGAACGGGACGTCGATTGATCTTGGGGTAGGAGCGTTTTTCAAACACCGGCTGTTCTGGGCAGGTGTGTCGCTGCAACATGCCAATTCACCGACCATAACGTTCAATGCTGAGTCTGGCGAGGGCGCGAATGAGAAAAATTATGAATTTAAGGCCGGCAGGATACTATATTTCATGGCCGGAAGCAATATTCCTATAAAAAACACGTTATTTGAAGTGTTACCGTCAGTCATGGTAAAGACCGATTTCACATTCACGACAGCCGAGGCTACCGCCAGGTTGCGTTTCAGGAAATTTTTGTCGGCCGGAGTAGGCTACCGTCATAACGATGCTGTCTCGCTCGTGCTTGGGGTCGATTTCAAGAATTTCTATCTCGGTTATTCCTATGATTACCCGGTCAACGCCATTTCAAAAGCAAGCTCCGGCAGCCATGAAATTTTTGCCGGTTATTCTCTTAAATTAGATCTCTCCGAAAAAAATAAAAATAAACACAAGAGTATACGCATAATGTAAATATGAAAAATCCGTCATTATTCCTTTTACCCGTATCCATCGCTGTTTTCGCGGCCGCTTCTTCGTGTGCCTCGGGAAACTACAGTGCAGCCGGAGGTGAGGTGACAGGTGTCGGCGCCACTTCCTGGACCGAGCCGACACCATACGGCATGGTTCTCGTTTCAAGAGGTTCCATGGAGACCGGCCCGCAGAAAGCTGACAGTGCCTGGAATCTCGCAGCCGACCCGCGTGGCATGTCGGTCGACGGATTCTGGATGGACGAGACAGAAATCACCAACTCGAAATACAAACAGTTTGTTTTCTGGGTACGCGATTCGATCATTCGTGAGCGTCTGGCCGACCCGGCATATGGAGGCAATGAGGAATTCAAGATCGAGGAAGACCGCGAAGGCAATCCGGTAACCCCACATCTGAACTGGAACAAGCCTATTCCCTGGCGTAACCCGAATGAAGATGAGGCACGCGCAATCGAGAGCCTCTACAGAACAAACCCGATAACCGGGGCGCGTGAACTTGATCCGGAACAGCTGAACTACCGTTATGAGATCTACAACCACACGGCAGCCGCCAAGCGGAAACATCGTCTTGACCCGCGCCGTCGTGAGTATAACACTGACAAGCCGGTTCCGACCGAGGTGCCTCTGATCTCAAAAGACACAGCTTATCTCAACGACGAGGGTGAGATTGTCAGAAGCACTGTCACCCGCGGTCTCACCGGTGACTATGATTTTGTCAATACATATATTGTCAATGTCTATCCCGACACTACCGCGTGGATCAATGATTTCGACAATGCGTATAACGAGCCGTATGTCAGATTGTACTTCTCACACGGCGGATACAACGAATATCCGGTTGTCGGTGTCAGCTGGGAACAGGCCAACGCGTTTGCAAACTGGCGCACAGACTATCTCCGCAGGTCACTCGGACGCGAAGGTGTCTATATCGAACCCTATCGTCTCCCTACCGAGGCAGAATGGGAGTTCGCCGCCCGTGCCGGAGTCAATGATAATATGTATCCGTGGGAAGGAGATCTCACGATGAGCGATGACCGCGGCTGTTTCTATGCCAACTTCAAACCCAATGAAGGCAACTATGCCAAGGACGGGCATGTCATCACATCGCGTGTCGGAACCTATGCCCCCAATGACTTCGGACTGTATGACATGGCCGGAAACGTGAGTGAATGGACCTCGACGGCCTATCATGAAAATCTCAATGGTCTGACCTCAGATCTGAACCCGGAGTATCGCTATGATGCCGCTCTTGAGGATCCTTACAAGATGAAGCGCAAGATCGTTCGCGGCGGTTCGTGGAAAGATGTCGCACACAACATCAGAAGCGACATCCGCATGTGGGAGTATCAGAACGAGCAGCGCAGCTACATCGGTTTCCGTTGCGTCAGATCGCAGATCGGATTTGCCCGCGGCCAGAAACTCAACCCAAAGAAATAAACCAATCAATCGACATTTTCTGCCATAAAACATAATGGGAAAGTTCAAAGGATATCGCAACAGCATCTCGCGTTTCATTTCAAGTGAACGCGGACAACGTTTTTTCAATTTCGCCTACAGCATCGGTGCGGCAATCGTCATCTGGGGCGCACTGTTCAAGATTTTGCATCTCCCCGGAGGTAACGCCCTTCTCTCAATCGGCATGGGAACCGAGGTTCTCATGTTTATTCTGACAGCGTTCGACCGTCCGCCGCGTTCCTACAACTGGGAGAATGTCTTTCCGGCACTCGACAACGAGAACTCAGGTGACCGGACTGATGTGATCGACGGTCTTCCGGTGGTTGCTTCTTCAGGCAACCGTCGGGTTTCCGAGGGGGAGGCACGCAAGGCAGCCGGCATACCGCAGAATATCGATCTGACCGAGGAAGATTCACGGTCGTTGTCGGAAAGCATTGCGAAAATGGCTGCTGCCAGCGACCAGCTTGCCCGCATGGCGGAGTTGACATCGGCAACCCAGGCCTATCTTGACCAAATGGCGTCGATAGCATCGGAAATGCAGCATCTGCGTGAGACTACAGCAGCCCTGAACACCGTCAGTGACACCTTGTTGTCGTCTTATAAGGCGATAACGGAAAACTCGGAGACAATCACCCAGGCTGCAGCCGGCTATGCCGGTCAGATGCAGGATCTTTCACGCAACATCGGCGGGCTTAACACAATATATGAGATTCAGCTCAAGAGCGTGTCGTCACAACTTGATTCAATCGACCGTGTCAACCGCGGCATAAAAGATATCAGAGACATGTATGAAAAGAGCTCGGCCCAGAGTCTGCGCTATTGTGAGGAGACCGAGAAGATGGCCCGTTACATGCAGCAGCTCAATTCAGTATATGAGAAGATGCTGACGGCGATGACGATCAACATGTATCGCCCGATGATGACCCCTGATTCAGAGCCTGCGAAGCCTGAGTGACGGTCATGGCAGAAAACAATAAATAACAGTCATTACACAACATCAACGAATAAATGGGTTCAAACAACACAAGGCTATCTCCACGACAGAAGATGATAAACCTCATGTATATCGTCTTGACTGCGATGTTGGCACTTAATGTCTCAAGCGATGTGCTCGACGGTTTCACTCAGGTGGAAAGCGGACTGACGCGAAGCAACGAGAATGTAGAGCAACGCAATGCCGCCTTGTTGAACGCCCTCAGGTCATTTAACGAGACCAATCCCGACAAAGGTCAGGCATGGCTTGACAAGGCTGTGGAAGTCAGAGAAGCGACCGATTATCTCTATCAGCTTGTAGACTCGTTCAAACATGAGATTGTTGTCAATGCCGACGGAGCCGACGGAGATGTGGACAACATCAGGAGCCGCGATGATCTTGAGGCCGCCGCTGTGGTGATGCTTTCGCCATCGAAACGTAACGGAGAGAAGTTGCGCAAGGCAGTCGACAATTACCGCAATCTGATGATGTCGATGATTCCTGACAGCATACGCCGAAACAACATCGATCAGGTTCTGTCGACTGACGAGGTTGAACAGAAGGGGCTCATTGGCGGACGCACCTGGGAGGAAAGCCGTTTTGACAACCAGCCTGTCGTAGCCGCAATCACATTGCTCACCAAACTTCAGAATGACATCAGATATACCGAAGGTGAGGTTCTGACTTCTCTTCTGGAAAATGTCGATGCCGGCGATGTAAGGGTCAATAAACTCAATGCGTTTGTCATACCGCAATCGCGTATCGTCATGAGAGGAGGAAAATATTCTGCAAATATTGTCCTCGCGGCGGTCGACACGACCCAACGGCCCGTAATCAACATCAACGGGTCGCAGCTTGGAAACGACATGGGGCTTTATGAGGTCATGGCCGGCAAGACCGGAACGTTTGACTACTCAGGCTATCTTGAAGTTCCCCGCGGTGACGGAACCATGATGAGACACGATTTCAAATCAAGCTATACGGTAATCGAACCCTCGGCGACAGTTTCGGCCACCATGATGAACGTGCTTTACGCCGGAATCTACAACCCTGTCAGCATCTCGGTTCCCGGTGTACCGACCAATTCGGTCTCGGCGGTCATGACAAACGGCACATTGACACGCAACGGTGATCAATGGGTCGCCCGCCCGGCCAAGGTCGGAGAGGAGGCGGTCATTTCGGTAGTCGCAGACTTTGACGGCCGCAAACAGGAGGTTTCGACCACGAAATTCAGGGTACGCAAACTGCCCGATCCGACACCTTACGTCAACTTCACCGATCTCAAAGGCAATACAGACCGATACAAGGGAGGGCGTCCATTTGCCAAGACCTTGCTCACGACCTCGCCCGGAATCGGAGCCGCAATTGATGATGACTTGCTGAACATAAACTTCAAGGTTCTGAGTTTTGAAACCGTGTTTTTTGACTCGATGGGCAACGCGATACCTGAAGTCAGTGACGGAGCCAATTTCTCACAGCGACAGAAAGATCAGTTCAGACGACTGTCACGCGGCAAACGGTTTTACATCTCTCGCGTGAAAGCTATAGGACCAGACGGAATCACCCGTGATCTCTCACCTCTTGAAGTAATCGTGAATTAATCAGACAACAACCAATAGAATCATGAATATTCTTAAAACATATTTTCTTGCAGCTGCCGTTGCTGTCGGAGTGGCAACCGATGCTTTCGCCCAGCAGGAATCACAGTCATCGGCGGTGATGCGTCGTCGCGACCGGAAGGAACAGACCGACAAGTCAGGCCCCGGGGTTACTGAGCGAATGAAATCGTTCTATGAGCCCTCGGCCGAACGCGATGCCGATTTGCAGTGGATGAGGGTGATCTACCGTCAGCTCGATCTGGAGAAACCTCAGAATGCACCGCTTTATTTCCCCGAAGAGCCTAATGAGGGAGAGGAAAATCTGTTCCGTATCATCATGAGACTGCTCGCCGAGAATCGGGTAGCGGCGTATGAATATCTTGACGGACGAGAGGTCTTCAATGACAAATATCGACTGAAGGTGAAAGATATGCTCGACCGGTTCCACATTCTCTACAGCGATGCCAAGGGTTCGACAGAGAAGAATCCGAAGTTCAACATTGAGGAGAGCGATGTTCCGTCAAACGAGGTTCTGTCATACTATATTCTTGAACGGTGGGAATTTGATAACCGCACGAACCGCACGCGCACGATTGTCGACGCGATCTGTCCGGTGTTGCACCGTTCCGGCGACTTCGGCGGAGAAGCGATAAAATATCCGATGTTCTGGATTAAACTCGATGCGATACGCCCCTATCTCGCCCAGCAGTCAATCTTCATCGACGATGACAACAATCTTGCGAAATACACCTACGACGATTTCTTCTCGATGAACATGTATGACGGCGAGATTTACAAGACACGCAACCTTGCCAACAAATCGATGGTGCAACTCTATCCTGATGAGGATGACCGGAAAAAAGCCCAGGACAGCATTCAGAACCGGTTGAAGTCGTTTGACGACAAGCTGTGGGTTCCGTCGCGTGAGGAGGTGATTGCCCGCCGCGAGGCACGTGAGGCGGCCGCCAAGGGTGACACTATCCAGATCAAATCGCGTGACGAAAGCGATGTCAAGGATAAGCCGAGACGTAACGTAAGGTCGTCGCGTGGAAAGAAAGAGCCGAAGGTCAAGGAGCAGAAGATCAAATCGAGCAACGCTTCAAATGCCGTCAGGTCGGTCAGAAGAAGAAAATGAAAAGATGACAAGTGACAATATCAACGGGGATTTTGCGCCAAAAGGCGTGGAATCTCCGTTCTTCATATTAACCAATCATAGATAATAATCATGTGTAGACAACGAATCGCGTTTCTTGACTATGCGAGGGTATTGGCCTGTTTTATGGTCATAATCGTTCACTCTTGTGAATTTTTTTATATCGGGGATTCCGGACTTGAGATAAAGAATCGGGACGACGGTTTATGGGTTAGTGTGATTGACAGCGCGTTTCGCTGCGCAGTGCCGTTATTTGTGATGATATCGGCCTATCTGCTCGTTCCGGTCAAAGAAAGTGCGGGCCTCTTTTTTCGCAAACGCCTTGTCAGAGTCGTGGTTCCGTTTCTGATCTGGTCGGTTCTGTATGCCACTCTGCCATATCTGTGGGGCGCGATGTCGGCCGAGGATGTCGGCCGGTCTGTTCTGACCCTGACCTATAATTTCAACAATGCAAGCGGTCATCTGTGGTTTATCTACATGTTGCTCGGTGTTTATCTGATCATGCCTGTGATATCTCCGTGGCTCGAGAAGGTCTCAAAGCGAGACGAGCAGATTTTCATCGCGATCTGGTTTCTGTCAACGTTCCTTCCGTATTTGCGTGAGATCACGGGTCCGGTCTACGGTGAGTGTGACTGGAACGAGTTCAGCCTGCTTTGGTATTATTCAGGATATATAGGCTATGTCGTCCTTGCCCATTATGTCAGAACCTATCTGTCATTGTCGCGCACGACAGAGTTTGCCACCGGCACGGTCATGTTTGCAATCGGTTATTTTATCACGGCCGCAGTTTTCTACAGCCGCATAGACACGGCCGTCACTTTGACCGAGATCGAGGTCAGCTGGCGTTTCTGCACTCCGAATGTCGTTTTTGAGAGCCTCGGGGCGTTTCTGGTCATGAAGTCGCTGTTTGGCAGTGTGAGAAAAGAAAGCCGGTTGGTCGTGAGTGTCTCGGATATGAGCTACGGCATGTATCTGATGCACATTTTCATACTCGGCTTTGTCTTCAATCTTGTCAACGGTCAGTTCACGACACCGGTGACGATTGTGTTGGTCGGGGTGTCGACTTTTGTAATCTGCTATATGTTGACGCGCTTGATCTCGTTATTGCCCGGGTCAAAATATCTGGTTGGTTAAGAGTGTCTTCATGAGATCGTTTATTCTATTTCTGTTAATGTTTGTGACGGTCGGGGCACTTGCTCAGACTGTTCAATCGGGTATTGTTAAAGAATATAACGAAAAGGCACAGAAAACGCCGTTGGGAGGTGTTGAGCTGAATGTGCGTTCGGCCAACAGTACGGTATCTGATAAAGACGGTTCGTTCACATTGAGTTTTCTGACTCTAAAACCAGGCGAAAGAATCAATGTTCGTCGCATCGAAAAACTTGGCTATGAAATTTTCAATAAGGAGGCAATTGAGCAATGGAACCTTAACCCGAATGTACCTTTCGTGATCGTGATGTGTCGGTCTGATCGGTTCAAGGCAGTTTGCAATAACTATTACTCAAAAGCGTCAGTCAACTATAAAAGGCAATTTGACAAGGAGACAGCTTCCGTGAAGAAATTAAAAGAGGAAGGGAAAATAAAGGATGAGGAGTATAAGAGGAAATTAATCGAACTTCAGGAAGATTATGATCGTCAGCTTGATAATCTCGACAATTATGTTGACAGATTTGCCCGAATCGATTTGTCGCAACTGAAAAAAGAGGAGTTGGATATTATCGATCTTGTTGACCAAGGACGTTTTGATGAGGCGATAACAAAATATGAAGAATTAGAGCTCGAACAAAGAATTACAACAGCAGTGCGTAGCCGGGATGTAAAACTCGAGGCTGTTAAAATACTTTCCAATAGTGCTGAAGAAGATCAAAAAAATATTGAAGCACTATATGAGAGCCTTACGCGAAACATTGATGCCCTTCTGCTTGCCGGAGGCTATGAGAATCATAAGAAAATTGAAAAGATTTATAAGACTGTAGCCGCAATCGATACTTTAAACCATGAATGGCAGCTCAAAACAGCGCATTATTTTGTCAATCAGGAGTTATATGAACAGGCACTCGATTTTTTCAGCCGTGCTGCGAAAGCTGACGACATAAGATCAAAATTAGTTGCTGAATATGGAAGAAGTTGCTCTCTGTCAGGTTTGAAAAGATTTGATGAAGCGTTCGCAATTGACAGAGAATTTTTGCCTATGGCAGTCAATAGTGAAATGACTTCGCTGATTGAGTTGTGGATCTCAAAAGCTTTGTTTGATGCGTTATATTCGTCATCTGTTCAAGATTATCAGTCGTTTAAAGAATCGGTTGTCGAGCTGATTGAGCAAATGAGTGAGGCAGATGTTGATAAGTCAGATGCTTTATGTAAATCGTATATGGTTCTGGCATATCTTGAAGAAAAAATCAATCCGCGATCTGAAAACATATCAGGTTATTTTGATTTAAGTATCGGATATGCGCACAAAATACCGACCGATAATGAGGATAAGGAAGACTTGATACAGACATTGAGACTCAACAAAACTCATTATGAATTTAACTACAAGAATATGTCAGACAGAATTCTTGAGCTCTGGGAATATTTTGAAGGAAAATATGGAAATAATCCCCAGAAGTATGGCGATAAATATATCACGGCTACCGAGCTTAAATTACAATATCTATTTGACAAAAATGACAATCAGTTCAGCGACTGTCTGATGTCTTATCTTAAAGACATTAAGATACGGAAGTCAGGAATTGGCAGAGCTATAAATACTTTAGCATGCCTCAATCGAATAGAGATGACTTTAGAGAATAAGCAGACATATTTGGAAATGCAGAATCTGTTCCAAAATGAATTAGCCGGTGCGGAGATGACTGATATGGAAAAGGACATTGTAGCCACAACCTACAGTCAATTTGCGGGTAAGTTGGAAACAATCGATCCTTCAAATGAAAATATAGCTCGTTTCTTTGGCGTGGCCACAACGATGTTTGACAATCTTCTGGAAGAGAAATTGTTTAACTATGAGCATATCACTTATTTAGTTCACGGTTACATGAATTCGGCAAGAAATCACATCACGAGTGGAGATTATCAAGAGGTTGATTCCATTTGTCAACGTGCGATGAATGTTATCGGCAGTGACTCCAACGAATCGAGATCGAGTGTACACAAGATGTGGTTATGGTTTGGTTTATCAGACGGATATAGAATTGCCGGAAAAAAACATGATGAGATCAATTACCTGAGAAAGGTGACGGAATTTTCAGCAAATGACCAATTGGAAAGTCAATACAACCTGATGTATAGAAATATTAAAGCCATGGCCTATACAAATTTGTCGTGGTATGAATATGAGAAAGGAAATTATCAGGAAGGTCTGACACTTGCCAATAAAGGTTTGACTTATGATTCTCAGAAAGTGGAAATGCTCGACACAAAAGGTGCATGTCTGTTCAAAATGGGGGAAATGGAAGAAGCGGATCATATTTGCGGGCAGATAAAAAAAATGGTTCCTCCAAATCATTTGAGCAGAATGGAATTGTTTAAATTGCAGAGTGACAAGTAAGATGAATAATTCTCAGATATTGTACAGAAATTATGCTTTTATCAGCTATAGCCATAAAGATATGGCTGTCGCGAAGTGGCTGCAAAAGAAACTGGAGCAATTTAAACTACCGACAGAGATTCATAATGAAATTGATGACGGCAATAAGTATCTGCGTCCAGTGTTCCGGGATCAATCTGATTTGAATACGGGCATTCTGGGCGATGAATTGTTGAAAAATCTTGAAGAAAGCAAGTTTCTCATTCTGATATGCTCCAAAAATTCGGCCCGGTCACAATGGGTCAGCGATGAGGCAAAAGCGTTTGTGGAAATGGGACGTCTCGAAAGGATCATTCCGGTAATAGTTCCTGACAGTGATTCTGATGAACGAGAACAGTTTCCGATATACCTGAGAAACTATTTTGAGGAGAATCCAGACAAGGAGTTGCTAGGTGTGAACATCGGAGAAACAGGCAAAGCGAAAGCATTGATACGAGTGGTCTCGCGGATGCTTGGTGTCTCGTTTGACAGCCTTTGGAAACGGCATCGGCGGCAAACGAGAAATCGGGTTTTATCTTGCGTGGTGACAGTGGTGACGGCACTGCTGGCGACCTATGTTTTTGCAATTCCGGTTACGGTTGATGTTTCGGTTGCCATGCAGTATTCCAATTTGCCGACTTCAGGCAATATCACTCTTGATGTCAATGGCGGGGAATACTCGTCGCCCGTTGCAAAACCTGAGTTCGATAAGATTCGACTTCCGGGATACAAACGTTTTTCCGATATAAAAGTCAGAGCCAAGGCATCGTTTTTTATTCCGGTTGACACTGTGATCTCCAGCGGGTTCGGATCAAGTCGTGATATAGTCTTGAATATGTGTCGTGACAGTTCCTTCGCTTTTTTCAATGGCACTGTCTATGATGAGGATATGAACCCATTGCCGGGTGTGGAGGTTTCACTCGCCGGATATACCGTCACAACGGGGGCTTCCGGCGAATTCACGGTCTCCTTACCACTTGAATCGCAACGGATCGAGCATTCAATCGTTTTATCAAAAAAAGGATATAAGCCAATCATCAGAGATGACGAAACCCCAGGAACTGAACTGAAGTTTATAATGCATAGGAATCTTAATGATTCCGATAGATGAAACGGGCGAGACCGAAGATGTAGCGTCTGAAGCCGGGACGGTAGGACAGCAGACGGTCGAACCAACCAATTTTCGGGGAGACGAATTTTACAACCATTCCGACGTATATCATAGCGAACAGAGTGCCCGGTCCGATGATGTTCCATTGCCAACGACCGAAGAAAATGAAACTGCTGATGAGGGCGAGAACGACGAGAGTGGTGTCGACATAGATTTTCACTTGAGGAAACTGACGTCCGGTCAGCCGGCTGATAGCTACGGGAAGTCCTTCGCCCGGCATGGTAACCGAGCCACATTTCACTTCGAAAGCTATTCCGATTGCCATAATCGTGCATCCGGCGAACTGGGTCAGAGCGCACATCGAGATCGAGTCACAGACCAGAGATGAAGTCATGAACATGTTGATGTCAATCAGCCAGCCGAAGATGAATCCGATCGCCAGCTGGAACAGCTGCACGGGTTCAAACCGTCGACGAAGTATCAAGATCTGAAGAAAAACAAGCACGAAGTTCATCACGATCGTGTAGCCTCCGACAGATAACGCCGGAACCATGCCGTCGGCTCCGGCAAGAGATAATGACAGCGGAAGAGAAGATATGACGCTACTGCCGAGATCGGATTTTATGCACAAGACCACGCCGAGGGTCATCAGATAGAGAGAAAACAGAAGTAGAACATGTTGCCAGACGAATGAAACCACACGGTCTTTTGTCGGCATGGTAGAAACGAAAGCCATATAATTATAACTAATTTTAATGCAAAATTACAAAAAAACGGCTATATGTTGACCGGCGTTTTTTCAATCGTGGTTATTTTTTTTGCATTGCGGCTGAAAAATTACTACTTTTGTTGTTATTCTATAAATAAAACAGATATAACGATGCAGAGTCTTAAAGTCAAGATAATCAACCGCTCACATCATCAATTGCCGGCGTATGCGACCCACGGTTCGGCCGGAATGGATGTAAGAGCCTATCTCTCACACCCGATTGTACTTCAACCTTTAGAGCGGGTGCTTGTGCCGACAGGGCTGTATGTGCAGCTCCCCGAGGGATATGAGATGCAGATTCGTCCCCGCAGCGGACTTGCACTGAAGAAAGGGATCACGCTGGTAAATTCGCCCGGAACAGTCGATTCTGATTACCGTGGAGAGATAGGCGTGATTGTGATAAATTTGTCGAAAGAACCGTTTGTGATCAATGACGGAGAGCGAATCTGCCAAATGGTCATAACAAATTACACTCGAGTCGAGTGGGAGTCTGTCGAGCGCATAGACGAGACAGATCGCGGAGAGGGTGGCTTCGGTCACTCCGGCGTCAATTGAAAAATTTTCACACATCTTAATCAATTTTGATTCATTGAAAAAACTATATTCAATATTTCTTGCATTCGGTCTGTTGGCAACGACGGCTTCGTTATCGGCCGGAGGAAAGAAAGGAACAGACACAGCCGACAAGCGCAAGGCCGACTATGTCTACATGGAGGCTTTGCGTCAGGAAGCGTTGGGCAACCGAGACGCTTATTACACATTGATGAGACGAGCCGAAGACCTTGACCCTGATGAAACCGTGACCGGCAATAATGTCGGATTTTATGATGTCATCATGTTCAGCAGCTCAGATTCGGTCATGCTCAATGAGGGAGTGGCGAAGATGAAGCGTCATTTCGATGTGCATCCCGAAGACTACTATGCTTCGCTAAATTATGGCTCTGTCATGGCCAAACTCGGGGTCAACAGCGAGGCTGTCAGGGTTTGGACTGTTCTTGATTCGATTTTTCCTGACAAGCCCGATGTGGCCCTTAATCTTGGCGAAGTGCTCGCACAGTCGGGCGACAGTGCCAATGTTGTCCAAGCCCTTGAAATTTTCAACAGGCTTGAGAAAACAATGGGACGTTCACTGCTTCTGACCGGAAACAAGGTCAGAATCCACCTTGCCGTCAACGATACGACAGGTGCGATGAGCGAGGTCGGCGAACTGATAAAAGCGCATCCGGGAGATATCAGCGCGTTGTTGATGGCCGGTGACCTGAACATGGCATTGCAGCGTCCTGACTCGGCACTGGTTTACTATGATCTGGCATGCGAGACCGACAGCACAAGCGGCCCGGCTTTTTACAAACGTGCGTCATATTATCAGGCGGTGGGAGACACGGCCCGATATGATCAGGAGATTCTGACATCTCTGAACAAAAGCAATCTCGATCTTGATGTCAAGATGGAATTGCTCAGGATCTATTTGTCGGATTCATATGCCGATTCGCTCAAACAGCCTGCGATCGAACAACTTTTCTCGACCATGATCGACCGTCACCCCCATGAGGTCGACCTGCATAAACTTTATGCGTCATATCTTGTCGCCCGCAACGATTTTGCCCGTGCGGCCGAACAGCAGAGTTACGCACTCGACATCGACCCGTCGGACGAGAACGCATGGAGAGGTCTTATATCGCTCTATATCTCGGCCGGAAACGTCGGCAAACAGATCGAGACAGGCAGAAATGCATTGAGATATTTTCCGGAAAGTCCTGAACTCCATTGGTTCACATCGATGTCTCTGCTTCAAGACAAGCAAAATGGCGAGGCACTGCAAATGGTGAACAAGGCTCTCGCACTTGCCAGGTCTGCCACTCCCCGAGATGAGAAACTGCTGTCTCAGATTGAATGTTCGGCAGGAGACATTTATTATCAGGATAATCAGACAGACAGTGCTTTCGTGCACTACGAGGCATCGCTGCAGCATGATCCGGACAACATGCTTGCATTAAATAACTGCGCATATTATCTGGCGTGTCAAGACCGTGACCTTGACCGTGCGGAGGAGATGAGTTCGCGGACAATCGCATCAGACCCCGATAACGCCACCGCACTTGATACGTATGCATGGATATTGTTCAAGAAGCGCGATTACAAGACTGCGAAGGAGTTCATTGACAAGACTCTTGAGCTGGAGTCAGAGCCGTCGGTCGATCTTTATCACCATGCCGGAGACATCTATTTCATGTCGGGCGATCCGGTCAAGGCGTTGGAGTTTTGGAAAAAGGCTCTTGAGCTGGAACCGGACAATGAACTTCTGAAACGAAAAGTGAAACACCGCACATATTTTTACGAATGAAAATGACAAGACATATCATCGGTGGATTGGCAGTAGTCATGTCGGTGATCTTTTTAACCGGTTGTGGCAACAAGACACTCAAACCGTCAATCAGCCCCGGCAACGTGACGTTTACCGAGGTAAAGAAGAGTGCGCCTGAACGATTCAGCGCACTTGTCGACAGCACTCCCGACTGGCTGAATTTGACTGTACCCGTCAAACTGACGGTGCAACGTCCGGTGTCAGTCTCGTTATCGGGACGCGCGGTCATGGTCAGAGATCAATCTATTTTGATCTCGTTGAGAAAACTGGGGTTTGAGGTGGCCCAGATTTATGTCACTCCCGATTCGCTTTATGCTGTTGACAAGTTCAGCAGACGCTATGTGGCGGAAAGCCTTGAGGGTGTGCTTGCGAAGTGCCCGGTCAATCTGCATGATATACAGAATCTTTTGCTGGGTCAGCCATTCTTGCCAGGAGACCGTCCGGAGGCTTCAAAATTCACTTTTGAGGAGAAGGTTGAAAAAGCCCACTGGATTGCGTTGCCTAAAGAGCAGCCAAAAAATCTGGAGCTCGGATTTGTCTTTTCGCTCAATGATGATTCTCTTGATGCTCTTGCCGTTCAGGGTGGCGAGTCGATATTCATCGCCTCATATGCAGATCAAGTACCGACTCCTGGAGGAGCTGTCGCTTCGACGGGAGAGTTGAGTCTCGACAGTGAAAAAATCAAGGTCAGTGTCGAATTAGACTGGTCGTGGGGAGATTCGAAATGGAATGATACTGATGGAGTCAGGCAATGGAGCCGGCCGTCGGGCAGTTATTCGCGTATAGCGGCATCGGCGTTGCTTAAATCGTTAAAAGGCAGATGATGAACCGGTTTTATCTTCTCTTTGTCACATTTCTGATTTTCTCGGCGATGACTTTGGAGTCGGCATCACCCCGGCGCACCCGGGCAAAGAAACCCGAGACGTCAACTTCAATAAGGAAAAAGCGATCGGAAACGACAAAGGCCATAAGAAGCACGTCGAAAAAAATCGAGATGAACCGTCAGGAAATCAACCGCAAGCTGAATGACCTGAACCGTATCACTGCCGATATAGCCGGATATGACAAAGAAATCGCGGCCATCAATAAGCAATTGAAGCATTTTGACGGTCAGATAAACCGGGTGTCAGACACGATTGGAATTCTTGATGACCGATTGTCATCGATGAGCGCGAAATATGCTTCAGCCATAAGGCGTGTGGCTACCCGCAACAGGAATGCCACTACCGATCTGGCATTCATCTTTTCAGCAAATTCGGCAGCGGAGGCTTATCGTCGCAATCGTTCTCTGGAGCAATTCTCGAAATGGCGCAAGCGTAAGGCTGACGAATTGGGTAAGATGAGGGACGAGCTTGACAATCGTCGCAAGCATCTGGAGACATTGAAGAACGAACGGGCTTCGGTTCTTGCATCGCTCAATGAAGTTGTCGCGTCGCTCAGCCATAAGAAAGAAGAGAGTGACAAGCTTGTGGCCGGTTTGAGAAGACAAGACTCGAAGCTGAAGAGTTTTCTGGCGAGCAAGCAGAAAGAGGCTGCGGCCCTTGATGCCGAACTTAACCGTTTGATCGCGCTCGAGGAGAAAAAGGCCAGGGAAGAGGAGGCGAGACGCCGGAAGGCGGAACTGGCTGAAAAAAAGCCTGGCAAATCAAACGAACCACGAAAGGAGACGAAGACTCAGGAGCCTGTGAAAGCAAAAGCCGAAAAGAGTCATGCGGCAAAAAAAACAGAGCCTGTTGGCGGCGAATTTGCGATGAACCGCGGGCGTATCCCGTCGCCGGTAGCCGGATCATATAAAATTGTCAAACGATTCGGCCGGCAGAAGCACCCCGATCTGAAGTATGTGGAGACAGACAATCCGGGAATCGATATCGAGACATCGCCAGGTGCGGCGGTTCAATCGGTATTTGACGGACGGGTCAGCGATATATTCAGGTTGCCCGGATATAACAATGTTGTCATGATCAGGCATGGCCACTATCTGACGATCTATGCCAATCTTGCGACGATCAACATAAAGAAAGGAGATTCGGTCAAGGCAGGTCAGAAGATAGGCACTGTTTTTTCAGATCCGGACGATGACGGACGCAGCATTCTTCATTTCGAAATCAGAAACGAGAAGCTGAAGGAAGATCCCGAGAAGTGGCTTGCAATGCTCTAAAGACCAATGGACGCAATCAGGAAAGAACCGTTATCGCGCAGAATCATTCGCAGTCTCGGCATGTTCGGGGGTGTTCAGGGTGTAATGATTCTTTTCTCGGTTGTTCGCACAAAGCTTGTCGCACTCTGGCTGGGGTCTGAGGGAGTCGGAATGTTCAGCATCTTCAACAGCGCGCTCGACATGGTCAGCGGTGCTACCCAATTGAGTCTGAGACAGAGTTCGGTGCGGGATATAAGCATGGCTACCGGTGAGGAGCGCGTGCGTTTCATGGTTTCGGTCGTCATGAGGTGGGCGTGGACACTTGGCATAGCCGGGGCCTTCGTGATGATGATATTCGCGCCTTTGCTTGCGGAATGGACACTCGGCAGTGAGTTCACATGGTCGTTCAGGCTTCTGTCGGTTGCGGTGTTCATATTGTCGCTTCAGAACGGTTGGCAGGCAGTCATGCAGGGAACAGAGCATCTCGCACGTCTGGCCAAGGCGCAGCTCTATGGAGCGATTGCCGGATTTGTGGTGTCGGTTCCGTTATATTATTTTTTCGGACTGGCAAGTATCGTGCCTTCGATTCTGATATATACGGCATCGGGAGTCACAGCGACTTTCTTGTTTCGCGCCCCGATAGAAAAACCGGCCGTGATGCCGACATTGACCGACACGGCCCGAGAGGGGCGTCGGTTTATCAAGCTCGGTTTTTTCATGACAGTCTCATCATTTGTGTCGCTCGCGGCGGGATATGTTTTCTTCGCATGGCTCAACCGCAACAGTTCGACAGAGACGGTGGGTTATTTCAGTGCGGGATATACGGTTGTAAACCGCTATGTCGGCATTGTGATGACGTCATTGGCTGCGGAGTACTATCCGAGGCTGTCACGCATAATCGATGACCGTCAATCGGTTATCGAGCATGTTTCGGGCGAGATAGCGGTGATGTTGAAAGTTCTGATGCCGCTGAGTGTGTTTTTCATAGCTTTCTCAAGTCAGATAATCGCGATTCTTTATACGTCAGATTTTGAAGTCATCGTCGAATTCATTTCGTTGGCAATGGCCGGGACTGTGTTCCGCGCAGTCTCATGGTGTATGGCATTTGTCATCGTGGCTAAAGGAAACGGCAAGGTCTATGTTTTTACCGAGGTCTTGAGTTCGGTTGTGTATCTTGCAGTCAATGTCACGTCATACACTCTGTATGGCCTCACTGGTCTCGGTTATGCCTATTGTATCTGGTGGATCTGCTACACGCTGTCGACCGGATTCATATATTTCAGATTTTATGGCTACCGTCTGTCTGCCGTATCGTTGAAGATCATATGTGCCGCAGTCATAGTCGCTGTAGCGGCGTTTGCGATAAGATTCACGGCCGGTTGGGCCGGTGCGGCCCTGTTTGGGGCTGTCGTCTCTGTTCCATGTCTTCTTTCATTGAGAAAGGACTATGGATCAGGCGTTGAGAGATGATATGGGTTTTCGCGGAAATGCGTCGATGAAACTGTCCGGGGTCGCGTTGTAGATGTTTATGCCGTTTTCAGACGCCCACTCCACAATTTGAAAATATGCTCTGAAGGCTACATAGAAACTGTGGACAATCTGGAACAGAGGATAGTTAAGATATTCGGCATTGATTCGTCGGCGTTCGTTGTTGTCTTCTTTGTAGAAGTGGGGCTGTAGAGAGACGACCTCGTTTCTTTCGTTCACTTCGATCGTTCTCATCCATGAATGGTCAGCCCCGACGATGTATATTTCACGATAACCGAGCCATGCGGCAATCATGATCGACGGGATGAGCACATTTCTCGGCCGTGGCATCGCGAGCCGTCGGGAATAAGCGAAATGGCGCAGCGGTCTGTTGCCGTCGATACCGACGTTGTTGAAGACCGAGACTGAAAGATTCGCCGGCATTTTTCTGAGATCGGTTCCGACCGGAACGAACAGTGTCATTGGCCAATCGACACGACAGAGGTTGTCGAACAGTTTGCTGACGTTTTCATTGTTTTCAGCTTTGAAAAAGAATGGGTCGGCCAACACATAGTATTTTGGCTTTATTCTGAAGAACTCAGGGGCATTGGCAGCGAAATTGACTGCCAGGGTGTCGTTGTTTTGCAGCGTCGCGCCGTCTGAATCAATGGTTTCCCTCAGGGAGGGGCCGTTGCCCATCACTATTATCGGTTTTGAAGAATCGACAGCGGTGAATTTCGTTCCGCGGGATTTCAGAAGCAGTTTGCCTACGGCCGTGATGGTGTCGGCGACGTTATTTATGAACGGGACGGTGACATCAGAGCGAGTTTTCGTCATAGTCGTGGTTTTTCAGATATAGCACTGCGGGGGTCGTGTTGAAGCCCGTCGCGCTGAAGAATTTTTCAGAAGAGAATGTCAGAGTGGTGGTCTTGAACCGATAGCTGTCGCTGTTCCAGGCTGAAATGCCGAGCAGGTCACCCGGTTTGCGGGCATGTCGTGCCCATGAGTCTTTGACGGTGAAGATCGATTTGTTGCCTATGCGGTAGCTGAGGGCTTCGGCCAGATCATGGACTGTCGTCTCTGTGCCGTCGTTGAGATTGAATGTTCCCGATATCTGGTTCTTAATGCACAGGGCCACGGCATCGGCAATTGAAGAGGCGTGGATCACACTCACCGAAGTATCGGAGTCTTTGATGTGGAAATAGCTTCCGCGGTAGATCTGGTTGACCATTTCCATTAGACGGCCGGTCATGCCTGTTCCGACAATGAGCAGAGGCAGACGCAGAACAGTCAGGGAGATGCCGTTGTCGTGGCAGAATGATTCAATCACTTTTTCAGCGTTGGCAATGTCACAGTCAGGAACGGTCTGATTAAGTTCGTTGATGTTACGGCCCGAGTCAGCGTCGTAGACCGAGCAAGACGACAGCATGATCAGCCGTGAGGGCTTGTGGCGCGAGAAGACCTGAGCGATTTCATTTGCCCGCTTTGGTGTGGGCGAGATAGAATTCCACACGACAGCAGCTGCTTCAGGCAATTGAGCGGACAGATCTGTCACTCTGTGAAAATTGTCGCTGTCAGAGAGCCGCAGAAGAGTGTGGTCGATGAAACGGCCGATGTAGTTGTCGCTGTCGACCGACGCGATTGGTAAAATGTTATGTCGGGTCATTTCTTCAAGATTGTCAGAATGTTACAGATTATTCGTCGCATGTTTCCGGTGAGAGAGGGCTTCAATTTGAATTCTTTCAAGGCTCTGCGTTTCTCAATCGGGTTTGTGAACAGACGGTTGCGCAGAGATGTGGACATTCCGCCGAGCGTCATAGCCACCATGTCGAGATCGAGCCGTCGCGATCTTAAGGATTTGTCGTTGAAAAGTCTCACAAACATCTCGAAGTCGGCGGCTGTCACATAGTCTTCGCGATAGGGTCCGACCGTCAAGGCTTTCTCGCGTCTGATGTATAGCGAGGGGTGGGGAGGGGCGAAGCAGTCGAGCAGATGTTCCGGCGAGAATCCGGCCGATGAATAGAGGCGTCGCGTTTTACCGGAATCGGGATCGACGAAGTGGATGTCACCGTAAATAAAATCTACGTCGCCGTTGTCCATTGCTTCGGCTACGGAGCTGAGTATGTCAGGTCGCGAAAAGCGGTCGTTGCCGTGGAGCAGGCCGACCACATCGCCTGTGGCGGCGGCGATGCCGCGGTTTATCGCGTGATATACGCCAGGGGTGGTGTCGGTGATAAGCGAAATGATGTCTCCGTTGAGTCTGATCGCCTCGTTGATTATCTCGAGAGAACCGTCGGTTGACCCGCCGTCGACGATAATCATCTCCAAGGGTCGGTGGGTCTGGGAGATTACTGAACCGATCGTGCGCCCTATTTGGGCGACATTGTTCAAGTTGGCCGTTATTATCGAGATTTTCATCATGTCACGATATGTAGTGGTTAATGAACAACAAGGCTGCGGCAATCAGAGCGAGGAATGTCAGAGACCAGACCATGAAGCTCCGTTTTGTGATTGATGTCGACAACGTGCAGGCCACAGCCGGAGCGAGCATCGGGAGCATCGGCAGGGCATAGCGCGAGACGGTTCCGGCGAACAGGTAGCATGGCACAAGCCACATGGCGACACCCCACAGGGTGATTCGTGAGAGCATTGCGGGAGACCTCCTTGCATAGGTCAGGAGCCAGAAGATCACGGTCGATCCGAACATATAAGACGGATAGGAGATGTGGGCATAGAATTGGGTCAGTCCATAGACCATGTCGCGTGAAAAGTTCCACGGAAACGGGGTGAGAAACTGAATTGCCGCGGCAAGAGGCAGAAACAGCAGTTTTTTCCATATGGGGAATGAGAAATAGTCGCCCAACGCAGCCCATAGAGCTTCTCTTGCGCCGGTGCCGGAAGTGTAGCTCGTCGAGTCGGCTCCGACGGTGAGGGGTGAAACCGACTGGAACGAGATGTTTGCCACCGCAAGTGCCACACATAGAATAGCAATCATCGCCGCACGGTTTAACAGTGTTTTCTTATTCAGGTCGGGAATCGTGATCAGGACACCTGCGACAGCCATGACGAGCCACTGACATCTGACCAGCGAGAGCAGCAGGGTGGCGGCAGCGAACGGAATCCATTTGCCGGTGTTGACGGACGTGAACGACAGGGCGAACAGGGAGACCGCAGCCGCTGTCGGTGCCTCTTTGAGAAGCAGAGTCGATTCACACATAAAATAGCACACGGCAGCGAGCGAGATGACAGCGAGAGCGGGAATATGCCGGTTGTCGTGTGGATATATCCTGGCGGTCAGTGTTGCCACGCAAAGCAGGGTCAACATCGTGAAGGCAAGGTTCAGCACAAGCGGCGAGACGATCGTTACACCGGTCATCGACCATAGTGCGGCAATGATAAGACCATAGCCACGGTGATGTCCCGACGAGGGTATGCCACCTTCAAGCCCGAGAGTTGCCAGTGCGTCGTGGAAATAGCGGTGTTGGTCGACATTCTCAAGGAGGGGCATTGCAGTTGTCGCACCCGATAGAGTCGTGAACCCCCACACATTGACTATGATGCCGGTGGAGAGAAGTGTGAACGAGGCCAGAAAGGCGATTCTGAGTGTTGCCGAATTAAATGATTGTCTTGAAATCACGGTTTCGATGATTGCCCAAATGACGGCAAGTGATAGAAACGTCGAGACCGGTTCTGCTCCCGGAAACGCAATCAGAGCCGCGATGATGAGAGTGGCCGCTGCTATTGGTCCTATTAAAAACTTCAGTTTCATGCTTCCAGGGAAATTTTGCCCCGGGCAGTCATGATGCGGTAAATCAAAGCGTCAAGCAGGTCATATGGGTCTTGACGGCTGCCGATTCCTTTGGTCATTGCGTCAAACCGGCGTATCTCGGAGATTATCTCGATTGTCTGCCAGGCGTTGTAGTTTCTCATCGCCTCTTTGATGTCAATCAGCTGATAGGGACTCTTGAAACCGAGAGCCGCCATGAGCGAGCGGTCGGTTTTGTCGGGGGTATAGAAGACGATGAGCAGGTTGCTGAAAAGGTTGAACAAGACGGTGTCGACCACCATCGTGGGGTTGTTTTTCGGGTCGCGCCGGAAGTAGGCGACGATTTTCATCGCTTTTGCGAAGTCTCGACGGGCGACAGCGGCGACGAGTTCGAAGTTGTTGTAGTCTTTGCTGATGCCGACGTTCTGTTCGACAGCTTCCGGGGTTATCATCGCACCTTTTGGCAAGGCTACGGCGAGTTTTTCAATTTCGTTGTGGACGCGCGAGAGGTCGGTGCCGATGTGGTCGCGAAGCATCTCGAGGGCCTTAGGCTCGATGTTAAGCTCTTTTTCCTTGACGAGGTCGGCTATGACCGGTCCGATAGTCCGGTCTGTCAGTTTTTTTGACTCATAGACGATTCCGCCCCCGGTTTTCATGGCGGCCATGAAATCTTTTCCTTTGGCCTGGGCACCGCGGTGGCTTATCACGAGAATTGTCGTAGGCGAGGGGTTGGCGACATAGTTTTTCAGCCCGTTGAGAAAGTTCGCACCGCCGCTCTGCGTCTCTCTGACGATTACGACCTGATAGTCAGACATCATCGGATATCGGCGGCAGGCGTCCATGACTGTGTCGGGAGAGGTCTCGGCTGCATAGTAGGAGTAGAAATTGAAGTCGCGCTCCTCGGGCGAGAGTGCTTCCTCAAACATTTTGACCAACGTGTCGATGTAAAATCCCTCCTCTCCGTGGAGAAGATAGACGGGAGCGAAGTTGCGTTTCTCGATTTGTTGTGTGAGTGAAGAAAATGTGGTGACGTCGGCCATTGGTTGTTTAGTTTATGAGACAGGCTCTGATTCAACCGTAAAATTAATCATTTATTTCGTTATGGCAAAACCGGGGGGTGAGAAACTGATATCCCTTACCCGTGCTACCCGCTACCACGTTACCGGGGGACGCACCCCGTGGATAACATGGTAGCGGATAACATGGGTATTGCACCTTTTTGAAAGTTCCGGCAGGGTGGGAGATGTCACTATTTTGTGATTGCCACCGACGGACTTTTGACCGGGAAAGTCTTGATAGGGTTATCCCTGGTTTTTGACTTCAAAACATTCGATGAAAAACGGGGTTGCAAACGAGTTTTTGTTCCAATAACCGTCTAACAACGATCTGCACCATGTGCTCTTTCCGATAAGATTGCTTTTGAAGTATAGGAATTCACCATTGAGATTTTCAAGAAACTCAATCTCGACCATAGCGTGTTGGGGCAGTATGACGGCCTCGGGCAAGTAGTATTCAAACTTGCCGTGTTTCTCGTCGGCGAGAACATAGTCAAAATATATGGGTTCGGCCAATACGTTGACAAAATCTTTTGTAAATGATTTCTTGACCTTCGACATGTCGTAGACGTTGACTCTGAATTTCATTTTTGACATTTGATTGTTCCCCTCTTCAAAAAACAGTCCGACTTTATATAGTGCAGGTCTCTTCTGTTTTTTGCTGTGGAATTCATATCCGAAACAATCACCTTTGATTGTGTCAGACAAGCAGGTCTTGAGCAAGGCGCGTCCATGTTTCTTGCCGACTTTCTTTTTCTTGAATTTATAGGGAACCACCGTTATTTCAGAGAGCAATTTCTCATCGGGAGATAAGGCAATTTGCTGATTATCATATGATGAATGATCTTTGACCGAAACCGTTCCGGTTTTGTAGCCGATATAGGAGATTATGAGACTGTCGTCAGGTGAAATGCCTTTATGAGCGATTGAAAAATGACCGGTGCTGTCTCCCAATGCAGCAATACTTTTCCCTTTGATGCGGATAGTCGAATAGGGCAGTGGCTGACCTTTTTCATCGACGACAATTCCTGAAACTTCTTTAGATTGTGAAGAAATTGCAAGTTACATGAGCAGCAGAAGGAGAAAATGTTTCATCATGGATTGAGTTTAATCAATAGATTTGGTAATATCCGGTTCGGGTTTGATGTAGTCGTAGGTCACATTCCAGAGGAAAAGCGGTTCGGGTGGCATCGAGGTGCCGGCGGCGCAACGGTCTTTTGCCGTTATGATGCCGGCGAAATCGTCGGGGGTGAGTTTGTGGCGTCCGACATCGACGAGGGTGCCGACGACGGCTCTGACCATGTTTCTGAGAAAACGGTCGGCGGTGATGACAAACATGTGGCGGCCCGGTTGAGGCAACTCGGTCCAACAGGCTTCCGTGACGTCGCATATGTTTGTTTTGACGTCGGTGTGGAGCTTTGAGAATGAGGTGAAATCGTCGGTCTCGAGCAAAATGTGTGCCGCCCGGTTCATCAGGTCGTAGTCAAGATCGGGTGGAGCTTGCCAGCTGAGCGGAAGAAAAGGTGATTTATGGTCATGGACATAGTAGTGGTATGTTCGCGAGGTGGCGTCGAACCGTGCATGGGCGTCGTCGGCGACGTTGATGATGTCATAGACGGCGATGTCGCTTCCGATCAGCGAATTGAGTCCTCTGATGAGACGTGAGCGGTCGTCGGGCAGAGGAGTTGAGGTGTCGAAGTGGGCATACATCAGGCGAGCGTTTACGCCGGCATCGGTACGCCCCGCGCCCACAATCGGAGTGGGGGCGCGGAGAATGACCGACAAAGCGTTTTCGAGTGTCTGCTGCACGCTGACGGCGTTGGGCTGGGTCTGCCAACCGTGGAAGTTTCTGCCGAGATATGCTAATTTCAGAAAATAGCGCATCGGCTGTCACTCTTTTTCAAGATAGGTGTAGCCATAGAGTCCCGAGCGGTAGTTGCCGAGGAACTCGCGTCCCTCTTCCGGCGAGATCACACCGGCTTTCATTGACGAGGTGACCCATGTCTCCACGTTTCTGACGAGTTTCTTGGGGTTGAACTGAACGTAGTCGAGCACATCGGCCACGGTCTCGCCGTCGTAGATCTGCTCGATCTCGTAGCGGTCGGGGTAGACGCAGATGTGTACGGCATTGGTGTCGCCGAAAAGATTGTGCATGTCTCCGAGAATCTCCTGATAGGCACCGACGAGAAACACCCCGAGGTAGTATGATTCATTATTTTTGAGCGTGTGGACCGGCAGCGAGTTTGTGGCACCGTGTTCAGAGATGAAGTTGGCGATTTTTCCGTCGGAGTCGCAGGTAATGTCCTGGAGAGTTGCTGTGCGTGTGGGTTTCTCGTCAAGGCGGGAGATCGGAATGATCGGGAATACCTGATCGATTGCCCATGAGTCGGGCAATGACTGGAACAGCGAGAAGTTGCAGAAATATTTGTCGGGAAGCATCTTGCCGATCTTGCGCATCTCCTCCGGCGGGTGTTTCATCGAAGAGGCGATCTCGCCGACCTCGCGTGCGATTGACCAGAATAGTTTTTCCATCATGGCACGTGAGCGCAGGTCAAAGAGTCCGAGACTGAACAGGTCGAGGGCCTCTTCTCTGATCTGCACGGCATCGTGCCAGCTCTCGAACAGGTGTTGCTGGTCGAGGTTGTCCCAGATTTCATATAGCTCGCGTACGAGTTCGTGGTCGTCGGGCGACACGGTCTCGTTATCGCGCCAGAAGGGCAGGGTGGTTGTCTCGAGCACCTCGAAAATCAGAATGGAGTGGTGGGCGGTCAGCGAACGTCCGCTCTCGTTGATGATGTTAGGATGTTTCAGTCCGTTTTTGTCACAAGCGTCGACCAATGCCGAGACGGCATCGTTGGCATATTCCTGAATCGAGTAGTTCATCGAGCTTTCATTGGCCGAGTTGCGAGTGCCGTCGTAGTCTACTCCGAGACCTCCGCCGATGTCGACGAAATCGATGTCAAAACCCATTTTCGACAGCTGTACATAGAATTGCATCGCTTCACGCAGGGCGTTCTTGATGCGGCGGATGCGTGTGATCTGGCTTCCGATGTGGAAATGTATCAGTTTGAGACAGTCTTTAAGATCGCGTCGCTCAATGAAATCGAGAGCTTCAAGCAGCTCGCTTGAGTTCAGACCGAATTTCGACTGATCGCCGCCAGACTCTTCCCATTTCCCTGATCCGGAGCTGGCAATTTTGATTCTGATGCCGATGTTAGGTCTGATCTTCAGGCGTTTGGCAATGTCGGCAATCAGACGGAGCTCGTTAAGCTTTTCGACGACCAGATAGATTCGGCGTCCCATTTTCTGGGCCAGGAGGGCGAGCTCGATATAGTTAGCATCTTTGTAACCGTTGCAGATTATGAGAGCGTTTTCGGCGATGTTGGTCGCCAGAACAGCGTGGAGCTCAGGTTTTGAACCGGCTTCAAGACCGATGTTGAATTTCTTGCCGTGGCTGACGATCTCTTCTACCACCGGCTTCATCTGGTTGACTTTGATGGGATAGATTATGAAATTCTGTGCGTTGTAGCCATAGCGGTGTGATGCTTCCTTGAAGCATCGTGATATTTTCTCGACACGGTTGTCGAGAATGTCGGGAAAACGGAGAAGCACCGGTGCGGTTATGTCACGCACCTGAAGTTCGTCCATGACTTCTTTTAGATCTACCGAGGCATATCCCTCTTTGGGAGTGACGACTACATGGCCCTTTTCGTTTATTGAAAAATACTGCCGTCCCCAGCCGTTGATGTTATACAGCTCGGCGCTGTCTTCAATACGCCATTTTCTCATTTCTGTCTACTGATGTTTCTTTATGGTGAATAAATAGAGAAATATTAGTGAACCAAAATGGTTCTGACCGACAAATTTAACGAAAAAAAATGAATAATCGTCGGTTCTGGCACAAAAAGAGAGAGCGTGTCAGTCACGCTCTCTCGGTTGTTATGAGTAAAGTAAGGTTGTTCGGTTATCAGTTTCCGGGCACGAAGATCACGATTCGGTTCCAAGCGTTGGTGTCGTAGATCTGGGTTTCGCTGCCTTCCGGATCAATAGACAGGCGGTTGGCGTCGATGCCGTAAGATTTTGTCAAGGCGTTGTAGACAGCCTGTGCGCGGCGTTCAGAAAGTTTCATGTTGTATGCGCTTGAGCCGGTGTCTTTGTCAGCATAACCCTTGATTGTAACCTTCATTTCGGGGTTGTCGTTGAGATATTGGGCGATGTTGTAGACATTGACCATTTCCTCGTCGGTGATGCGTGCTGAGTTGATAGTGAATCTGACGGTTGTCAGAACGGGCTGTGTCTCAACCTCGGGGCAGTCTTGAATGACCTGCTGGGGCGGGCAAGGAAGCTGTGACTCTGCTGCGGCGAGTGCGGTTGCTGTGGTGGCGAGTTCACCGCGGAGATCATTGATCTGGCCGTTCAGGCTTGCAATGTAGGCGAGGTCGTTGCAGGGATTGTAGCTCTTGAATGAGTCACCGCCGATCTTGAATGTGAAACCTCCGATTGCAGAGATGTTCATGTCGACAGGTGCGCCATAGGCGATGCCGTTGAAGTTGTCGCCTGCGAACATCGCGCGGCCTTCAAGGAAGAAGTTGACATAGCGGCTGAGTCGGAATCTGAGCTGGAGACCGGCCGACACGGGGAGTGTCCATGAATTTTTCTTAATCTTGTTGCCTTCGACACGGTGAATGTTGAGTGCGTCAGATTCGAGATCCCAGGTGTAGTTGCCGCCGAGACCTACATAAGGAACAATTGAGAATACTCGCTCAGAGTTCGGTCCGCTGAATGAGTTGAACATATCCCACATCAAGTCGAAGTTGGCGTTTGCGATCTTGGCTTTTGAAAAACTCATGTCATCGAAGTGGATAGCTCCATAGTTGAAGGCGAGTCGCCAACCGAGGTAGGGTGACATCCATTTACCGAAACCGACATTGTAAGTTGCGGTGATGTGGTGTTTCTTGCTGCCGTTGACTTCGTGGTATTCGACAAACGGAGACTGAATGCCGGCACCGATCTGAATGAACCAGTTGTCGTGGCGTGTCGAGTAGTAGTTGTCTTTGCATTCGGGTGCTTCAACAACCGATACGCTTTCTTCCTCAACCACAATTGCGTCCTGCGCATTAGCTGTGTTTGCCATGAAAATAGCTCCGCCACATGCTACAATCGTAAGGAGTACATTGTTTCTCATTTCTGTAAGTTTTTAATTACACAATAATTGTTATTTGTTTTAATTTTCACAAAAGCTAAAGTGATGAAGTAACCATTGTCGGGGCTCTCACTTTGTGACAATATAACGCGGCTGCAATTTTTTTTGTTCAATATTTTGTAACCAAATTTCAACATTGTGGTGAAAAAGTGTGTAAAAATAATTATCTTTGTAACATTATAAACAAACTGACAGGCGTTTGACAGATGAGTCCAATTTTAAAAAAAAGAGATCGCGTGGTTTCGCATTCCGATAAGATCAGGCTTCCCCGGCAGTGGGAATTCACGGTCGGAGATGTGAACACCTTCACCCGGTTGTGGTCTGTGAGATTGACTGACGGTCGTCTTGCGGTTATGTTGCTGTCGGCTGCCTTTCTGATCGGAGCCGTCGCGGTGTTTGTCATTGTCGCTACCCCGCTCAGAACGCTATTGCCGGGTTATCTTGTCGATTCCGACCGGTCGGGTTTCGAGCGTATGACAACGCGTGTCGACTCTCTGTCGGCTGTGGTCGATTTCCAGAATGACTATTTAAATAACATAGGGGCGATTTTCAACGATGAGATCAGCGATCAACTTGTGATCGAGACGCAGAGCGATTCGGTCGGGTTGATTCCGGTAGACTCCATATTGCCCGCGTCGCAGGCTGAGCGACAGTTCATGAAACAATATGAGCAGCGTGAAAAACACAATCTTTCGGTGTTGTCTCCAATCGCAGCTGAGGGAATGTCTTTCTTTCGTCCTGTGACGGCAGGGGTTGTCAGAGACAACAGGCAGACGGCGGGTTCGTTGGTCAGGACCGCTGTCGTGTCGGCTCCGGCATCTGCCCCGGTGTCGTCGGTTTACCGCGGAACTGTAGTGTCGACATCATTTGATCCGGCATCGGGGGCAACGGTGATTGTTCAGCATCCCCAGAATTTTGTCAGTGTATATTCAGGACTTGAAGCACTCTATGTTGCCAGAGGAGAAAAGGTGAATGCCGGCTCGCGTGTCGGCGCGCTGTCATCGTCAGAGCCGGTTCTCGAGTTTGAGCTGTGGCACAATGGTTCTTCGTTGAATCCGGTTGAATATATAGCTTTCTGAGTTATTATTTTCTGAGTTATTATTTTGCAGCAGACATTTTGTCGCTCACGTAGAGTCCGACAATAATCAGCAGACAGCCTGCGACACCTATGACCGAGATGCTCTCACCCAAAAACATGTAGGCGAGAACGAGAGTGACAATCGATTGAAAATAGAGGTAATTGTTGGTCTTGATCGGTCCGAGATTCTTGGTTGCTTGTGACCATAGAAAGAAGCATGCCATTGACGCGATAAGACCGAGGAACAGCAGATTTAGAATGACCGGGCCGCGAAGAAGAACTGACGGAGAGCAGATTTCGGGTTCAAACGCCAGAAACGGAATTGCAGTCAGAATACCGTAGATAAAAGTCTTGCGGGTGATGAACAGAGTGTCGTAGATCACATTTACTTTTCTCAAGATGATGCTGTAAAATGCCCACGACAAGGCGGCACTCAGGGCGAGAAGGTCGCCCAATGGCATGATCGTCAGTTTGAATCCTCCGTTGAAAATCACAAGGCTCACACCGATCAAAGCGACAATTGAGCCTAAGTAAGTTCCTTTTGACGGCCGTTCGTTGCGGTAGAACAGTGCGATAAGAAATGTTGTCAGCAGCGGGCTGGTGCTCGTCAGCAACGATACGTTAGCAACGAGAGTGTAGTTGAGCGCAACGTTTTCTGCAATGAAGTAGATAGACCCGGAGGTCAGTCCGCAGAGCGCAAGCATAACTTCGTCATACAGATTGTTGGCCCACATGCGTTTGTGGGAAAAGAACAATATGACCATGTATGCAAGCAAAAATCGGTAGATGTAGATTTCAACGGCGTGCAAGCCATTGTCAAGCAATACTTTGGTAGATACAAATGACGCACCCCACACAATGACCGTGAAGATGGCCGCGAGGTGAAACAATATTTTTGACCTTGATTTGCCAAGATTGATTGATGTCGTGTTTGACATGGATAGCCTTATTTTTTTGACAAAATTACTCAAAATTTCTCTTAGACGGCAAACTTATTAACGAAAAAATTGTAATAAAAGAGTAGTATATTTACTATCAGGATAAGAAAAAGTCTTATCTTTGCATTAAGATGATTTTAACACGTTAACTTAAAAACTACGAAAATTATGAGAACACTTAAATCAGTCGCACTTGGTCTTATGGCGGCATGCATGTTGTTTACCGGTTGTGCGTCAATGAATAAGACCGGTAAGGGAGCCTTGATCGGAGGTGGCGGTGGTGCCGCTCTCGGCGCAGGTCTCGGAGCTATCATCGGTGGTGGCAAAGGTGCCGGAATCGGTAGTGCGATAGGTGCTGCTGTGGGTGCCGGTGCCGGTGCATTGATCGGTCGCAGAATGGATAAGCAAGAGCAGGAACTTAAAGAGAAACTTGCTCAGAATGCAAAAGTGGAGCAGGTTACCGACGCAAACGGTCTTCAGGCAATCAAGGTGACATTTGAGAGCGGAATTCTTTTCCCGACTAACGGAACCACTCTCAGCAATCGCGCTCAGACAGAGCTCGCACAGTTTGCCAACTCGCTGATCGGAAATCCCGGAACCAATGTCCAGATCTACGGTTTTACCGACAACACGGGAACAATGGCCGTAAATCAGCGTGTGGCAACAGGTCGTGCAGACTCAGTCCTCAGTTATCTTGCACAGTGTGGCGTGTCTCCAACCCGTCTGTCTGCCCAGGGAGTGCCTATGGCCGATTACATCGCTTCTAACGAAACCGCGGCCGGACGTGCTGAAAACCGCCGTGTTGAGGTTTATATCACTGCCGACAAGCAGATGATTGAGCAGGCTGAAGCAGGTACGCTGCAATAACCGGTTGATATATAGATAATAATTTTAAAAAAACAGAAAGGCACTTCATTTTAGAAGTGTCTTTCTGTTTTAATAGATATTGTAGTCTGCCTCAACCACATTTTGAAGTTCCACAAGAAGTGCAGATCAGGCAACCTTCCTGATATATCAGCGTCTCCTGTCCGCAGTTAGGACAGCGTTGTCCGGTTGCTTTTGTGCCGTTAGGTAAGTATTTCTTCAGTGCGCGTTCGACACCCATTTTCCATGTGTTGATCGATTGGCTGTCGAGTTCAAGGCCTGAAACAAGTTTGAGAACCTGGTCAATGGGCATGCCGTAGCGCAGAACGCCTGAAATCAGTTTGGCATAATTCCAGTATTCAGGATTGAACTTGTCAGACAAGCCTTCGATCGTGGTCTTGTATCCACGTTTGTTGACGAATTGAAAATCATAGCGTTTGTTGCCGTTTTCGTCAATTGCCTTGATTATTTTTCCGTGAGTGACAGATTTAGGACAGAATATACCCACTTCGTCATCGGCGAGTCCGGTGAAGATTTCGTAAGGCATACCATCTCGCAGACCGACAAATGCAATCCATTTTTCTTTGTTGTTCTGGAATCTGACAACATCGGCTTCAAGCTCGATCGGACGTTTGATGATGTGTGGTCTCAGATCGACCGGACCGAGTTTCGCACCATCTTTTTTGGAATTCAGACTGATGAGAACGCCTGAGCGAGATCCGTCACGGTAAACCGTGCAGCCTTTGCAGCCTGATTTCCACGCTTCGACATAGAGCTGATTGACGAGCTCCTCACTGACGTCAGAGGGAAGGTTGATTGTTACTGAAATCGAATGGTCAACCCACTTCTGCACTCGTCCCTGCATTCTGACTTTCTCAAGCCAGTCAACGTCATTGGACGTAGCTCCTGCGTAGGGTGAACGTGCGACCAGTTCGTCAAGTTCTTCCTGTGTGTATTCTTGATGAACCGGAATATTGTTTATGTTCATCCAGTCAATGAACTTGGGGTGGTAGACGATATATTCTTCAAATGAGTCACCGCTTTCGTCAACATAATCGACTCTGACCTTCTCATCGCTTGGATTGACCTTGCGACGGCGTTTGTAAACCGGTAGAAAGACCGGTTCAATGCCGGAGGTTGTACGGGTAAGAATACTCGTAGTTCCGGTAGGCGCGATTGTCAGGCAGGCAATGTTGCGGCGTCCATGTTTGACCATACGTTGATACAGTTCCTCATCTTGTTGACGCAGGCGGTTGATGAACGGATTGTTTTTCTCGCGCTCGGCATCGAAGATTTCAAATGAACCACGCTCTCTGGCCATGTCAACCGATGAGGAGTAGGCGGCAAGTGCGAGTTCGCGGTGAACTGTCTCTGAGAAGTCGGTGGCTTCAGGGGTTCCATATCTCAGTCCCATAGCGGCGATCATGTCGCCCTCGGCAGTCGTTCCGACTCCTGTGCGGCGTCCTTTGAGAGTTTTGTTGCGTATCTTCTCCCAGAGATGACGTTCAGCCGATTTCACCTCTTCAGGCTCTGGATCGTCGTCGATCTTTTTCAATATCGTGTCGATTTTTTCCATCTCGAGATCGATGATGTCGTCCATGATTCGTTGAGCTTTGCCGATGTGAGTCCTGAACAGATCGAAGTTGAACGATGCCTTGTCGGTAAATGGGTTTTCTACATATGAAAATAGGTTTATTGCGAGCAGTCGGCAGCTGTCGTAGGGACACAACGGAATTTCTCCGCACGGATTGGTCGAAATAGTTCTGAATCCGAGGTCGGCATAACAATCAGGAACAGACTCACGTGTGATCGTATCCCAGAACAGAACACCCGGTTCTGCCGATTTCCATGCATTGTGAATGATTTTTTTCCAAAGTTTTGCCGCGTCAATCTCATGTGTTATTGTCGGATTAGGCGAGTCAACCGGAAATGTCTGTATGAAAGGCTTGTTCTCAAGTGCCGCTGTCATGAATGAGTCGCTGATTCTGACAGACACGTTTGCTCCGGTAACTTTGCCTTGTTCCATTTTGGCATCGATGAACGACTCTGAATCGGGATGATTGATGCTTACAGTAAGCATGAGTGCTCCACGTCGTCCTCCTTGAGCCACTTCCCGGGTAGAATTGCTGTAACGTTCCATGAACGGGACAAGCCCGGTTGATGTCAAGGCTGAATTTTTGACAGGTGTTCCTGCGGGGCGAATGTGAGAGAGATCGTGACCGACGCCACCACGGCGTTTCATCAATTGCACCTGTTCTTCATCGATTCTGATGATGCCGCCATAGGAGTCAGGGGCTCCGTCAAGACCGATTACGAAGCAATTTGATAATGATCCTACCTGAAAATTATTCCCAATGCCTGACATCGGACTTCCCTGAGGCACTATATAGCGGAAATTATGCAGATATGAGAATATCTCGTCTGCTGACATCGGATTGGGATATTTTTCTTCGATTCTTGATATTTCTGACGCTATACGGTGGTGCATGTCGTCAGGCGTAAGCTCGTAGATGTTTCCTTCAGAGTCTTTCAAGGCATATTTGCTGACCCAGACTCTTGAAGCGAGTTCGTCGCCGTTGAAATAACGCAGCGTGGCTTCGTAGGCTTCGTCGTATGAGTATTTCTTTGGTTCCACTTAAGAGAGATGTTATAAGGTTTATAAAATATGTTGCAGAATTGTTTTCGCAAAGGTCGCAAAAACAATCCGAGTTGCCAAACTAAAGAAAGAAATAAATCATCAGATGTTGATAAGTTTTCCAATTGATTTAGTAATGCATTGAAAAACAGTTGGATACGATTTTATGACTGTTTAATATTGAACAAAAATGAAATATTCATCGGGTTTGAATTGTCAAAATAAAGAACCGTTGGTATGAAATGGAAACTTCCTCCCTTTTATTATTATAATGTAAGACTGATTTCGGGATTAAAAATAACCCGGTAAACCGCATAAAATTTTTCTTCCTGACAATCAAGCGATTGCAAAAATGGGTGTAAAAAAGTCACCAAAAAATTTGGAGGTAAAGGAAA
>CAJUPY010000020.1 GCA_910588035.1 uncultured Muribaculaceae bacterium | reverse complement strand
GCTGATTATCAGCGTTGATTGCGGAGAGGACGAGATTCGAACTCGTGGTAGGATTACTCCTACGTCAGTTTAGCAAACTGGTGGTTTCAGCCACTCACCCACCTCTCCAGAGGTCGTCTTTCATTTTGACGATGCAAAGGTAGGGGTTTATTTTGAGATATGCAAATTTTCAACAGATAATTTTATTTTTTATTTCACTTGACAACTTTAGAAAATATTTTGGAAAATATTTGGAATGAAATGAATAAAAAGCTTACATTTGCACCTGCAAACTATTCTTCTAATTATTAATTTCTAAAACAGATTTACTATGGCATACGTAATCACCGACAACTGTGTTGCTTGTGGCACCTGTCTTCCCGAATGTCCTGTAGGAGCTATTTCTGAGGGCGATATCTACCACATCGATCCCGACACATGTATTGACTGCGGCACATGCGCAAGCGTTTGCCCCAGCGAGGCTATCATTCCCGGAGAATAATTTCCTGCCGGAGTGTCAGTGTCGGCACATTTGTCCGTACACCGCTTTACGAGACCGTTCTCAATCAGAACGGTCTCGCTTTTTATATGATCTCCTTAATATAAATATGAGTAAAGGTCTAAATTTTGGTTAAAACAACCACGATTCATGAACCTATGCTCCTGTGTTATGTTCTTAGAGTAAACATCAATCTTTAATACAGCTTGAATCATGACATACACTCAACCTAATTTACCTTATGCCGACGAGGCCTTGGCTCCTGTGATCAGCGCGGACACTATCCGGTTCCACTACGGAAAACATGAGAAAGCCTACATTGACAACCTCAACAACCTAATCAAGGGCACGGAGTTTGAAAATGACGAACTTGAAGACGTGATCAGACATTCGTCAGGCGCGTTGTTCAACAACGCATCTCAGGCATGGAATCATATTTTCTACTTCTTCTCATTCTCGCCCGACGGCGGCGGTGAACCTTCAGGAGAACTTGCCGAAGCGATCAAACGCGATTTCGGATCGTTCGAGAAATTTCAGAAAGAGTTTGTCGATCAAGGTGTGAAGATTTTCGGTTCGGGGTGGATCTGGCTCGCCCGCGATGAAGAAGGCAAACTTTTCATTCTGCCCAAGAGCAATGCCGGCAATCCCTTGACCGACGGCCTGACACCTATTCTGGTTTTTGACGTATGGGAACATGCCTATTATCTCGACTATCAAAACCGAAGGGCTGATGCGCTTAACAGGCTTTGGGATATCGTCGACTGGGACATCGTTGAAAGCCGTTATTGAACGTTAGAAACAACTGAAAAAGATATATAGGAAACAGCACTTAATTGTAAGCATAATGTGATGAATGGAGAGTGAGGCAGTCGTGAGACCCCCTCACTTTTTTATTATACCATATGCTCAACGGCCAGAAATATCCACTCCGGCATATCACCGGCGTTATTTTTCACTTGCCTAAAGCATGCGTTGATAGATCAGGGCATCAACATAATGGCCACCTCTGGCGAGCCACGAACGAAGCCGGCCGGCAGTCTTGAACGAAGATTTCTCGAGCGACCGTCTGCTTGACAGATTGTCTACGGCTACAACAGCTCCCAGCTGGTGGAGTCCGAGACGTTCCGAACAGTAACCGGCGACAGCGTCGATAGCCTCCGAAGCATAGCCAGAGCCTCTGAAATCACGGTCAATCAGATAGCCGATCATCGTACGGCGGTTGATCGGGTCAAAATCATAGAGATCGATCGTGCCGATCTGCCGACAGTTGTCTTTCAGCTCAATCATCAGCCTCAGCTGACGTGTTGCAAAGATATCAGGATCATAGTTCATGACATAATTCTCGATCGCCTGCCGTGAGTAGGGTGCTATTGTAAGCCCCTCGCGCCAGAGCGCCACATCGTTCTCCCATTTGAACAGAATGTCTATATCGTATGGTTCGGGGGCCCTCAGTCTCAATCTTTCCGTTTCCATCTACGGTCATTTAAATTGGTCGGCGAAAAGAGTGCGGTTGATGAGCGAACGTCCGAGGGTGACTTCATCGGTATATTCAATCTCATTGCCAACCGACACACCTCTTGACAGCTGTGTGACGGCAACGTCATAAGGTGCCAGCTGACGATAAATATAGAAGTTGGTCGTATCTCCTTCCATTGTCGCACTCAAGGCAAGAATCACTTCCTTCACGCCACCGTCGGCAACGCGTTTGACAAGCGAGGAAATCTCAAGCTTCTCAGGGCCGACACCGTCGATCGGAGATATCAGGCCGCCGAGAACATGATACTTGCCGTTGAACTGGCGCGTATTCTCGAAACTCATCACGTCCTTGACATTCTCAACAACACAGATCACCTCTGAGTCTCTGGTCTGATCGGCACATATCGGACACATCTCGGTTTCTGATATGTTATGACATTCACGGCAATATCTGACACCCCGGCGCAGATTTATCAGGGCATTACCAAGCCCGACAGCGACTCCCTCGTCCTGACGCAGAAGGTGCAATGCGAGACGTAACGCAGTCTTGCGGCCGACACCCGGCAACCGCGAGAACTCGGTCACCGCCTCTTCCAATAGCCGCGAAGCAAATTCCTGTTCCATATATCATTATTTTATAAGTGTAAAGGTACGCATTTTTGATCATAAAACATGAAAATCGGGAATTGTAATTGTTAATTCTCAATAATTTTATACCTTTGCACCCGAAAAAATATCATCTGACTATAGTCACATAGAAAATGGAAATTATCAGAACAGTCAAGGAGCTGAAGGAGTTGGTCAACAATGCCAAGGCTCAGGGGAAGACAGTCGGTCTTGTTCCCACCATGGGAGCATTGCATGCAGGACATGTCTCATTGATTGAACGTGCCCGTTGCGAAAACGGCTATGTAGTCGTGAGCGTATTTGTCAATCCGACTCAATTCAACAATCCCGATGATCTTAAAACCTATCCGCGAACTGAAGAGGCCGATTGCGCCAAACTTTCGGCAGCAGGAGTCGATATAGCATTCATTCCGTCGGTCGAGGAAATCTATCCCGAGCCCGACACACGTGTCTTTGACCTTGGTCCGGTGGCCGAGGTCATGGAGGGAGCCATGCGTCCCGGACACTTCAACGGTGTCGCCCAGATTGTCAGCAAACTGTTTGAAATGGTGGAACCCGACCGGGCATACTTCGGCGAGAAAGATTTTCAACAGATTGCCGTGATCAGGCGCATGGTTGAGCTCTGCGGTTTCAACCTCGAGATCGTAGATTGCCCGATATGTCGCGAGGAAGACGGTCTTGCGCTCAGTAGCCGCAATGTCAGACTGACACCCGGGCAGCGGCAGACGGCACCCGCAATTCACCGGACACTGGTGTCGAGCCTTGACTTCGCGAAAGAACACTCAGTTGACGAAACCATCGAATTCGTCACTGAAAAGATTAATTCCTATCCTGAAATGGAAGTGGAATATTATGAAATAGTCGATCCTCTGACCATGCAACCGGTCAAACAATGGAAAAACGGAGTCGTCGGCTGTGTGACCGTGTATTGCGGAGACGTCAGACTGATTGACAACATCAAATACGCTTTTTGAGAAACAAAACGTTTTTATCGAATGACAATTGAAGTATTGAAATCAAAAATTCATCGCGTCACTGTAACTGAGGCCAACCTTGACTACATCGGGTCGATAACCATAGATGAAGATTTGATAGATGCGGCCGGAATCATTCCCGGCGAAAGAGTATATATTGTCGACAATAACAACGGTGAGCGTCTTGACACCTATGTTATCGCCGGACCGCGGAAGAGCGGCGTGATCTGTCTGAATGGTGCGGCGGCACGAAAAGTGCAACCGGGCGACATCGTCATTATAATGAGCTACGCGTCAATGACTCCGGAAGAGGCGAGATCATTCAAACCGTCGGTCATTTTTCCCGACACCAAGACAAACAGGCTCATCTGATCTAATTAAACAACCCACCCATACTTTATCAATATATGTTTGAATCACTTACCGAGAAACTTGAGAGAAGCCTTCAAATTTTAAAAGGACAAGGCAAAATTACCGAGATCAACGTTGCCGAGACGCTGAAAGATGTCAGACGCGCTCTGATTGATGCCGACGTTAACTATAAAGTCGCAAAACAATTTGTAGATACCGTCAAGACAAAAGCTCTCGGACAAAACGTTCTTACCGCCCTCAAGCCTAAGGAACTGATGCTCAAGATTGTTCACGACGAACTGACATCTCTCATGGGGGGTGAGACCGCTCCGCTGAATCTGTCAGGAAATCCGACAGTCATCTTGATGTCGGGACTTCAGGGTTCGGGTAAGACCACTCTTTCAGGCAAACTCGCGCGAAAGCTGAAAAGCGAGAAGGGGAAACGTCCGTTGCTCGTGGCCTGTGACGTCTATCGCCCAGCGGCAATCGAACAGCTTAAAGTTTTGGGTGAACAGATCAACGTACCCGTCTACACAGAAGAGGGTAACAAAAATCCTGTCGAGATTGCAAAAAATGCCATTGCCCATGCCAAGGCAAACTACATGGATCTGGTCATTGTCGATACAGCCGGACGTCTTGCCGTAGATGAGCAGATGATGAACGAGATCGAGTCTATCAAAAATGCGATCAAACCAAACGAAACCCTGTTTGTAGTCGACTCGATGACCGGTCAGGACGCCGTAAACACGGCCAAGTCATTCAATGACCGGCTTGATTTTGACGGAGTCGTGCTCACAAAACTCGACGGTGACACAAGAGGCGGTGCCGCTCTGTCAATCAGAACTGTCGTTCAGAAACCGATCAAATTTGTCGGTACGGGCGAGAAACTCGATGCTATCGACCAGTTCCACCCCGACCGTATGGCCGCCCGAATTCTCGGCCAAGGCGACATAATGTCTCTTGTTGAAAAGGCCCAGAACATTATTTCTGAAGATGAGGCAAAAAAACTTCAGAGCAAGATCACCAAAAACCAGTTCAATTTCAACGATTTCCTCGCCCAGATACAACAAATAAAGAAAATGGGCAATCTGAAAGATCTGGCCTCGATGATTCCGGGTGTCGGTAAAGCGATAAAGGATCTTGACATCGACGACAACGCTTTCAAGAGCATCGAAGCGATCATCAGATCAATGACTGAGCAGGAGCGCACCAATCCGTCGATCATAAACGGATCACGACGACAGCGAATCGCACGCGGATCAGGCACTACCCTACCCGAGGTGAACCGACTTCTCAACCAGTTTGAGCAAACACGCAAAATGCTTAAAGTCGCGACCCAGTTCAAAGGAAACCCGATGAAAATGATGCGTGACATGCGCCGTAGAAAATAATTCAAACCGCCACGAAATGGAACTGATAGACGGGAAAAAAATCTCAGAAGAGATCAAACGAGAAATTGCAGCCGAAGTCGAGAAAATGATTGCTGAAGGCAGACGCAGACCACACCTCGCGGCCATTCTTGTAGGTCACGACGGGGGTAGCGAGACTTACGTCGCCAATAAAGTGAAATCATGTGAACAGTGTGGTTTCACCTCGACCCTGATCAGATTTGAAGACAACGTCACTGAAGAGGAACTGCTTGAAACAATAGACCGTCTCAACGCCGATGACAGTGTTGACGGATTTATTGTCCAACTGCCGCTTCCTCGACACATAAATGAGCAGAAAGTGATCGAAGCCATAGACTACCGCAAAGATGTCGACGGTTTTCACCCAATCAATGTCGGACGAATGTCAATCGGCCTTCCCTGTTTCCGCTCTGCCACACCCGCAGGCATCATGATGCTTCTCGAACGATACGGCATCAAGACCAAAGGAGCGAAATGCGTAGTTCTCGGACGCAGCAACATCGTCGGCAAGCCCGTGGCGACACTGTTGATGCAGAAAGCGCAGCCCGGTGACGCGACCGTGACCGTCTGCCACAGTTCTTCAGAAAACATAAAGGAAATCTGCAAAGATGCGGACATCATCGTGGCGGCGATCGGCAAGCCCCATTTCCTGACCGCAGACATGGTGAAGCCGGGTGCCACAGTCATCGATGTCGGCACAACCCGTGTGCCCGATGCATCGAGAAAGAGCGGATTCAGACTCTGCGGTGATGTCGACTTTGAAAACGTGGCACCACTTTGCTCCCACATAACTCCTGTGCCCGGAGGTGTCGGCCCGATGACGATTGTCTCGCTGATGAACAACACGCTGCAGGCTGCCCAACACGTCATTTACAAATAATCGATGATCGAGATTATTTTCTCGCTCGCCTCGATAATTCTATCGCATGCATCGCCCGAAATCAACATCGTTTTCGCCGGCGATGCAATGCAGCATATAGCACAGATCGAACATGCCTCGCAAGGCGATGGTACCCACGACTATTCAGGCTATTTCGACAATGTAGCAGATTATGTCTCTGCCGCTGACTATGCTGTTGTCAACCTTGAAACCCCGTTAGGAGGAAAGCCTTATTCGGGTTATCCTTGTTTCTGTGCCCCCGACAGCTATGCTGCCGAGTTGAAAAAAGCGGGTTTTGACATGTGTCTCACCGCAAATAACCACACTCTTGACCGACGGCACAAGGGACTTGTCAGAACGCTTGACATGCTCGATTCAATGAAAATCGATCATATAGGCACATATCGCAACAAGGCCGAGCGAGATTCTCTGATTACAACCATAAAAAACATCAAGGGCTTCCTCATCGGATTCCTGAACTACACATATGGCACCAACGGAATTCCGGTAACCGGCGATGTCCATGTCAATTTCATTGACAAAGAGATCATTAAACACGATGTCGAGACTCTGCGCGAAGCCGGTGCCGAACTTATCGCCGTAGCGATGCACTGGGGGGTAGAATATGTCTTGTTGCCCAACAGCGAGCAGAAAAAGCTTGCCGATTACCTGAGCGGACTCGGTGTCGACATGATAATCGGAGGTCACCCACATGTGATACAGCCAATGGAAATGAGGCGTCACTCAGACACAGGAAAGAATCAGTTTCTGGTTTACTCTCTCGGTAATTTCATCTCTAACATGAAAAAGACCGATACTCGGGGCGGAGCAATGGCCAAAGTGACAATCACACGCGATTCAACCGGAACCGCCTTTGTCAAGAAAGCGACCTACAGCCTCGTCTTCACCGAGCCACCGCATGGAAAATCAAACTTCAGGCTCGTCACCCCCGAAAGCTACGACGGACAGTGGAAGTCTCATTGCAACGCCTTTGAAAAAAATGCAATGGCGATATTCAACAAACACAACATCAATGTTGATCGCGAGTTGATTTCAATCTCCAGATCAAATTAAACAAATTCCCACGGATCCCACGATCAGTTCAGAAAAAACTGAAGTTTATTCAACTGATAAATAGAACACGGATCTCAATTAATCTGACTTTGATTCGTCTGACTTCGCCAATCATCATTTATATATCAAGAAAAGCTTAAACGCCCTCCCGGTCACGACAGCAGCGGTTCTTTGCCTGATTATTTTTTGACCGGTTTCCCTTCATCGGGAAACTTGTCGGGAAAGTCAATGTGCTGACGCGGACGGCTCATGGAGTAAATTATAAGCCCGATGCCGATCAGAATGAATGGTATGCTCAACAGCTGACCCATGTTCAGAACCATGTCGCGCTCGAAATCGACCTGCGGATTCTTGATAAACTCAATCAGGAATCGGGTTGTCCACAAAACGACAAAAAAGACACCGAAAATCATACCGGGGCGTTCCTCTGCATTCTTTTTCCAGTACATCCACATCAACAGTCCGAACAAGGCAAGATAACACAGCGACTCATAGATCTGTGTCGGGTGACACGCCAACCCCTTGTAGTAGTGATGCCATTCTGCGCTTCTGACAAACATGAAGCCCCAAGGCAGGTCTGTGGCATGTCCGAAAATCTCACTGTTCATCAGGTTTCCGAATCTGATCATCGCACCTACCAATGCAATCGGAATGACAAGACGGTCAAATGTCCAAAGCGGATTACGTTTGGTAGTGACCACCGAATATAACAATACGCCAATTATGATGCCTATGGTACCTCCGTGGCTTGCAAGACCTCCTTCCCAGATATAAAGAATCTTTATCGGATTCTGGCTGTATACGTCCCACTCATAGAAAAACACATGGCCCAGACGGGCACCGATAATCGTGCCGGCTACTGTCCACATGAGCAATATCCCGAGCCAACTCTCAGGCGCGCCCTCATGTCTGTAGATTCTCTCCTCTATCTTGTATCCTAACAAGAAGCCTATCGCAAACATGAGACCATACCACCTGACCTTGACAAACGAGTCGATCAGCATCGGGTCGGCATTCCAGACTATAAAATCAAGCATCTTTATCTTCTATTAAATCGAGTTGTTTTCGGAAGGCGAATTTACAATTTTTTTCTCAATTTTCTCTTTTTTCACGGAGAAATAATCACGTGTCGCTTTTCTGACCTGACCCGACAGAGACAGAATTGCAAACATGGTCGGAAACGCCATCAAGGCATAGAACAGATCGCAGACTCCCACGGCGGCATTCAACGGAATCACCGAAAAAATTATCAGTGTGACAATGAAGAAATAAGTATAGAACCGTGATTTCTTCGATCCGAACAGATAGGTCGCGCAACTGCGACCATAGAACGAATAAGAGAACATCGACGATAGTCCGAAACAAATGACAACGACAAAAAGCATCAGTTCTCCTCCGGGAATGGCATTCGAGAACGCGTTCATAGCGAGCGTGAGACCCTGTACATCGCCTCCTGACGGAATGTCGGCACACAAAAGAATGGCCAGTGCGGTGAGTGTGCAAACAAAACCTGAGTCAATGCTCGGGCCAAGCATGGCAATCAAGCCTTCGCGGACCGGGGTATTGTTTTTTGACTCGCCATGCATGATTGACGCTGTTCCAACGCCTGCATCATTAACCAATGCGGCACGTCGCGCACCGATTATCGCTATTCCGACAAGTGCACCCAATCCGGCACGCAAGTTGAATGCCTCACGGAAAATTGAAGCGAAAACGCCGGGTACATCATCAAGATGCGTCAATATTATATAGAAAACCATCAGAAAGTAGACACCTACCATAAACGGCACTATGACCGATGCCACTCTCGCTATTCGCGTTATTCCACCGAGCACGACAAGAGACACTACAATAGCTATCGCGATGCCACACATCAATCTGAACGCATGGAGATTATCAAGCCCGGTTATCGCCGACATTGATGACAGGAAAGAACTTGCCTCAAGATTTTCAGGAGTTGTAAACACACTGACAACGGCTTCGGTGAGCTGATTTGCGTTCATGATGCATAACGTGCCGAACATTCCGGCTACAGCAAAAAATATCGCCAGCGGACGCCATTTACGTCCAAGTCCGTTTTCTATTATATACATCGGGCCACCTCGATGAACTCCGTCCTTGTCACGACCTTTATACATGATCGCCAACACACCCTCATGATATTTCGTCGCCATTCCGACAAGGGCACTGACCCACATCCAGAAAATAGCTCCGGGGCCACCCATGACAAGGGCAATTGTGACACCTGCGATGTTTCCCAGACCGATAGTCGCAGCGACAACCGATGCCAAGGCCTGAACAGAACTGATCTGACCATTGGAGGCGTCGCTTTTCTTACGAAGTTCCCTGAACGCATCGGGCAATCGTCTTAGCGAGACAAAGCCTGAAGCGATAAACAGAAACAGTCCGCCGCCTATCAACACTGCAAACAGCGGATATCCACCGAAAAAGTCGGCAAGTTTTATGATGTAGTTACCTATTGAATCCATTTCTTATCGGTTATAATCTAAATAGTCTTTTTGCATTCCCCGTGGTAAGATCTTCAAGATCTTCAAGTCTCATGTCAAGTATATTTGCCACATAGGCAGCTGTGTGTCTTATAAATGCACTCTCGTTTCGTTTGCCTCTGAATGGAACAGGAGCCAGGTAGGGGGAGTCTGTCTCAAGCAGAAGCCGGTCGGCTCTGATAGAAGGCAAGACATCTTTCAACCGCGAATTTTTAAATGTGACAATACCGTTTATTCCGAAATAAAAATCTCCCGTTTCACAAATTCGCACGACATCGTCAGCCGTTCCGCCAAAACTATGGAAAACTCCTGCCGGAACCTTTTTCAACGACCTCAGAACGTCAAGCGTCTCATTCAACGCCTCGCGACAATGTATTATCACCGGCAGATCAAGACGCACTGCTTCTTCACACTGAAGTCTGAACGCTGTTTTCTGTGATTCGAGCTTTGACTTGTCCCAATACAGATCCATGCCGATTTCGCCGACCGCAACAAAATCGCCCGGAGTCTCTGAAAGTAGATTCATGAATGGTTCGATCTCTTTCTCCGGGTCATCGCCGACTTCAGTCGGATGAAGCCCCATGGCCATGGCCGTCACATCACCGCGGGATTTGTGAAGCCGTTTCATTTGAGTGACCGTCGACGAGTCTACATTGGGCAAGATCATCATTCCGACTCCGGCAGCCTTGGCTCGATCAACCGCGAGGCAGACGTCTGGTTGAAACTCATCAAGATAGAGATGAGTGTGGGTGTCGATCAACATGCGATGTCAATTATCCCTTTCAATTGTCGACAGTGCGATCTCGGTCAGGAACCGTTTCCCGCTCTCGTTCAAATCGGCCTCATTGATCACCTCAATGGCATCTGCCACATATTTGCTGATCAACTCGCGACATTTTCCGGGCAGACCAAGTTCGGCATAAATCGATTTGACTCCTTCAATTTTATCTCCTCTTGTCGGAGACTGGTTGATCACCTTTTTCAGCTTTTCTGACATGTCACTGTTCATGGCGTTGATCAACAGCCAGGTTTTCTTGTTGTTGACAATATCTCCACCGATTTCCTTACCGAAAGTCAACGGATCGCCATAGGTGTCGAGATAGTCGTCGCGCAACTGGAACGCCAGACCGAGGTTTATGCCATAGTCATACAACGCCTGCTGCGTCTCTTCTGTCGCACCGCCCATGACCGCGCCCATCTTGCAGGCACAGCCAATCAAAACAGATGTTTTCAGTCTTATCATTTCGATATAATCCCCGACCGACACATCGCGGCGATTTTCAAAATCCATGTCAAACTGCTGTCCTTCATAAATCTCCATCGCCGTTTTATTAAACAGACCGATGATCTGACCGATCTTAGATCCCGCGCCGGCAACTACAAATGATGTCGCCATTGTCAGCATCGCATCTCCAGACAATATCGCCGTGGAGTCATTCCAGCGACGGTGAACGGTCGGACGTCCGCGTCTGATATCAGCCCTGTCCATGACATCGTCATGAAGCAGAGTGAAGTTGTGAAACAATTCGATGCCCAAAGCCTGATTGACGGCATCTTCCGATTTTCCGCCGACAAAATGGCAACACGCGAGCAACAGTACCGGACGAAGGCGTTTGCCGCCTCCCTCAAGTGTATAATGTATCGGCTCATAGAGTCCGGCTGGAGAATCCGGATATTTAATATCAGATATAGCCTCGTTGATCTGATCGGCGAAATGGTCGACTGATAGCATTGATTTTATTATATTGTTGAAATTTTATGTTCTGCAAATTTACACAAATTATATTGCACCCCGAAATTATAGGCCGATCTCAGCCAATCTTTAACGATATGTAACAATTGGACTTTTAAAAGATGTCTGTGAGACAACACACGGCTTGCACAGTTCAAAAATAATCACTAACTTTGTTAGTTGCATTATTCAAGAACGCTCAATGAAATTCAAATTGTCATCTCTCTATAGGCCGACGGGCGATCAGCCGCAGGCAATAGAGGCACTTGTGAAAGGGGTAAACGATGGAACTCCAGCCCAGGTGCTTCTCGGTGTGACCGGATCGGGCAAAACTTTCACAATGGCGAACCTGATTGAGAAAGTTGAACGTCCGACGCTCATACTGAGCCACAACAAAACACTTGCAGCTCAGCTCTACAGCGAGTTCAAGTCTTTTTTTCCCGAGAACTCTGTTCAATATTTCGTCTCCTACTACGACTATTATCAGCCTGAGGCATACATTCCTTCTGTCGATAAATATATCGAGAAAGATCTCATGATCAACGATGAGATCGAACGCCTCAGACTGTCGACAGTGTCAGCTCTTCTGTCAGGTCGGCGCGATGTGGTGGTGGTGTCGTCGGTATCATGTCTCTATGGCATGGGAAATCCTGACGATTTCGACAGCAACGTGATCAAGATCCGCGTCGGACAGAAAATCACACGCAACGATTTCATGCGACGTCTCGCCGAAGCGCTCTATAGCCGTAACGAGACAGAACTGTCACGAGGCACTTTCAGGGTTAAAGGCGACACCGTTGACATCGCGCTGGCCTATGAAGAAATTGTCATTCGTGTAGTTTTCTGGGGCGACGAGATTGAAACGATCTCTACGCTTCACCCTGTCGACAACATTCCGCTCGGAGACCATGACTCATTCCAGATATACCCGGCCAATCTTTTTGTCACGTCAAAAGAACGTGTGGGCACCGCGCTGGGGCAAATTGAAGTAGATCTCGGGCAGCAGGTAAATTTCTTTTATGACGAGGCACGTGAACTTGAAGCCAAAAGGCTCTACGAACGTGTGACTTACGATGTTGAAATGATCAGAGAGATAGGCTACTGTTCCGGCATCGAGAATTACAGCCGCTATTTCGACGGACGCGAACCGGGCATGAGACCATTCTGTCTGCTCGACTATTTTCCAAAAGACTATCTGACAATCATTGACGAAAGCCATGTGACCGTTCCTCAGATCAGAGCCATGTATGGTGGAGACAGGTCGCGGAAACTCAACCTTGTCGAATATGGATTCCGGCTGCCTGCGGCCATTGACAACCGTCCGTTGAAGTTCGAGGAGTTTCAGTCACTGACAAACCAGGTAGTGTATGTCAGTGCTACACCGGCCGATTATGAGCTTGCCGAAGCCGAGGGGGTTGTTGTCGAACAGATCATCAGGCCTACCGGACTGCTTGACCCATTGATCACCGTCAGACCTTCGCTCAATCAAATCGACGATCTTCTCGAAGAAATAAACAAACGGCGCGAACGTGATGAACGAGTGCTGGTGACCACGCTCACCAAGCGCATGGCAGAAGAACTTAACGAATATCTTCTCAAACTCGACATCAAGGCGGCATACATTCATTCCGATGTGAAATCTCTTGACCGCGTGGCAATTCTCGATGGTTTGAGATCAGGCGAATTTGACGTGTTGATCGGTGTCAATCTTCTCAGGGAAGGTCTCGATTTACCTGAGGTCTCGCTCGTCGCCATTCTCGATGCCGACAAAGAAGGTTTCCTGAGATCTCACCGCTCGCTGACCCAGACAGTCGGCCGTGCGGCCCGAAATCTCAACGGTCAGGTCATAATGTATGCCGATAAGATCACCGACAGCATGCAACAGACAATCGACGAGACCGAACGCAGAAGAACAATTCAGATGCGTTACAACGAAGAGCACGGTATAACGCCGACCGCAATCATCAAAGCTCGTAACCGGATCATCGGTCTCGACCGCGACAACGAAGAGGCATCAAAACAGCCTATACAACAGCGGGGTGGGAAACGGAGACCACAGGCCGAACCGGTTCCATACGGAAACGAATACACCACGCAAGTCAATGTCGCAGCCGACCCGGTGATTGCCTACATGTCGAAAAAAGAGATTCTCGCCAACATCAACCACCTGCGTCACGAAATGCTCGCAGCGGCCAAAAACATGGAATTTATGGAAGCTGCACGATTGCGTGACGAAATAATCAAACTCGAACAACATGCAGAGACCCTCGATGATTGATAATAAGAACAACATTGCCGCCGACCGTTTCCTTCCGACTTCTGTCAAAGAGATGAAGGCACTTGGATGGGATAGTGTCGATATTGTCCTGTTCTCCGGAGACGCCTATGTCGATCATCAGTCGTTTGCCGCCGCTGTAATCGGACGTACCTTGCAGGCGGCAGGCTATCGTGTGGCCATTGTTCCGCAGCCTAATTGGCAGGACGATCTGCGCGATTTCAAGAAGTTTGGTGCTCCGCGTCTGTTCTTCGGTGTATCGGCCGGGGCCATGGACTCAATGGTCAACCACTACACCGCAAACCGACGACGCCGTTCCGACGACGCCTATACACCCGATGCCCGCCACGGAATGAGACCCGACTACCCTACCATCGTATACTCTGAAATTCTGAAACGGCTCTTTCCCGACACACCCGTCATTGCAGGCGGCATAGAGGCATCGATGAGACGAATGGCCCACTACGACTACTGGCAGGACCGGCTCAGACCGTCAATCCTTGCCGATGCTCCGGCCGACATGATAATCTACGGCATGGGAGAAAAGCCGATTGTAGAGCTTGCCCGAAGACTCGATGCAGGTGAAAGAATCAGTGAGATCGTCGATCTCCGGCAGTCTGTCATATTGAGACCCGCCAGCGATTTGCCTCAACCGTCTGATGAAAATATAATTCTCCACTCATTCCGGAAATGTCTCCGTGACAAACGCTGTCAGGCCGAAAATTTCCGGCATATCGAGCAGCAGTCAAACCGCATGAACGGTGGGGCTACCTTGTGGCAGGAAACCGACGGAAAGTTTGTGAAAGTCAACCCGATGTATCCGGCAATGACAACCGGAGAGATTGACGCGTCGTTCGACCTGCCATATACCCGTCTGCCCCACCCCCGCTATCGTGGCAAACGTATTCCGGCTTTCGACATGATCAAATTTTCGGTAAACCTTCATCGCGGTTGTTTCGGTGGCTGCGCATTCTGCACAATCTCGGCGCATCAAGGCAAATTCATAGCCTCGAGAAGTCCTCAGTCAATCATGCGTGAAATAAAACAGGTCACACAAATGCCCGATTTCAAAGGCTATATATCTGATCTCGGGGGTCCGTCGGCCAACATGTACGCGATGGGAGGACGCAACCGTGAGACATGTGCGAAATGTTTCAGGCCATCTTGCCTGCACCCCAGGCCGTGTCCCAATCTCAACACCGACCATAGACCCTTGTTGCAGATTTACCGCCAGGCTGATGCGGTCGAGGGTGTGAAGAAAACATTCATCGGCAGCGGTGTGCGTTACGACCTGTCGATGCATCAAACCGGCGATGAAGCCGTTGACAAAGCAAACAGAGAATACAACGAGCAACTGATCTGCAAACACGTTTCAGGTCGCTTGAAAGTCGCACCGGAGCATACCGTCGATCATGTTCTCGACATAATGCGCAAACCGTCGTTCAATCTGTTCCATGATTTTCACCGCATTTTCGACCGCGTGAACAGACAATATGGCCTGAACCAGCAACTGATTCCATATTTCATATCAAGCCACCCGGGCTGCACCGAACTTGACATGGCATTGCTGGCTGTCGAGACCAGAAATCTCAACATGCACCTCGAGCAGGTTCAAGACTTCACACCAACACCGATGACACTTGCCACCGAGATTTACTACACGGGGTTCCACCCCTATACAATGGAAAAGATTTATACCGCGGTCTCACGAGATCAGAAACTCGCGCAACGCAAATATTTTTTCTGGTACGACGCGCAATACCGTCCCGACATCATCAAATCTCTACATCGCCTCGGCCGTCCTGATCTTATTGACCGGTTGTTTCCCGGAAAAGCAAAAACATCAAAGTCTACAAAAGCGCCACACAAAAGATAAGATTGCTGTATGGCAGCATTGCGAATGGAAAATATTCATTTAAAAACCGTTTAATGTAAAAAGAAATGAGATCGCATTACTTTCTGGGATATGCTTTTTTGCTTGCAAGCTCAGTGACATGCAATGCAACAGCCAATGCAGACACAGATTTCACACAACTTGAACATGGTGCGCCACGAAACAAACCGGTGATTGACAACAATAATGACTCACGGTTGATCAACCTCGTATATGACAAATTTGTGTTTACGACAGACTCAGGAAACAAAGATAATCCTGAGGCATATTTCACTGTCAACGCCTTGAAAAAGCTGAAAGACGACTATGAATTTGACTGCGATGAAGAACCTTGCTACGCTTTTTACGCACTGAGAACCGCAGAACAGGACTCGAAACCCGGCTCTGAAGATGTTTCACGTATCTGCAACATTGAGTACATCGGTGACGGGTGGTTTATCGTGTCTTATTTAGACATGGGCTGGTTTGGAAAGACACGTATAAAAATTGTTGATGGCAGAATTGATGACTATTCACGATGTATCTCCGACAAGATCTGATCACCGGCTTGACTGCGCGTAATCAATAATCTAACATATATACTCTCTATAATTTAATCATTTATAGCATAACGGAATCGAATGTCTGAAAAAAATTTGCAGTCAGGGTGATATTTTATTATATTTGCGGTACTCTATTCTTTTGAGACATTTTTACCTTTTAAAATAAACCAAAACCTAAAAAAATGAGAAGACTCCCTGTTTACCTGCTTCTTGACACATCGGGTTCGATGTATGGAGAGCCTATCGAATCTGTGAAAAACGGAGTGCAGAACCTTGTCGCCTCGCTAAGAAGCGATCCATATGCACTTGAGACAGCCTATCTGAGTGTGATCTCTTTTGACAGCGACGCAAAGCAGCTGACACCGCTGACAGAGTTATCGGCATTTCAACAACCCACATTAAACGCAAGTGGATGCACCTCCCTTGGCGGCGCACTTAAACTTCTTGCCGAATGTGCCGACCGGGAAATCACAAAAACAACGGCCGAAGTCAAAGGAGACTGGAAACCGCTTGTATTCATCATGACCGACGGCGAACCTACCGATGACCTCAACAAAGGGCTGGAGGAATTCAATAAACGCAAATGGGGAATCGTGGTCGCTTGTGCCGCCGGTCAGGCTGCCAACACCGACACCCTGAAAAAAATAACCGAGTGTGTCGTTCAACTCGACACGACCGACAGCGCGACAATCAAATCGTTCTTCAAATGGGTCTCATCTTCGATCAGCACCTCAAGCATGAAAGTCGAGGACGGGTTCGGCGATGTAAAGGGGCTCAGCGAGCTTCCGCCCCCACCGCCGGAAGTCAACATTGTCGTATAATTTAACTTCAACAATAATCCGGCCGGTTATCATGACCGGCCGATTTCAGTCAAACAAAAAACATCGTACAAACGCAAAATGCGCCGATTACCAGTTTATATTTTAATTGACACTTCAGGTTCCATGAACGGTGAGCCGATCGAGTCGGTCAAAGTCGGTCTTGAATCGATGTTGTCATCACTGCGCAACGATCCATACGCCCTCGAGACCGTCTGGATCAGCATAATCACCTTCGACCGTGAAGCTCGTTGCATTCTGCCGCTGACCGCGCTCGACGAACTGCAACTGCCTCAAATCGATGTTCCCGAATCGGGTCCCACAATGACAGGGGCGGCCTTGAGCACCCTGCTTGACCGGGTCAGACATGAGGTAAAGCTCAGTAACGCCGAGCAGAAAGGTGACTGGATGCCGCTGCTATTTCTGCTGACAGACGGCAAACCGTCAGACACACAGCTCTACAACGAGATGATTCCTAAAATCAGGCAAGAGAGATTCGGGGGAGTCATCGCGTGTGCCGCCGGCCCGAAAGCAAAGACCGAACCGCTCAGGCAATTGACCGACAATGTCTACTCACTTGACACTCTCGACAGCGCGGGATTCAGAAAATTTTTCAAATGGGTCAGCGACACGATCGGTGTTGGCAACAGAAGCGTCGGAGCCACCGATGAGCTAATTCTCCCGCCTCCGCCCGAAGAAGTCAACATGATTATCTGAAACTGATTATGGAATGTAAGCTAATCGGTGCGTTTGTCCAACACCTTGAAGTCATGCTTGGTCCGGGTGAGGAATTCTATGCCGAAAAAGGATCGTTGATCTACTATGAAAACGGCATCGAGAAAGAAATCTCGATGAACGGCCGAGGTCTGACCGGTATGATAGCGGCCAAACTTTCCGGCGAGTCCCTTTTCATAGTCAGATATTACAATCCGACTTCCCAAACTCGAAAAATCGTGTTCGGTGGACGCCACAGTCTGGTGCCGATTAAAATCACCGGCGAAGAAATCATCTGCCACAGAGGTGTATATGTCGCTTCAAACAACCGCGTGAATGTCTCGACAAAACTATCGATCAGCGGATTGGTCGGCGGCATGGGGCTGATGCTCCAGAAAATTTCAGGAACGTCTACCGTCTTTCTTGACTCAAACGGCGCGGCATTGCCTATAGACATTCCCGATGGCCATTGGATCGACGCTGACGAAGAACACATAATTGCCATTCAGGGAATACCTGAACACCGGATACAGGCTCAGTGGTCGCTGTCTAATTTTGTTTCGGGCGAAGGTCTCAGCCTGCTGAGACTTGGTGGACCCGGCCGGGTATACCTTTCGCCCGGATCATTTTTTATTCCAGAACTAAAATAAAAAACCATGAGAAGACTACCCATATATTTTTTGATCGACGTTTCTGAATCTATGGTCGGTGAACCGATCGAAAACGTTCAGAAAGGAATGAGAAACATCATTCAGGAACTCAGAACCGACCCCTACGCCCTCGAGACCGCATTTGTCTCGGTGGTCGCTTTTGCCGGTCGCCCGGCAGAACTGTCTCCCCTGACTGAATTATATAAATTCTATCCCCCGATCATTCCAATCGGAGGCGGAACAGCCGTCGGCAGGGCTCTCGACTATCTGATGGACCACATCGACCGCGAGGTAAAAAAGACAACTGCCGATGAAAAAGGAGACTGGAAACCGATCATATTTCTTTTCACAGACGGAACGCCGACCGACGATCCGCGTCAGGCATTTGACCGTTGGAACCGAAAATACCGTCGTCATGCAAACCTTGTAGTCATATCGATGGGTGATAATGTCGACACTTCTTTATTCGGTCAGCTGACTGAGAATGTCATAAGGTTCAACGCATCAGACGAAACCAGCTACAAGGCATTTTTCAAGTGGGTGAGCGATTCGATCAGAACCACAAGCATGTCTGTTTCCGAAATCGGGTCAGAAGAACTGAAACTCGCTCCTGTCGATGGCATAAACCTTGAGAAAGTCGACACATCGCGCCAAGTCAAAGTAGATGAGAACTTTGCCGTGATTCTGGGTAAGTGTGCCTCGACAAAACGTCCTTATCTGATAAAATATGCCAAACGTGGATCTTCCATAGAGGGACTCGGAGGCTTCTCTCCAATGGATTTCAAACTTGTCGGAGCCTATCCGATCGAAGAGGAAAGCTATAAGAATCTGACCGATCCGGGTGACTCAACACGACAGATCAACATAGGCGAACTTATCGGTGACCCCGTATGTCCCTGTTGCGGAAACCAATATGCATTGGTCATGTGTGGCCACTGCGGCAAAATTTTCTGTGTGGGCGATGACCTTAAAGCCCACTGCCCGTGGTGTGGAACAGAAAGCCGCCTGTCGTTCACTGACGAAGGATTTGACATCGGTCGCACCAACGGATAATCTCGACAGCCATGAACCGCAGAATTCCGCCCCGCAACCGCATCATAGTCAAAACTGTCGACACATATGCCCTGAGAGTGGCTGCGTTCCTAAAATCAAAAGGAATAGAACCGACAACCGAAGCGGTAGATAAATTCATTAACTGGCGTTTGTCGCAGGACTGGACGCAATATAATCAATCTGCAATGGACAGAATACAAGTTGTAAAAACCCAAATCGACGCATTGCCACTTTCTTTGCCGAACGCAAAGAAAGGTGTCGCATACACCGCGTCAATATCAATACCGACAGACCTGGTCGACTGGTACCGCATTGTCGGTCTCGAGGGTTCAGGCATGAAAATTTCAGAAGTGACCGACGGCAGCTGCGAGATCAGCGGCAGTCCCGAAATAGCAAATGACTACACCTTGCTGCTCGAATATCATGTCGCCGGAGATGAATCGGCCGATTTCTACACGCGCGAACTACATCTCGCAGTCAATCCCGACCCGCGCGACCTTTGGAAAAACATACCCACCGACCCTGCTATCGACTATTTCAAGACCGATGAAGATTGTGACTATGTAAAAGTGGAGGCAAATGACGGAACTCCGAGAAAAGACATTGTCGCCGCAAGCAAAAGAGGTCGTTCTCATGCCCATGAAGGTCGCCCCAGAGATGATGATTTCAAAATCTGCCACAACGTAGACAACGGTTGGTATGTGCTGGCAGTCGCTGACGGAGCCGGATCGGCCCGCTACTCGCGCCAAGGATCGAAGATCGCGGTGGAGACAGCCTCGAAATTCTGCACCGACGCACTTGCCTCGCAGGGTGAATTTGAAAATGTCATCACCGCCTATCATGCCCAACCCGACGACACGACGAGAAAACCTGTCGCCGACATGATCTACCGCATTGTCGGAACGGCCGCTTTCCGCGCCAACCGTGCGATCAGAGACTTCCAGGAACAAAACAATAAAGACTGCACGCCTAAGGACTTCTCTACCACACTGCTTCTGGCAATCTGCAAAAAATTTGATTTCGGATGGTTTGTGGCTTCATTCTGGGTCGGAGACGGCGCTATGGCGATATACAATGCTGACACACAATATCTCAAAGTTCTCGGAGAGCCCGACGGCGGAGAATATGCCGGTCAGACACGCTTCCTGACAATGGACTCGATATTTGCCAATCCGACCGACATCATGAAACGGTTGAGATTTTCAATAGAAGATGATTTCTCGGCCCTGATGTTGATGAGCGACGGAGTTTCAGATGCGAAATTCGAGACTGACGCCAACCTGAACCGCATTGAAAAATGGAATGAGCTGTGGGCCGACATCAACTCATCGGTCAACCTCATCGATGACAATGAAAATTCAAAAGAAGAACTTTTGAATTGGCTCGATTTCTGGTCTCCAGGAAATCATGATGACCGCACAATAGCAATTCTATATTAGAACTTGTAACAATGGGTATAGTAAAAGTTAAAGCATCTGACGGCTCAACCGTTGAGTTCATCGATGAGATATTCAGTTCGGGTGGCATGAAAGATGCCTATTGGACACCCGACAAAAAAGAGGTCGTCTTATTTTTCAGAGACAAGCAAGACGCCAATTCACGAGACCGGCTTCAGAACATCGTCGGCACCTATCGCGACCGCATCTTCAACATGGTCGGCGGTGACTATTGGCGCGATCTGTTCTGCTGGCCTACAAAAATGGTCGATTGGAACGGCAAGACCGGACTCGTCGTGCCAACCTATCACGCACACTTCTTTTTCCAAGACGGTCCGTTCAAAGGAAAAGAAAAAGAAGGCAAATGGTTTGCATCGGCAAAACTGTGCAACAAATTCCTGCGGCCTGAAGACAAAGGCACATGGCTCACACGGATACACATGTGCATTCGAATAGCCCGTGCGGTCAAACGACTGCATGCGGCAGGTCTGGCCCACTCCGACCTGTCGTACAAGAACGTTCTTGTCGACCCCTCGAGTGGCAAAGCATGCATCATTGACTGTGACGGCCTTGTAGTTCCCGGCAAATATCCACCAGATGTTGTCGGCACTCCCGATTTCATAGCACCGGAAGTAATGCAGACCCGCACCCTGAAACTCGGCGACCCAAACCGAAAGCTGCCGTCGATTCTGACCGACCGCCACGCGTTGGCCGTGTTGATCTACATGTATCTTTTCAACCGTCACCCTTTGAGGGGAGGGAAAGTCCACGATATCGACGACCCTAACAAAGACGAGGAATTATCAATGGGCGCGAAAGCCCTGTTCATCGAACACCCGACCGACCGGAGCAACCGACCGAAAATTAAATCAATGGCACCGTCGGAATTGCCACAGGGCGATCCAGACAAGCTACCATACAAGATTGCAGGTCCATATCTTAAGTCCTTGTTTGACAAAGCTTTTATTGACGGCCTGCATGACCCGATGAAACGACCGACGGCAAACGAATGGGAAGAGGCGCTTGTCAAAACCACCGACCTGATGCAACCTTGTAAAAACACAAAATGCGGATATGGATGGTTTGTATTTGACAACACGACCCAACCGAGATGCCCGTTCTGCGGAACAGCATACCACGGCCAGCTCCCGGTCTTGAATTTCTATTATTCGCCAAGCAAAGGAAAATTCATTCCGGAAAACTACCGGCTGATGGTCTATGACAAACAAACCCTTTATAGCTGGCATGTCAACCGGTTTATCATGGCAAATGAAAAAATCACAGCCGAGCAACTGAAGCCGGTCGGAGACTTCCACTTTTTCAACGGACAATGGATTCTGATCAACCGACGGCTCGATAGCCTCTGGGACAAGACCGACAACAAGAAGATCGAGATCGGACAAGCCGTGCCGCTGACCGAAGGACGTAAAATCTTGCTATCAACTGAAGATGGCGGGCGTCTGATCGTTGTTCAACTCGTAAACGGATGACAAATTGAACAGTTTATAAAAAATGCAGGCTTACCCGATGAGTCTGCATTTTTTCATCTCAATCAAGCATCAGCGAAATGAACGGACGTTTTGTAGGCAGGTTGAAAATTGCACCGACTTTCCCGCTGCTGAACAAGATCGCTGTCAAAACCTCAATGTCAACATCAATGTCGAGTTTGCCACGATAGCCGTCGTTGACCGTGCATGTCGCATTGTCTATGAAATAAATGTGGTTATTGTCCGGCAGAATATCATCAGTGACCCTGATATTCATTTTAAGCGACTTGTTCTGACGTGCAACAACCTTAAGGACCTCTCCAACATTCACAATCCTTGCCATGGCCTTCTGTTCTAAAGGCATCAGAGTGTTGTCTTCAGGCAAATTCACGACTTTGACCGAAACATGTGGGAAACGTGCTGTCAGACGTGACAACGCGGCATTTGCTGCATCGGGAAAATCGGCCAGAACATCCTTGACCATCAGGCACCCGTCTTTCATCACGCCAAAAGCCAGCGCGACAACCATGCCTGACAGAGGATCCCGCACAACGGCGATCTCACCCCGGTCAAGTTTGTTATCGGCCACGATGTCGCTGAAATCTTTCCTTGAATGCTGAACGCAGTTCTTACGCAGTCTCATCATGCGGTCAAACGCTTGATAGACTTCGTCGGTGTCTGGGTTGTCAAGAAAATCATATTCGCCTTCATAGGCAAACCGATGAAGCGATGTGTAGCGCAGCTCCTCGACATAGAACACCGTCGAGAACCCAAAGCGGGCATAGTAGTCAAACAGCCACTTCTGAGCCGGAATCAATGTGACAAAAAGGTCTCCCCTGTCACGTGACTTCATTATAGCCTCTTTGATAAGAGTCTTCATGAATCCACGGTCACGGAACTGACGTCTTGTTGCAGCTGCCGAAATATATGCAATGTCAACCGTCTCGTCACCAAACGTCATTTTGTATCGTTTCAGGAACAACGAACTTGCCGGAACGGAATTCTCGGCATAGTAAATCATCGCTTCCTCGTCATCATAAACCTTGTCAAAATACATATCCACGTATTCTGCGGTGTCATTGAACGCTTCTTTATATATCTTTTTTATCTCTTGTTTTTTTTCCATAACTGATGAATTTAACATTATAACATCTATTATGGGAAAAAGTTAACAAACCTACCGACATAATTCCGTGCTGATTTCATAAAAAAGAAGTAATTTTGCAATCCAAACAACAGGTACAATTCAAATCAACAAGCATTAATTCAATGACCGTTCATACCGGCATCTGTCTAAACTGACAAAAGGTCAGATAAAATCATATGTTAACTACAGGAAAACTCGGATTCGGCGGACTGACCGCTCTTGTCTTCGGACTGATGGTTGGAGTCGGAATCTACAATTTGCCACAGAACATGGCCTCGGTCGCCTCGCCGGCCTCGGTTTTCTTCGCATGGCTGATCACGGCTGTCGGCATTCTTCCGCTGGTCTTCGCCTTCAAATGGCTCAGCGATAAATATCCGCAGTTTAATGCCGGAATCTATCAATATGCCCAGGCTGGATTCGGAAATTACGCCGGATTCAACATTGCCTGGGGCTACTGGTTGTGTTCGGCCTTTTCAAACGTAGCATACGGTGTAATGCTCAATGACTCATTCGGAGCATTCTTCCCGGAATTGCTCAAACACGGGCGCATGACCGTCATTTTCGGATCGGTTTTGATATGGGTGATGTATTTCATTGTCTCGCGCGGAATAAAGACAGCAAAGACAGTCAACACCATTCTGGCCGTCATAAAAGTGTTGATGCTCCTTTTCATCGTTGTCATCTTCTCGCTGTTTTTCAAAGCCGAACTGTTTGACCTTGACCTTTTTGGAAAATTGTCATCGCTTGGCGACTTAGACCGGCAAATCAGAGACACGATGATGATCACGCTGTTCTGTTTTTTTGGCGTGGAGGGTGCGGTCATGATGTCGTCCAGGGCTAAACGCAGTTCCGATGTCGGAAAAGCAGGCATTGCCGGCTTTGTCATCGCGCTTGTGCTCTACATGTGTGTATCGTTGCTCTGTTTCGGATTGATGAGCCGGCAGCAGCTGTCAGGTCTGAACGATCCGTCGATAGCCTACATTTTACGTGACACATGTGGCGAATGGTCATACTGGTTTGTCATATGCGCCGTCATAGTCTCTCTTGTCGGAGGTTGGGTTGCATGGACACTCGTCGTCGCCCAGGTGCCCTACGAAGCCGCAGAACTCAACATTCTGCCGAAGTCATTCAAAAGGTTGAACCGCCACGGCATGCCCGCATATGGCCTCATCGCATCAAGCCTCGCAATGGAATTTTTCCTTCTGCTTGTGGTCACAGCCGACGATGTCTATCTGACGGCACTGCGCATCACCGGCCTTATGATCATTCCGTGTTACCTGTTCACCGGATTGTATTTGCTGAAGATAGCAAATACGACCAAACTTAAAGTGATCGCCACCGCAATCATCGTTTTCTGCCTGTGGGCAACTTACGCCGGTGGGGTAATTGATATGCTCAAAACATCGATTTTTTATGTTCCGGGAGTGATTTTTTTCGTAAAAGCGAGAAAAGAGAATCAGACATCTCCGGGCAAAATATTCACACGAAATGAAAAGATGTTTTTTGCATTGCTGGTTCTTTGTGCGATTATCTCTACAGTCATTTAGAAAACGAAACCACACGACCTGTCAGACATGATGAATTGTGACGGATCATGCCTCATCGTGACTGTGGTGTGACGAACATTTCGGGCATAGACCCTTGATGACATAGTTTGCCGACTTCTGCATAAATCCGGCCGGAAGAGAGACAGGAGGAATCGGGCTTGAATCAAGGCAATAGGTAGAGTGGCACCACTCACAGAAAAAATGGACATGCATGTCCGATATCGAACAATGCTCATCACTTGAACAGACTTCATATTTAGCTGATCCGCTACCGTCGTCTATCACATGGATCACCTCATGCTCAAGAAACAGATTCAAGACACGGAATATGCTCGATTTATCGATGGTCTGTATCTCTGCCTCGATGTCAGCGAGACTGACCGGACGCTCGGCGTTCAACAACATCTTGAGAATCAGAATTCGATTGGGTGTCGGCTTCACTCCTTTATAATCAAATATCTCTTCGATTTTTTTCATGACAAGAATCATTTTCAATAATAACGTCGACAGACCCCACCTTATTTCACCGGTGATGATTTTGCAAACGAGTTGCATTAAAAATTTTGTAACTTTGCATCAAGAAAATAAAGAATAATGGAACTGATCAACTCATTACTATTCATGCTCAACGAAATGTCGCCATACATTTTGCTGGGATTTCTGATAGCGGGACTGATGCATGCATTTGTTCCGCAACAGACTTTTGCCCGTCATCTGTCGGGAACAGGCTGGAAAGCCGTAGTCAAATCCGCTCTTATCGGCGTTCCGTTGCCGTTATGCTCATGTGGAGTATTGCCGACTGCAATCGCCATGAGACGGAACGGAGCCTCGAGAGCCGCCTCCACATCATTTCTCATTGCCACACCACAGACAGGTGTTGACAGCATCGCCGCGACCTGGTCTCTTCTCGGGCCTGCTTTTGCAGTCGTGAGACCTGTGGCCGCATTGGTCACTGCGGTAGCCGGAGGCATCGCGGTGGGAAAAACCGAACGTGGTGAAGCCAACACGACAAATCTCCACGCCACAGACCAAAGTGAAGAACTGCGTGACAGAAGCTTTGGCGGCAAATGTGTTGCCGCTCTGAAATATGGCTTCATTGATCTGGTCGGCAGCATCGGCGGATGGCTCGTTGCCGGATTGATTATCGCGGCTTTGATAACCGTCTATGTGCCTGCCGATTTCTTTTCCGTTCTGGGACAGAACCCTATTCTGTCGATGATAGCTGTGCTCGTGATCGCCATTCCGATGTATGTATGCGCCACAGGCTCAATTCCGATCGCTTTGTCATTGGTAATGAAAGGCTTGTCACCCGGAACGGCACTCGTCTTGCTAATGGCCGGTCCTGCGGCTAATTTCGCCTCGTTTACACTCATCTCGCGCGAAATGGGTCGCCGTCAGGCAATAATCTATCTGCTTTCGATCATAGCCGGAGCAATGGCATTCGGCCTTCTCATCGACTATGTTCTTCCGGTCGGGTGGTTCTCGATAACAGAAATGCATGCCGTTTGCAACCACCATGTCTCAGACTTTGGGATTTTCCCCACGGTTTGTTCAGGCATATTGGTAATACTGCTCGGCATATCACTGGTCAGACGCAACATAAACCAACATAAAATAACAGGAGAAATGACAAAAGAATACACAATCAAGGGCATGAACTGCCCCCACTGTCAGGCGACAGTGGCCAAATGCATCAGTTCGGTCAACGGCGTGGAACAAGTAGACGTAAATCTGTCGACAGGCATAGCCACGGTCGAGGGTAACCACAACGCCGAAGACATCGTTAACGCCGTGAGAAATGCCGGATTTGATGTCATTTGAGTTATCTGACACTGTCTTCACTAAGAGGAGCGATTTAAGGTCGTTCCTCTTTTATTTTGAGGTTATCAAAATTATGTTTATCTTTGTGAAAATATTTTAACCACACTAACTACCAACCAATCCAACTATTTATAAACTAAATCATTTATTCTTATGTTCAAGAGACTCTTTCTCTTAGTCAGTGCCTTGATGTTGACCGCAGCTATCGCGATGGCTGCTGCCGGCGACATCAAGTGTACCGGACTTGTTGTCGATGAACAAAACGAGCCGATAATCGGCGCGACGGTTTCGGTGCCCGGAACAACACTTGCCACACCGACCGACATCGACGGACATTTCACACTCACGGTTCCAACTGGAAAACAGATCAGAGTTTTCTACATCGGCTACAAGCCTGCCGAAGTCAAAGCAGAGGCTAATGTAGGCAAAATCACACTGGAACCAGACTCAAAGATGCTTCAGGACGTAGTCGTGACACAATCAGTCGCGAAGACCAGGGTGACACCTGTCGCAGTAAGCAACATCGGCGCACAGACAATCGAGCTCAAACTCGGCAACCAGGAGCTGCCCGAAGTGCTCAAGACCACGCCCGGAGTGTGGGCCACACGCGACGGCGGCGGCTTTGGCGATGCGAAAATAAACATGCGCGGTTTCCAGTCAAAGAATGTCGCAGTCATGGTCAACGGTATTCCTATCAACGACATGGAATGGGGTGGCGTTTACTGGAGCAACTGGGCCGGCCTCGGTGACGTGACCGCCAACATGCAGACCCAACGCGGTCTTGGTGCCACTATCGTCTCAACACCATCTATCGGTGGAACTATCAACATCACAACCCGCACGATCGATGCCGAGAAAGGTGGCAACATTTTCTACGGCATGGGAAATGACGGATTGAACAACATCGGATTCAAAGTTTCGACAGGACTGATGAAGAACGGTTGGGCCGTAACTTTACTTGGCACCCGCAAATGGGCGAATGAAAATTATATTCAGGGAACCCCCTTCAACAGCTACACCTACTTTGTCAACGTATCTAAACGCATCAACGAAAACCACCAATTGTCACTGACTGCGTTCGGATCGCCCCAGACCCACTATCAGCGCAGCTCACAGAACGGTCTTTCGATCAAAGGCTATCAGGAGGTCAAGAACTATATGAACGGCGAGAGCATGTACCGCTACAATCCGACTTTCGGCTATGACCGCCACGGAAAATGGCGCAACTCGAGCTACAACTACTATCACAAGCCCCAGATCTCGCTCAACCACATCTGGAAAATCGACGAGAACCGTTCGCTGTCAACCGCAGTCTATGTCTCGCTTGCCAAAGGAGGCGGCCAGAGCGGTCAGTACAACGGCATCACATCGGGATATACACGCAACGACTGGTATGGCGCGACCGACGGAGTGCTGTCTACCAAATTCCGTAATGCCGACGGCACATTTGACTATGCCGCTATCCAGGATCTGAACGCAAACAGCCCCATAGGTTCGGTTCTTGTAATGTCGCGCTCGATCAACGCCCACAACTGGTATGGACTTGTTTCGTCATATAAACATGACATTGACTATACAAACGGTAACAAACTGAACCTCACCGGAGGTATCGACCTGAGATATTACGTCGGAAAGCACAAAAACGAAATCAACGATCTTTATGATGGTGAATATTTCATCGACTACTCATCGCGCAAGGGTGTGAGAGCCGAGTTCAACAGTGCGGCAGCAGATCCGAACTGGAAGTATGAGAAACTCGGTGTCGGCGATGCCGTCTACCGCAACTACAACGGATACATTCTTCAGGAAGGCGCATACGCCCAGGCTGAATACACCATGCTCGACAAGAGACTCAACCTTGTTTTATCGGGAGCTCTCAACAACAACACCTACTGGCGCCGCGATTTCTTCTACTATGACAAGGCCCATGAAAAATCGAAAACCAAGAGCTACATCGGCGGAACGATCAAGGGCGGTGCCAACTACAACTTCGACAAGCATAACAACGTGTTTGTCAACCTCGGCTACATCAGCCGCGCTCCCTACTTCTCAGGCGGTGTGTTCCTCAATGCAGAAACATCAAACGCCCTCAACAACGACCCGTTGAACGAGAAAATCTATTCGTTTGAAGCAGGTTACGGTTATACTTCGAAACAATTTATTGTCAACGTCAATGCCTACTATACACGCTGGATGGACAAGACAACCGTAAGAGGCGGAACAATCGACGGCGGTAAACACGACGGCGACCGCTACTACATGAACATGGGAGGTGTCGACGCGCTCCACATGGGAGTCGAGCTTAACGCAAGCTACGTTCCAGCACGTTGGGTCACTATCGACGCGATGCTCTCGATCGGCAACTGGAAATGGGATTCAAACGCGAGCGGCTACTTCTACAACCAGCTCGGACAACCGCTGAAGACAATCGATGGAGAAGTCGCATCTGGAATCCAGGCTCCCGACCACCTCTATGCCACAGTCAACCAGAAAGGCATCAAGGTCGGCGGATCAGCTCAGACAACCGGTTCTGTTTCCGTAGCGTTCATTCCGTTCAAAGGCATGAGAATCGGTGGCGACTGGACATTCAACGCCCGCAACTTCAGCGACTACCAGTTGTCGACCAAAGATCTCAGCGGCGGTGTGGTCACCGTAGCCGACCCTTGGCAAATTCCCTGGGGACAGCAATTTGACATGAATGCCAGCTACCGTTTCAAGATCGGCAACCTCAACGCCACAATCTATGGAAACGTCTATAACCTTTTCAATTACAACTACATCGTCGACGCCTACACCAAATCGTCGACAGAAGGAGCCTGGGACAATGCCTTCCGTGTGTTCTACTCGTTTGGCCGCACCTATTCGCTTCGTTTGAATATCAATTTCTAAGGCATCAACCGAGAAAAAAATCAAATTATGAAACAAAATATTTTCAACGTTCTGCTTGCCTGTGGCGCAGTAGCCGCCCTGTCGGCCTGTTCAGAGAACTCATGGAACAAAGACTACCTCGACGGTTTTGAGGTTCCGCCGGTAAACTCTGAGGTCAAGGCAACCGAATATACAATGACAGCCGATGACTACAAGGCACTTGCCGATCTGATATCAGCCAAAGACGCCGCAGCAGAGACCGGTGACGAAAAAACTCTTGCAAACGTCGGCGAAAACGGCTATTTCATGGGCAATATCACGGCTCAGAAATATGTGCCGATGTTCCTGTCGTCGTCAAGCTTCCCCTATTTTGTAGCCAATGACGGATCGACCGTTCTTCTCACCTACAAGCAAAGTGTAGGTTTGCCCGAGATCTGCAACGAGATCTACAAGGCATCGGTCTACACGCTGACTAACGACGACTACAAGAGTGTCTGGGGCGAGACAAACTACGCCCTGGCCTTCTCACCGTCGTGTCCCGCAGCCTCATATCTGCCGATGATTCTGACAAAGCAATATCCCGGCGCCGAAAGCGGACAATATGCACTTGTCAACTTCAATGTCAGCGACAAAGACCCGGAGTTCAATCCGGTTCAGATCACACCGGTTAAAGATGTCACACCCAACAGTGCATCTTACACCCTCGACGGATATGTCACCGCGATCTGCAAACAGGGCTACATTCTCTCTGATAACACCGGCAGCGTGCTGATTTATTATGGCAGCTCATTCGATGCGTCGAAATATCTGATCGGCATGCGCATGCAGGTGTCAGGAAAAGGCAGCAAATATAACGGCGGACTACAGATCTCTCCGAGCGACGAAATCGAGATTGCAGCTGTCACCTACAACTATCCGAGCCCCGAAACATTGACTGCCGCCTCGTTCGACGCCTACGCACTGCAATATGCCGAGGCAAACAACAACTCAACGGGCATCGCAGCAAAATATGTCAAGGCCGACGTGACTTTCACCTCAGTCGGAAACTATGTCAATTTCAAATTTGACGGCGCAACCTACACCGGCAGTGCCTATCAGGCGACTGATCCGTTGAAAGCACTGATCGAGAACAACAAGAGCTACACGATAGAAGGCTATGTAATGTCGGCCAACACCGACCGCACGACCAAAGCCCCGACCTATCTCAACTTCATCATCACCTCGGTCAACGGCAAGGCCGTCTATGGCAACGCCCCCGAGAAACCTTTCGAGGCTGCTCCGGTCGATGTCGAGAAGTTTGCCGACAACGCACTCTACAAATTTGACGGAACAAAATGGGTAGCCTCAACCGAAGCATACCTCATCTCACCCATGCAGATCAAAGAAATGGGCTACAGCGGTTCGCTCTCGAAAACCAACGCGGCACGCGTTCTGCCTATCTTCATGAAACAGACATTCCCCTATGCTGCCGAAGGCGATGCGAAATACATTGCTTATCAGAGCGGTGCAAAATATGCAAACTGCGACCAATATGTCTACAACGGTTCTGAGTGGATTCTCAACAACGGAGTTGAAGTGAAGACAGGCCAATGGGCACGCATCAAAGGTGACTGGATTTTCAATCCCGATGTCACAATCTCGATTCCGGCTGTCAGAAACTCTGAGATCGGAACACAGATTTACAAACCGATCGTCGATTGGGTCAAAGCCAACAAGGGAACAGGCTACATCGACAGCTATGGAAACTCAGAGTTCTATTCCGGAGCAAGCTACTACTACTGCAATGTGAACGTTTCGGTCAAGACTGCCATGGGCTACTCTCCCTGGGCCAATACTCCCGAGAATGAGATCCAGAATCAGATGAAGCACAACTTCCTCTATGAGACACTCCCCTACTCGCTCAAGGAAAATTATCCGAACGCAAACCTCATCGACGGCTATACTGACCCGATCATCTATGAGGTGAGCTACGTTACCTATGACAACGGTAAACCCGAGAACCAGAACACTAACGACACTGTCAGATATGAAGTGACCGGTCCCGGACAGTTCAAGCTGATCTACTCAACCTGGCTGGGTGGTAAGGTCAGTGAATAAAGCACAGGCCTGTCAATCATGATTTTTGGAGGCGCACCCAAAAGGTGCGTCTCTTTTTTTTCACCACAATGGTTGTATATTGAAAAGAATTAGTAACTTTGCGTCATCGAAACGACAAACAGTGTAACCGATGGGAAACCGATTGTTTATAAAGCCAAACAATTTCAATTGTCTCAACCCGATTGAGTCACCGGTTGTCATCATCTCTCACCGTCTACGCCCGATTCTCAGTCGGGCGTTTCTATTTTCAAAAAGAATAAACTCTCATTTCATATATAATAATACAATTTCTTATGTCAAAATTGAGATTTAAGGTAGTCGAGGAAGCATTCGACCGCAAGGCGATTCCCGTTGAAATTCCGTCGGAACGTCCTGAGGAATACTACGGTAAATATGTCTTCAACCGCAAGAAGATGTATGAATACCTGCCTAAGAAAACCTATGAGGCACTGGTTTATGCGATTGATAACAAAGAACCGTTATCACGCGCATTGGCAGACTCTGTTGCAGAAGGAATGCGCCGCTGGGCCATTGACAACGGTGCCCGCCACTACTCACACTGGTTCCACCCCTTGACCGACGGTACAGCCGAGAAACACGATGCTTTTATCGAACATGACGGTAAAGGAGGTGTGGTTGAAGAATTCAGCGGCAAACTCCTGGTTCAGCAAGAACCCGATGCGTCAAGCTTCCCCAACGGTGGCATAAGAAACACGTTTGAAGCACGCGGATATTCGGCATGGGACATCTCATCGCCGGCATTCATTCTCGACAACACGCTGTGTATTCCTACAATCTTCATTTCATATACCGGCGAATCGCTCGACTACAAGACTCCTCTTCTACGTGCACTGAATGCTGTAGACAAGGCTGGAACCGCGGTCGCACGCTATTTCGATCAGGAAGTGAAACATGTCATTTCATATCTCGGTTGGGAGCAGGAGTATTTTCTTGTCGATGAGGCTCTCTATTCGGCACGTCCCGACTTAGCGTTGACCGGACGCACACTCATGGGCCACGAAAGTGCCAAAAACCAGCAACTTGAAGACCACTATTTCGGAGCAATACCGTCGCGTGTCGAGGCATTCATGCTCGATCTCGAAATCGAATGTCACAAACTCGGCATTCCGGCCAAGACCCGCCACAACGAGGTTGCGCCCAACCAGTTCGAACTTGCTCCGATATTTGAGGAGACCAACCTCGCCAATGACCACAACCTTTTGCTGATGTCACTCATGGCAGAGGTCGCGCGCCGCCATAACTTCCGCGTGCTGCTCCACGAAAAGCCGTTCGCAGGCATCAACGGATCGGGAAAACACAACAACTGGAGCCTCGGAACCGACAAAGGCGTATTGCTGTTCGCACCCGGTAAAACGCCCAAAGACAATCTGCAGTTCATCACATTTGTCGTCAACGCCATGGCAGCCGTCAACCGCCATAACGGTCTGCTTAAAGCCTCAATATCATCGGCGACCAATGCCCACCGACTGGGAGCGAACGAGGCCCCTCCGGCGATCATATCTATTTTCACCGGCTCACAACTCGCCTCTATTCTCGACCGTCTTGAAAACAGCACCGACGCACAACTCAATGACCTTGCCGTCAAAGAAGAGATCACGGTCGGGCTGTCGCAGATACCTGAACTTCTTATCGACAACACTGACCGCAACCGCACATCGCCGTTCGCATTCACCGGAAACAGATTTGAATTCAGAGCTGTAGGTTCTTCGGCAAACTGCGCCTCGGCCATGCTTGCACTCAATGCGGCTGTCGCCGATCAGCTGAACGACTTCAAAAACAAAGTCGACCGACGTCTTGAAGCGGGCGAGAACCTGCGCCAGGCACTGCTTGAGGAGATCAGAATTCTGATCAGGGAATCTAAAGCGATCCATTTCGACGGTAACGGGTACAGCGACGAATGGAAAGCCGAGGCCAAACGCCGCGGACTCGACTGCGAGACTTCTGTTCCTAAAATTTTCGACGCCTACCTTAGCAAAGAGTCTATAGAGATGTTTGGACGAACGGGGGTATTGTCGCGCATCGAGCTTGAAGCACGCAACGAAGTCAAATGGGAGATGTATACAAAAAAAATTCAGATCGAGGCACGCGTTCTGGGAGATCTCGCAATCAACCATGTGATTCCCGTTGCCACTCGCTATCAGTCGATTCTTGTCGATAACCTCGTCAAGATCAAGAGCCTTTTCACCGAACAGAAAGCATCGAAAATCATTGCTCAAGACCTCTCTACAATCGAGAAAATCTCAGAGCACATGTCGGTGATCAAAGAAGAAACCGACAAAATGGTGGAAGCACGGAAAGTAGCCAACCGCATCACATCTGAACGTGAGAAAGCGATCGCATACCACGACTCAGTCGTTCCGTCAATGGAGGTGATACGTTATCACATTGACAAGCTCGAGTTGCTTGTCGACAACGAGATGTGGCCTCTGCCAAAATACCGCGAACTTCTGTTCATCAGATAAACGATGGAACAACTCAAACATGAGTGCGGGGTGGCGATGATCCGCCTCCTCAAACCTATTGAATACTACAAAAAGAAGTACGGCACCTGCTGCTACGGGCTGAACCTTCTCTATCTTATGATGGAGAAACAGCACAACCGGGGGCAGGAAGGTGCCGGAGTCGGTGTCATAAAACTAAATGCTACTCCGGGCAATGAGTATGTTTTCCGCGAACGTGCCCTCGGGTCAGGTGCTATCACCGAGATTTTCGGAAATATCGCGGCACGCACCAAAGGAGCTGATGAGAAGCCTGTGGAATCGGCCGAAGCTTTCACCCCGTTCATCGGCGAAATATACATGGGCCACCTCCGCTACAGCACCACAGGCAAAAGCGGGCTCTCTTATGTCCATCCTTTTCTGAGGAGAAACAACTGGCGGTCGCGTAATCTGCTGTTGTGCGGCAACTTCAACATGACCAATGTCGGCGAGATATTCGATACAATTGTCAAGCAGGGTCAACACCCCCGCATCTATAGTGACACGGTTGTATTGCTCGAACAATTGGGATACGAACTCGACAAAGAAAACCGGCGTGTCTATCACAACTTGCGTGACCGTTTCGAGGAACCGCAGCTGACATATGAAATCGAAAAAGAACTTGACATCACTGAAGTGTTGAGATCGACGGCCCCACAGTGGGACGGTGGTTATGTTATCTGTGGGGCAACCGGTTCGGGTGATATGTTCGCGCTCAGAGACCCAAATGGAATTCGACCTGCATTTTACTATGTCGATGACGAAATCGTGGTTGTCGCCTCTGAACGGCCAGTAATACAGACCTGCCTTAACGTTGCCCGTTCTCAAGTCAAGGAACTCACTCCTGGCACCGCCCTGACTGTAAACAAATCGGGAGAACTGTCTCTGTCGCGCATCATGGATCAAGGTGAGAACAAACGTTGCTCGTTTGAACGCATATACTTTTCACGTGGTAGCGATGCCGACATCTATCGCGAACGCAAAGCATTGGGACACAACCTTGTCAATGACATTATCGAGGCAACCGGAGACGATTTGTCGAAAGTCGTCATGTCATTCATTCCCAACACTGCCGAGGTCGCTTTTATCGGACTTGTCGAAGGTTTCGAGAAAGTTCTTGACCGTCAGAAACGCGACGAGATACTCAAGTTACAGGCAGACCGCCAGCTTGACAGCGAGACTCTGACCGCGATAATGAAGCGCAAACTGCGTGTAGAGAAAATCGCGATCAAAGATATCAAACTGAGAACATTCATCGCTGAAGGCAGCTCACGCAATGATCTGGCGGCACACGTCTATGACGTCACATACGGGTGTATCAGAAACGGTGAGGACAAACTCGTTGTAATCGACGATTCGATTGTCAGAGGCACCACCCTGAAGCAATCTATATTAAGAATGCTCGATCGGCTGCACCCGGCAGAGATCATTATCGTGTCGTCGGCTCCGCAGGTGCGCTATCCCGACTACTACGGCATCGACATGTCTCGTCTCGGAGAGTTCATAGCATTCAGGGCTGCCGTGGCCCTGCTTAAGGAAAATGGCCGGGAAGATTTACTTCTCGAGGTATATGAGCAGGCCAAGACCCAGCTCAAACTTAAACCAACTGAGCAGGTAAACGTGGTCAAAGCAATTTACGAACCGTTTACCGACAGAGAGATCTCGGCAAAAATCGCCGATATGCTGACTCCTGAAGGCACATCGGCCAAAGTCAAGATTGTCTATCAAAGTGTCGACGGACTGCACCGTGCAATCCCAGACTGTCCCGGCGACTGGTATTTCACCGGCGACTACCCAACTCCCGGCGGAACAGTTCTGGTCAACCGTGCCTATGTGAACTTTTTTGAAGGACACGCTGACCGACGGTAACCGGCCTACTTACAAATCAAGGGTGAGGAAATCAAACGAGATTTCCTCACCCTTGATTTTTATCATAGACAGAGTTATCAGCAAGCTTTGAAACTCATGTCAAGACCTTTGACCGAATGGGTCAACGCACCGACTGAGATATAGTCAACACCTGCCTCACCATACTGACGTAGAGTGTCGATCGTAATACCGCCTGAAGATTCTATCTCGGTTCGACCGGCGATCAATTCGACCGCTTCCTTGGTTCTTTCGGGAGTGAAATTGTCAAGCATGATGCGATCTACGCCTGCTTCAAGTGCCTGATTGATCTCTTCAGTATTTCTCACTTCCACTTCGATCTTCAGGTCACGACCTGTTGACTTGCAATAGTCTTTCGCAGCCTTGACCGCCTGAGGAATTCCTCCGGCAAAATCGACATGGTTGTCTTTTATCAGAATCATGTCAAAAAGGCCAATGCGGTGATTTTCTCCACCACCGATTTTGACAGCCTCTTTCTCAAGCATTCTCATACCCGGCGTTGTCTTTCGGGTGTCGAGCACCTTGGTCTTGAGGCCGGCGAGGCGACTCTGATACTCATGGGTGGTTGTCGCTATTCCGCTCATGCGCTGCATTATGTTCAACATAGTGCGTTCAGTCTGCAAAAGAGATCTGACAGGCCCCTCCACCACAAAAGCAATGTCGCCCGGTTTGACTGTCTCACCATCTTTGATGAAAACAGTCATTTTCAATGAAGGGTCAAATTTTTCAAACACCTTGCGTGCAATCTCAACACCGGCCAAAATGCCAGGTTGTTTGATGAGCAGATGCTGGCGGCCGGTTTCGTCGGCCGGAATAGTGCTGAGGGTAGTGTGATCACCGTCACCGATATCTTCGGCAAAAGCCAGAGTGATCAGATCGTCTATTAGTTCGTCGCGGGTTTTCATTTTAAGTTATTGTTGAGTTATTGATACTGACTGAAAAAAATTCGAGAAGCTTCGGGTCTCATGTTGTAGGCCGAAGCCATTGACTGCCCGTATGCACCTGCCGATCTTACAGCAAGCATGTCGCCACGCCTCGTCTCTGCAAGCAGAAGGTTCTCACCGAACGTATCTGACGATTCACAAATCGGTCCGACGACATCGTATCGGACATTTTCCTGAGACCGTGACGTGAGGTTCTCGATTTTGTGAACTGCCTGATAAAGAGCCGGGCGGATCAGATTATTCATTCCTGCGTCAACAATTGCAAATTTCTTCTCAAGCCCCTCTTTGACATATAAGACTCTCGTCAACAATGTGCCACACTGAGCCACAACAGAGCGCCCGAGTTCACAATGGATTGTCAGATCGGGTCTTGAAGAAAATTCGCGTTCGAAAGTCGAGAAGAAACCTTCAAAATCGGCTATCGGCGTCTTGTCGGGATCATCATAGTCAATGCCGAGTCCTCCTCCGATATTGACGTATGTCGGTTTGAATTTGAATTTACGTTCAACATCGTCAAGCAACGAATTGACACGCACCGACAGCAACTGAAATGGTACCATTGTCAGAATCTGGCTACCGATGTGGAAATGGAAGCCGATCAGATTGACCGACTTCGAACCAAGTGTCATCTCGACGGCACGGTCAAGAAGCCGCATGTCGATACCGAATTTGTTTTCTGCAAGTCCTGTCGTGATGTAGTGGTGGGTGTGGGCATCAATGTCGGGGTTTATTCTCAGTGCGACATTCGGTCTGCACCCGAGTTTTGACGCGATCTCATCAATGATAGCGATCTCCTCAAGCGACTCGATGTTGAAGCATGCGATTCCGAGTCTGATCGCCTGCTCTATCTCGCTGTCGGTTTTTCCGACGCCCGCATAAACGATCTTTGAGGCAGGTACACCACACGAAATCGCATGAAGTACTTCACCTATGCTGACACAGTCGGCTCCAAAACCACGCTTGGCAATCTCCTCGACAATCTGACGTTCGGAGTTTGCCTTAAGTGCGTAGTGAACACTGAACCGTCGGGATCTTCCCGAGCAACGCTCGATTTCATCGAGAGTGGCAGAAAGCAGATCCATGTCATAGAAATAGCACGGTGTCTTGACCGAAGAGAAATCAACTGGTAAAATCATGATTTTGCATTGAATAGTTTTTCGCTCAAAGCATTGAGCGCATGAGTCTTATCATCGCGGCTGATAAGGAACGAAATGTTGTGTTCACTGCCTCCATAAGAGATCATTCTGACCGGAATGTCACGCAAAGCATCGATTGCTATGGCCTCGAGTCCGTCGTTATGCCAGTCAAGATCACCTACGACACAGATAATAACCATGTCTCGATCGACGGTGACTGTGGCGAATTTCTTCAAGTCGTCGATAATCGCCTGCAAATTGCGGTCTGAGTCAATGGTCACAGAAACACCAACCTCAGAAGTCGCGATCATATCGATCGGAGTGCGGTAAGTCTCGAATATCTCAAACACCTTATGTAGAAATCCGTATGCGAGCAACATGCGGCCGCTTTTAATTCTAATGGCAGTTATATTGTCTTTTGCCGCAACTGCCTTTATGCCTTGACGTGTCGGCTTGTAGCTGTTGTCGATCAAAGTTCCCGGTGCATCAGGCTGCATTGTGTTTAGAAGTCTCACCGGTATATTGTTAAGTTTGGCAGGCAAGACACATGCCGGGTGAAGTATTTTCGCGCCAAAATAGGCCAGCTCGGCAGCTTCCTCAAAGTGGAGATGACCGACAGGCGATGTTTTTTCAACAAACCTCGGATCGTTATTGTGCATGCCGTCGATATCGGTCCAGATCTCGATCTCCTCAGCTTCAACAGCCGCACCTATCAACGAGGCAGTGAGATCTGATCCTCCCCGTTGCAGATTGTCGATACCACCGGTGGCATTTCGGCATATATAGCCTTGCGTCAGATAGAGATCAGCATCCTCATGCCGGTTCATCATCGGAATTATGCGATCTCTGATGTATTGAATCTCAGGCTCGGCATTGCGGTCTATTCTCATGAATTCAAGTGCATCAAGCATCACGACTTTCACACCCCGGCTAAGCAGATACTCATACATCAGAGCCGTCGACATCAGTTCGCCCTGTGCCAGAATCGTTTTCTCGGCCGTCGTGAATGACGAACGGGTGAACGATCTGATCAATGCAAGCGACTGTTCAATGCGCTTCTCGGCCCTGAGACGATATTCTTCAGAATCAAACAATTCGGCAAGTACGCGTTGATAGCGTTTCTCAAGCATATTGACCGTTTCCTTGGCCCCGTCAATATTTCCACACTTCAGATAGTCTGAAATCTCGACAAGAGTGTTTGTCGTACCCGACATTGCCGACAGAACAATAACATTGCGTCCGCGTTTACTGACCAGATCAGCGACATTCTTAATGCGCCCGGCACTTCCGACCGACGTGCCGCCGAATTTCAATATCTTCATTTCTTTACGTTTTTGACGTGCAAAGTTAAATATTTAGGCCGACAGGTGCAAGAATTTGATTACTTTTGCGGAATAATGGCAAAACGACCAGACAATCATGAAACAAGTCACATCTGTTATCATCTTTCTAATTTTTTCATTGACCGCATTGGCCACGGATTGGAATGAAAACGAATATCACTCTGTGGAAAAGTCGATAAGAACAGTCAGGTTCGCAGACAGGGAGCTGCTTGCAACAGATTTCGGAGCATCGTCAGGAGCGACTGCCGAGACCAATCAACGGGCAATTAACGCCGCTATCGAAAAGTGTTCCAAACTTGGCGGCGGGCGCGTTCTTGTCAGCGGCGGAACCTATCTGACGGGAGCCATTGAGCTAAAGAGCCACGTAAATCTCGTCATTGACAGAAACACAACATTGCAATTCGCCTACCGTCCTGAACTTTATCCTGTTGTCGAGACCCGTTGGGAAGGAATAGACTGCCGGAATATATCACCTTGCATTTACGCCTTCAAAGCAACCGATGTCGGACTTACCGGCGAAGGCACTGTCGACGGCGGTGGAGAATTCGAGACATGGTGGCACTGGTGTGGCGCAGCAAAATATGGTTGGAAAGATGGAATCGCAAGCCAACGGACATCAAGGCCGCAGTTACTGAAAATGGCAGAGGAGAATATTCCTGCCGGGAAACGTGTTTTCACTGCCGACGACAGACTGAGACCTCAACTGGTCCAATTCAACCAATGTGACGGAGTCTATGTCGAGGGAGTCACCCTGTTGCGTTCACCTTTCTGGGTGTTGCACCCGTTGCTTTGCAAAAATGTCGTTGTCAGAAATGTGAAATTCATCAATGACGGGCCTAACGGTGACGGATGCGATCCGGAGTCGTGTGACGGTGTCTTGATCGAAAAATGCTATTTCGACACTGGTGATGACTGCAAGATCGGAAGAGCACACGTCTGAACTCCAGTCACCGAAC
>CAJUPY010000019.1:22440-51326 GCA_910588035.1 uncultured Muribaculaceae bacterium | reverse complement strand
TGGCCGGACGCCACTTCTTTGGTTTGTGTCTGACCGGGCACGCCTACGGCGTACCGCGGTTACTCGGGAATCGTCGTCCTGGCGGACGACCTCGGTGGAGCGACCGGCGGAAGCGATACATGGCGGACGATATCGGTGGAGTGACAGATGGAAGCGATGCGTGGCGGACGACATGGGCGGGGCGACTGCATAGCGGACGACATCGGGAGGAAAACGGCATCATCGGCCGGACGACATCGGGTGGAGCTATTGGGCTGTTTAAATGCGATTTATCAATAAGTTTGGGAGAATTGATTGGCAGACTGACAAAAAAGCATTATTTTTGCAGTTGTTTTAACCTAAAATCAAATCTCAAAACCAAACCAATTATGAAACCGACATTATATGTTCTTGCAGCAGGCATGGGAAGCCGTTATGGCGGTCTGAAACAGCTTGACCAGCTCGGCCCCAACGGGGAAACCATCATGGACTATTCGATTTATGACGCGATCAAATCGGGATTCGGAAAAGTAGTATTCGTTATCCGTCACGATTTTGAACAGGATTTCCGTGAGAAAGTGCTCTCAAAATATGAAGGACATGTACCGGTTGAGGTTGTGTTCCAGTCAACCGACGCGCTTCCGGAGGGTTATACGTGCCCGGCCGACCGCAGCAAACCCTGGGGTACGAACCACGCCGTCTTGATGGCCAAAAATGTTATCAAAGAGCCGTTTGCAGTGATCAACGCCGACGATTTCTATGGCCGCAACGCGTTTGAGGTAATCGCCAAAGAACTTCTTCGCGAGCATGACCGCAAGGGAGATTACTGCATGGTCGGTTTCCGTGTCGGCAACACAATGACCGAGAACGGCACCGTAGCCCGCGGCGTGTGCGAGACCAAGGACGGTCTTCTGACCGGCGTTGTAGAGCGTACTTCGATCGGCTATGACAAAGATCACAACATCGAGTTCACCGACGAGAACGGCCAGATTCAGAATCTCGACCCGAAAACTCCGGTTTCGATGAACCTCTGGGGCTTCACACCCGACTATTTCGATTTCAGTGAACGCGAATTCGTCAAATTTCTCGACAAGGATCTGAACACCCCGAAGGCCGAGTTTTTCATTCCGCTTGTGATCGACACACTGATTCGCAACGGCGAGGCTACCGTCAAGGTTCTTGACACCGACTCACGCTGGTTTGGCGTCACCTATGCACAGGACCGCCAAGGCGTAGTCGACAAATTTGCCGAACTCCACCGCGAGGGAGTATATCCGTCGCCCCTGTTCTAAGGCAACGAAACATAACAATATAAAAACAAGAATGAATTTTATTGAAGAATTGTCGTGGCGCGGCATGATCCACTCGATGATGCCGGGAGTTGAAGATCAGCTCAAGAAAGAGATGACCACGGCCTACTTAGGTATTGACCCGACCGCAGACTCACTCCACATCGGACATCTTGTCGGGGTGATGATGCTCAAGCATTTTCAGAACTCAGGCCACAAGCCGATCGCACTGGTCGGCGGAGCAACCGGTATGATCGGCGACCCCTCGATGAAGAGTCAGGAGCGCAAACTGATTGACGAGGATACACTCCGTCACAATCAGGAAGCAATCAAGCGTCAGCTGTCGAAATTTCTTGATTTTGACAGCGATGCTCCCAATGCAGCCGAACTGGTCAACAACTATGACTGGATGAAGGATTTCACGTTTCTCGGCTTCATACGCGATGTCGGCAAACACATCACAGTCAACTACATGATGTCCAAGGATTCAGTCAAGAAGCGTCTGTCGGGCGAGAGCCGCGAGGGCATGTCGTTTACTGAATTCTCTTATCAGCTTCTTCAGGGCTATGACTTTCTTCATCTGTTCCAGGAGAAGAACTGCCGCATTCAGCTCGGTGGATCAGACCAGTGGGGCAACATGACTACCGGCACGGAGATGATACGCCGCATAGCCGGCGAGGAGGGTGTGTATGCGATCACATGTCCGCTGATCACAAAGGCCGACGGCGGAAAGTTCGGCAAGACCGAGAGCGGCAATGTGTGGCTCGACGCGCGCTACACGTCGCCCTACAAGTTCTATCAGTTCTGGCTCAATGTCAGCGACGCGGATGCCGAGAAATATATCAAGATCTTCACCACACTGCCAAAAGAGGAGATCGACGCCTTAGTCACCGAGCAGGCAGCCGATCCGGGTCAGCGTCCGCTCCAGAAACGTCTGGCCAAGGAGATCACCACAATGGTCCACTCGGCCGAAGACTATGAAGCGGCTGTCGAGGCATCGCAGATTCTTTTCAGCAACTCAGCAGCCGACGCACTCCACAAACTTGACGAGAAGACTCTTCTCGAGATTTTTGAGGGAGTGCCGACCTTTGAGGTTTCGCGAGAGGAGATTTCCGGAGGCATCAAGCTGGCCGATCTGTTGGCCGACCGTGCGAAGGTGTTCCCTTCAAAGGGAGAGTTCCGCAAAATGGTTCAGCAGAACGCGGTGTCGATCAACAAAGAGAAGGTGACCGACGCAAACGCACCGGCCTCGGAGGCTATGCTGCTAAACGATAAGTTCATTCTCGTTCAGCGAGGCAAGAAGAACTACTTCCTGCTCATCGCACGATAAGATAAACCACATTACCTGACAGGCAGGCCGGAGTGTTTTCACCAGCACTTCCGGCCTGTTTTTTCATAGAGACATTTAATCGAGAGATTTAACTTAGAATGTGTTTTATAATTCTTTTTTTTTGCAAATTGCAATCACATCAGACCAATTCATAATAAATTAACACTAATATAATTATGATTTTTCAAAATCACTTCAATTTATTTATCAAAATGTTTTGAATATCAAAAATAATAACTTACCTTTGCCTCAAACTAAGCTTTATAATCAAACTCACTTTAAATCAACATGAAACCCCTCTCTCTCACTCTCTCTACCCCCTTTCATCACTTTTATTCACGCTAATCCTAATGGAGTTTCGGCTCCCCCTTGCATTAAACACGGCATATGATACCTACCCCCCCCCTTTCACATAAATTAACACATTACGAAACGTGTCCTGCGTTTTCACAGACCAGATGTCTGACAGGCTGACGTGACGAGACCGATGTGCGGATAACCATTTAAAAGAGGTTGGAAATCGACCGCGCAAACAGCCATCGCCGCAAGTTCAGAGTCATGAAATCAAATTGTGCAAAACTTGCGGGTGGTTCTTGCACATTTCGCCATAAACCCAATTCAATCGTTAACCCGCACCCGACAGAGAGCCAGGGAGCACAAACCCAACCAATCATGAGAAAAAATTCACTTCTCGTAGCATTAGCGCTCACAACCTTGTCTACCGTGTGGGCTGAAGATTTTAGAGTCGCCAACAGCGACGGAGTCATGATTCCCTACAAAATTCTCAACACCACCGACAATGAGGTCGAGGTAGACCAAGGTGGCAACTATCAGGGTGACGTGGTCGTTCCGTCGACCGTCACCAACAACGGAATCACATATACCGTCACCGGTATCGGGGGCTGGGCCTTCAACGGCAAGGGCGACATGACCTCGATCACCCTGCCCAACACGATCACCGTCATCGGCCGCAGCGCGTTTGAAAGTTGTCACAAACTGACCTCACTCACGATTCCCGCTTCCGTGACAACTATCAACGATTATTGTTTCTATGGCCTGAAGAATGTCAAGACAATAGAATTTTGTGAACCGGCCAACCTCACAACACTGGGTAAAAACGCTTTTGGATCACAATCCAACCTTGAGAGTGTCAACATTCCGTCGTCCATCACGACGATTCCGGAATCTTTGTTTGAACAATGCAGCTCATTAAAAAAGATCGTCATCACTTCCAATGTCGAGACAATCGGTCAGTATGCATTCTCACAATGCACCTCAATGGAAAGCATCGAATTTGAAAAAGGGAGCAATTTAAAGGAGATCAAGAAAGCTGCATTCGAGATCTGCGAATCGCTCAAATCGGTCACTCTTCCTGCCTCTGTGGAGATACTCGGCGACAGAGCGTTTGATAAATGCACAAGCCTAAAAGAAGCTGTGATTCCGGCAAAAGTCACCGACATCGGTTCATATGTCTTCGGCACAAACGACAATATCACCTCACTAACCGCCCTGATGACAGCACCGTGCAATCCGGGTTGGGGTCTCGTAAGCGACGAAGCGTTCAAAACATGCAAACTCTATGTTCCTAAAGGCTGCAAGGAAACATATGCCAACGCATTTGTCTGGGACCAGTTCCAGAACATTGAAGAGATCACAGAAGCCGGAGTAGGGACAATCGAAGCCGGCCGCACACTTAGAGTGAACACTATCGGTCAGAACATCGAGGTAGAAGGCACGGAAGAGGGTGAGGCCATAGCTGTCTATGACATGGCCGGCCACACAATCTATGCCGGATCGGCAAAATGCGGCTCGACGATCATTCCGTCAGTTATCAACCGCGGAGCTGTCTACATTATCAAAGTCGGCAAAACAACAATCAAACACCAGATCTGACTCTCGCTCCACGAGCGTCACACCGAAAAGAATCCCGGCGGACAAAATTCCGTCGGGATTTTCCATTTATAGCATTATCACTAAAACATTTCCATGACTCAGGTCGTTTAAAGATCAAAATGTTTAATTAATTCACGATTTAACTATGATCAAAGCAATGCTCATCGCCGGTGCCGGAGGTTTTGTAGGCACCTGTGGCCGTTATCTGGTCGGCAAATGGTGTGCCGGCATGTTCCACGGACCGTTTCCGATGGGAACTTTCCTGGTCAACATCATCGGCTGTTTCATCATCGGACTGTTTTTCGGACTATTGGAGAAAGCCCACGTGATGACCCCCGGAGAAAACGTTTTGCTCATCACCGGATTCTGCGGCGGTTTCACGACGTTCTCATCGTTTGCCGACGACATGTGGGTTCTCGGCAGCCGCGGCGAATGGACAACATTCGCCCTTTATCTCGCCGCCAGTGTCATTTTCGGAGTGCTCCTTGTGTGGGCAGACCGCGCGATTATCCGCTGATCAAAATCAAATTTTCAACTACGGAGGTCAGGGCACAAGCCCTGGCCTCTGTTGCGTTTATATGGCGGCCGGGAGATTTTTTGAGCATAGAGCGATGTGATTCGAAATATAATGGTTATATTTGTAACTGTAAACCAATCACTCAATTACAAATGGGAATATTCTGTCAAACAACCGTGGCCAATACATTTAACCAGGCCGGACAGGCTCAGTCTGAAGAGGCATTGATGACCGGAGTCACCGGTGGGGTAATCGTTGTCTGCCTGATTGTCGTGTGTATCTGCATCGGCTACTGTGTCTCCAGCAGTCATCGCCATAAACAAAAGGCATTGGAGCTGAAGCTGGCGCATGAAAAAGAGATGAATGCCGAATCATTTCGCCAGTGGAGTGAAAAAGCGTCGCTCGATGATAAACGCCGTGAAATTGAGCAAGAGCGCAGAGAGCGCTACGAAGAGAGGTGGAAGGAACGCGACATGGCGCATGAGCTTGAGCTGAAGCGGTTGGAGATGACAAAAAGGAATCAAGACGGCAAATGAAACCTATGAGACTGCGGAATTATCTGAACGGAAAAGTTGTCGTTGGCGTAGCTATCGTCGTCGTTCTGCTGACATGTGTCAGTGACAGAGCCGGATTGATCGCCGCTGCCGCCCTGCTGGGCCTCGGCGGAGTGTTGTTTCTGAGTTCAATGGCAATGCAGGTCACGTCGCTGCTCAAACCGGGCCGCAGGCTCTACGGAAAAGATTTCTCCGTAAAATTCATTGCAAGCGCAATGGGTTTCCTACTGATGTCGGGCACATTGATCTACATGTTTGTGTTCCACAGGATCAGTGACGAGAAGGGTGTTCAGTTCTCGAACGCCGAATATCTGTTCCGCTCACTGATCTGCTCGCTCGATCTGTTCATGCTCGATGTCGACAGCAATATTCTCGACCGCCTTGACAACGATGCGGCATTGAAGGGCTGGCTGTCGTTTTTATCGATACTGTCGTTCAGCTGCACAGTCGCTTTGCTTGTGAGCCTGATCTATCACCGGATTGTCGCGTTCATGCGCCTTAACTTTCTTGTCAAAGTGGACGACAGCAAGAATCATCTCTATCTCTTCTTCGGACACAACGAACCGTCGGCACTTCTTGTCAAAGAAATCGCAAAACACGACGACAGGGCCATTGTCGTCATTATCGACGAGACAAAGTCCGAAGAGGAGGAGCGTGACGCGTGGGACCGCATAGTGAGTCTTGTCACCCATAAACATGAGGTTTTCAAGACCGCCGACAAATCGGGGACATATGTGGCCCTGGCAAACCAGCAGTTTCAAGACATTGACGAAGAGATTGTCTCGCGCGATGACTTCGATGCGTTCGGCTATCTCGGTCTTCAAAGAATCAAATCTCTGATTTCAAAACTGCCGGAAACCACAGGGGCTGAGCTACATGTGTTTTTCATGGGCAACGATGTCGAAGCGAACATACGCAACATAATCACCCTTTCAAAAGACACCACTATAGCGTCGGTCGCCGCAAGGGGCGACATACGCCACCAGATCTACTGTCATGCCCGCTACAACGGTCCGAACCGGGTGATCGAGGATCTGGCGTTAAGCAAACATCTCAATGTCAAACTGGTCGACTCGTCGCACATGGCGGTCGAGCTGCTCAAGGCCGACTTTGAGTGTCACCCGATCAACGTGGTGAATCTCAGCAAGAAGAATCCGGGCACGGTAGACACACCGTTCAAAGCCCTCATCATTGGTTTCGGGGAGGTCGGACGCGATGCATTCAGGTTTCTTTATGAGTTTGGCGCGTTTGTCGACAGTGAGAACATGGATCTCCGCAGCCCGTTTGAGTGTGTGGTCGTCGACAGCGATCTTGAAAAACTCGAGGGTCCGTTAAAAGCCTCGATGCCGGGAATATTCCGTCAGAGGCATGAGAATGTCGAGATCAGGTTTGAAACGGCCGATTACAACAGCAACAGATTTTTCAGAGAGATAATCACTGACGATTTCCTGAAGAGCGTGAATTATATTGTCATCTCGATCGGAGACAGCGATGAAGCCATAGCATTGGCCGTGCGCATTTTCAACCTGACACGCCGTGTGCGCGATGACCTTTCAAGCCTTCGTATTTTCGTAAAATGCACGGCCGACGACAAAGTGGAGAGAGTCGTGAAAATTGCCGACCACTACAATTTCGGCTACGGCGAGGGGACGGACAATGTGCCTGTCATCCGCATTTTCGGACAGCCTGAAAAGACCTATACCTATGACCTTGTCATCAGCGACCGATTGATCAAGGAAGGGAAATTGTTTCTTGAAAAATATAATATCTTCAGCAACGAACACCTTGATTGGGACGAACGTCACAGAAAATTGACCGAGGGCGGAGCGCAAAGAATCGAGAATCTGCGCAAACTGCGCCGCAAGGAGTCGCAAGACATGGCGAACGCCTTGCATGCAGCCACCAAGATGTCTGTTCTCGAGCGATCAATGGAGTTGCTGTCGGAAAGAAACCACACATTGACCGACTGGACTTCGTTTTATTCGTGCTATCTCAATGGCGACGGCACCGCCAACGTCGAAGGGTCGCGGTCGAACATCCATTACCGCGGACTGGCGGGCGATTTCAACGATCTGATTCTCAGGCTGGCGATGCTCGAACACATCAGGTGGAACGCCGCCCATGAGTTGGCCGGATATGAGTTCAACGAAGAGGGTGACGGGTGTGACGAACGGACAATGAGACATAACTGTCTGTGCAACTGGAGTGATCTGGACCGGCAGAGTGACAAGATAAAAGATTGGAAATGTGACTACAAGAAGTTTGACTTCTGTGTGGTGGATACGACAGTCGCACTTAACAAAGAGAGATTTCTCAGCAAGCGCGATTCATGCTGAATAACCCATTAATTGAATCAACAATGAGTTTAGCGACACACAGCTATATAGATAAAATAGCGACTGACTTCGTCGATTCGCAACGGGCAGGCGTGACGATTCCGATCGTCGGAGACGGAGTGTTCTCATATGTCGGTGATGACGGCATCGAAAAACCGCTGCTGAGTTATGTCGTCGACAGGTTTCGTGAAGAATATGGCGACGATCAGCTGCAATCGATGTCGGAATCAGATTTCGGCAACCGAGCAGATCTGTTCGCTCTGACATGCATATCACACAAGCTCGGCAACCGCATCTTTGAGGGGAAATATAAAAAATATATCGACGAGGCATCAAAAGCCGATCTGATCGTAATGGAACGGTCGGTTTTGAAATTTCTGCACGCTTTTGAATTTCCATTGATCGTCACGACCGCCTGCTTCAATTATGTCGAGAAGATCATAAACCGCGACGCAACAGTAAAATATGAGACGGTAAACTATGAACGCCGGGGCAACAACGCCCGGCCCGACTTGCTTGAGAACATCAGTTCGACCAAATATGTGTATCATCTTTTCGGTTCGGCCGACTCGTCAAGACGCGATTGGGTCTACAATGAGGATATTCTTCTTGATTTCCTTCACAATCTTCACTCGACCGATTACACATGCAAAAACCTGAGCGAGTATGCCTCAGAGACACGGTCATCGATATTGCTGCTCGGATGCGGACTCCCCGACTGGCTGTTCAGGTTCATCTGGTATCCGATCGGACATTCTGACCAGGAGAGCCGCGACGGACTCTGGTTGAGAAACGACGACTGCAACCCCGAGCTGAACCATTTCTTGCAAAACATCAGATATTCACCTGTCACGGAGGTAAATGAATTTCTCACCCGTACGACAGAGATAAAAGAGAGTGAGAAAAACCATTCGGCAAAATCGGCAGGAAAGCATCAGCGATATGATTTCTTCATTTCTTATGCCGGCGAAGACCGCGACATAGCCGTGAGGCTCTATGAAAACCTACTGTCGAAAGGCTACGTGGTGTGGTTTGATCAAAACGGAGAGAGCGAGATCAGGTGGGGTGCCAAATACACATCGAAATTTTCAGAGGGTATCAATGTCTCGGAACATGCGATCACGATCATCACAGAAAATTACATACGCGGAGTTCAGGACACCGGCCGCGGCCTGTGCACCGAAACCCGGTTGATCAAGGAAAAAGCATTGAGGGTCGATTCAGAGAACTTCAATTTCGTCATGCCTCTGATAATTGAAGGCCGTCTGTTCAACAACCGGCCTCTGTCGGCTTCATTTATCGAGAACTGGGCCGGATTTGTCACCTCGATAGAAGGAGGCCTCGGCGAGATCTTCACCGGAACGAGCATGCGCATGACAAGCGGCGACAACCCTCAAATACCTACAGCTCTATGAACAAGTATATCGGACTCCAATCATACACCGAAAGCGACGCGGAGCGTTTCAAGGGGAGGGAATCGGAGATAGCCGATCTGTTGAACCTGGTCAGGCACAGCGACATAGTCGTGCTATACAGCGAGTCGGCCGAGGGAAAAAGTTCTCTGCTCAATGCCGGATTATTTCCACGGTTCAGACAAATGGCCTATCTGCCGGTGAACATAGTCTTCACCGACACCGACTTCAGCAACCCCGCTCCTGATTTCGACAGAATCGTCATTGACCGCATCACCGACGCGATCAAAAATGCCGATTATCTCAGCACCGGGGTTCATTCCGACATTAACGCGCCCTCGTTTTCAGTAAAGACCAACGAGTCGGAACATTTCCAGTGGGTCTCCACCTCAGATGTCGAGGCCGGCGACAATACACCGACGGCAAAGAGCCTGACCGGCAGCGTCTGGTGGCTGCTGAGAAATTTCGCTCTCGAACGGTTTGCGGCAAGATATGGTTTCGTTCTGGTCTTCGATCAGTTTGAAGAGGTGTTCACCCAGCCCACGCAGGAATGGACCGATTCATTTTTCAAATGGCTCGAGGAAATCAACTCAAACAATTGTCCCGAAAGCATCTGTGCCGTCCTTGAGAGACTTTCAGAAAGCGATGACGGCATTCTTCCCGACTACAACAGTCACCGGTCGTTCAAGGAGATCATCTCGATGAGAAACGAGTATATGGGAGATCTTGACTACTGGGGCGTCCAGCGTCATTTCATGCCCGAACTCAAAAACTCACGCTACTGTCTCAAGCCGCTGACTATCGATGAGGCAAACAGGGTTCTCGATCTCGGCTTCAACGATGACGCCGACTTGAAAAGACAGATCATAGCGGCCGTGAGCGGCATAGAGACAGATAGATTACCGGAAACCGACCACAGTCTGCCTAAAGTGCAGGCCATGTTGCTTTCGGTTGTCTGCTCGGCATTGTCAGAGAACGATCATAACCGAATGTATCTTCAGGCACTTGAGAAAGGTGACAGTGGTGTCATTTCGGCCATTATATATGATGTCTACCGGTCGATCGGGAAAAAATGTGGTGTCTCTGATTCGTCGCTCAAGAAAATCGAAACGATGCTCATTGACGAATCGGGCAAACGCGTCAGAACCAAGCTCAGCGGCATCGTCGCTCAAGACCGCAAGTCGGGTGAAAAAGTATATAGACTGAAACGCAACGGCATCATCAAGTCAAGCCGCATCAACGGTGACGAGTATGTCGAACTGGTTCATGACCAGCTGGCAAAATCGATTTTCAACCGTCGTGAAAAAAACAAGAAGAATCATCGCCGGGCGATAAGTTTCATTTCAGTCGTAACTGTTTGTGTATTGGTGCTTTTCGCTTGGCTCAGTTCTGTAATGACGTTTGATCCTGACAAAAGCTATCCGGCTAAAGTGGTGAATATCCATGCATTGGCCGAGCCTGTCGAGAACGATGTCATTGAAACTGTCATGATTGAGTCAACCAATGTCAGAGGCAATCACAATGTCGAGATATTGAAATTGAAGAATATGATATATGACGTAATCGTGGATAATTGCGTCATGTTGGACTCTGTATATATCCTTAGGAATGACAGCAGTGTTGTTAATCCCTACAATCATGAACCCACAATACGCTTTGGCCCGCTTCCTTCGTTGCGCAAAATAATTGTCGCCGACAGTGTCAAAGGACTCACATTAGACATATATGACAACGTAGGGTTCTGTGCTGTCGAACTCGGCAAAGGCTCTGACGTGACGATTAAACCTCGAAGCGAGACTACTGTTGTCAAATCCAATTCAGACAGAATTATAGAGGAAAACGGACGTTGGTGGAATCTTGATTCCGGCAAGATCATCTTTATGCCATATACTCTTTCCAGAGAACAATATTTTGATTTTCCCGATTCGATTAACTCGAAAGACGTAAAATATGGGTGGCAGACCTACCATAATACATCAAGTTACCATTCACCGATAGATCCGATGGAATTTATCGAATTTGGAAATCACAAAATCTACGAATTTAATGCAAAATCCTACAGAGGAAAACTTGATTTGAACTTGCTTTCAGAAGTGCACGAAATAAAATATAATGCTTTCAGAAGCAGCAATATGGATTCAATCATTCTCCCCCCAGACCTATTGGAAATAGAGTCATCTGCCTTTGAAGACTGCCCGAACTTGAAGACTGTCACCATACCCTCATCTGTCACTACTATCAGCCCCTATGCTTTTGATGATCAATGTGAGGTTATCTTTGAAGATAAATCGTTGAATAACCCGGTTATTGTCAAAGACAGTGTGATAACCGGTGTTTCATTTCCCCAGAAGAGAGGTATTTATGATCTAAACGGAATGCCTGACACATACAAAATTAAATCTTCGGCATTTCTCAAAAGCAGAATGGATTCAGTGATTTTACCGCAGAATCTAAAGGAAATAGAATCTTATGCATTCCGCGGTTGCCCGAATTTAAAATCGGTCGTTATCCCCTCATCTGTCATCAAAATTGCTGATAATGCATTTGACGACAATTGCGAGGTGTTGTTTGAAAATGAATCTGCCGAAAATATAATCACGCTGAATGACAGCGTCTTAACAGGCATCTCTTTGCCACAGAAAAGAGGCATTGTTGACTTAAGTGGATATACCAATGTGTCAACAATAGGCCATCGGGCTTTTTGTAACTGCAGGATGGACTCTGTAATTTTGCCACCGAATCTAAAAAATATAAGATTGGAAGCATTTTCAAACTGTCAAAACCTAAAATCTATTTCAATTCCGGCCACTGTTAAACATGTCTACCTCGAATCGTTTGACGATAGTTGTGATATTATACTTGAATCAAACAGCACACGTTTAAATTCAATCAATGAAATCAAATCGTTCAAATACAGAGGCACTGAACTTGCACTGTATAGCTTGAAAGTTTTAGACGGACCTGAGGACTTGAATATAATCATCCACCAATTCGCTCAAAACATTGACAGTGTTCTCAGATTTGACGAAAATTTCGACTTGGGTAAAGTGAGATCCATTCATCTCGCCTTGCCACGTCCGTCGGTGTGGGTTATGAACGACAGTCTGAACCGACGTGCGCAGTTCTCGATAGACATGCCTGACTCAATCAAACAGAATGTCGTTTTATATGTGCCTCACGGATCAAAGAAATATTATGACAAATCATATGATTTCAAAGCATTCAGGGAAATCAGGGAAGACAGCCGCATGCGACGCTATCTCGACATCGCATATTTCAGATTCGGCGGTGTCATTCCCTGGTTTACAGCACCATACAACGCATTGATAACCTTGCTCGGCATCGCGATCGTCTTCATTTTTTTCTACTACACATGCAAGGTAAACTACCGCCGCACCAGCCCTTATCTCGCCACCTGGAAAGTGCATCTGTTGTCGGCGTTGAACGGCCTCGGCATGGTCATCGTGGCGACACTCGGGTTCATGGCCGTCTATTGGTGGATGTGGGATCTCAGCGATCAATCGTTTCTGCTGACAGCATGTTGCGGCATTGTCGGAGCGTTGCTCGCCCTGTCGCTATGTTACTACAACATTCTCCCCGTCATCTCTGAAATTGTCAGGCGATTCACCATTAACTACATTGTCAAACCGGTCAGGTCGCTGTTTTAAGAAATCATACCAACAAAATTACAGATCATGAATAATTATATTCCCGCCCCTGTCGACACAAGCGACATCAAACTACCCGACGAACTGCTGCCTCTGATCGAGGAAATGGCAAGAAACGTGCACGAAGTGTGGTCACAGAACCGAATCAGAGACGGGTGGACCTATGGTCCGGAACGTGACGACGTCAACAAGAAGCACCCATGTCTTGTCAGGTATGACGATCTGCCCGAAAGCGAAAAAGAGTATGACCGGGCGACTTCTCAAGAGACTTTGAAACTGATTTTGAAATCAGGTTTCAAAATTTCAAAAACTTGACGTATATTTGTTGAAAAATGTGAGAAATGAACAAACAAGAATATCTCGACACACTCATAAAGCGCGACTTCATCACGTTTGTAGTGTTGCGCAAACCGTTGCTGACGTCTGACGAAGTGTCGCTGAAACTAAAACAAGAAATAGACATCAACCGTCTCTACCGCAAGATGAAAGATGCCATTCGGCCCGTATGTGACCGTTATCTCTCCCTTTCGCTGCTCACCGACAACGAGGGCAAGATTGTCAACGAGTTGCCCGAATGGCTCAGTCCGTCGCTTGTGAGGACTATCGCCGATGAATTCAGCAATATCATTGCCGGAGAGTATTCCGCCTCAAACTTCATTACCCCGATCATCGACCGCGTCGAGCGGTTGGTGTGGCTACAGGGCATAGACGACATGGCCGACAACTTGCGCCGCTTTCTCGCAGATGTGAAGAAAATGGCTGAAGACTATGCCGCGATTCCGGCAAACACCCCCGACGAATATGACTTGCAACAGAAATATGAAGCCGCACGCCGCATCACCCTCAGAGAGCATCTGTTGAACAACAATTCAGAAGATATCATCGTCTTCCGCAGCGCATTGTTGGAGTACGTCACAAACATCTGCGAGACAATTATTTACCGCACTTTGGCAAAGCTTTACGAAGATATAGCCGGCAATCACGAACTGAACGGGCTCATCGGCCGGTTTGAAAACATATACCGCGAGGCTGAAGCCGAGCGGGAAACTCTTGTCATTGCCGAACGCAACGCCGAATGGGACAAGGAATATGCACATCTCGTTCCGGTCGATTTCTTCAGACACAACATCGGCGAGATAGACGATGCGATGGCATTCCACATGGTTCTGCTTCAGGCAATCGCACGAAACGAGAAACAGATGACCGACAACGGAGTTATCGACTGCGGTGGAAACCTGAGAATGTTTACCGGCAGGGCGGTCATCAAACCCATTCTCGACTGCGTTCTGAATGACTGAACTGAAGATGCCGCAATGTCGATATCGCAGTGTGTCAGATGAATCTGTCAAGCATAGAGATGTCGTGATCAGACCCGTGATGTTTTTTTGGACTATTGTCGGGAATTGAGTAACTTTGCAAGTTAAAAGAATTTCAATGGAACAGAAAGAAAATATCTGCATAAAACCGACAGTTCTCGACTACAATGACATTGTCAAGATGGTTCCACGTCTTGAAGGTCATGAGAAACTCGTCAACACGCTTCTTCACTGGCTGTCTGTCGACAAGGTCAACGCTGTCCATGAACGCAACTGCGACACCCCGGGACCAGAGTTCGTCAAACGAATGTTGATCGACGACTTCAAGATCAAACTGAGAGTCGACAATGAGGAGATTCTTGAACATTTGCCTCAGGGTGCTTTCGTAACTGTTTCAAACCACCCGTTCGGTGCGCTCGACGGCATCACGCTGATCTATCTTCTCACCCGTCAGCGGCCTGAATACAAGGTCATGGTAAACATGATTCTCAACCAGATCTCGGCCATGCGCCCGAACTTCATCGCCGTCGACGCCCTTGCCTCAAACGATCCGAAGAAAAAAGCGGTTTCGATGCACGGCATACGCGAGGTGATCAAACAGGTCAGATCGGGAAAACCGGTCGGCTTCTTTCCCGCCGGAGCCGTTTCCAAAATCAACTGGAAGGGAGAACTCAACGACCGCGAGTGGCAACCGACTGTGGTCAGACTGATCGAACAGCTCAAGGTGCCCGTAATTCCAATTTTTTTCCACGGCAGCAACTCCTGGTGGTTCAATCTGCTCGGCCGCATAAGCTGGCAACTGCGCACAATGCGTCTGCCGGCCGAAGTGTTCCGCAAGGTCGGCAAGGAGATCCATGTTTCGATAGGCGATCCGATCTCAGTCGAGGAGCAACAGAAACATCAGGGCTCGGTCGAAGAGTTCGGCCTGTTCCTGAAAAGTAAAACCTACGCCCTACGTTCATGCAAATAATCGCTGAAGAACAATCGGCCGAAGTCAAACAGGCCAAGCTCAGGCTCGGCATAGTCGGGAACGCCCCCGCACTGACCGCCGCCATTTCACGCGCCATTCAGGTCGCGCCGATCGACATGTCGGTGCTCATTGTCGGCGAGAGCGGAACAGGTAAGGAGTTTTTCCCAAAGATCATTCACAATTTCAGTTCACGCAAACACTCGAAATATATCGCCGTCAACTGCGGCGCGATTCCGGAAGGCACAATCGACTCAGAACTTTTCGGACATGAGAAAGGAGCATTCACAAGTGCGGTCTCTGCCCGAAAAGGCTATTTTGAGGAGGCAGACGGAGGCACGATCTTCCTTGACGAAGTCGCCGAGCTACCACTGACAACCCAGGCACGTCTGCTCAGAGTGCTGGAGAGCGGCGAATTCATCAAGGTCGGATCATCGACCGTTCAGAAAACAAACATCAGGATTGTCGCGGCCACCAACGTCGACATGGCGAAGGCGATGCGCGAGGGCAAGTTCCGCGAAGACCTGTTCTACCGCCTGTCGGGCGTGCAGATTCCGGTTCCACCGCTGCGCGACCGTGGCAACGACATCATATTGCTCGCCCGCAAGTTTGCTTCAGACTCGGCCGAACGCTACAAACTGCCTCCGATCTTTTTTGAAGAAGAAGCACGGCGTCTGCTGCTCGACTACCGCTGGCCCGGCAATGTTCGACAACTGAAAAACATTGTCGAACAAATCTCGATTTTCGAGGCCGGAGGTGAGATTTCTGAAGAAAAGCTACGCAGTTACCTGCCTGTCGCGACGACATTCACCCCTACCCTGCACCCCGACCGCGACTCATCGTCGCCCCACTCCTACATGCAGGAACGCGAGATGCTGTTCAATCTCATTTTCAGAATGCAACGCGAGATCGACGAGCTGCGCGAGAAAATCGAAAGCCGCCCCCAATTGTTCACCCATGAGATTCCGGCTGCCGTCGAGGTCACAGCATCCGATTCGTCCAACCTCCAGCGGGGGGTGACGACATTGGTCAAATATCAGCCGACGGCCACCGACATAATTCTGAAGAGCCCGATTCACGATCACGCCGACAGCGACGCCTCGTCGCTGACACTCGAAGACACCGAACGCGAGACGATCAAACGTGCCCTTGAGCGTAACGACGGACGACGGAAAGCCGCCGCACGCGAGCTGAACATTTCAGAACGAACCCTCTATCGCAAAATTAAAGAATATGATCTTGAATAAACCGGTCTGCACAATCTGCCGTCTGCTGGTCGCCGCCGTCATGCTGCTGACATCTCAAAGTTGCCGCATCAGCTATAAATTCAACGGAGCGGCTCTCGACTACACGGTCTACAAGACCATCAACGTGGGCGAATTCCCGATACGCTCGGCCCTGGTCTATGCACCTCTGCAACAGATGTTCGAGCTTGAGCTGCTCGACTACATCACTCGCAACACACGTCTGCAGACTACCGACGGTAACTCAGACCTTAAAATGGAAGGAGAGATTACAGGTTACAGCCTGTCGCCACAAGCTGTGACAGAAGATGCCTACGCCTCGCGGACACGTCTGACCATCACCGTCAGAGTAAAGTATACCGACTCCAAGAACGAGAAAAACGACATTGACCAGACCTTCTCGGCCTATCGCGACTTTGACAGCTCGGAGATGATCACTGACGTTCAGGACGAACTTTGCCAACAGATCTCAAAGGAACTTGTCGAATTGATATTCAATGCCACTTTAGGCAACTGGTAAATCAAGCTTACACCATGACCGACAACCAACTTCAGCAACTACAAGGACTGATCGCCGGTTCACTGCCAGTCGACGACGCCATCACGGCAGCCGACAATCTCGCCACGATCTACCCCTATTTCGCTTTTCCCTCGGCCATGCTGCTGAAAAACTACGGCGACCGCCTGCCACAGGAGGTAAGCGGCAGAATACACAAGCGAATCGCCCTCACCGCCTCAGACCCGTCGACCCTCTACCGCCTCGCTTCGCCCGAGGCCCCGGAGTTTGACAATTTCTATCCGCCGCAGGAAAAAGCCGGCATCACGACCGACGATGCCATTTCGACATTTCTCGAGAACTACGGCACCCCGTCAGATGAAGAGACACAAATGCTCGAACGCCTCATCTTCAATCCCGTGCCCGACTATGGCGCCATGCTTGAGGAAACGGCCGGCACCGACTCTCTCCCGCCCGATGACGACATCACCGCCCGACGCATCGACTCATTCATGGAAGCTCACCCCGCAATCCCGGAGACAACGCCGTCTGACGGTGACATCCATGAGCAACGGACTCCGGCCCCGAGACCGGCTCCTGACTCACTTCTGAGCGAAAGTCTGGCTCAGATATACATAAAACAACGCCGTTATGACAAAGCTTTTGAAATTATAACTCAATTAAACTTGAATTATCCGGAAAAAAGTTGTTACTTTGCAGACCAATTACGGTTTTTGAAAAAACTTATCATCAACCAGCAACAAAAAACCAAACAATAACAGATACGCAATGTACCCAATTCTTATCGTATTAACCGTTCTCATCGCAGTTCTCCTGATCATTGTAGTGCTCGTACAGAAATCAAAAGGCGGTGGTCTCGCCTCAAATTTCTCAGGTTCAAACCAGATCATGGGTGTTCGACGCACAAATGATTTCATCGAGAAAGCGACCTGGACTCTTGCTTCAATCATCGCCATTCTCGCGATCGCATCGGCATTCGTGATGCCCAACAGCGTAGGCCGCACCGGTTCACGCGTGAAAGCACCCGCAGCCCAGGTTATCGAAGGTACGGAATACTCAACAACCCCCGACGTTCAGGTCGTAGAAGAGGCCGTAGTCGAGGAAACAGGCGACTCGCTCTAATCAGCCGCCACCGTCAAACTCCAGTTGACCCCTTAACAAAGGGAGCCCCGGTGTCGCGAAGCGGCATGGTGCTCCCTTATGTTGGTTGTAGCAACAAGCCGAACTATTTTAACCAATTTTTCATTTAATATATAAACGGCTTGCTTCGGCCGCCGTTTATGATTAAATTTGCAAATCTTTTCAAACGAAACGCATGATTGAACGCATCATAATCATCGACAGCGTTGATCCGGTCAGCTTCTACGGAGTCAACAACAGCAACCTTCAGCTGATTCGCAACCTCTATCCAAAACTGAGGCTCGCGGCAAGAGGATCGGTCATGAAGGTCATCGGCGAGCAGGCAGAAACCGCCGAGTTTGAAAAGAAAATGAAAGAACTCGAAGCCTACTGCAACCGCTACAACAAATTGCCCGAAGATGTCATCATCGACATAGTCAAAGGGAAAGAACCCCATGAGATGAAAAAAGATGATGTCATCATCTATGGCATCAACGGCAAACCCATCACCGGACGCACGCCAAACCAGCAGCTTCTGGTCGAGACATTTCAGAAAAACGACCTCACATTCGCTCTCGGTCCGGCAGGAACCGGCAAAACCTACATAGCGATCGCACTGGCCGTCCGCGCGCTGAAAAACAGGGAGGTAAGAAAAATCATCTTGTCGCGTCCGGCAGTCGAGGCAGGTGAGAAACTCGGATTTCTTCCCGGCGACATGAAAGACAAGATCGACCCATATCTTCAACCGCTCTACGACGCGCTCGAAGACATGATTCCCGCAGTGAAACTCAAGGAATACATGGAGACAAAGGTGATTCAGATCGCGCCACTCGCCTTCATGCGCGGCCGCACGCTCAACGACGCGGTAATCGTGCTCGACGAGGCACAGAACACCACGACCCACCAGATCAAAATGTTCCTGACACGTCTCGGAATGAACGCCAAGATGATAATCACAGGCGACATGACCCAGATTGACCTGCCGCGCTCGACCCAGTCGGGACTGATACACGCGCTCAGAGTACTGAAAAACGTTCCCGGAATCGGCTTTGTGGAGTTCGGTAAGAAAGATATCGTGCGCCACGCCCTGGTTCAACGCATTGTAGAGGCCTATGAACGGTTCGACGGACAACCGGAGCCACAGCCCGGCAATCAGGCGGACACTCCGCAATAACGGCAAATCAAACACCAAACAAAATAAATCCAATCATCAATCATGGCAACGACACTCGTTTCGACCGACTTCAAATTTCCCCGCCAGACTGCCGTCTACCACGGCAAAGTGCGTGATGTCTACACAATCAACGACGATCTCATGGTAATGATCGCCACCGACCGCATCTCGGCTTTTGACGTGATTCTGCCCGAAGGAATTCCCTATAAAGGACAGGTTCTGAACCAGATCGCAGGTTATTTTCTTGATGCCACAGCCGACATCGTCCCCAACTGGAAACTTGCCTCTCCCGATCCGATGGTCACTGTCGGATACAAATGTGAAGGCTTCAGAGTGGAGATGATCATACGCGGATATCTGACCGGCAGCGCATGGCGCGAATATCAGGCCGGTTGCCGTGAGCTCTGCGGAGTCAGACTTCCCGACGGAATGCGCGAGAACGAACGTTTTCCCGAACCCATCATAACCCCGACCACCAAAGCCGATGCAGGCCACGACGAAAACATCTCACGCGAGGAGATAATCGCCCAGGGCATCGTCTCGAAAGAAGACTACGAGGTCATGGAACGCTACACACGCGCGCTTTTCGAACGCGGTACCCAAATGGCAGCCGACAAAGGATTGATTCTTGTCGACACAAAATATGAATTCGGCAAACGCGACGGAAAAGTGATTCTCATCGACGAGATACATACCCCCGACTCATCACGCTACTTCTATGCCGACGGATACATGGAACGCTTCGAAAAAGGCCTGCCGCAGCGTCAGCTCTCAAAAGAATTTGTCCGTCAATGGCTCATCGACAACGGCTTCATGGGCAAAACCGGACAAAAGGTGCCCGAAATGACACCCGAATTCTGCAACGAGGTATCTGACCGCTACATCGAGCTCTATGAACACGTGACCGGACGCCGTTTCGAGAAAGCTCCTGAAAGCGATCTCACAGCCCGCATCGAGTCAAACGTTCTCTCGTGCCTCGGACAGATCGACGCCTGACAAAGTAAACAATCAGTCAAAGCGGGGATTCACGCTCAAAGTGTCTCCCCGCTTTTATAAAAATCCCCGCATAACTCACAAATGGAGGTAAAAGCCGAAAAGATCAACCCCTACCGCAACGACAGCCGTCCGAAAACCGAACAAGTCCGCGACATGTTTGACTCAATCGCCCCGGCCTATGATTTCATGAACCGGGCTATGACATTCGGTGTTGACCGCCGGTGGCGTTCGAAGGCTGTGGCCATGATAGCCGCCGCCGGACCACGCACGATTCTCGACATCGCCACCGGAACCGCCGACCTCGCCATTAAACTGGCGCGCGAGCTGAATCCCGACCATGTCACGGGCGTAGATCTCTCGGAAGCGATGATCGAGATCGGCCGCAGAAAAGTGGCCGAAGCAGGTCTCGGGCAGAAGATAGACCTGCGTCAGGCCGACTGCCTCGATCTACCCTTTGACGACAACACGTTCGACTGCGTTACCGTAGCCTACGGCGTCAGAAACTTCGAGCATCTCGACCGGGGCTACCGTGAAATGCTTAGAGTTCTCAAACCCGGCGGAACCGTCTGCGTGATCGAACTGTCGACCCCGACCTCACCGATAGTGAAACCATTCTACAAACTCTATACCTCCACCTTGATTCCGGCTGTCGGACGCCTTGTGTCAAAAGATGTGAGAGCCTACAGCTATCTGCCTGAAAGCATAGCCGCGGTTCCCCAGGGCGAACGGATGCTGGGTCTGATGACCGGTGCCGGATTCACCGGCTGCCGATGCCGTACACTGACCTTCGGAACCTGCTCTATCTACACAGCCGTCAAACCAACCGTTTCATGAAAGATTTTTTCGACATACTGCGCCGTTTTGTGCCGCCCTACAAGAAATATCTGATTCTCAGCATCATTTTCAACTTTCTTGCGGCTTTTCTGACTCTGTTCTCGTTTCTTGTGATCGTTCCGATTCTCGAGATGCTGTTCAAGGTCAAGGAGATAAGCTACGCCTATATGCCCGTCGGCTCCGCACCGTTGAAAGAAGTGATGTCAAACAACTTCTATTACTACACCCAGGAGGCTGTCAGCCAGTGGGGCGCATCGGCCACCCTGGCTCTGTTGGCCGTTCTTCTGATCATAATGACCGGATTGAAAACGGGAGTGACATATCTGAGTTCATATTTTGTAATTCCGATGCGTTCAGGCATTGTCCGCGACATCCGCAACTACGTCTACGACAAGATTGTCACCCTTCCGATCTCATTCTTCACTTCTGAACGCAAAGGCGACGTAATGGCACGCATGAGCGGCGACGTAGCCGAGATCGAGAACTCTATCATGGCCTCGCTCGACATGATGTTCAAGAACCCGGTCATGATCATCGTGTGTCTCGCGACAATGATCTTCATCTCGTGGCAACTGACACTGTTTGTCTTGATTCTGCTGCCCCTTGCCGGAATGGCAATGGGTCGCGTCGGCAAGAAACTGAAACGCAAATCGCTCGAGGGACAGAACCAGTGGGGTGTGTTGATGAGCAACATCGAGGAATGTCTCGGAGGTCTTCGTATCATAAAGGCATTCAATGCCGAAGATAAGGTCAAGACACGGTTCCACAACGAAAACCAGGTGTTCTACAATCTGTCAAACAAAATCGCCCGCCGCCAGTCTCTCGCCCACCCGATGAGTGAATTTCTCGGCACTGTCGCCATTTCGATCGTACTGTGGTTTGGCGGGTCACTGATTCTGAGCGGCTATTCATCGATGAACGCCGCCATGTTCATCTACTACATGGTGATCTTCTACAGCATCATAAATCCGGCCAAAGACCTGTCGAAAGCCATGTATTCGATACAGAAAGGTCTTGCCTCGATGCAGCGCGTAGACAAGATTCTGGCAGCCGAAAATCCGATCAAAGACCCAGACAGGCCTGTGGAGATAGCCAATCTGAAAGGAGCGATACGCTACGACAACGTCTCGTTCAGCTACGGTGACCACACTGTGCTCCACGACATCAATCTTGACATACCCGCAGGCTCGACCGTCGCGCTTGTCGGTCAGTCAGGATCGGGCAAATCGACCATGGCCGACCTGATTCCACGGTTCTACGATGTCGGAAGCGGAAAAATAACGATTGATGGTGTCGACATTCGCGATCTGCGCGTGCACGATCTCAGGTCATTCATGGGCAATGTCAATCAGGAGGCTATTCTCTTCAACGACACATTCTACAACAACATCACCTTTGGTGTGAAAGATGCCACAATGGAACAGGTCATCGAGGCAGCGCGCATAGCCAATGCCCATGAATTCATAATGGAATCAGAGAACGGCTACGACACCAACATCGGCGACCGTGGCTGCAAACTCTCGGGCGGTCAGCGGCAACGGGTCTCGATCGCACGTGCCATTCTTAAGAATCCGCCTGTTCTGATTCTCGACGAGGCGACATCGGCTCTCGACTCAGAGAGCGAGAAATCGGTGCAGCAGGCTCTCGACCGGCTGATGAAAGACCGCACGACCCTGGTAATCGCCCACCGGCTGTCGACGATCAGAAATGCATCGCAGATATGCGTTCTTCACGAAGGCCGCATCGTCGAACGCGGCACCCACGACGAGCTCATGAAGCTCAACGGTTACTATCGCCGTCTTGTCGACATGCAGAAGTTCTGATTTCCTGTTCATGTCTCAGCCTTGACATCTCTCCCGCCACAAGCCACACCGTCACGACCGTGGCGCAGGCATCACCTGAGGGAAAAGCGGCCCAGATTCCGTCAAGACCATAATAGTGTCGCAAGATGAACATCAGCGGAATCAGGAACAGCACCTGACGCGTCAATCCGAGGAATATAGATTTTCCTGCACGTCCGAGCGACTGGAACAATGTGGTGGAGACTATCTGGAAACCGACCATGAAGAAACAGACCATTGAAATGGAGAGCGCGTTAGAGGTGACGTTGACAAGACCCATGTCGACAGTGAAAACCAACGCTACCCAATGGGGCACGGTCATGCCGATGATCCAGCCCAGTCCGCAGATCGCGGTTGAGGCGGAAACAGCGAGCCAATAGGTCTTGACAAGACGGTCATGGTGACCCGCTCCGTAGTTATAGCCTATGATCGGCTGCATTCCCTGACAGATGCCTATAATGACCGAGACAAGCATCGAGGTGAAAGTGGCGAAGATGCCGGCAGCCGCTACGGCATTGTCTCCACCGTAGCTGTAGAGCGAGTTATTGATGATGATGTTGATCAGGCAACTCGCAACGTTGACCACACAGGGTGCCGCCCCGATCGACACAATCGAGAGGACGACAGCACGTTCAAGCCCGTAGATGCCTCGCATGAATCTGACCGGGCTCTCCCTGAGGGTGAAGTGTCGCAACACAAAAAACATCGACACCCCCATCGCAAGGTCGGTGGCTATCGCGGCTCCTTTTATACCCATGTCGAAAACATAGATGAACAACGGATCAAGCAAGATGTTCAACCCCGCACCTATCAACATCGTGACCATAGCCTTGCGCGGAAACCCCGAGGCTCTCATCACGTTGTTGAGAGTGAATGTCACATTGATGATGAACATGCCGGGCATCATGTAGATCATGTATTCGCGTGCATAGGGAAGCGTCGCCTCGCTGGCACCGAAGGCCATGAGCATCTCGTTTATGAAAACAGCAAAAACCGTGAGATAGGCCGTCGCGTTGATCAAAATAAGCGACACTGTGTTGCCGAGCACCTTCAGGGCACCGCCGTGATCACCGTTGCCGAGAAGAATCGATGTCCGTGCGGCTGCGCCCGCTCCGACAAGCACACCGAGTGCGGTCGCGACATTCATCACAGGAAAAGTTACCGTCAGACCCGCTATTGCGTCGGGGCCCACCACCTGACCGATGAATATGCGGTCTACGATGTTGCACAACGCAACGGCCAGCATGCCGACTATGGCCGGTATGCTGTACTCCCACAATAACGGTCCGACAGGACGTCTGACCAGTGCTTCAAGATTGCTGTTGCTCATTTATTTCAATGTGATGTTTATATAATAAAAGATGCGACGTTCACACGCCACATCTCTCTAACCAAATCTTCTTATTTAATTGTATCAGTATATCGTTTATCTGGCGTTTGCTTCAATTTGTGCACGTTTCATGTATTTTTCAACATCGATGCCGTAAGCATTGCCATATTCGGGATAATCATTGAGAATTGTCTGGTAGATCTTGGCCTCCTCGCCGAAGTTCTTCTGCTCGCGGTACACTCTGGCGAGTTTCATCATGAAGAACGGGGTGTAGAGCGGATTTCCATCAGACTCCGAGACCGCGTCTTTGTAGGCCGAGACAGCCTTGTCGAGATTGTCGAGGTTGACATAGCAGTCGCCTTTGAGCGAACATGCTGCCGCACCGATGACCGATTCCGACGGGCTGAACTTGTCGAGGTAACCGAGGGCTTTCTCATAGTCACCTTTCTGATAGAGCATCACCGCACTCTGGAGAGCGGCACGGTTTCCGGCATCGTGGCCGTTGTTGTCGGCGACATTCATGTATTGGGCGAGGGCGACAGAGTCGTTGCCGAGAGCAAGCTGGACATCAGCTTTGCCGATCTCATCATTGGCCTTGCTGACCGACGGTTCACGGACAAGGTAGATATAGATCAGAATTACCGCAACGATAATAGCTATGCCGAGTGAACACCACATGATGATTTTCTGGTTGTTCTGCACTTTCTCCGTCACCGACGTAAGATTCTCATTGAGTTCGTCAATGCCGTTGACAGCATCGACCGGCTGGTTTTTCTTTGACATTATTTTGCTTTTTTATTTATTGCACAATTTATGAGTTGCAAAATTAACGTTTTATTTTCAAATGTCAAAATTAAAGTGTGTCATTATCGTCAAACTTGAGACAAAAGACTCTGTCACAACAAAAGCGGAGAGCAAAGCCGGGGCTATTGCTCTCCGCAGCCGGAGATATGGCAGTCATTGAGGTTCTTTTGCTTGATCTCCGGTTATCGTCAGATCAATTGAAATCAGAATTTGAACGGGGTCTCGCTGACATAGATGCGGTAGTTTCTGATCGCACCGGGCACCTCGGCCTCCATTCGCGGCAGATATTGATATCCGGCGAGTTTGTGAGTCGCTCCAAGATCAATCACAACAGCGTGGGGAAACGCCACTCCGGACACCGTCGACCAATAGGTCGATTCCTGCAGGTCAAATGTCTTGTCGGCCGAGCGGTTCACTTTCCTGACATCTTCACTGTCGGCATAGACTACTGTCCAAGGCTCGCGTGACAGACGTTCGCCCTTGTCGTTGAGAAGATACATTTCGGCTATCGAGGCGACATCTTTACCGTCGATAGCATCGAGAGCCTCGATGCAGACATAGCGTCCGGCAACGGGAGTTGAGAAGGAGATCTCCTGCCACCCGTTTCCTGGTTTGAATTCACCTGTCACGACAGGTTTCACGCCTGTCAGATCGAGATTCTGCCCCTCAAGACGGTGAGTCAGCGGTTTCTGAACCAGCAGCTGGTCGAGCTTGGGCTCTTTCAAACCTTCGCTTCGGGCCTCACGGGGACCGATCACATCGAAAACGACAATCTCGTTCTCGCCTTTCTTCAGCCAGCACCCGGGCATGTAGAGCGTCTGCTGCGGACCGATCTCCCAGATGCGTCCCATCGGGTGACCGTTGACATAGACGAGCCCTTTGCCCCACGTCTCGAAGTTGAGGAAGGTGTCAGACGGTTTCTTGACGTTGAATGTGCCACGGTAGACTCCGCGAGGCAGACGTCCGTCGGCATCGGCCCCGACCGATTGGAGAGGCACAAACGACATCACGTTGTAGAAATCAATCTCATCTTCGAGATTGTAGACTGTCCAGTTCCCGAGATCGCACACAAACTTGTGGCCATCGTTGTCGACTGTGACTGTCACGTTGTCGGTTATACCCTTGAAGTCTTTGATCGCACGGCCGAAGTTGATACGCCCCATCGCCTCAACAAAAATGTCGAGCCGTGCACCTTTCTTGCACGACGGCAGTTTCAGTGTTTTCTCACCGTTACGACGGTCGAGTTTTCCGATAAATTTGCCGTCGACAAAAATCTGGACATAATCGTGGGGGTCGTTGACGGTCAGCAATCCTCCGTTTTTCAGCTCGGGCAACGACGTGCTGTAGATGATGCTGCCGAAGCCCTGGTCATATTCCTCCATGGTTTTGATCGTGGCGTCATGTTTCGGAGCCGGGAGATTGTTCCACAACGGAGCGACCTCGGTGAACGCAAACGGTTTGATCTCGATCGGTTTGATCAGAGCGGGCACTTCAGCCTGCTTCGCACCGCCGTCCATATATTTGGCGAGAGTCTTGCGCAGTTCCCAATATTTCGGGGTTGTCTGCCCCGACTCGCTGATCGGGGCGTCGTAGTCATAAGAAGTGACATCGGGCGCGAAACCGGGCGAGTTGGCTCCGGCCCAGTGTCCCCAGTTTGTTCCTCCGTGGGTCATGTAGAGACTGAACGATATGCCTTTCGACAACATCTCGTCGATTCCGGCTATCATGTCGGCGGCGGGACGTGTCTCATGGTTCGCGCCCCATTTGTCAAACCAGCCGCTCCAGAACTCAGAGCACATCAGGGGAGAGTCGGGGCGAATCTGTTTCAGACGCGCGAACTGCTGGTCGATGTTGGCACCGGTTCCGAAGTTCATTGTCCATATCAGGTCATCGAGACCATTGTTGAGGAAATTTGACGACCAGTCACACTGAAACAGCGTCACTTTGTCGCCGAAATTTCTGCGCAACATGTCGCGTATCTCCGCCACATAGGGCTTGTCTTTGCCATATGAGCCATATTCATTCTCAACCTGCACCATGATGATCGGGCCACCGTCGGCGATAGTCAGATCTCCGACCTGCTTGGCCAGAGCCTTCTGAAACTCGTCGACGCGCTCCATGAAATAGGGATCTTGCTCTCGCAGCCTGATATCTTTTTTCTTGAGCAGCCACCAGGGCAGTCCGCCCATTTCCCACTCGGCGCAGACATAGGGGCCGGGACGCAGAATGACCTTCATGTCATTTGCCTCACAGAGTTTCACAAACTCGCGTATGTCGTTCTGTCCCTCGAAGTCAAACTGTCCTTCTTTCGGTTCATGGGAGTTCCAGAATGTATAGAGACAGATCGTGTTCATGCCGAGAGCCTTGCAGAGTTTGATGCGTTGGTCCCAGTAGGGCTTCGGAATGCGCGGATAGTGGAGTTCAGCGGCTTTCACCACAAAAGGTTCGCCGTTGAGAAGAAATGTGCCGTCTCCGGCCTCGAAACGCGGTTGATCGGCAAACTCGTCGACCGACCATTTCTCACGCCAGGGAATGGTGATCTTTCCGTCTTCGAACGACATCGGAAGCCACACATAGCGGGAGTTCTCAAGGTCTTTCTTGTTCCAGCGGTCAAACATGGCCACATATAGGTCTTTCTTACCATAGACCGGCTGAACATAGGTACTCTGGGCATAGAATGTCTTGTCGGCATCGTCACCGGTGCAGGGGTCGCCCACGACGGTCCATTGACCCATGATTGAATCGGCGACAGCGAGTTCGGCCTTGTTGGGATCCCAACCGGTGCATCCCGACGAGAGCATGTAGTATTTTCCGTCGTGTTTGAACACGGCGGGAGCCTCGCGCGCCATTCCGATGAAGTTGCGGGTGAACCGCCCGGTCGGACGCAGGTAGTCGTCGGTCAGCTCGTTGATGTAGAGTGCCTGGTTGTTTTCAGACGACGCGAACTGATAGGCACGTCCGTCATCGTCGACAAAAACCGTCTGATCGCGGCTCATCGCGTTGTTCGGACGAAAGGAACCGAGATATCTGAACGGTCCGGTCGGAGAGTCGCTGACGGCTACGCCTGCGGCGGCCTTGCCATAGTCTGCGCTCTCGACATGTGCCCACATTACAAATTTACCGGTTTTGGAGTTGTAGACGACTTTTGGTCGCTCCAGCACCTTGCTCGGGTGCAGATCGTGAGACTTGTCGTCTTTGACCGCCGGCAACACAATGCCTTCAAAGGTCCAGTTGGTCATGTCGGGCGACGAATAGCAGCCTACCCCGGTCACATCGGTGCGGTAGCACTCCCATGTCGCCCAGTCTGGAAGAACGGTCTCGCCCTTTTTGTATTCGCCGTACCAATAGTATTTTCCGTTGTGATAGAGAATGCCGCCACCGTGGGCGTTGACGGGATTACCCTGTGTGTCGAGCCACACCTCGCCGTTGACTATCTCACCGACCGGGGCTGCCGTGACGGGGGCAGCTGCCGAGGCGAGCAACAGCAATGCGGCTGTGAAGAGTTTATTTTTCATTGTGATCATGATAAGTTGTTTTTTCTATGGTCCAATCTACTGTCGTGGTCTAATCGGCGTCTTGTCAGACGCCATTGCGGTGATGTTTCTTTTACCGGGCACACCTGCGGTGTACCGCGGTTACTGATAATCATCGTCCTGACGGACGATCACACCGGCTGCATGTCAAACCGGAATTTCCATTTTACCGGGCAATCCTGCGGTGTACCGCGGTTACTGATAATCATCGTCCTGACGGACGATCACACCGG
>CAJUPY010000019.1:0-22340 GCA_910588035.1 uncultured Muribaculaceae bacterium | reverse complement strand
CTGCGTGTCAAACCGGAATTTCCATTTTACCGGGCAATCCTGCGGTGTGCTGCGGTTACTGATAACCATCGTCCCGTCGGACACTCGTGCCTATTTCAAATCAGGACTACACGGATCAAGCGGGCCGGTGATGTCCGGAGGACATCGATTTACCGTAACCGGGTACACCGCAGGTGTGCCCGGACAACCGCACTGTCCAAAAGCGCGTCCGTTGGAGGACGCCGATTAAATCAGCATAATCCCAGTTACAAAGATAACCATTTGGAGCGATGTTTCAAACGAGATTGCCCGATTTATCACACAAACCGACATAGCTTGCGACCTCAACCGAAAAGCCCCCGCGCCGAAAGCTCAGCGCGGGGGCGATGATTGTCTGATTCAGATGAAGCGACGATTATTCGTCAGCGACAGCATCTTCCCAGTTGGTGAACATCTCGACAGAGTCATCGTAGCCGTCGTAGCCGTAGTTCTGGCGGAGCTGGCCCTCGATGTTGGCGGTGATGACAGAGTTGGGAACCGGCCAGAAAAGGTTGCGTTTGTCAACACGGTAGTTGAGGTTGACCTTAGATGTGATCTGACCTTTGTTGAAGATGTTGTAGCGGAGGCAACGCTGATACCAGTATGAACCGCCGGCAGCGTCTGTGCCGCTCTGTTTGTCCCAAGTCTTGATGTCGTAGACCTGACCGCGTTCGTCGGGCTTACCGCTGCGTGCGAGAGCCCAGGAGATGCGGGTCAGCTCGGGCTGGCGCCACTCTTCCATGTAAAGCTCGCGGCCACGCTCGTCGCAGATGTCACCGATAGTGACGGTCGTGAACATTTTCTTTGCGTTGGCACGTTTGCGAACGACGTTGACGTCTTTGGCAGCATCACCGGCCTTGCCCTGATAGAAGCGTGCCTCGGCACGGAGCAGATAGGTCTCGGCCAGACGGAAGAGGTACATGTTACCGTTAGAACACTTGTCGCCTTTGGTCGCGCCGTTGAACTGGTTGGCACCCTGGTTCTTCTCCGCGCTCTCGTCGAGAATATACATTTTGAACAAGGGGATAGGATACCACGAGCGTATCGTGTCTTTGCACAGCAGAGTACCGTTGTCGCTGTAGAGGCGCATGTGCTGTCCGTAGTATTTTGATTTCTTGTCGTTGTATTTGATGTCTTCCATCTCAACCCAGTTGCCCACCTCACGGTTGTGGCGGAGGTCCTGGGTGTCGAGTTCGCCATCGTAATACCACATGCCTTTGTTGAACCACCACGATGTGCGGAAGCAACCGATGCCTCGGCCGAGCACTCGCAGCCAGTCAAGTTCCTCATTGTAGTTGTTCTTGTCGCTGCGTGCCCAGTTGTAGGCCGGATGTTCGACACCGTCGGGATCGATGATGTCACCGTTTGACCAGTGTACACCGAGAGCACGCATTGTCAGATACTGTGTGAAGTTCTCGTCGTGGTAGTTGAGAATCGGAAGGATTGTCTCGGTGTTGGCCGAGTGAACGATGTTCTCTCCGCGGTGGAGATCCCACATCACGTTGCGTTTCACTTCCCAGGTCTTGGGGTTACCCGAGGGGACATTGGTTCCGAAAGGAGCTTCCATCAGTTTCAGACCGTGGTTGTCGATCAGGTCGGTTGCCATAGCCTCAGCTTTGGCGAATTCGCCTACAGCGAGGTAGCACTTGATGAGCAGCTGCATGCAGGCTTCCTGGTTGACGGCACCTTTGTAGCTCATCTCTTTTTGCGGCGGAACATGTTTCACAGCAAACTCGAGATCATGGACAAGCATCTGGAAGATAGCCTCTTTAGAGGTCGACTTGTAGTCTTGTTTCGGTTTCTGCACGATCTTGGTGATCAAGGGAATGTCACCGAAGAGGAGCACCATGTGGTAGTATTTGTATGCACGGTGGAAATAAGCACGGCCTTTATAGGCGTCGCGTGTCTTGTCGTCGAGACCTTTGACATCGTCGACATAGGTCAACACGGTGTTGGCAAGCTTGATGCCGTTGCAAGACTCTGAGTAGAAACGAGACATTGCGTTTGAGTCACCGCCGCCGGCCATACCTCTTGTCGGGGTGATCTTGCTGGCGAAGTCGTCCATGATGCCGCCACCGGCGTCGGTCTTGGCATAGAGACCCATGTCAGACATGAAGTAGACAGAGGCGATCGGGAGCACGTTTCCGTTACCGTCCATCAACATGTCTTTGTAGTGGCGGTCACACTGTGCGAGAGCCGACTGGAGACCGGCCTCGGTCGAGTAGGTTTTCGAGGGCTCGTAGAACGACAGCGGATCCTGCTCAAGGAAGTTGTCGGAGCATCCGGTCAATGCGGCAGCTGCTGCCACTCCGGCCAGACACTTGAATATGTTGCGATTGATAGATTTCATTGTTGTATTGTTTAAGGATCGTTGATTAGAGAGTTAATGTCAGACCGAAGTTGAATGTGCGGTTGGCGAGACCACCTGTTTCGGGGTCACCATATTTCCAGCCCGAGATCGTGCAGACGTTGTTGCAACCGGCTGTCACGTGCACTCTCTCGATCTGCCAGCGGCTTGTGAGCTTGCGGGGCAGAGTGTAGCCGAGAGTGATGTTGTCGAGACGCACGAAGTTGCGGTTATAGATCTTGTTGACACCACCTGAGAGACCTTCCGGACCCTGTGCCTCAAGGCGGCAATAGTCGTTGGTGTGCTTGCCGTCGGGAGTCCAGTAGTTGTGTTGCTGAACGTTGTTGGCGTTGGTCATGACCGAACCGCCGTTGTACTGGTTGAGCCAGTAGCCTTCAGAGCTCTTGTGGCCCATGTAGCTGTAGAGAGACACACCGATCGAGAAATCCTGGAAGAGGGTGAAGTCGTTGCGGAGAGTCCAGTAGATCGGAGGAGTTTTGGTTCCGAGATAGACTTTGTCTTTGTCGTTGTAGACGGGGACGCGTGTTCCGTCGGCGAGAATCTTGTCATCTTCGGTGTAGTGGTTGATGACTTTGGGGTCACCAGGTTTCTGACCGACGAGTTTGGCAGCGGCGATATCCTCGGGGGTGTTGCGCCATACGCCGTCTGTCTCATAGTCCCAGATCTCGTTGATCGGTTTGTTGATGTACCATCCGTTAGAGGTATCGCTCAACTCGTTACCGTCTTCGTCATAGGTGTAGTAGAGGTGTTTGATCTTGCTCTTGTTGAGCGAGAAGCCTGCCGAGGTTGTCCACTGGAAGTTCTTGGTGTCGATGTTAATCGAGTTGAGGGTGATTTCAAAACCTGAGTTCTGTACCTCACCGAGGTTTGCGGCGATCGAGGTGAAGCCAGAGAACTCGGGCAGACGCTGAGACATGATCATGTCTTTGGTGTTCTTGATATACCAGTCGATAGAACCGCTCAGGCGACGGTTGAGCACGCTGAAGTCGAGACCGACGTTCCAAGACTCGGTGCGTTCCCACTGCAGGTCGGGAGCTCCGAGGCGGTCCATGCGAAGACCGTTGACGATGACGGGCTGACCGTCGTTTCCGTAGTAAACCATCTTGTTGTCTACCTTGAGGTTGGCGAGAGTCTTGTAGACATCACCGAACTCGCGGTTACCGTTTGAACCCCATGAGAGGCGGAGCTTGGCGTTTTCGAGCCATGAGCGTGTGCTCTCCATGAATTTCTCGTCAGAGAAGTTCCAGCCGAGACCGACAGCACCGAAGTTACCCCAGATGTTGTTGCGGCCGAAGCCTGAGTAACCGTCGCGGCGGAAAGAACCGGTGATCATGTATTTGTTGTCGTAGCTGTAGAAGAGACGGCCGAGATAAGAGGCTGCTGTGTAGTGGGTGTCGGTAGAGTAGAATTTAGACTGCTCTTTGTTTGCGCCTTCGGTGTAGTGAGAACCGAGAGCGTCGGTCGGGGTGATGTTACGAGCCTCGAGACGGTCTTTCCAGAACTTGTGTTCCTCTGCCTCCTGAACAAGAGTGACAGTGAAGCGGTGAACGTCGTTGAAGGTGCGGTCCCAGGTGATGGTGTTGTTGAGGTTCCATTCAAATCTCTTCTCGGTCTCGCGGTTGACACCACGGCTCGAAGCAGAAGCATCGGGAAGAGAAGCCTTCATCCAGTAACGGTCGTGGAACCACTGGTAGCGGGGAGCGATGTTGAACTGATAGGTGAAACCGAAAGGAAGGGTGACCTTGACGTTGAAGATCGTGTTCAAGGTTGTGTATCCCTTGTCGAGGTCGTAGTACTGACGGTCGAAGTAGTAGTTGTAACCACCCTTGGTCACGCGACCGCCCATCGGATATTGCTCGTAGTTGCCGTCGGCGTCATACATCGAGGCGTAGAGCGAGTTGCGGAGCATGTTGTTGTACCAGTACTGAGGATTGAGGTCAACCTGAATGTCGCCGTCGGTGCGGTCCTGGAAGTTGGCGTTGACACCGAATTCCAACCACTTGGTGACTTTGGTGTTGAGTTTGAGGTTGGCGCGGAATGCTTTGTACTCGTTACCCTGAACAGCACCCTCGTTGTTGAGGTAACCGACCGACATGTAGTAGTTGACACGCTCGGTGGCACCTGAGATCGAGGCGTTGTAGTCTTGTTTGATTCCGGTGCGGAACGTAGCGTCATACCAGTCGACGGTTTTTCCGTCGAGATAGTTCTGCATCACGTTATATGAGTTGCTCATGCCGAGGCGACGGGCGTAGAGCGACAGGTATTCTTCACCATCAGCGAGACCTACACCCTGGACACCGATGTTTGAAGCCCAGGCCTGACGCTGTGCGTCGGTCATGTTGCGGGGGCTGTCGAAATAGCCCTGGGGATAGAGCGCGTTGCCGTTTTTGTCGACAGCGTTATAATATCCGTAGAGACCGTCGGCACCCTGACCATAGGAATAGTTGGCCTTGTACCAATCTTCGCGGAAACGGTCGTAGGTGGCGGCGTCGCGATAGAAGTCGACATAGGCAGACTTCGACGACACACCAAGGTTTGCGTTGAGTGTGATGGTCGGTTTGCCGTCTTTACCTTTCTTGGTTGTGATGATGATCACACCCGCAGCAGCCTGCGCACCATAGATAGCGGTCGAAGAAGCGTCTTTGAGCACGTCGATCTGTGCGATGTCGTCGGGGTTGATCTCGGAAAGCTCGCCATAGAAAGCCATGCCGTCGAGAACGATCATCGGAGAAGCGTTGGTTCCGAGTGAGTTCTGACCGCGGAGACGGATCGAAGCTCCGGCACCTTTTGCCGATGCGTCATAACCGATCTGGAGACCGGGGACACCGCGGAGAACGTCCTGAACAGATCCGGGGTTCTGGTCTGCGATCTTGTCGGGGTTGATCTGGACAACCGATCCGGTCAAGTCTTTCTTGCGCATCGAACCATAACCGATAACCACGACTTCGTCGAGAACCTCACTGTCGTCTTCCATCGTGATCTTGATGTCGTTCTGGCCGGTGACCTTCACTTCCTGGGGTTTGCAGCCGATGTAAGAGAATTGGACAAGGTCGCCGTTCTTCACTTTAATGGCGAAGTTGCCGTCGATGTCTGTCGTGACACCGAGGGTGGTGCCTTTAACAATGACCGAGACTCCGGTCAGCGGTTCTCCGATCTGGTCGAGAACCTCGCCCTTGAGCGTGTACTGCTGTTGGGCGCTCAGGCTCGCTGTTCCGATAATGAAGCAGAAGAGCCACAGGAGTTGTTTTAGTTTTTTCATTGGTTTATTATAGAATTGGTTTTCATGTGTTCAATTTAAAGCAAACCTCCGACAATAATCTTTATCTTTTAATCATACCATATTAAAAATACTAACCAATCTTACTTTCCTTCTCGTTGTTTCCCTGTGTTTTCTTTCGGTGGCAAAATTACGTTCTTTAACATTATCGTACCTGTCGGAATCTTTCATTTTTTTGGCAAAATAATTCAAGTACCAAACATGAATGATTCAGACACAATTAGTGAATATTTTGACAACCTACTGTCGAAATGATTGATTATATTTGCAATGTGAAGTCACAAACGCCATGAAACTATTCTCTTCGACACATATCACGGCACTTTTTGCCACTTTACTCTGCCTTGCGACCGGCCGGGCAGAAACGACCGTAATGTCTTTTGACGGATCGTCAGGTCTCACCAACGGATTGACGACGTCGATAGCGCAAGACGGCCGCGGTTATGTCTGGATCGCGACCGAAGACGGACTGAACCGTTTCGACGGCCAACGCTTCAAAGGTTACACACGCGCCAACTCAGGTCTGACCGCCAATGAGTTCAACTCGATAGCCTACAGTAGCCAATATCCCGACTCGCTCTGGATTGCCACACAGCGCGACGGCATGTGTGTCTTCGACCACAAGACAGGACTCATCAGCAAACTCGACATCGAGGATCTCAGCAATGAGGTGACCTCGATCACACCCGCCTCAGGGGGCGGACTGTGGCTGTCAAACTACCACTACGGTCTTCAGCTGCTTGACCCGTTGACGGGAGAGATCAAGACCTACGACCACTCGACCATCAACGGTCTTCCAAACGGATCGTGGTGTGTCACCGAGGGCAAAAACGGAGAGTTGTTCATCGGCCACACGAAAAACGGATTCAGTGTGGTTGACACTCTCTCGCACAGTTTTACAAATTTCGACAAATCAAACGGCCTGCCCGGCAACAGCGTTTTCACGATAACAGCCGACCGCAGCGGCAACATCTGGATCGGAACCGACCATGGAGCCGCGCTGTTCAATCCGTCGACAGCGACAATCACTCCGTTTGTCCACGATGAAGGCAACGCCAATTCGATCGGGGCAGGACGAGTGCGTGGCATCTGCGCCCTCGACAACGGAGAGATCTGGTTCGCGACCGACCAGGGAGGAGTCAGCATTCTCGACACCCGGTCATATGTCTACGCCGACATCAGCCACGCCAAATTCACCTCGATGCCGGTCAACGGAATGAGGGAGGGTACCTCAAGTGCCAATATAAGATGTATAACCCAAGACTCTTTCGGCAACATCTGGATCGGCAACTACCGGTCGGGGGTCAATCTGGTCAGCCACATCGAACCGCTGTTCGCCCAGCTCGACTACATCACCCAGACACCGGGTCCGTTCATCTACAAACCGGTCTGGAGCTGTTTCGCCGACAAAGACGGCACCCTCTGGCTCGGCGGAGACAGCGAGATTGTCAAGGTCGACGGCAACCGGTTCACCTCTGTCGAACTCCCGTCCACGGGAGTCAACATCAGGCCGATCGTGAAATCGCTTTTAAAAGACAAAGCCGGACGTCTGTGGATCGGCACCAGCGAATGCGGAGCAATGACCCTCGACAAAAACAGACAGCTAACCCGGTTGACCATGCCTGCTCACGACGTCAGGTCATTTTTCGAGGAGGAAGACGGCACAATGCTGATCGGCACGCAATCAGGGCTTTTCAGAAGCGACGGTCACACGACCATTCCCGTCGAGGAGGTCAACGCCAGCCTCGTGGACCGAATCATCACCGGCATCGTGCGCGACAGAAAAGGACGTCTATGGGTCGGCACATTCGGCAAAGGCATCACTGTCTTCGCCCCCGACATGTCGGTCATCGCTCACCATAGCGTCGCCAACGAATTTCCGTCAAACGCGATCAACGCACTGAAATTCGATTCAAGCCAACGTCTATGGGTGGCCACCCGCAACGGTGTCGCGATCTTCAATCGAGACGACATAGACAAGTTCATGACCGTTCCCGAACTCACGTCACGCAACCTTACCCACATCAAGGCCATTGAGGAAGACCGTTTCAACGACATCTGGCTAAGTTCGACAAAAGGTATTCTCAAACTCGACGGCAAGACAATGAACCTGACTCTCTATGAAGACCCGCAGGATTTCCCGTTCAATTCATTTCACGAGAATGCGTCGATGGTCGACACAACCGGAACCGTCTATTTCGCTTCGGGATGCGGCGTGTTCTCGATCAATCCCGGCTCGCTGGCCGCGCCCATTCCCTCAAAACCTGTTGTCGTGACCGACTTCACCGTCTACGAGACCGACGAGACCGGAAACCAGAAAGACATCTCGCTCAATGTCGCGTCGGGCGAGGTCATGCTGAAACCCGAATACAACACGTTTACCATAACATTCAACATTCTTGACCCCGCGACCGGACTTCGCACCGACATCGCCTACCGTCTCAAAGGACTTGGAGATGTCTGGATCGAGGCCCAGGGAGGCAACACCGCCATGTTCCGGAACATTCCGGCCGGAAACTATGAATTTCAGGTGAGACAACGCCTTAAAGGAAAAGAATGGAGCGAGCCGGAGACCATACTCGCCATTTCAGTCAAGCCACAACTGTGGCTGACATGGTGGGCCAAGATGATCTATATTCTTGCGGCGGCAGGTATCCTGGTCAGAATAATGTTATATTACAAACACCGCGTCGATCTTAAGCAGCGGCTCGACAGCGAGATTGAGAACAACCGCAACCGTCAGAACCTCAATGAGGAACGCCTGCGGTTCTACACAAACATCACCCATGAGCTGCGCACTCCGCTCACTCTGATCATGGGTCCGCTTGAAGATCTTGTCAGCGATCCGGGCATTCCGTCGAAATATGCCTTCAAACTACAGACCATACGCGACAGCTCGATGACATTGCTGAATCTGATCAACGGAATTCTCGATTTCCGAAAGACAGAGACTCAAAACCGCCGTCTGATTGTCAAACAAGGCAATCTCGGCAATCTGGTCAGGGAAATAGGTCTACGATACAAAGAATTGAACCGCAACCCCGACGTCGAGTTCAGAATAGACATTGACCCGACGATGTCTCCGATGTGGTTTGACTCAGACATGCTGACGACAATTCTAAACAATCTGTTGAGCAATGCAGTCAAATACACTCCGAAAGGCTCTATCACACTGACATGCCGCAATGAGTCACACGACGGAATCAACCGCACGGTCATCAGCGTTGCCGATACCGGCTATGGAATTTCGAAAGAGGGCCTCGAACACATTTTCGAACGCTATTATCAGGTGCGCGGCGAGCATCAGGCATCGGGCACCGGCATCGGTCTCGCCCTGGTCAAGAGCCTCGCCGACATTCATCAGGCTGAAATCTCGGTTGATTCACGTCAGGGAGCGGGAACTGTATTCTCCATTTCCTTGCTGACAGACAACATCTATCCCGACGCCCTCCACGGCACGGAAGAGAACAAAAAAACCGACGAACATGACAACGGGGCCGAAGAGGCACCCGAATCGCCCGGCCGCCTGAAGATTCTTGTTGTCGAAGACAACGACGACATCAGAGAATACATCATGCAGGCACTGTCAGACGAATTTGACACCATTGATGCCCGAAACGGCATCGAAGGCCTGAACATGGTGCAGGAACATCACCCCGACATCATTGTCAGCGACATCATGATGCCCGAAATGGACGGTATAACAATGTGCCGCACGATAAAAGAAAACATCATGTCAAGCCACATTCCGATAATTCTGCTGACAGCAAAAGACTCTCTGCCCGACCGCGAGGAAGGATATGACGCCGGAGCCGACTCATATCTGACCAAACCGTTCAGCGCGAAACTGCTCAGAAGCCGCATATACTCGATTCTGCGCATACGCCGGCAGGTAGCAGCCCACTTCATGTCGAACACCGCACCTCAGTCTCCGGCTGAGCAGCCTCGGGCTGAAACTCCGGCTGAGACGCACAAGGAAGTTGAAAACGGACTCTCTGAACTCGACCGCCGTTTCATGGACAACATAATCGCTATCATCAACGAGAACATCTCACGCGAAGATCTGAGTGTGCCCTTCATTGCCGACAAAATGTGCATGAGCAGTTCGACTCTCTACCGCAAGATCAACGCCATTCTCGGCGTCTCTACAAACGAATACATTCGCCACATAAGGCTCTCAAGAGCGGCAGAAATGCTCATAGGGGGGGATAAGTCTTTGACTATCACCGACATCGCCGAACAATGCGGATTCGGCAGCCACTCCTCGTTTGCCAAAGCGTTCAAAAAGGCATACGGCATGACGGCCACCGAATATGCTACCAGACATGGATCATCAATAAAAGACTGAATAAAGCAATGAATATCAAACCGATCATCACACTCTGCCTCATCGCCTTGATGACATCAGCATGCGGTGTAAAGGAAACCGCCACAATGCCATTGATCAAGGGAGAGACATTCGCCGACGATGAAGGAAACCACATCAATGCCCATGGCGGAATGATAATGGAAAAAGACGGAACATATTACTGGTATGGTGAAAACCGTCCCGATTCCACACCCGGCAACCGACAGCTCGGCGTAGCCTGCTACACCTCGACCGACCTCAGAAACTGGAAAAACCGCGGCATCGTCCTGCCCACAAACGAAACCGAGGGCGATCTGCTTGAAAAAGGCTGCATAGTCGAGCGTCCGAAGGTGGTGTTCTGTCCCGCTACAGGAAAATATGTGATGTGGTTCCACCACGAACTGAAAGGGCTGGGTTACGGTGCGGCACATGCCGCCGTGGCGACCGCCGACAATCCGCTCGGCCCGTTTGAGCTGATACGCTCGGCAAGAGTCAATCAGGGCGTGGCCCCTATGAACATCGACCCCGACAACCTCGAACTCGACTGGCCCGACCTCGATTGGTGGACTCCCGACTGGCGTAATGCCGTCGAAATGGGCATGATGACCGGACGCGATCTTGAAGACGGCCAGATGTCGCGCGACATGACGATTTTCGTCGATGACGACGGAAAGGCATATCATGTCTACTCATCGGAAGAAAACCTCACGCTTCACATTGCGGAACTCGACTCTACATACACCAACCACACCGGCCGCTATGTCAGACTGTTTCCGGGTGGCCACAACGAGGCTCCGGCAATGTTCAAACACGACGGAACATATTGGATGATAACCTCGGGCTGCACAGGCTGGGCACCCAACGAGGCCCGTCTGATGCGCGCCGACTCGATATTCGGTCCGTGGGAACAGCTGCCCAACCCGTGCCGCGGCGAGAAATCAGAACTGACCTATCTCGGCCAGAGCACCTATGTCATGAATCTCGACGGAAACTACACATTCATGGCCGACATCTGGAATCCGAAGAATCTCGCCGACTCGCGCCACCTCTGGCTTCCGGTCAGATTTGATGAAAACGGCACCCCGTTCATCGAATCGCCCTACGACACAAACAAACAATAACATAAACCTATCATGAAACAAACAATCATTTCACTTTTAGCAATCACCGCGGTCATGATGCCGGTCTCGCTTGAAGCGGCGCCGACAAAAGAATCGAAGGCCGTGCGTGACCTGATAACGAAAGTCAATGACCATTGGCAGGCAAACAATCAGCCTGAGACCCGCTCGTTCTGGGATCCGGCGGCCTACCACACCGGCAACATGGAGGCATACTTCCTGACCGGCAACGAGAAATGGCGCGAATATTCAGAAAAATGGGCCGAACACAACCAGTGGAAAGGCGCCAAAGGAACAGACCGCTCGAAGTGGAAGTACAACTACGGCGAGACAGACGATCACGTCTTGTTCGGCGACTGGCAGATCTGTTTCCAGACCTATGCCGACCTCTACACGCTTCTTCCCGACGACCGCCGCATACGCCGAGCCAAAGAGGTCATGGAATATGAGATGTCGACCCCTCAGAACGACTACTGGTGGTGGGCCGACGGCCTCTACATGGTCATGCCTGTCATGACCAAGATGCACAAGATCACCGGCAACCAGAAATATCTCGACAAGCTCTATGAATATGTACTTGTCAGCGACAGCATCATGCTCGACCCGGAGACCGGTCTCTACTACCGCGATGCGAAATATGTCTATCCCAAACATAAGAGTGTCAACGGCAAGAAAGACTTCTGGGCACGCGGCGACGGCTGGGTTCTCGCCGGGCTTGCAAAAGTGCTCAAAGACCTGCCCGCCGACTACAAACACCGCAAATTTTTCGAAGACAAATATGTCAGACTTGCCGACGCCGTAGTCGCATGCCAGCAGCCCGAAGGCCACTGGACACGCTCGATGCTCGACCCCGAGCATGCTCCCGGCTACGAGACCAGCGGAACGGCATTTTTCACCTACGGTCTGCTCTGGGGTGTCAACAACGGCTACCTGAAAGATCAGAAATATCTCGACGCCGCGCTCAAAGGCTGGAACTATCTTGCCAAGAAAGCGGTGCAGAAAGACGGATCGGTAGGCTATGTTCAGCCTATCGGCGAAAAGGCTATCCCGGGTCAGGTCGTCAATGTCAAGTCGACATCAAACTTCGGAACAGGCGCATTTCTGCTCGCCGCCTGCGAATATGTCCGTTTTCTTGAGAAAGAGGGAGACAACGACCGTAAGTACTGGACCGATCTGGCCTACTCTATCGCTGCCCCGGTGCTCAGCAACATGGCCGAAGGCAACCTCCAGAAAAACATGCTCGTCGAGGTCAGCCCCAACTGGGACGGCCGCAACAAAGGCGTGACCTACATGGAGTGTTTCGGACGTCTCATGGCCGGCATCGCACCGTGGCTCTCGCTCCCCGACGATGACACCGCCGAAGGCCGCCAGCGCAAACAACTGCGCGAATGGGCCCTCAAAAGCTATGTCCATGCCGTTGACCCGCAAAGTCCCGACTACCTGCTGTGGCGTGGCCACGGCCAGGCACTTGTCGACGCCGCCTACGTTGCCGAATCGTTCATACGCGCCTACGACGCTCTCTGGGTTCCGCTCGACGAGACAACCAAGAAACGCTATATCGAGGAGTTCAGCCAGCTGCGCCGCGTAGATCCCCCCTACACCAACTGGCTTCTCTTCTCATCGACAATCGAGAGCTTCCTGGCTAAAGCAGGAGCCGAATGTGACGAATATCGTGTGAACTCGGCAATCCGCAAAGTCGAGGAGTGGTACACCGGCGATGGCTGGTATGCCGACGGACCGTCGTTCGCCTTCGACTACTACAGCAGCTATGTCTTCCACCCGATGTATCTCGAGACCCTGCAGAACATGAAAGACGCGGGCCGATACACACGCATTCACTACGGAAAATATTATGACCGCGCTCTCAAACGCGCCCGCAAATTCAGCATCGTGCTCGAACGTCTCATCTCGCCCGAAGGCACATTCCCGGTTTTCGGACGCTCGATTCCCTACCGCATGGCGACAATGCAGCCGTTGGCTCTGATGGCATGGTACGAGAAACTGCCCGAGGGCCTGACCAACGGCCAGGTGCGCGGTGCTCTTACAGCTGTAATGCACAACATGTTTGACGGAAAAGAGAATTTCAACGAGAAAGGATTTCTCACTATAGGTTTCGCCGGACGCCAGCCCAACGTCGCCGACTGGTATACCAACAACGGCTCGCTCTACATGACCTCGCTGTCGTTCCTGCCGCTCGGTCTGCCGGCCAACCACCCGTTCTGGACAGACGCCGCCCTCCCGTGGACCTCACAGAAAGCATGGGGTGGCAAACCGTTCCCGAAAGATCACCACTGGGGCGACGACATTGTCACACGCGACCTTTTCTAAAAGAAACAGAATGAATATCAAATCAATCGCATGGCTCATGGCCATGGCAGCAACCGTGACCGCGCCGGCAAATGCCGATGACGCGGTCACGGCGTCGTTTGGCGATCTTTCGGTCACCGTCGGTTGTACCGGTCAGACAGGGGGCGCGACATACTCTGTCAGCTACCTCGGCAAACAGGTTCTGCTCCCCTCGCCTCTCGGTTTCAACAGCGACATCGCCGATTTCACCTCCGGGCTGACTCTGGTCAGAAGCGAGACTGCGCCCTACAATGATACCTACACCGTCACACGCACCAAACATGAAGACCCCGTCAAAGTCGACGCCACCCGGCTCGACTGCACGTTCAAAAACCAAAAAGGTCAGGAAATGACGGTCGAATTCATGATTTCGGCAAATGACGTGGCCTACCGCTACAATATCCCCGTCATTGACAAACGGGCCGCAATTCGCATTCTCGACGAGAAATCGTCATTCCGGTTTCCCGCCGGGACACTCTCCTATCTGACTCCGCAGAGTGACGCGATGATCGGATGGAAACGCTCGAAACCGAGCTATGAAGAAGAATACCGCCTCGGTCGTCCGTTGGACGAGAAATCACAGTATGGCCACGGCTACACCTTTCCCGCGCTTTTCAATGTCGAACCCGACAGTCTCTGGGTGCTCGTCAGCGAGACCGGTGTCGACAGCCGCTACTGCGCCTCACGTCTGGGCGATTTCAACGGCAGTGGATATGAGATAGAGTTTCCGATGCCCGAAGAAAACAACGGCAACGGCACTGTGGAACCGGCCTTCGCTCTTCCCGGCTCGACTCCGTGGCGCACCGTCACTGTCGGAACGTCGCTGAAGCCGATCGTCGAGACAACAGTTACATGGAATTATGTCGAACCTCGCTTCGAACCCTCGGTCGACTACAAACCGGGCCGAAGCACATGGGCATGGATTCTCTGGCAGGATCCGAGCAGCAACTACGCCGACCTGAAGACATTCATTGACTTCGCGGCCGACATGGGCTATGAGTATTCGCTCATAGACGCCAACTGGGACAAGAATCCCGGACGCGAAAAGACCGCGGAACTGATGAACTACGCCGTAAGCCGTGGTGTCAACCCTTTCATCTGGTACAGTTCGAGCGGCTGGTGGAATGACATCGTGCAGACACCGACCAACATCATGTGTGACCCGATTCTGCGGAAAAAAGAAATGAAATGGCTACGCGACAACGGTGCTAAAGGAATCAAGGTAGACTTCTTCGGTGGCGACAAACAGGAGACGATGAGAATCTATGAGGCGATTCTCTCCGATGCCAACGACTACGGACTGACGGTGATTTTCCACGGTTGCACCCTTCCGCGCGGCTGGGAGAGAATGTATCCCAACTACGTAGGAAGCGAAGCCGTCCTTGCCTCTGAGAACCTGATTTTCCAGCAACACTTCTGTGACGAGGAAGCTGTCAACGCGACCACCCACCCATTCATAAGAAACACCGTCGGTTGCATGGAGTATGGCGGATCGTTCATGAACCGCCGCCTGAACCGTGGAAATGACGGAGGCACAACACGACGCACAGGCGATGTCTTCCAACTCGCGACAACTGTTCTCTATCAGAATCCGATTCAGAATTTCGCCCTCGCGCCAAACAATCTCACCGATGCACCCGAGGTCTGCATCGACTATCTGAAAAATGTGCCGACCACATGGAACGAGACACGCTATGTCGACGGCTGCCCCGGTCAATACGCAGTCATTGCGCGCCGTGCCGGCGAACGCTGGTATGTTGCCGGGGTCAACGCGACCGACAAGCCTGTAGAGACATTCGTTCAATTGCCTGAAAAATTCAACGGAGAAGTGACTCTTTATGCCGACACCTTTACTCCAGAGGCGAAAAAAACAATCAGAAAAGAGACAAAACAGGGGGTAACCCATGTTTATTCAGCCGACGATTTCACCCCCGTTGTAAGCAAGCCCAAACCCGGAAAAGACAACATGATCAGACTGACAATTCAACCTTCGGGAGGCGTCGTCGCTGTTTTCTGAAAAAAAATTCCGCATATAATGAACCAATCAACACCAACAGATGTTATAATGACAGAAATGTGATAATGATTGGTTTATTAACGAAATAAGGCTGTCGTGAGACAGCCTTTCTCGTTTTAAATCATAACCTGACACACATATCACTGTCGACCAAAAGGACAGATTTATGGCCCAAACACCCAATATTAATATATTTTGACATATATTAACTTATTATTAGGCGTTTTTATTTTGAATTATTAGCTCATATTAAAAAATTTGAATAATTTTGCACCGTAGAACATTGCTACTAACCCTTTATTAATTTGCACTCGTTGTCGAATTGTAATGATTTTTAGAGACACCGCTTGTAAATTCCGGTGTCTATAGCATACCCGGCACTTGTAAAGGGAAGTTCTATCGATCATTCCCTTTCTCCAATTACCCCACCCCACTCTGTAGAGTCGGGTGGGTTTCTTTTCAGTTCAGGGTTCTCAGATCGGCCACAATTTCAGCGGCAGCAGTGTCGGCCGCATCACCGGTGCCAAGTCGTTCACGCAGCCGGCGGTAATCATCAAGCATCTGCGGCCGCTGTGATCCTCCACCGACAATCGCGGCCAACCGTCCGGCAAGATTGTCGGCCGTGCATTGATGCAGCAACAGCTCGGTCACGATCTCTCGGTCCATGATCAGGTTTGGCAAGGAAACGAACCTCACCTTCAGAATGTGTTTGAACAGATTGTAGACAAGACGGGAACCGACTGCCCGGTAGGCCACGACCTGCGGTGTGCCGATCAGAGCGGTCTCGAGCGTTGCTGTTCCGCTTGTCACCAATGCCGCATCTGCCATGGCGACAAGCTCGAATGTCTGTCCGGCAACGCGTTTCACTCCCGGGGCGACTGTGTCATAGACCGACTTATCAACTCCCGGGGCTGCCGCAATGACAGGTTGGAATCGTTCAAACCGCGATGCGGCCTCAACCATAAGTTTCAGGTTTGTCTTTATTTCCGACACACGGCTACCCGGCAGCAGTGCGATCACGGGGCGGCTGTCAAGGCCGTTGTCTGCAAGAAATTGTACACGCCCGGGCAACGCGGCAAGTTTTGCGTCAACCTCATTGACCGACGGATTGCCGACATAACTGATCTCATAGTTGTGGCGACGGTAGAAATCGACTTCAAACGGGAGTATCGAGAACATGCGTCTCACCAACCGCCTGATTGATTTCACCCTGTATTCTTTCCATGCCCATACTTTTGGCGAAATGTAGTAGTAGACCGGAATTTTCAGTTTCGAGACTGCGTATTCAGCCAATTTGAGATTGAACGACGGATAATCGACCAGAATCAGACAATCGGCTCCGGAGTCTCTCAATGCTTTTTTGGCCGCAGCGAGATTACCGAGCACCTTGCGCAGGTTGAGAACAACGTCGACAAACCCCATGAACGCCATGTCGCGGTAGTGGACTACAGGCTCCGTGCCGGCCTCTGCGGCCATCAGGTCGCCGCCGAGAAATGTGAAAGACGCGTCAGTGTCGTGCTGACGCAGAGACCTGATCAGACAAGAAGCATGCAGGTCGCCCGACGCCTCACCGGCTGAAATGAAATAGCGCATGACGATCAATCGGAAAGTCTGACAACCTCCATGCGGTCGATGAGCGCGTGGTTGGTCGACAGGTTCATATTCTCATTTTCAGGCTCATAGCTGACCGTGACAGTGTGTCGGCCGGCCGGCAGATCGACATGAAGCCTGTTTGTCTCGCCCCAGTCATTCCAGTTACCCACACCGCGCGTCGGCATCACGATGACCCCGGCGCGTTTGCCGTCAACCGACACGGTTCTGATGGCACACTTGTTCTCTGTGTTGACCGGACCATTGCCGTTGGCATAGATGAACGAGATCGAGTAGCGTCCCGGAGCCTTCACCTCGATCGGAACCGTCACCGGCCCTGTCTTGTGGTCAAGTTCGGCAAAACCTCCGTTGAATCCTGCCAACTGACGTCGCGGCTCATAGCTCACTTCAGCCGAGTTCATCTCGGTTTTCTCATCAGGCATCTCGGCCGTGACCACAGGCGAGGTATTGCGCGGTTCTGATGCGAATGACTCGGTTCCGTCGCTGTCAACCCCAATCACCTGATACTCTCCGTCGCTGTCAATCTCCCAGTCCGTCCGGTCGGTCTCGGCGATGCGCTTGCCGTCGCGAACCACAACATAATGGTCGATATATTCAATCGGATTCCAGCGCAATCTGCCGTTCTCGATCCATGCAATCGGGGTGAGCGGAGCCTTTTTGTTCTTCACGTTATTGACTTTGAGAGGTTCGATCGTGTTGTCGGCCATTACAATGTCGATCTTGCCACCTTTTTTCAGTTCGTCGGCCTTTATGAACGGAGCATGAGGTTTGCCGTTGAGTGTCAGCGACTTGATTTTATCACCGTAGCCTCTGACCTTGATGTCGAGCGATGCGCCACGATACGGAAAACCGGTCAGCTCACGGGTGTCGGCCAATGTCTCGGGAACGAATGGAGCGAACAGCAGCCCATCTTCCTCGAAATGGATTCCGAAAAGAATGCGGCACGTGATAGCGAGATTTCCCGACAATGACCACAGCATGTTCGACGAATTGAGTTCGGTCGCGATGTCTCCGTTGTCAAGATTGAAATTCTCTTTGTTTGTCGCGAACAACGCGGCGGGACGGAAAACCGACCCGATGCCTTGCAACGTGCCCTGCTCATTGCCGGCCTTTGCATTGGCCAACGTCCAGAATGAAGCCACGAAAGGCCACAGGGCGTTGTTGTGGTAAGCGGGCATGTCTTTTATCTGGGGATAGAAAATAGCCGGGCCATAGGGCGTTACCGGGTTATTTTCAGTGATCTCGCGCTGGCGCTGCGCCGGAGCTATGTCGTAAAGCACCGAAAGAGACTCGCCGAGAGTCTCGGCTCGCGGGTTAAGAATCAGGTTGTCGCGCCCATAGAGATACATGCCGTAATATCCCTTGTCGGGCATCCACAACCGTTCGTTGACGGCATCGGATATAGCCTTGCCACGTTCTGCAAATTGCTTGCTCTCAGCCGTGTTTCCAAGTTCGGCCGCTATTTTCGAGAGAATGTCGAGCGCAGCGGCATGGACTATCGATGTGTTCATGGCCTCGCTCTGATAGATGTCGGCTGTCTGCATCCACTTTGGGTAGCTCTGCTCCCTCCAGTCAATGAACGAGGTCTCGCCTCTGACAAGCCCGGTCTCGCTGCCGGCCGTTGTCATAGCGTCGTCGGCAAACGAGTCGCGGATAACCGGGTAGATATACTCCAGCCAACCGCGGTCGCCCGTAACCTTGTAAAGCTCGTAGGCAGCCAAAGCCCAGACCATGCGGTCGGAGCTGACAGGCCATGCGCCGCCCGACCCGGTGTCCTGAACAATGCGGCCGTTGCTGTTCACTTTCTTCATCAACGAGATCTTCGAGGCCTCGGGCTGAAGATAGGCCATTGACAGAATGATCGAATAGCTCACATCGCGGGTCCACACTCCGGCCCACTCTTTGCCGGTTCGCAGTGTGGTGTCGGGTTCGACAGCGTTTATCATCTCGTCGAGACCCATGTTGTAGATAGCGTTGTGCAATCGGTTTGACGATTTCAGACGTGGATAACGGCTGATGTCATTCTTCAGTGTCCACCGCTTCTCGACCGGCATGAAAAAATGAGGCTGCGGTTCGTAGTCAGACACGATTTCGGTGTCACTGACGGCATAGGCCTTGAACTGACCCTGAATGACCGAGTCGCCTACCCAACGATAGGCGTCGGTGGCGACAATCTCGCGTGGAGCTGTTGTAGTGCCGGCGGCGGCAATCGCTGTCGCAAGCGCAAGCATGGCAAATAATCTCTTCATCTCTGATCGGTATTGTTATTTTTCGGTAAAGATACTGATTTTTCACGAACCACAAAAAAGGCCGCGCATCAGCGCGGCCTTAAACCATTGATGTTATGCAAATTTAACTGAATCGTTTATTTGATGACAACTTTTTCAGCTTTGTTGCCCTGACGGCGAATGAACAGACCGTTCTCAGGATTTGCTACGCGCACACCCTGAAGGTTGAAATACTCGACAGGAGCGTTGGCATCGTCAGCCTCGATCGAACCTACGCCGGCCGGATCGGGAATTGTGACCTTGAAGACAGCATCGTTTGAGAGCTGACGGAATTTGCCGCTGTTGTAGTTTGACATGCCCAAGATGAGATATGGAACGGTGACAACATCGCCTTCCAATGTTCCGTAAACTTCATCGGTATCACCCCGCTCGGGACGACCCTGCATCACATAGCGGCTACCCCATGACCAACCGAATGCCTCTCCGAAGCCTGCGACCTGGACTCCAAGCACGCTCGGCTCTACATAGACGCGTACAGGATCTGTGGCGTTGATGTAGATGTAGTGGTCGTGACCTTCGTGACCTACATTGCCGTTTTTAACCTCGGTATATTCAGCATAGGGGTTGACGATGCGATAACGTCCGGGTTCATTCACGTTCTGCTCGACTTTGACACCGAGATTGACAACATCTATGTCGCTGAACAGACCTGAAAGATAGCTTTCTGAATAAACTCCGGTTCCAAGTTCCTGCCAGTTTTCAGGATCCTCTTCTGCAGGAATCAAGAAGTGGCACTCGGTCTGGCCTACGATGTCACCATCCTCGCTGAGAGCCACGATAAGTGCGGTCCAGACACCGGGATCGGCACCCTCGGTGCTGAGTCTCAGTGATGTGTAGCCGGCTCCGACACTATTACCGTTCTGTGCCACGACCTTGGCATTTGCATCAGTCATGCCATATTCGGGACTTGAGAGAAGCATATATTTGATATCGGCCACATCTTCGCCACGCTCAAATGAGAGTAAGGCATATTCATTTGCACACCATGACGCGGTTGCCGAGAATGTATAGTCTCTGACTACTGCTCCGGGGAGGGCGATTTTGAAATCACCATCACGGTTAGCGTAATACCACCCGTCACCCTGGGGTGTCATATAAGCGAATGAATTGGCGGGGAAAGAGAAAATACCATCTTTATACGTCGCATAATCACCGCCTTGTGCTTTGTTTTCAGCGACGAAGTGCATGTAGATTCTCATCCCGAAAGGTGTGAACTGACCTTCGATATAAGGTTTTTCTATATCTGTCGCATTAAGATATATCACAGTCTCTTCGTCTACCTTTCCTTTCATGACATTGGCACTGATGGGGTTGCTTGCATCGGCATAAGGATACATTCTGTAATATCCCGGCGTCTCATCGCTCTCCTCTATCTCGACCGACCATGTCAGTCCGCGGTCGATGTTAGTGTATTGAGACAGAAGGCCTTCAACCCAGGTTCCTTCGCCGAGGCTTGTCCAGTTGCCGGTAGGAACATCTTTGGGTGTTGCCGTTGCAGATGCGATTTTACCGTTGTTTCTGATTTCATCAAGAATGCCGGTGCGGTTGGCTTCAGCCTTCAGCCATGGATTGGCTTGTGAAGTCACCTGGTTTGTTTTTTCAAGTCCCTGATGCAAACTTTCAGTAACTTTATACTCATGTGTCTGTGCCGTCGCGCTCATTGCAATGCCGAGGGCTAAGGCGAGTGTCGGTGTAGAAATTCTCATACTGGAAAATTTAGAAGTTAATAACGATTTGTTTTTGTCAATTTTATATCCCATTGGAAATATTGCGCAAATATATATCACACTTTTTAACTACACAAGCTTTTTAACGAAAAAATTATAAGCAAATTGTAATTTTTTATCACGAATTAGCATTATGTCATTAAACTAATCGGTTTATTTGCCTTTTTGGCAGTAGTCGCTTACACAACGACATCGTCCCTTCGGGACTCCTGATATTATTATCGGCCTCCCCCGGCGCAAGCTGCCGGGGGTTTCAGCATAATTGTCGTGTCTCCGACACTTTTGCCGGCAATCACCGTGAGACGATTCACATCGTTACTCCCGAACCAGGTTGGCAAACCTAAGCCACTCTTAAGCGTCGACACCCGATCACACCTACCACGTCCGTTCTCTGCGAAATCCACTCCTGATCAAGCCGTCTCGCGCTGTCATCATCGAAAGCCGCCCACGATTGTGCCGGAGGCACAATAATCATCCTGAAACCCCCGGCAGCTTGCGCCGGGGGAGAGGAGATCCCACCCCTGATGAGTCACGGAGTGACGATGTTATGAGGTCAAGTGAGATTATCGCATGTCCCTGTCGTCATAGTCTATTTCAGCACAACGATACAAAGAGATGACTTCTGTGTCAAACGCCGTACCGAGATGATGTTCTTTCTGACGTTTTATATAATTGATCACATTTAACTTCTGCTCAGGAGCGATTGTACAAGCGAAGTAGCCCGAAGCCCACCCCTTGAAAGTCACGAATCGGCAATCAGACTGCATCCAGCCGCTTGAATGACCTTTCAACCGCTGCATCAGTGATGATAGGGATACCGACGGATGCAAGTCTATGAGCATGTGGACATGATTTTGTATACCTCCGATTCGCTTCAAGACACAATTCATGTCAGTGATTTCTTTCCATAGAAAGCGATACAAGTCTGCAGCGTGTTGGTCAGGGATAGTCATTTGTCGTGCTTTGGTACAAAACACCACATGGTATAAGGCCGTAACTTTACTCATTTCGCAAAGTTAGCTATTTGCGTAGAGTATGCAAAATAATTCAATCTGTATTTTACCATATGACACATCTGATACCACAACATCGTCACTCCGTGACTCATCATGGGTGAGCTGTCCTCTCCCCCGGCGCAAGCTGCCGGGGGTTTCAGGATGATTATTGTGCCTCCGGCACAATCGTGGGCGGATTTCGATGATGACAGCGCGAGACGGTTTGA